>WHTM01000011.1 GCA_009377755.1 Hyphomicrobiales bacterium | reverse complement strand
TCGCTATCGCTCCTCGCAATGACAGAAAAAATTCCGCGGTCAAAAGGGGCCGATCAAATCAGCTTCCCCATCGCCACCGCGGTGTCGATCATGCGGTTGGAGAAGCCCCATTCGTTGTCGTACCAGGACATCACCCGCACGAATGTTCCATCCATGACCTTGGTCTGGTCCATGTGGAACACGCTACTATGCGGGTCGTGATTGAAGTCCATTGAGACGTTGGGCTGGTCCGTGTAGCCGAGCACGCCCTTGAGCTGTTGCTCGGCGGCGCGCTTGATGGCGGCGTTGATCTCGTCCTTGGTCGTCGCCTTCTTGGCCACGAACTTGAAGTCCACCACCGACACGTTCGGCGTCGGCACCCGGATGGCGACGCCATCGAGCTTGCCGTTGAGTTCCGGCAGCACCAGTCCGACCGCCTTGGCGGCGCCGGTCGAGGTCGGGATCATGTTCAGCGCCGCGGCGCGCGCGCGATACAGGTCCTTATGCACCTGATCGAGCGACGGCTGATCGTTGGTGTAGGCGTGGATGGTCGTCATGAAGCCCTTTTCGATGCCGACCGCATCGTTGAGTACCTTGGCAACCGGGGCGAGGCAATTGGTCGTGCAGGAGGCGTTCGACACGACCAGATGCTCTTTGCCGAGCTTGTCGTGGTTGACGCCGTAGACGACAGTCAGATCGGCGCCGTCGGCGGGAGCCGATACCAGCACGCGCTTGGCGCCGGCTTGCAGATGCATCGACGCCTTCTCCTTCGAGGTGAAGATGCCGGTGCATTCCAGCGCCACGTCGACGCCGAGCTCCTTCCAGGGAAGCTGCGTCGGGTCCTTGATCGCCGTGACCTTGATCGGACCGGTGCCGCAGTCGATCGAACTGTCGGTGACTGTCACCTTGCCCGGGAAGCGGCCATGCACCGAGTCGTAACGCAGCAAATGCGCGTTGGTCTCGACCGGCGCGAGATCATTGATGGCGACGACCTCGATATCATCGCGCCCGCTTTCGACAATGGCGCGGAGCACGTTGCGGCCTATTCGCCCAAACCCGTTGATGGCGACTCGAACGGTCATGCCTGGCTCCTCCCATGAGGCAATGGAGAATTGCCGTCCTTTTAGAGCCCTTGACGAAAACTCACAACCGGCAACGCCGTTCCACCTGATGTTGCTGCTATCGCGCGCTTTCGGCGGCGCCTCGTGAGCGGCGTGGCAGGGCGTTCCACAGCGCCCAGGCCAGCAGCACAAAAGTGATCACGATGAACACCGCGCTGATCGGGCGTTGCAGGAACACGATGAACTCTCCGCGCGAAATCAGCATCGCGCGGCGCAGGTTTTCCTCCATCAGCGGACCCAGCACGAACCCGAGCAGCAACGGAGCCGGCTGGAGATCGACCAGGCGCATGACGTAGCCGACGCCGCCGAACAGCATCACCATAAAGACGTCGAAGGAGCTGTTGTTGATGCTGTAGACCCCGATGCACACGAACATCAGGACCGCCGGATACAGCACGTGGTAGGGAATCAACAGGACTCGAACCCAGACCCCGATCAGGGGTATGTTCAGGACCAGCAGCAGGACGTTGCCGATCCAGAAGCTCATGATCAGTCCCCAGAACAGGTCCGGGTTCTTGGTCATCAACTGCGGGCCCGGCGCGATGCCGTGAATCATCATGGCGCCAATCATCAGCGCCATGACGACGCTGCCGGGAATGCCAAGGGTCATCGTCGGAATGAAGGCCGTCTGATCGGCCGCGTTGTTTGCCGTCTCGGGAGCCACGAGCCCCTCGATCGCGCCCCTTCCGAACCGCTCGGGTTCGCTCGATACCTTCTTCTCGACGGCGTAGGCCACAAACGACGCGATCACGCCGCCGGTGCCGGGCAATGCGCCGAAGAACGAGCCAATCCCGGCGCCGCGCAGCATGGGGAACCAGAAACGCCGGACATCATCACGGGTCGGTATCATCGATCGGAAGGTGATCTTTTTATCGATCTGGCCGCTCTGGATCACCTTGATGCTGGCGATCACCTCGGAGACGCCAAACAGACCCATGGCGATCGCGACCAAGCTGATGCCGTCGAACAGTTCGGGTAGGTTGAAGGCAAGGCGCGGCGTGCCCGTTTCGATATCGGAACCGACCAATCCCAGCAGCACGCCGAGCACCACCATCGCGATGCCCTTGATTGGCGATGCTGTCGAGATCGTTGAGGCGGCGATCAGCCCCAGCACCATCATCGTGAAGTATTCCGCTGGGCCGAACCTGAGCGCGATATCGACGATCAGCGGCGAAAACAGCATCATGAGCAGGATGCCGATCCCGCCGCCGATAAAGGAGCCGAGCGCCGACATCAGCAGCGCAACGCCGGCGCGCCCCTGGCGCGACATCGGATAGCCGTCGAGGCAGGCGACAGCGGACGACGGGGTGCCGGGGAGATTGAGCAGGATGGATGCGGTCGAGCCGCCGTAGGCCGACCCGTAATAGACGCCCGCCAGCATCACCAGCGCGGAGGTCGGGTCGAGATGGAAGGTGACCGGCAGCAGCAGCGAAACGGCCGCCAACGCGCCGATGCCGGGGAGCACCCCGATGAACGTGCCGAGGGTCACCCCGACAAAACACCAGAACAGATTCGACCACGAGAACGCGACGCTCAGCCCGAGCGCAAGGTTGTCGAAGAAGCCCATCAGAATGGCCACTTGAACATTTGCAGGGGAACTCTCAAGCCGACGCGGAAGATCAGCAGGGCGAGCACCGAGAGGACGACGGCGAGAATCACAGCTCCGACGACGCCCAGCTTGTCGTCAGCCAGAACGGCCGCGAACGTCAGCAGGACGACCGCCGGGATCATTCCGAAGGCCCCGACCGTCACAGCAAAAACCATCACCCCGAGAATGACAGCGATGAACTGGCGGTAGTGCGGTTCGATGCGATCGCCCGGGTGGAACAGCCCGAGAACCATAATCACCGCCCCGATGCCGGCCAGGACAAAGCCCAGCCACGCGGGGAACATGCCCGGACCCATGTGCCGCAGCGTGCCAATATCATAGCTGGTTAAGGCGTGGAATCCGACAAACAATCCAAACAGGAGCAGCAGGCCCCCGCCAATAAGGTCGCGATAGTCGCGCGTATACATGGCCGTTGCGCCCCGCTCCCTTGCCCGCGCCAAGTCTGCGGCCGTGAGTCCGCACGATGAACTCCTTATCATCGTATCGTCATAGGACCAATACGGTCATCGTATCGTCACAGGATCAATACGGGACGATATGACCCATTAACTCTCGATATAGCCGGCGGGAGGCACAGAGATTGTCGCCCTTGCGCGCCACAAACGCCCATTTTCGATCTGCACGAAAGCCGGCAATCCGGCACGGTCAGCCGTGCAGACCGCTTGCTGCGGTCTCTGCGATTGCCTCCGCAGTGATTCCGAAGTGGCGGTACAGGTCCCTAAATGGGGCGCTGGCGCCGAACGTCGACATGCCGATAAACAATCCGTCGGAACCGATGATCGCGTCCCAGCCCTGCCGCACCGCGGCCTCGACGCCGATTTTCACCCGGGCATCGCCGATGATGGCGCGCCGGGTTGCTTCGGGAGCGGCAAACAGCAACTCGAAGCAGGGCACCGACACCACGCGTGCGGAAATGCCGCGCGCAGCGAGCAGTGTCCGCGCATCGGCCGCGATCTCGACTTCCGAGCCGGCGGCGAAGATCGAGACCTCGGCCTTTCCGTCCGCCGGCAACAATTCATAGGCGCCAAGCGCGCAACGATTGTCGACATCGAACGTCCGGCGCAGCGGCGGCAGGTTCTGTCGCGACAGTGCAAGCACGCTCGGGGTTGACCGCGCCTCGAGCGCGAGCTGCCAGCACTCGATCGTCTCGACCGCATCGCAGGGGCGGAAGACCATCAGGTTCGGGATCGCGCGTAACGCGGCGAGATGCTCCACGGGCTGATGCGTCGGGCCATCTTCGCCGAGCCCGATGGAATCGTGCGTCATCACGTGAATGACGCGCTGGCCCATCAGCGCCGCCAGCCGCAGCGACGGCCGGCAGTAGTCGGAGAACACCAGGAAGGTGCCGGAGTATGGAATGATCCCGCCGTGCACGGCCATGCCGTTCATCGCCGCCGCCATGCCGTGCTCGCGTACGCCATAATGGATGAAACGGCCGCCGTAGTCGGCCGCCGACAGGACCGTCATGCCTTTCGGCCGCGTGTTGTTGGAGCCGGTGAGATCGGCGGAGCCGCCGATCAGTTCCGGCAGCGCCGGGACCAGCGCGTCGAGTGCGAATTCCGAGGCGGCACGCGTCGCCATCTCCTTCGGCGCGGCGGCAAGCTTTTTCTTCACACTGCGGACCGCGTCGGCGAGCCGATCGTTCGGCACGTCGCCGCGCACGCGGCGTTCGAATTCCGCGCGCTGGTCAGCGGGCAGCGCCTGCAGCCGCTCGCGCCAGGCGCGACGCAGTCCCTTCGAGCGCTGGCCGGCTTGCCGCCATGACGCGAGGATGTCGTCCGGAATGGCGAATGCCGGCTCGGTCCAGCCGAGCGCGGCGCGTGCGCCCCTGATCTCGTCGGCGCCGAGCGGCGAGCCGTGGCATTTTTCGGTCCCGGCCTTGGTCGGCGCGCCGAAGCCGATCGTGGTGCGGCAGGCGATCAGGCTTGGGCGGTCGGATTCTTGCGCCTTTTCGATCGCCGTGGCGATGGCGGCGGGGTCGTGGCCGTCGATGCGTGATGCCACCCAGCCCGCGGCCTCGAACCGCTTCACCTGGTCGACCGAATCCGCCAGCGACAGCGGTCCGTCGATGGAAATGCCGTTGTCGTCGAACAGCACGATCAGCCGGTTGAGCTTGAGGTGCCCGGCGAGCGCGA
The DNA here is from genome assembly GCA_009377755.1 of Hyphomicrobiales bacterium. GTDB lineage: Bacteria > Pseudomonadota > Alphaproteobacteria > Rhizobiales > Xanthobacteraceae > WHTM01. The sequence goes on along the minus strand of WHTM01000011.1, from coordinate 123,728 downwards.
TCGCCTCCTGGCTGATGCCCTCCATCAGGTCGCCGTCGGAGGCGAGCACATAGGTGTGGTGATTCACAACGCCCGCGCCGAACTCGGCCGCCAGATGCCGTTCGGCGATCGCCATGCCGACCGCGTTAGCGATGCCTTGGCCGAGCGGTCCGGTGGTCGTCTCGACACCCGGGGTGTGGCCGTGCTCAGGATGGCCGGCGGTGATCGAGCCGAGCTGCCGGAAGCGCTTGATCTGCTCGATGGTCATCGCCTCGTAGCCGACGAGATGCAGCAGCGCGTACACCAGCATCGATCCGTGTCCCGCCGAGAGCACGAAGCGGTCGCGGTCGGGCCATGCCGGGTCGGCGGGATCGAACTTCAGGAACTGTGTGAACAGGACGGTGGCGACGTCGGCGGCGCCCATCGGCAGCCCGGGATGCCCGCACTTCGCCTGTTCGACCGCGTCCATCGCCACGGCGCGGATGGCGTTGGCCATGCGATCATGCGCCGCGCGCGGGTTCGGGGACGGTTCGGGACTCGCTGCCACGGCGGCCGAGGAATTCCGACTGATCATGTGGTCACCGGGCGGTCCAGCCGCTGCGTGCCGCCGCCCAAGTGCAGCGGCTAGTGCCGCCGATTTGAAGTTGAGAAACCGGCTCAAGCGGGCGGACAGATAGCATGTGAAGGTCCCGAGTCAATGCGCCCGGGGGACGGATGGCAGCATCCGTTCCGTCATCCACGTAAACTCGCGATCTTCCAGCGCCGGCCGTGGAAGGCCCCGCGCTATTCGCGATAGGACCGCCGTGTCGCCTCCTCCCGCATTTTTCAGTGGCTGATCCGATCCATCCCCTACGTCATCCACTGAACGCTGCTGCCGCGGCGTTGACGCGCACGTCGCATGAGACGTAAGCTTCTCGATCTAAATGGTTGCAAGGCATGCGTTTTCACTGCGCCGCTACGGGTGTGGCGAAAATCATGGCGGCGGAACGGCGGCGATGAACGACGGCCAGACCATCGATGCGGCCGCCAGGCGGCTGACGCAGGCGCTTGACGCCCTTGAGGCTGCCGTCGAGCGTCGGCATGAGGCCGACCGGACGGAGGCGGGTCTGGCCGCGCAGGTGCAGGCGCTTGGCGATGACAGGGCGCGGCTTGCTGACGACCTCGACACCGTCAGTGCGCGCGCCAAGAGCTTGGAGACGGCCAACCGCGACGTGATTCGCCGTCTCGACCTTGCGATGCAATCGATCCGCAACGTAATCGAGGGTGGCGACCGCTGAGCTGCCCAGCTTGGGACCGCAACCGCCGGCTGGTTGTTTCGCCGGCTTAATGCATGAGCGCGCCATGCCGCAGGTGACCGTCACCATCAACAGTCGTCAGTATCGGATGGCCTGCGAGGACGGCCAGGAGGACCACTTGCTGGCGCTTTGCGCCGATCTCAATCGGCGGATCGCCGAATTGAGCGGTAAGTTCGGCGAGATTGGCGATGCGCGGCTGATCCTGATGGCGGCCCTGAGCGTGGCCGACGAGCTTGCCGATACCGGCGAGCGCATCCGCCGGCTCGAGCAGGAATTGGCGACGTTGCGCAATGCGCGCTCGGCAACCGCCGACCGGACGCAGGCGGGCCAAGCCGCGATCGTCGACGCCTTCAACACCGCCGCCGACCGCATCGAACGGCTGTCGAAGCGGCTCAACCAGAGTCTCGGTAACGGCGTCGCGATCGGCTAGGTCCGCATTGGTGTCCCGGGCGCAATGCGGCACGAGTGCCGCTGTGCAGAACCGGGACCGTTCCAGGCTCGGCGTTTGTAACGGCCCCGGCTCAGCGATGCAGCATTGCGTGCTGCATCGCGTCCGGGGCACGGCTACCAAATTCGCCTTACCCGCCTGTGGCGGCGCTCCACCATCCGCACTACATTGGCCGGCGCGGGGCTGCGCGGTGCGAGAGCCTATATCCCCGGGGCCTTATCGATCCTGAAGGGAGCTGTCCCTGACCGGGCTCATGGGCCCGGACATATGGCGCCCACCTACTTGTGTAGGGAACCCGGGATCGAACGCTCCAACGGCCAAGCGGCCCCGCACTTTTGTCACCCGCTGGCAGCATACTTACGACCGCAACAATGCGTCAAAGGCCGGCGTCATTTGATGAGTTTGACTGGCATACAGACCACCGGGCACGGGTGGCGATCTGAGTCCTTTAGTGCGGATGCGCTTTCTTCAACGCCTCGAGGATAAGATCGTCATCGTCTGCATTCGTGGTCATAGGCATCAGGCTCCGTCAATTGGCCGAGGCTGAATATCTCACTCGGGTCGGAACGGAATTTCAAACTAAGACAGACACGACCATTCGCTTGATAGGATCAAATACCTAGGTTTATAGTCTGAGGGTCCTGCTCACCGAGGGGCGCCTTCCGGAGGCGTTCGGCTGGCGGAGCGGGATGCGGCGCCCGCGGGCGAGTCTCGCAAACTCGCACTCGGGCGGCGTCGGGGCTCCGCCCGGGACCATTACGAGTCCCTGCGAGGAGCTCGCTGACGACCTGGGCTGGAATACCCAGGCGAAAGCGCGGCCCGGCGCCGGAAGGAGAACGCCGCGGTGGAGCGCCGAGAGGCGAGCGCGCAGCGTCATTGCGCGCGTCGCGTCTCGCAAGGCGCGACTTGGATGCGCCTCTCGGCGCTCCGCCCCCCTCATGTCGAGGGGGAGGGAAAGGACGAAGGCGTACCCGGCGCCGACCAAACAATACGGGCGGCGGAGCGTTGGCTACCGTCATTGCGAGGCGGCGCAGCCGCCGAAGCAATCCAGGGCAATAGGGCAAGACATGGATTGCTTCGCCCTTCGCTTCGCTCCGGGCTCGCAATGACGCAGCAGTGAAGCAAAGAACATGGAACCTCAACGCGCACGCAGGCATGATGCGGTAATGCCGGAACTTGACAGCTCAATTGAAGACAAGGCCATCCTGCGCCAGCAGGCACTGGCCCGCCGTGACGCTCTACCGGGCGACCTGCGCGCCGCCGCGGCCGACGCGATCGCAACACGGCCGTTCCCCGTGCCGATCGCACCCGGAACCATCGTCTCCGGCTTCCTCCCGATCCGCAGTGAGATCAATCCGCTGCCGCTGATGCGCCGCTTGGCGGCGGCGGGGGCGCAACTGGCGCTGCCGGTCGTGACCGGGCGCGGCAAGCCGCTGATCCTGCGCGCCTATGCATTCGGCGATCCGCTACTGTCCGGGCAGTGGGGGATCCGCGAGCCGGCGCCGGAGGCGCCGGAGGCGATCCCCGACGTGATGCTGGTGCCGCTCTCGGCCTTCGACCGGACGGGCCACCGCATCGGTTATGGCGCCGGCTATTACGACATGACGATCACCGGGATCCGCGCCCGGAAGCCTGTGACCGCCATCGGCATCGCTTTCGGCGCTCAGGAAATCGACCGTGTGCCGGCCACGCCCCGCGACGCGCGGCTTGATCTCGTGCTAACGGAGCGCGAGGTTATCGAGTTCCGGAAATCGTAAGGAATGCGAATTCTCTTTGTTGGGGACATCGTCGGCCGCAGCGGGCGCAAGGTCGTCCTCGAGAGGCTGCCGGGTCTCATCGCAGACTGGAAGCTCGACTGCGTCATCGCCAATGGCGAGAACGCTGCCGGGGGGTTCGGCATCACCGAGGTCATCTACTGCGCCGTGGTCGATGCCGGCGTCGACGCCATCACGCTCGGCAATCATGCCTGGGACCAGCGCGAGGCGCTGGTGTTCATCGAACGCGCGCCGCGGCTGATACGCCCGATCAATTTCCCGCGCGGGACGCCCGGCCGCGGCGCCGCGCTGATCGAGACGCGTTCCGGTGCTCGCGTGCTGGTGGTCAATGCCATGGGGCGTATCTTCATGGACCCGCTCGACGATCCGTTCGCCGCCGTCGATCGCGAACTCGCCGCCTGTGCGCTCAAGCGCGCCGCGGACGCCATCGTGATCGACATCCATGCGGAGGCATCGAGTGAGAAGCAGGCGATGGGGCATTTCGCTGACGGGCGCGCCAGCCTAGTCGTCGGCACGCATACCCATGCGCCGACCGCGGACCACCAGATCCTGCCGGGCGGGACCGCATTCATCACCGATGTCGGCATGACCGGCGACTACGATTCCGTCATCGGCATGATGAAGGACGAGCCGATGACGCGCTTCCTGCGCAAAATTCCGTCCGCGAAATTCGAGCCGGCGTCCGGCCCGGCGACGTTATGCGCAGTGGCGGTGGAGACCGATGACGCTACGGGGCTGGCACGCCGTGTCGGGGCGGTGCGCCTGGGCGGGCTGCTCGAGGAGGCGCGGCCGGTGTTCTGGGCGTGATGCTGCTTTCTGGATTTTGCCGCACTGCCATCCTATAACGCGGCGCGCCTCAGCAGTGACGATCGAGACCATGGCCGGACATTCCCAGTTCAAGAACATTATGCACCGCAAGGGGCGCCAAGATGCGGTGCGCTCCAAGCTGTTCGGCAAGCTCGCGCGCGAGATCACCGTGTCGGCCAAGTTCGGCATGCCCGACCCGGCGATGAACCCGCGGCTGCGGGCGGCGGTGCTGGCGGCACGCGCCGAGAACATGACCAAGGACACGATCGAGCGAGCGATCAAGAAGGCGCTGGGCGGCGACGCCGAGACCTATGACGAGATCCGCTACGAGGGCTACGGGCCGGGCGGCGTCGCCGTGATCGTCGAAGTGCTGACCGACAACCGCAACCGCACCGCCTCGGACGTGCGCTCGACCTTCTCGAAGAACGGCGGCAATCTCGCCGAGACCGGCGCGGTGTCGTTCCTGTTCGACCATGTCGGCGTGGTCGAATACGGCGCCAGGGCCGCGAGCGCCGACGACATGCTGGAAGCGGCGATCGAGGCCGGCGCTGAGGATGTCGTGTCCACCGACGACGGGCACCAAGTCTACACGACGCCGGATTCGCTGCGCGACGTCGCCAAGGCGCTGGAGACAAATTTCGGCGAGCCGCGCAAGGCGGCTTTGGTTTGGAAGGCGCAGAACACCATCGCTGTTGATGACGAGAACGGCGAGAAGCTCCTGCGCCTGATCGAGACGCTGGAAGACCACGACGACGTGCAGAACGTCTACGCCAATTTCGAGGTGTCCGACGCGCTGGTGCAGAAGATGAGCGCGTAGCGCATCAAAGGAATTGTGCGCCGTCATTGCGAGGAGGCGTAGCCGACGAAGCAATCCAGGGCCATCGATCTAAGAGCTGGATCGCTTCGCCCTCCGCTTCGCTCCGGGCTCGCAATGACGCCGTTTGTCAGCAACGCCGCGATGCGCCCGGGATACGCGTCACCCATTGAATTCCAAGATATACAAACCCGCATTGTAGTCGGTCGAGTAGATCAGCCCGCCCGCATCGACGAACACGTCGGCCGACTGGATCACGCGCGCGCGGTTCGGCCGGTGGTCGACAAGCCTGGCCGGCGCCGACGGCACCAGCGCGCCGACTTCGTTGGGTCGGTATTGGTCGCTGATGTCGAACACGCGCACCCCGGCGTTCTGATAGGTGGCGAAGATCAGCGTATCGCTGACGAAGCTGCCGGGGCGGTTCTCATGGATGTTGTGCGGGCCGAAATGGCCGCCCTTGCGGACGTAGTCGGCTTCCGCCGGCGTCGGGAAGGTCGCGATACTGATCGGATTGTCGCGCACACGGTTGTCGAACACCCAGATCAGCTTGAGCCCGTCCTCCTGGTGGTCGAGCACCGCCTCGTCGAGCACGATCAGGAGGTCGCGGCCGGGTAGCGGCAAACAGTTGTGCGTGCCGCCGCCGTAGGGCGGTGCCCAGTTGCGATGCGTGACCAGCTTCGGCCGGGCGCGGTCGGCGACGTCGATCACCACCATGCCGGCATCGCGCCAGGCCGCATAGGCGGTGTCGCCGTGCACGATCGCATGGTGCAAGCCGTAGCGGCTGGCCGCGGGCCAGTCCGGCGTCTCGCCCGCAGCCTGGTTCATGCCGGGAATCCACCAACGTCCCGCCTCGCGCGGCTTGGTCGGATCGGCCATGTCGACGGTGACGAAGATGTAGTCGGTGAAGCCGTCGATCAGCGCGGACACATAGGCCCAGCGCCCGCCGGTGTACCAGATGCGGTGCACGCCGCCGCCCTCGACCGGCATGAAGCCGATGCGCCGTGGCTCGGCCGGCCGTGAGATGTCGTAGACGGCAAGCCCCGCGGTCCAGTCGCGCCGCGAGGTCCGCGCTGCCGTCGCGGTGCCGACCACCTTGCCGAGCTGGCCTTTGTAATAGGCGCGCTCGTCGGCGAATTCCGCCGCCGCGAACATGTCCTTGGCGTTGATCACCAGCAGCAGATCGTCATGCGTCTGGAGATGGATATTCCAGGTGCCGGGCGGCGCCGCGATGAAGTTCACCGCGCGCGGGCTTTTCGCGTCGCGCACGTCGACGATGCTGAAGCCCTTGGAGAACATGTGTCCGATATAGGCATGGCCACGGTGCACCATGATCTGCACGCCGTCGGGCCGGCCGCCCTGGCCGGTGTAGCCGATGATGCGCATGTTGCGCGCGTAGTCGGGCGTGGGCAGATCGCTCATCGATATGCATCCAGGAAATTCGGCACCGCGATCCAGTCCATCATCGCGCCGTCGTCCTGCAACAATTCGTGCATGCGGCGATCTTCCTCGGTCTTGAGATTGACGCCCATATGGGTGCCGAGCTTGCGGCTATGCATCACGATGGTGTTGCCGATCGGCTGACGCTCGGCGTTATAGGACTTTAGCGCCGTGTCGATGTCGTCGTGATCGCGCAGGGCCGCGGCGAGTGCTTGCGCATCGCCGCCCGCCTTGGCGACGCCGAAGCCCATATGCGGGCGCGCATTGGCTGCGGCGTCTCCGACCATGGCGACGCGGCCGAACACGATGGTCGGTGCAGTGAAATCGTAGATCGGCGTGATGAAGGGCTGCTTCATCCTCATCACGCAATCAAGCATGACCGGCGGCATGATCTCTCGTGCGTCGGCGTACATCTGCGCAATCAGATCCCTGCGAATGAGGGGCGGCGGCACCGAATAATCGTGCTGAACACCGTTCTCGTCGAGATTCATCTCGCGCAATTGTGCGGCGTCAGCGACGCGGTACCAGATGAAATTATAGCGGCGGTGGCCTGGCCGCAGGTCGTTGTTGAAACCGGCGATCGGGTAGGTGATCACTTCTTGCCGCGGTGGCAGATAAAATACGAAATACGGAAAAATTTCTTTCAGCGTCTGTGCCGAAAGGTCGGCTTCGTTCGGCGCGCCGCGCCAAATGTAATAGCCGGCATAAATCGGTTGCAGTTCCGGTGCGACCTGGCCGCGCACGGTTGAACGAACGCCGTCGCCGCCGACTAAAATGTCGGCGTTTTCGATACGGCCGCCGCTGAAATGTGCGCGCACGCCGCTGCCATTCTGCTCAACGCGCTCGAACGCCCAGCCGAGATGGTAATGCGCGGGATCGATGGTCTCGCGCAGCAGCCGCTGCAACCGGTCCCAGGAGGTGAGGATTTGCCGAAGCGGCCGTTCGCCGGTCACGCGACCGTGGCGGTCGATGGCCACGCGTTTCGGCACCTCGATGCCGAGGTCCTCCGTCCCGGCGCCGCTCGCCTCCAGCGCCTGCAGCAGTTCCGGATGGGTGGTAATGCCGGCGCCGCGGCCGACCAGCTCCACCGGCGAGCGTTCGTAGACGTCGACATCCCAGCCGATCCGGCGCAGGAACGCGGCGCTGAACAGGCCCGACATCGAGCCGCCGATGATGACGGCGCGCCGTTTGCGGCGGGTTGGGGAAGGTGCGGCCACCGGCATGGTCGAACCTGAGCTTCGCGGGCGATAAATGCGGGCAAAGCGTTGTTCCAGGTCGTGCGCGGGATGGCAACCCGGGGGATAGCAGGGATGGCATGCCGTTCCCGTTGGCGGTGGGCACGGTCTGAGGCTATCACGGCATCGCCATGACCCATCCGATTCGCATTCTCGGCATCGATCCCGGCCTCCGCCGCACCGGCTGGGGCGTTGTGGAGTATGTGGGCAACCGGCTCGGTTTCATCGCCTGCGGCTCAGTGCAGACGAGCGAGAAGGCCGCGCTGGCGCTGCGGCTGGTTGCCCTCCATGACGAGCTGATGCGGGTAATCGACGAATTCCGCCCGGATGAAGCGGCGGTCGAGACGACCTTCGTCAACACCAATGCGGCGGCCACGCTCAAGCTCGGCCAGGCGCGCGGCATCGCCATGCTGGTGCCGGCGCGCAGCGGCGTGCCGGTCGCCGAATATGCCCCGAACCTGGTGAAGAAGACTATCGTCGGCGCCGGCCACGGCGAGAAGGCGCAAATCCGCATGATGATCGGCGTGCTGCTGCCGAAAGCCGACCCGCGCTCCGATGACGCCGCCGACGCGCTGGCGATCGCGGTCTGTCATGCGCATCACCGCCAGAGCGTGGTGCTGAGGGTGGCGGCGCGATGATTGCCAAGCTCAAGGGCATCATCGATTCCTACGGCGAGGATTTCGTCATCGTCGACGTCAACGGCGTCGGCTATCTGGTGCATTGCTCGGCGCGGACGTTGCAGGCGTTGCCGGCGCAGGGCGAGGCGACGACCTTGTCGATTGAGACCTATGTGCGCGAGGACCAGATCCGCCTGTTCGGCTTCCAGAGCGATGTCGAGCGCGAATGGTTCCGCCTGTTGCAGACCGTGCAGGGCGTCGGCGCGCGCGTGGCGCTGGCGGTGCTCGGCACGCTCAAGCCGGCCGATCTCGCCAATGCGATCGCGCTGCGCGACAAGGCCATGGTCGCGCGCACGCCCGGCGTCGGCCCGAAGGTCGCCGAGCGCATCGTCACCGAGCTCAAGGACAAGGCGCCGGCCTTTACCGATCTCGACCCGGCGGTGATCCGGCTCTCCGGCGCGGTCGACGAGAAGCGCGCGCCGCAGCCGGTCGCCGATGCGGTGTCGGCGCTGGTCAATCTCGGTTATGGCCAGCCGCAGGCGGCGGCCGCCGTTGCCGCCGCGACCCGCAGTGCGGGCGATGGCGCGGACACGGCGCGATTGATCCGCCTGGGGCTGAAGGAGTTGAGTCGATGACCACCTCCCCTCGCCGCCTGGTCACCCCCGAACGCCGTGACGACGATGCAGAATCCGCCTCGCTGCGCCCGCTCGCGCTTGCCGACTTCATCGGCCAGGAGCAGGCGCGCGCGAACCTGCACGTCTTCATCGAGGCCGCGCGGACCCGCCGCGAGGCGCTCGACCATGTGCTGTTCGTCGGCCCGCCTGGTCTTGGCAAGACGACGCTGGCGCAGATCGTCGCGCGCGAACTCGGCGTCAACTTCCGCGCCACCTCCGGTCCGGTGATCGCCAAGGCGGGAGACCTCGCCGCGCTGCTCACCAATCTCGAAGAACGCGACGTGCTGTTCATCGACGAGATCCACCGGCTCAATCCGGCGGTGGAGGAAATCCTCTATCCGGCGATGGAGGATTTTCAGCTCGACCTGATCATCGGCGAGGGACCGGCGGCGCGCTCGGTGAAGATCGACCTGTCGCGCTTCACGCTGGTTGGCGCGACGACACGCGCCGGGCTGCTCACCAATCCGCTGCGCGACCGCTTCGGCATTCCGATCCGCCTCAATTTCTATACCGAGGCGGAGCTGGAGCTGATCGTCAATCGCGGTGCGCGCGTGCTCGGCATCGGCATGACGCCGGACGGCGCCAACGAGATCGCGCGCCGCGCCCGTGGCACGCCGCGCATTGCCGGGCGGTTGTTGCGCCGCGTGCGCGACTTCGCGCTGGTCGGCGGCGATGCCGCGATCGACCGCAAGGTCGCCGACCGTTCGCTCGGTGCGCTGGAGGTGGACGCCGCCGGCCTCGACGCGATGGACCGGCGCTATCTCACGACCATCGCGCTCAACTATGGCGGCGGGCCGGTCGGCGTCGAGACGATGGCGGCGGCGCTGTCGGAGCCACGCGATGCCATCGAGGACATCATCGAGCCGTTCCTGATCCAGCAGGGCTTCCTGCAACGCACCCCGCGCGGCCGCTTACTCACCGGCCATGCCTTCCGCCACCTCGGCCTCGCCGAGCCCGCACGCGATCCGGCGCAGTTCGGGTTGTTCGGCCAGGGAGATGAGGAGGGCTGAGCAAGCCTGTGTCCGCTACGTCCGGCAATTGGTCAGGCATTGTAGTCCGGCAACGCAAACCGATCGCCGAACGCCCGCCCGGCCAGCCATGGGCCGATCAGCGGCAGCGATATCATCCGGCTCGTCGCATTGCGCACCCAAAGCCCGATCTGTGTCTTAGGCGCGAACCAACCGCCAAACCGCTCGGCTGCGGTTTGCTTGCTCTCGATGAACGGCCGGAACGTACGTTCGTAGTTCGCAAACGCCGCCGTGTGATCGCCGTTCGCGCGCCGCAATTCCCCACTCAGGAGATAGGCCGCCGCCATGGCGAATGCGGCCCCTTGCCCGGCTAGCAGAGAGGGGCAGAACGCCGCATCGCCGATCAGCGCGACGCGCCCGTGCGACCATCGCCCCATGCGAATTTGGCTGACCGCATCGAAGTAGATATCGTGCGAGGAATCCAGTGCATCGAGGATTTCTCCACATTCCCAGCCATCCTCGTGGAAGGTTGCTCGCAACACCGCCTTCTGTGCCGGCACATCGTGATGCGGGATCATGAGGCGGCTCGGTGTGGCAAAGATGAAGAAAAAGGCCGTGCGGTTGCTTCGCAGGGCATATCGAGCGACTTGCCTGCCGGGCACGCCATAGCTGACGTAGGCGTTTTCAGTTCTGTTCGGATAGTCGGCGACCTCGAACGAAGCCGTGTAGTAGCCGAGATATTTGTCGAATTCCCGCTCATGGCCGAAAAGCTTGCGCACACTTGAATGCAGACCGTCCGCGCCGATCACCAAGTCGAAAGAGCGGGCGACGCCGCTTCGGAAGGTCACGTGCGCCGTGCCGGCGTCCTGCTCGATCGCCGTAATGCCGTCACCGAAAATGACTTCAACGTCACTCGCAATGGTCCGGAATATCTCGCGCGCGAGATCGCCCCGCAGAATGCTGAAGAAGCGATCGCCTGTCGCAGACCGGAACACGCTGGCATCGAATCCACCGACGTGCCGTCCAACTGCGTCCATGATGCGGATTTCGGTGATGTCATAGCCTTCGCGTTTGAGCTTAGGGATCAGGCCCATCTTCTCGGCAACGTCGTATCCAACGCCCCAAAAGTCGATCATATAGCCGCCATCGCGCAACGATGGGGCTGCTTCGAGCAACGTCGGACGGAAGCCGTATCGCACCAGCCAATGCGCCAGCGTCGGGCCGGCGATGCCGGCGCCGGAAATGAGAACGGTTCTGCCGCTTGAGGCTTGCATGACGATTTGAGATGAATATCCGCTGACAACTGGGCAGGTTTATGAACACGACAGCTTTGGACGGTGACATCGTCAACGGCGTGCATGTTATGCCGGTGCGCGTCTATTACGAAGACACGGATTTCTCCGGCGTCGTTTATCACGCGAGCTACCTGCGCTTCATGGAGCGCGGGCGCACCAACTATCTGCGGCTGCTTGGCACCGATCAGCGCGCCTTGTTCGCGGAGGCAGAGAAGGAGGCGCCGGGCTTTGCCTTCGTGGTGCGGTCGATGTCGATCGAGTTCCTGGCGCCGGCGCGGATGAACGATCTGTTGGAGATCGAGACCGAGCCGGAAGAGGTGAAGGGCGCCTCGATCACGCTGCGCCAGCGCGTAACTTGCAGCGGCGACACGCTGGTCGAAGCGCAGGCCCGCGTCGCCTTCGTCTCCGAGGGTCGCGCGCGGCCGATCCCGAAGCCGCTGCGGCAGGCGATGCAGGCGGACCGGGACGCAATCCCCGACCGCGGATGACGGGAGCCACAGTCGACGACTCGCTTGGCGTCATGTAAAGGTCATTTACATGCGCTGGACCAAGCACGATCGCGACGGTCATCCCCGCGGCTATCACCATGGCAACCTGAAGGAGGCCCTGGTGCGTGCCGCGCTCGAACTGATCGCCGAGAAAGGCCCGTGGGGCTTCACCTTCGCGGACGCGGCGCGCTGGGCGGGCGTGAGCCCGGCCGCGCCCTATCGGCACTTCCGCGACCGCGACGAATTGCTGTCGGACGTCGCGCGCCGCGGCTTCGAGCAGTTCGCGGGGGCGCTCGGGAAGGCCTGGGACGCCGGCCGCCCAGATCCGTTTGCTGCCTTCGAGCGGCTCGGCAAGGCCTATCTCGCCTTCGCCCGCAACGAGCCGGCCTACTACTCGGCGATGTTTGAGGCCGGCATTCCGCTCGACACCAGCGCGGAACTGAGAGAGGCCGGCGACCGCGCCTTCGCCGTGCTGCGCGCCGCGTCGGAGCAGCTCATTGCGCGGATGCCCCCGCAGAACCGGCCCCCGGCATTGATGATGGCGCTGCATATCTGGGCACTGTCGCACGGCGTCGCCTCGCTGTTTGGCCGCGGCGATTCTGCCCGGCGGGCGCTGCCGATGTCGGCGGAAGAGCTGCTGGAGGCTGGAGTTCTGGTCTACCTGCGCGGGCTTGGCCTTCCCGAAGACGTGAACGCAGAACCGCCGCGGCGCGGATGACCTTCTTGACAAGCCGATCCGCCGGCAGTAGCTATGTAAATGTAATTAACATTCACACCAACGGAGGTGAGCGAGGCTCCGATGCCCATCACAGCGAAACTCGACGAGTTCGGAAAGCCGGCCTGGATCGTGCTGATGGTCCTCGGCTTCATCATCTGGTGGCCGGTGGGTCTCGCGATCCTGGCCTTCACACTATGGAGCGGACGAATGGGATGTTGGAGAGGTGGCCACAACCGGTGGCAAGAGGGCGCTGAGCGCATGCGTCAGGCCGGGACATGGTGGCAGCCGCCGCACCGGTCGAGCGGCAACCGTGCCTTCGACGAGTACCGCGCCGAGACGCTGCGGCGCCTGGAAGAAGAGCAGAAGGAATTCCGCGACTTTCTCGAACGGTTGCGCATGGCCAAGGATAAGGCCGAGTTCGATCAGTTCATGGCCGACCGCCGTAGCCGCCCGCCTGCGCCGGACGCACAGCCGCAAACCTGAAGCCGCGCCCCCCCGCGCGGAACACGACGGGCTGTCCGCTATCCCCGAGGCGGGCGGCCCGATCGTTTTTGGACAAGACCCGATCGGTTTGCTTAGGTTGCCGCCCCGCGCGTCACATCCGCGTCGCCGAGCAATCGCATGCCCACCATCGACATCCACGCCCATTTCGTCGACCGCTATTACCTCGACGACCTCACGCGTGTCATGCGGCTCGATGCCGAACCGGCGCCGGACGGCAAGACGCTGCTGCGCGAGCGCGGCGCCACCATCGCCTGGACCCGGCCGGACATGTTCCAGGTCGAGCATCGGCTCAACGACATGGCGGAGAAGGGAATCGACATCCGCGTGCTCTCGGTCAGCGCGCCCAATGTCTATCCCTGGCCGGCGGTCGAGCAGGTGGCAATCGCGCGCCATGTCAACGACGCGCTGGCGCGCTATTGCCGCGCGCACCCGGACAAATTCATCGGGCTGGCCAGCCTCCCGCTCGCCGATGTCGACGCCTCGGTCGCCGAGATCGACCGCGCGGTGCACGAGCTCGGCCTCAAAGGCGTCGCCATCGGCTCCAACGTCGGCGGCCTGCCGCTCAACGATGCGCGCTTCGAGCCGCTGTGGGCGAAGATCAATGCGCTGCGTTTGCCGGTGGTCGAGCACCCGGTGTTCCCGCGCGACACGTCCGACATGGGAGAGTTCGAGTTGCCGCTGCGCGTCGGGCTGATGTTCGACACCACGCTGATGGCGGCGCGCATGATCTATGCCGGCATCTTCCAGCGCTATCCGGATTTCCCGTTCGTGCTGGCGCATACGGGCGCAGCGCTGATCATGCTGCTGGAGCGGCTCGACAACGGCTACCGGTTGTTCCCGGACTGCCGCAAATACATCAACAGGCTTCCAAGCGACTACGCCAAACGTCTGTTCTATGACACTTGCGCCTTTGGGGAAACTTCATTGATGTTCGCGATCGCTTCCGTCGGCGTGAACCAGATCCTGTTCGGCACCGACGACCCCTACATCGGCTCGGATACCGCACACGTCACGCGCTTGCCAATATCGGACGTCGACAAGGCGGCGATCCTCGGCGGCAATGCGGCGCGGGTGTTCGGGCTCTAGCCGCCACCGTCCATCAGCAGGCGGACGAGCTCGGCCTGACGGCGCGCGCCGGTCTTCTCGAAGATATGGCTGAGATGCGCACGCACGGTCGTCATCGAGATGCCGAGCCGGGCAGCGACCGCGTCGCGTCCGTCGCCTTTGAGAGTTTCCAACGCCACCGCGGCCTCCGCCTGAGTCAGCCCGAAGCGACGCTGCAAATACTCTTTCGTTTCGGCAGGGGTCAGATCGACGGCTGCGGCCATCGGCGCACCGATGAATACGGCGGCGACCGCCTCAGGCTCTAGCCGCGTACGCAGTTCGCTGCCGTTCATCGGCAGAACATGTGCAAACAGCGGCGGCGCCTCCGGACCGGTCAGGCAGATGGCAAGACCGGTCTTGCCGAGCGTCGCCTCGTCCCGGGACGCCAACCGGATTGCCTGGCGTAGCTCACGCGCCGCCGCCGGCGTCTTGGTGCTCAGCGTGCGGCCCGTTCCCTGCACGGCGGCGCCGTTCCGCAGCATCTCGTCCGCCGAGCGGTTTGCATGCAGAATGGCGCCTTCGCCGTTGGTCAGGATGACGCCGCAGCGGAGGGCATCGAGCGCCTCGGCCATGCGCGCGCGCTCGATGGTGCGGACATCGAGCACGTTGCTGATGGTCACCGCGCGGCGGAGATGCGGAAGCAGAAGCGCGCCAAGCTCGACCTCGCGCTCGGTGATGACGCCGTGCCGCTGGTGACGCCCGATCCACAGTTCGGAGTAATGCGACGGCGTATACATCAGGAAACAATGCATGAGGTCGACGATGCCGAGCGGCTTCAGGCAGTTCTGAACGTAGGGCGAGCACTCCAGATATTCGGGGGTGAGCTCAAGCGAGGCCACATACGGCTCATCCAGCGAGGGCCCCTTGGCGAACCATTCGCTCAGCGCCGCATGGATCTCGGGCATATGCTTCCGCCTCTCCTCCAACGCGACTGGCGCCCAGCCCGTGCTCTTGTCGATCAGGAGACGGTCATGGCGGAGATCGTTCAGGGACAGGATGGCCGATTCGGCGAGCATTGCCTGCGTGATCTCCGCCAGCGTCCGCTCCCAGCGGGAAGGATCGAGCGTGCAGTCGTAGATCGAACCGATCAGCTCCGAAAGCGCGTCCGGCGGCACCGCGTGCCCCTGAACCGGCGCTCCAGATTTCTTATCAGTCAGGCCGCGGGAAGCCCGCATGACCCGCCGCTCCATGTCCTGAACGCCTCAACTCGATGGGCGCGCAAATTTGCGACTCCAAGATGGAAGGATATCGGACGAACGTCCGATGCGCCAGCGCCCGGTTTGTGGGACGAATCCGCCGGGGAACGGGTGGAGGGTCCGCTGGAGGCGGCCAATGGGCGTCTTCAAGTCTTTTGATTGCTCGGCCGTAGGCTGATCGGGGCGGAGCACGGGCCGGTGATCAAAGCACGGAGAGCGGAGATCGACTGCCGATTGAGAATCACCGTCGTTTCCGCCGCACCCCGCGGCCACACGCTGCCGGTGGCGCGTTGGGCGCGACCGGGGGGTCGATCGCGGTGAAAATAGAAGGGGGCGCGCGCATGAGCAAGCGAATCTTTCTCACCGCAGGTAGCGCTCTGACGATCGCGCTCGGTGCTTTCCACACGTCCCTTGCGCAATCCGAGTTGCCGCCGAGACCACCAACTTCCGTCAACTGGGATGACGATTGGCGGAACGATGTAACGGTCTTGGCGATCGCACCGGACGGCACATGGGGCGCGGCAACCGAACCTTCCATGGGCCGCGCGATCAAGAACGCGATCGATCATTGCAAGAGCAAATATCAGCGAAAGATCGGCTGCGGTCATCGATTCACCACCATTCGCGGCGGCTGGAGCCTAGCCTTTCGCTGCGGCAAAGAGAACATCATTGCCGCCGAAAGGACATTGGCCGGCACGGAGCGGACAGCGCTCCGGCGCGAACACGAACTAAGAACGCAGTACGTGCCGGACATGCCTGCATGCGTACGGACGGTGACGGTGGACCCGCACGGCGCAGTTGTTGCGCAGGAGTTGCCGCAACACGAACAGGCGGTCGCGCTGCAGCCCTCTGTGTCGGCCAAACGCATCCGATGAGCTGATCGCGGCAGCATTGAACTTCGGACCGCTTCGAACTTGCAAGACTGAACGGAGGCTCTCACATGTCAACACTCACTCGCTTGTCTTCGGGACTGGCTCTGCTCTGCGGCAGTCTCGTCTGGGCCCTGTCGTCGTTTTCGGCCGATGCGGCGAGCATCACGACCCAGCCGCGCTGCACCGGGCCCAGCGGCTACTGCCTGTCGTTCGGGTCGGCCGACACCATTCCCGTCATCCGCAGCTTCAATTTCACCGCGCCGAAGGCCGGCACCGCCCAGGTCACGTTCCATGGCAGCCTGTACTGTGGCATCTCCACGAACACCACCACCTTTGCCCGGATCGATCTTGTCAGCCAGATCGTCGACAGGAAGAACGCGGTTCCGGATCTCAGCAAGGCGGGAAGCCTGAGACACGCGGCCGGGTACACTTCCAACAATACCTTCCACGGCTGGTCGACTTCATTCAGTCTCGCCTCGACCCGCGTATTCACGATCAGCGCCGCAGGCACGCAGCGCTACTACTTCAAGATCGAACGCCTGCTGCAGGATGCGAACGTCACCTGCTACGTCTACAACGCCACGTTCACGATCGTGTTCATCTGAGTGCAGGGGGGGAATCATGTTTTCATTATTCTTGGTTCCGCGCTCGCGGGTGCCCGCGCGATATCGTCGGGCCATCGCGATGGGAATAGCGGCGATCGGACTCGCCACGACGGGCGCTTCGGCGTGGGCGGATGGAGCCATCAAGGGCTTCCCCCAATTCTATGAGAGTCACAAGAGCAGGATCTGTTCGACCAGTTTCTGCACCGTGGGACTCGCCCTCGTTCCAAGCGGTGCCTTGCTGCAGGCCACCCATGTATCCTGTGGCGTTGTCGCCGTCGCGTCGGTGCCAGTTACAACACTCCAGGTTGATCTGACAGAAGGCCCTTAAGTGCTCCGAAAAACAAGAATAGCTTTCTTGTAGATGCGACCAATCCTGACACAAACGCTTTCTTCTTCAATCAAGAGATACGCTCTTTTTTTGCCCCCCAGACGCGTCCGATTTTCTCCGCCAGTGCAAGTAACGCCACTGAGATTTTTTTGGACTGCAAACTATCCGGGGAACTGGTGAGGCGATAATCGACGCAAGCTGCCTGAACCGCGGGCGCGGCTGACCGCACAGACGGGGCTCAGACCCGCAGCCTGCATGGAGCGCCAACGGAATGCGGGGCAGGCCTCGTCTTTTGGAAGCCGATCCCGGATTGCGTCCGTCCCCGCGTTTCGCGGGGACAAACTTCATCCGGGCTACGGGTGCTCGCAAGACTGCGAGGGGATGCCTCGCGAAACAAGAGGAAGAGACGCGATGAAATATTCTTTGGTCACCGCCGCAAGTCGGCCACGCGCGGGGGCGGCACGCTGGTGCGGCCTTGCCTTGCTGGCGAGCTGCGCCATCGCCGCACTCGCCCTTCCGGGGACCCCCGCGATGGCCGCGTGCAACTCAGGCAACACCGGAACTCTCCTCACCAGCGCGGACTGCCAGGCGTTCGCGCCGGGCCTCGACGCCACGGCAGTCGGCCGGAATGCAAATGCGACCAGTACCTACGCAACCGCGCTGGGTGATCGGGCGATTGCTTCCGATTCTTACGCTACGGCCCTCGGCCGGTTTGCGGTCGCCAGCAAGCAAGGTGCTACGGCGGTCGGCGCCCTCGCAGAGGCCACCGGATCGGACGCAATCGCGATCGGCGATACTTCCAAAGCTGACGCTCAAGTCAGCATCGCGATTGGCTACCTCGCTGGGGCCTATGGCAACTGGTCGACGGCCATTGGCGGCCAAGCCCTCGCAACCGCAAGCGCGACGGGCGCTGTCGCTGTCGGCTGGCAGGCTGGATTCCTGCATGTGCCTGGAGGCGCGACGGGGCCTGGGAAGAACTCCGTTTCGGTGGGGCTCAATGCCGGAGGCGCCGGCGACCACAGCATCGCCATCGGCGGCGGCAGCTATCCCAATCCGAATGGCGTGAATTTGGGCCCCCGGGCAAATGGCGTCTACAGCATTGCGATCGGCGGCGGCGACGCTGCGAACCGGAGTGCCAGCGCCACAGGTGCTTTCGGCGTGGCGATCGGTACCGGCGCCGAAGCGGTAGGCGTACGCTCCACGTCCGTCGGCGCCTTCGCCGGCTTCGGCGCGAGCGCCACGAGCCACCGCAACTCCATTTTCGGCGAGGAGGCGGGGCAGAATGTGAACGGCGCCGGCAACACGATGCTCGGGCTCGCGAGTGGCTACCAGGTCACCGGCGACCTCAACACGACCCTGGGCAACAGCGCTGGTTATTCCGTGACAGGCGACAGGAACACGGCCGGCGGCGTTCTCGCCGGCGTGAGGGTCACCGGGTCATATAACGTCGCCTATGGCGACAATGCCGGCGGCAGGGTTATCGGCGACGCCAATATCGCAATCGGGCGGAATGCCGGCAGGATCATTGGCGCCTCCAACACGGTCGCGGTGGGCACCGGTGCGCGCGTAACACAGACCATGCTGTCGCGATCGGCACCGGCGCAACCGCCGACATGGCGCGCTCGGTGGCGATCGGCAGCGGATCGATCGCAACCGCCGCCAATACCGTATCCGTCGGCAATGCCGGCAGCGAGCGGCGCATCGTGAACGTCGCCGCCGGGGTCAAGCCGACCGACGCGGTCAACCTTCGTCAGGTGCGGCAGACGCTCTCGGCAGCCGCGGTCTCATCGTTCATAGCGATCCCTGCACGCACCAGGCCGTCGTCGACGAACTCCAACCCGCGCACGGTCAGGACCGCCGCCCTCACGACGGAAACGCACGGTCCCAACGCCGCGCCGGCGACCGCCACGAAGAGCTCGGATAACCACAGCAGCGATGCGACCGGCGTCCCTTCGCGCGATGCGCCCGGCAGTAACGCCCTTGGCAATGCGCGCTCGGCCGGCAGGGCGGCGGCAGAGCGTTCCGACGAGCTTGAGCCGAGCACCATCGTCGGCTGGGCCAACGTCATGGGCGACGGTGCACTGACTCGCTCGCGCAACATCGCTGACAGTGTGCGGCACGGCGCCGGTGAGTACGAGATCGTATTCGCCAAGACCTCGCTGCGGCGCTGTACCTACAATGCGACGCTTTCCGGTGTCGGCTTTATCTCCGTGAAGGCCGGATCGGTGGCGAACGGCCTCCAGGTCGAAACGCGCAATCACTATGGCGTGCTGAGCGACGCCGCGTTCCATCTCATGGCAGTCTGCTGACGCGTGCAATACACAGCAAGAATGAGTCGGACAATGAGAAGCGCTTTCTTTGCCACCGCGGCTTTTGTCGCGACGCTCGCCGCCTGTCCGGCGCACGCGGCGGCGGTCGAGCACACCGAGACGGTGGTCAACGGCGTCAAGGTCGACCGCTACCAGTGGCGCGATTCCAACAATCGCCCGCGCACCGTCTCACTGAAGAAGCAGGGCGAGAGTAATCCCGGCAATGGCGGCTACGCCGTCCAGATGACCTATCAGGTGTTCGAGAGCGGCGCGTGGCGCACGGTCCGCGTCAATGATGCGGGCGGCAACGACGGCGGCTTCGGCTATTTCGTCTCGCACGAGCGCTTCCGCGACTTTGCCGGTGGCGGTTCCGGCACGATCGCGCGGAAGGTGTTCGGCCAGGACGACTCGCCGCTCGGCCGGCACTTTGCCGTGGTCGGGAAGCGGCTCAATACGGGCGATCCGGAGCTCGCGGCCCACCGCTTCCGCCTGACCTATCCGCGCTACGGCACGGTCAAGCCGATCCCCAAGGACGCCAACGGCAACGACGTCGGGCCGACACCCGTCAATCCCGACAAGCTGAAGCTCTACTCGCTGGGAATCACGATCATCTGGTATTTCCAGAGTGGCAAGGACCATCCGCTGATCCGCACCGTCGTCGATATGAGCAACGTGGACGGGCGGGACCGCGTGAACTTCGATGTCCGCGGCCCCTATGGCGTCATGCATTTCGACGGCGGCGAGAACCGCCCCATCAAGCAAGCGATCTGGGGCGACCGCTTCCACTTCAAGACGCTCGGAAGCCCGCTCACCCGCAGCAGCGAATGGACTTGGAAGGCGCGCAACCGAGGTGCACGTTACAGCGCGCTGATCGCCGGCAAATTCGAGATGGGGCTGGTGGAGCCGCGACGCTTCAACAGGAGCGCGCTGGTCGACGGCTGGTCCGGGGCGCGTGGCCGCACCTCAACGCTCTACAACGGCGGCAATGGTTGCACGCTGCAGACGCCGCCGCAGAAGATTCCTTGCGATTGGGAATGGCCCTACCAGTCGGCCCAGTACAGCCTGCCTTACGACGACCCGAACGGACCGACCACCGGGAAGAAGATTGCCTGGGGATCGGCCGCCTACTACGGCACCGGCCCGAGCATGCCGGTGATGTACGACACCTCGACGACGTCACGGCCGTTCAACGGCTTTCCAGCCGATCGCAAAATCAAATACGACGTCTGCGCAGTGCTCGGCCACACCGTCCCTGGCGGGCTCGCCCGCGCGGTGGCCCAGGGCCCGTCCTACAACTGCGCCAACGCACCATAGTCGGCGCTGGCCTCCGTCAGCACCTGTAGCCCGGACAAGCGAAGTGCCATCCGGGGCGGTGTTTCCCGTCATGCGATGCTCCCGCATTCCACTTGCGCTCCATGCGGGCTGCGGCTCTCAATGAGCACTGAAGAAACGGCGGGGGAAGCCTTCTATGATGATCAAATCCTTTCGCATCGAACGCACCGGCGGGCCGGAGGTGATGCAGTGGGTCGACATCGACCTGCCGCCGCCCGGCCCCGGGCAGCTTCGCATGCGCAACACGGCCGTCGCGGTGAACTATCGTGACGTGCTGGTGCGCCGCGGCGTGCACACGGTGGCGCTGCCGTCCGGTCTCGGCCTGGAAAGCGCCGGCATGGTCGAAGCCATCGGCGAGGGCGTCACCGGCTTTGCGATCGGCGACCGCGTCGCCTGCGTGGCCGGACCCGACAGCGCCTATGCGGAAGCGCGCAACGTGCCCGCCACACGCGTCGTGCCGCTGCCGACGGCCATCGATGACCGCACCGCCGCCTCGATGATGGTGCGCGGGATGACTGCGCGCTACCTGCTCAAGCAAACCTATGCGGTGCAGCAGGGCGATCCGATCCTGATCCATGCTGCCGCGGGCGGTGTTGGGCTGATCATGTGCCAATGGGCGAAGCATCTCGGCGCCACCGTGATCGGCACCGTCGGCTCGGACGAAAAGGCCGAAATCGCCCGCACGCACGGCTGCGATCACGCCATCGTCTACACGCGCGATGACTTCGCCGAACGCGTGCGCGAGATCACCGGCGGCGAAGGCGTGCCGGTGGTCTATGATTCGGTCGGCCGCACCACGTTCGAAGGCTCGCTGCGGTCCTTGCGCCGGCGCGGCATCATGGCCTCGTTCGGCGAATCGTCCGGCGATCCCGATCCGATCCCGCCGCGGCGGCTCGGCCATCTCGGCTCGATCTTTCTCACCCATCCCAGCCTGCCGGACTACACGGCGACGCGCGCCGAGCTGCTCGAGACCGCCGACGACCTGTTCGCCATGGTGACGAGCGGCCGCGTCCGCGTCGCGATCAGTCATAGCTACCCGCTGCGCGATGCACCGCGGGCGCATGCGGATATCGAAGCGCGCAAGACGACCGGATCGATTGTTTTGATTCCTTGAGCTTGCACTGCATTCGCGGTGTCATCCCGGATGGCGAGCGACGCGAAGCCGATCCGGGACCCACGTACCCCAGTGTTGATGATAGATCGAATCACAGGGATACATGGTCCCGGCTCTCGCTGCGCTCGGCCGGGATGACAACAACGGCGGTATGAATGACTGACACTTGGCAGACCCGCACCTGGCCGGAGCTGAAGGCCGAGACGCAGGCGCGGGCGGACCGCGGCGCCTATCCGGTATTCGGCATCAGGCCGGAGGACGCGCGCGAGGCGCTGTCGAACATCCACAGCCTCGACCATGACGAATGGGGCTCCGCCTGGATGACGATTGGCGACCGCACCATGGAGCGAGCGCGGGCGGCGGAGAAATCCTCCGCAGCCGAAGCAGCGCAGACGCGCTATCTCGCGGCCTGGCGCCTCTACACGCTCGGCCGTTGGCCGGTGATGTCGTCTCCCAGCAAGGTGGAATGCTACGCCAGGGCGCAAACTGCATTCTCCGCCTATGGCCGCCTGGTGACACCGCCGATCGAGCCGTTCGCCATTCCGTTCGAGGATCGCGAAATCCGCACCTATCTGCAGAGACCAGCCGGGGTTGAACGGCCGCCGATTGTGATCAACATCGCCGGCAGCGATCTGTGGAAGGACTATGTCGCCATCCAGGCGCGCGGATTCCTCGCGGCAGGTATCGCCGCCATCGCGGTCGACATGCCCGGCACCGCCGACGCGCCGATGCCGACGCAGCCCGGCTCGGAGCGGATGATCTCCGCGATCATCAACCACCTGCAGACCAGATCGGACATCGACAGCCGCCGCATCATCGTGCGCGGGCAGAGCTGGGGCAGCTACTGGTCGGCGCGCACCGCCTACGCCGAGGCGCGCCGGCTCAAGGGTGCCGTGTTTCAGAGCGGGCCGGTGCACCACTATTTCCAGCGCGAATGGCAGCAGCAGGCGTTTCGGACCAAGGAGTTCCTGTTCGACTATGTGCCCTCGCGTTTGCACATGCTCGGCGTCGCTTCGGTCGAGGAGGCTTTCGCCTTCATGCCGTCACTGTCGCTTGTCGACTCCGGTATGATCGAGCGGCCGACACCGCCGATGCTGCTGATCGGCGGCGCCAAGGACACGCAAGTGCCGTTCGCCGATTTCACGCTGATGCTCCAGCACGGCAGCCCCAAGCATGCTTGGGTCAATCCGCAAGGCCAAACCATGGGCCGCTCGCCCACGATCAAGGATGACGACATTTTCCGCGACGTCGTGGTGCCCTGGGTGCAGCAGCGATGCGGGGCGTGAGTTCGGTCGATGCGCGGGCTGAGGAATCGCTGGACGGCGACGCGGGGACTCTACATCCGTCTGCTCGCTTCATCCGTCGATGTCTACTTCACGCGCGCCATCGTCGATATCATGGAAAGCATCGACCAGCGCAACGACTGGGCTGGCTCCCTGCGCACCATCCAGATCGCTCTGGACGACCTCAGCGCACGGCCGCAATACGGCTCGCGCATTGTTGCGCTCGAACGGCGGTGGACCGTTCGTCTGCGGGAGGATCCGCCACGACGCTAGGTGTCGGAAGGCGGGGAAGGGATGCACCGCCGAGACGGCTGAGCCAGCCCGAATGCACATAGGCCGGCTCGGGACGTGCTGCCGGTACCATAAGGCTGGCGCGGGGACGGGACCGTTCTTTGTTGAATCGATTCCAATCGGTAACCCATTGTTAACCGTCACGGGCATTGCTTAGTAAGCGCCAGTGTCGAGTTCGGCGCCCTAGTTTGGACACCTTTGCCAAGGATTCCGGTGTCGCCCGCTAAGCGGACGGGCCGGGGTTCTTTGCACATTTCGGGAATTTTCGACGGTGGTCATCGTGCCTCCGACGTTCCCGTCGCAAATCCGAGCGGTGCGCCGCCCGGTCCGGATCGTACCGGCCGGCCAGCGAGAAGGACGTGACTGATGAATCCTGCCGACGTGGCGCAGTCGGCGCTGCCGCTCTCCTCTTCCGATCTCTCTGTTTTCGCCCTGTTCTGGCAAGCTCACTGGATCGTCAAATCAGTGATGATCGGGCTGCTCGTCTGCTCGATCTGGGTGTGGGCGATCGCGATCGAGAAGACGATCCTCTATGCGCGCACGCGCAAGGCGATGAACGCCTTCGAGCACGCTTTCTGGTCGGGCCAGTCGTTGGAAGAACTCTACAAGACGCTCTCGGCGCGCCCGGCGAGTTCCATGGCCGCCCTGTTCGTCGCCGCGATGCGCGAGTGGAAGCGCAGCTTCGAAGGACAGGTTCGCTCGTTCGCGGGGCTGCAGACCCGCATCGAGAAGGTGATGGACGTGACCATCGCCCGCGAGGTCGAACACCTCGAACGGCGGCTGCTGGTGTTGGCAACCGTTGGCTCGGCCGGCCCCTTCATCGGCTTGTTCGGCACGGTCTGGGGCATCATGACCAGCTTCCAGTCGATTGCAGCGTCGAAGAATACCTCCCTGGCGGTGGTGGCGCCGGGCATCGCCGAGGCCTTGTTCGCGACCGCGATCGGCCTCGTGGCCGCCATTCCGGCGACGATTTTCTACAACAAGTTCATTTCCGAGGTGAACAAGCAGGCGCAGCGCCTGGAAGGCTTCGCCGACGAGTTCGCCGCGATCTTGTCGCGGCAGATCGACGAGCGCGGATCAGCATGATCAGTGGGAACCGACTTTCGGAAGAGACCATGCTCGGATGGTCTAAAGGGGACGGCCGATGGCAATGAACCCGGGTGCGTCGGCCTCAGGCGGACATCGGCGCCGCCGCCGGCACGGCGTCATGAGCGAAATCAACGTGACGCCGATGGTCGACGTCATGCTGGTACTGTTGATCATCTTCATGGTTTCGGCCCCGCTGCTGACCGTCGGGGTGCCCATCGATCTGCCGCAAACGCAGGCTAAGAGCCTCGACCAGGACAAGGAGCCGCTGACCGTGTCGGTCAACGGCAAGGGACAGGTGTTCCTGCAGAATGCCGAAATTGCCGTCGACGAATTGGTGCCGAAGCTCAAGGCGGTCACCGAGGCGCGCGGCGGCCAGAACGAGCGCATTTTCGTTCGCGGCGACCGCAAGGTCGACTACGGGACGGTGATGAAGATCATGGGACAGCTGTCGTCTGCCGGGTTTTCCCGGGTGGCGCTGGTCACGGAGGTCGAGCAGGGCTCATGAGCACGGCTTTTCGAAAAGATCGTGCGCGAGACGCAGTTCTGACGCGGTCGGAGGGGATAAGCTTCTAGCGGCGCATGAAGGTCGACTGGGCCATATCCGCGATAGCCCATGCCGGGCTGCTGGCCTGGGGGCTGGTGTCGTTCTCGGCGAAGCCGTTCGAGGCGCCGCCGGAGGGCGTGCCGGTCGATATCGTTTCGACGACTGAATACTCGCAGGTGATGGCCGGCTCGAAGAAGGCGCCGAAGGCGGAAAAGCCGAAGCCGCTGGTCGAGAAGATCGCCGAAAAGAAAATCGTCGAGGATCCAACGCCGAAGATTTCCGAGAAGACGGAGATCAAAGAGGCCAAGGCCGAGCCGCCTCCGCCGGCGCCGGTGCCGGAGCCGCGGCCGAAGCCGCCGCAGCCGGCGGCGGCGAAGCAAGAGCCGAAAGTCGACGAAATCGCCGAAGCGTTGAAGAGAGAGAACGCGAAGAAGCGCGAGGAAGCGCGAAAAGAGCAGCGAAAAGCGGAAAAACCGGTACCAAGGAAGCCGGAACAGCCGGCGTTCGACGCCGCCAAGGTCGCCGCCCTTCTCGATAAGCGCGCGCCGCAGCGGCAAGCAACGGCCGATGATGCGCTCAACCGTACTGCTTCGCTGGGCCTGCCGAGCGCCAATTCGGCGCGCCTGTCGCAGAGCGAGATCGATGCGCTGCGCGCCCGGCTGGCGCAACTATGGAATCCGCCGATCGGCGCCAAGAGTCCCGAGGAGCTGATCGTCCGGGTCCGTGTCCGGCTCAGCCGGGATGGCCGCCTTTCCGGTCCCCCGCAGGTCCTCACCAGCGGCACCAGCACACTGTTCCAGACGGCGCGCGAGAGTGCCATCCGGGCACTGTTTCGCGGCCAGCCGTTCAATATGCTGCTGCCGGAGCATTACGATCAGTGGAAGGACATCGAGATTACCTTCGACCCCCGCGATATGATGCGCGGCTAGTGTCGTGATTCGGAAGTTCGCTTGAGTTTGCAGCCGGCTTCCGAGCGAACTTCCGAACGCCACACTAGTGCCCCGCTTCCGAAGTTCGTGATACATTGCAGCACCCTCCGACACGAACTTCGGAAGCAAAGGGGCACTAGCAAGTTTATGATTCTAGTGCCGCTTTCGATTTGAAGTTCCTGAATGAGATTGCCGCAACTGGTGCAGGAACTTCAAATCGGCGGCACCAGCCGGATTGCCGAGATGGACGAGATGAACGAGCCGGATGTTTTCACGCCTCGATTGCAGTTGAATCGTCGCCGTGTCCTCGGCGGGATCGGTGTCGGAGCACTGGCCATGGCAATGCCGCGTCAGGCAGCGGCGGTGCTCCGCCTCGACGTGACCCAAGGTAATGTGCAGCCGTTGCCGGTGGCTGTGCCGGATTTCGTCGGCGTATCGGCGACGGATGTCGACACGGCCCGCAACGTCAGTCAGATCATCACGGCGAACCTCAGGCGCAGCGGATTGTTTGCGCCGATCGATCCGGCGGCCTTCATCGAGAAAATCTCCAACGCCGACGCGGTTCCGCGCTTTCCCGATTGGCGCGCGATCAACGCGCAGGGTCTTGTGACCGGGCGCGTCACGCGTCAGCAGGACGGGCGGCTGAAGGCCGAGTTCCGCCTGTGGGACGTGTTCGCCGGCCAGCAGCTCACCGGCCAGCAATACTTCACCACGCCGGACAACTGGCGGCGCATCGCGCACATCATCTCCGACGCCATCTACGAGCGGCTCACCGGCGAGAAGGGCTATTTCGACAGCCGCATCGTGTTCATCGACGAGAGCGGCCCTAAGGAACGGCGCATCAAGCGGCTCGCCATCATGGATCAGGACGGCGCCGGAGTGCGTTATCTCACGCGCGGCGACGAGCTGGTGCTGACGCCGCGTTTTTCGCCGTCGACACAGGAGATCACATACATGTCGTACGGCCGCGGCGACCCGCGGGTCTATCTCCTCAATATCGAGACCGGCCAGCGCGAAACTGTCGGCAATTTCCCCGGCATGACATTCTCGCCGCGCTTCTCCCCCGACGGGCAGCGCGTGATCATGAGCCTACAGCAAGGCGGCAACGCCAATCTGTTCGCGATGGATCTGCGGTCGAAGGCGACCACCAGGCTCACCGATACCGCGGCGATCGACACGGCACCTTCCTACTCGCCGGACGGGGCGCGCATCTGCTTCGAGTCCGACCGCGGCGGCTCGCAACAGATCTACGTGATGGGGGCGCAAGGCGGTCCCGCGCAGCGCATCAGCTTCAGCGAGGGCAGCTATTCGACGCCGGTCTGGTCGCCGCGCGGCGACACGATTGCCTTCACCAAGCAATACCAGGGCAAGTTCGCGATCGGCATCATGCGGACCGACGGCTCCGGCGAGCGTATTCTTTCCGAAGGTTTCCACAACGAAGGCCCGACCTTCTCGCCCAACGGCCGCGTCGTCATGTTCTTCCGCGATCCCGGAGGGGAATCCGGCCCCTCGCTGTTCACAGTCGACATCACCGGCCGCAACGAACTGAAAGTGCCGACGCCGGGCTATGCCTCCGACCCGGCCTGGTCGCCGCTGTTGTCCTGACGCCGCCTCCGAAACGACCCAATCCGGTGGTGCCGTTGGCGGGCTGGCCCGCAGGGTTAACCGGCGGGTAACCATTCCAAAGCGTTTCCGCGGTCCCGACAACTTTCATATGCCCACGCAAGGGCTCATCAAGGTTGACGGAACCTTCGCTTAACCAAGGCGGCGTAGACCGGGCGGCAGGTTTGGTCACGATGCGCGTTCAGGAGTCACCGGAATGACGACTGTCATTCGTTTTGCCCGCGGCAGCACGATCGCCGCCATCCTCATGGCGGCGCTTGGGCTCGCCGCCTGCGCCAGCAAGCCGGAAGGTCCGGCAGCCAGCGCCAGCGTGGCCGGTGCAGCCGCGCGCGGCAGCGCCCAGGATTTCGTGGTCAATGTCGGCGACCGCGTGTTCTTCGAGACGGATTCGTCGGAGATCACCGCGCAGGGCCGCGAGACGCTCGACAAGCAGGCGCAATGGCTGACCAATTACGGCCAACACGCCTTCACCGTCGAGGGCCATGCCGACGAGCGCGGAACGCGCGAGTACAACCTTGCGCTCGGCGCCCGGCGCGCCCAGGCGGTGCGCGACTATCTCGCCTCCCGCGGAATAGCGCCGACGCGCATGCGCACTATTTCCTTTGGCAAGGAACGGCCGGTAGCGGTGTGCAATGATATTTCCTGCTGGTCGCAAAATCGCCGCGCGGTGACGGTGCTCAACGCCAGTTCGTAGGCGGCCTGCAAACAGCATCTGCAGCATCTGCAGCATCTGCGGGGTGTGATATCAGCGGCATCACCCGGCACGAAGCGATGACTGAACCACGTCGTCATGGCCGGGCTTGTCCCGGCCATGTACGTCTTTGATGCGGTGGGGCTTTCTAAGACGTGGATGCCCGCGACAACAAGCGTGGGCATGACGCCACAAAATGAGCCGGTCAGTCACAATTTGGTCGTAGCAGGGCCTATGCTAGGGATGCCCGCCGATGGCCAGCGTTGCCGGACGATAGCGCGGTCGCGCGGCAGGCAATTGAACGACAACGCCAATCCAGCAGACGCTTATGACGCAGCCATTCGCTCGTGCCGCCGCAGCCACGGTCCTTGTCTTCACGCTGATGCTCGCCGGGAGCGCCCAGGCGCAGACCAACGGCTCGCGCTCGCGCGGATTCCTGGAGGATCTCTTCGGTGGCGGCCAGTCGTCGCGCTCCGGCAACGCCGGGCGAATGGCGCAGGTGTCGGAGGCCGACCTGGTGGTTCGCCTTGATCGTCTGGAAAACTACCTCCGCCAGCTCACCGGCGCGATCGAGCAACTGCAGTTCCGCAACCAGCAGCTCGAGCAGGCATTACGTAAAACGCAGGAGGACAACGAGTACCGCTTCCAGGAGCTCGGCGGCCGGGCCGCCGCCGGCCCGCCGCGCCCGGCAACGCAGCCGCCGGGACGCCCCCAGCCGGCTCCCTCCGCCCTGCCTCCAGCACCGCCACCGCAGCCCGGGCGCCGATCCGACGTGTTCGATCCCGCGCAGAATCCGGACGCTCCCGGCGCCCCGCGGCAGCTCGGGGGTGGTACCGTGATTGCCGGCATGGAGCCGCAGGACCGGACCATGGATGTGCCGCCGGTCGGCGTCTCCGGTGGCCGCGAGCCAGGTGCTCCGCTCGACCTCACGACAGTGGCCCAGCCCGCCCCTCCGGAGGCGGCGGCCAATCCGCCCGGCGCGTCGCCCGGCGCGGCCGGTCTCCCGCCACCGCCGCCGCGCAATACCAGCGCCACCGGGGCGGTCGCCGCCGTGCAGCCGCCAACCCAGTCGCCGAAGGACGAATACGATCTCGCCTTCGGTTACATGTTGCGGAAAGACTATGCGCTGGCCGAAGCCGCATTCCAAAACTTCCTGCGCCAGCACCCGGGCGACCGCCGCACCGCCGAGGCGACCTATTGGCTCGGCGAGAGCATGTTCCAGCGGCAGCGCTTCCGCGACGCCGCCGAGTCCTTCCTCGCGGTGACCACCAAGCACGAAAAATCCACCAAGGGGCCGGACGCGCTGTTCCGCCTTGGCCAGTCGCTCGCGGCGCTCGGCGAGATGGAAGCGGCCTGCGCGGCACTCGGCGAGGTCGGCCGCAAGTATCCCCGTGCATCGGCCGGCGTGAGGCAGGGCGTGGAGCGGGAACAGAAGCGTGTCCGCTGCTGACGCCATCACGCCGGTATCGGCGGGCGAGGCTGTGGCCCTGTTCGCCCCGCTGCAGGACGCGTGCGGCGTGGTGCTGGCCGTGTCCGGCGGTCCCGACTCGACGGCGCTGCTTGTGTTGGCGGCGCGCTGGCGCCGGTCGCTGAGCCGCGGTCCTGCCTTGCTCGCGGTGACCGTCGATCATGGGCTGCGGCCGGAATCGCGCGCTGAGGCGGAGGCGGTCAAGCGCCTTGCCAAACAGTGTGGCGTCGCACACCGGACGATGCGATGGGCGGGGCCGAAGCCGACGCCGGGCTTGCAACAGGCGGCACGGGAGGCACGGTATCGGCTGCTCTCTGAGGCCGCCGCAAGGATCGGCGCCAACCACATCCTCACCGCCCACACGCACGACGACCAGGCCGAGACCCTGCTGATCCGCATGAGCCGCGGCAGCGGCATCACGGGCCTGTGCGGCATGACGCGCATCTCGCCGCTGCCTGCAGGCGGCGTGCTGGATATTCACCTCATTCGTCCCTTTCTCGATCTGCCCAAGGCGCGTCTCGTGGCGACGCTCGCCGACGCCGGGCTGTCGTATGCGGACGATCCGTCGAACCGGGATCCGAAATTCACCCGGCCGCGCGTGCGAGCGTTGATGCCGGTGCTGGCACGCGAAGGCTTGACGGCCGCGCGCCTGGCGCAGCTTGCGCGCCGGCTGCGGCGCGCCGGGGCGGCGATCGAGGCCGCCGCCGACGCGGCGTGGACCGCGGTGGCGCGCGAGCGGGCAGGCGATGTCCCGAGCGTCGTGTTCGATTTCGCCTTCCCCGCGCTGCCGGCGGAAGTGCAGCTTCGCCTGCTCGGCCGCGCGATTGCCCGGGTCGGCGACGAGGGGCCGGTCGAATTGGGCAAGCTGGAAGCGCTGCAAGAAGCGCTGCAAGGTGCATGGGCCGTGCCGCCCGACGCAGGGGCTCGCATCCGCCGGACGCTGGCAGGCGCCGTGGTCACGCGCACCGGCGATGCTCTCCTGGTCGAACGGGCACCGCCGCGGCGCCGGCCGGGCGAGCCGCGCCCGCGCCCGCGCCGCAGGGCCCTTAACCACGGGACGACGTTGCCGCCGCAAGCGGGCGGAACGGCGCTAGAATGATTGAGCTTCGGCGCCTTGGCAGGACCCTGGCCGGTCCCTACATTGGGAGCGGACGCAAAGCCACGATGAGGTCCACGTCCTCCCACGGCTCGCCGTGGCGCCGGCGCGCAATAAGGACGCTAGATGAACGCCAATCTGCGTAACTTCGCCCTTTGGGTGATTATTGTCCTCTTGCTGCTGGCGCTCTTTACCCTGTTCCAGAATCCGGGGCAGCGCACGACCTCGCAGGACATCTCGTTCTCGCAACTGCTCAACGAGGTTGATCAGGGCCGCGTCCGCGATGTGCTGATCCAGGGCCCGGAAATCCACGGCACCTTCACCGACGGCCGCAACTTCCAGACCTATGCACCCAACGATCCCAGTCTGATCCAGCGCCTCTACGGCAAGGGCGTGTCGATCACCGCTCGGGCGCAGCAGAACGACGTGCCGTGGTTCCTGCAATTGCTGATTTCGTGGCTGCCGTTCATCGCGCTGATCGGCGTCTGGATTTTCCTGTCGCGGCAGATGCAAGGCGCGGGCGGCAAGGCGCTCGGCTTCGGCAAATCGCGCGCGAAACTGCTCACCGAGGCGCATGGGCGCGTGACCTTCGAGGACGTTGCCGGCGTCGATGAGGCCAAGCAGGATTTGCAGGAGATCGTCGAGTTCCTGCGCGATCCCGGCAAATTCCAGCGGCTGGGCGGCAAGATCCCGCGCGGCGTGCTGCTGGTTGGCCCGCCCGGCACGGGCAAAACCTTGATCGCGCGCGCGGTGGCCGGCGAGGCCAACGTGCCGTTCTTCACCATTTCTGGCTCCGACTTCGTCGAGATGTTCGTCGGCGTCGGCGCCTCGCGCGTGCGCGACATGTTCGAGCAGGCAAAGAAGAACGCACCCTGCATCATCTTCATCGACGAGATCGACGCGGTCGGCCGCCATCGCGGCGCCGGCCTCGGCGGCGGCAACGACGAGCGCGAGCAGACGCTCAATCAGCTCCTCGTCGAGATGGACGGCTTCGAGGCGAACGAGGGCATCATCCTGATCGCCGCCACCAACCGTCCCGACGTGCTCGATCCGGCGCTGCTGCGTCCCGGCCGCTTCGACCGCCAGGTGGTGGTGCCGAACCCGGACGTGATGGGCCGCGAGCAGATCCTCAAGGTGCATGTGCGCAAGGTGCCGCTGGCGCCCGACGTCAACCTCAAGACCATCGCGCGCGGCACGCCCGGCTTCTCCGGCGCCGACCTTGCCAACCTGATCAACGAGGCCGCCTTGATGGCGGCGCGGCGCAACAAACGCATGGTGACGCAGGCCGAGTTCGAGGACGCCAAGGACAAGGTGATGATGGGCGCCGAGCGCAAGTCGCTGGTGATGACCGACGAGGAGAAGGCGCTGACAGCCTACCACGAGGGCGGCCACGCCATCGTCGCGCTCAACGTCAAGGCGACCGATCCGGTGCACAAGGCGACCATCATCCCGCGCGGGCGCGCTCTCGGTATGGTGATGCAGCTCCCGGAACGCGACAAGCTCTCCATGAGCCGGGAACAGATGACTTCGCGGCTTGCCATCATGATGGGCGGACGCGTCGCCGAGGAGTTGGTGTTCGGCCGCGAGAAGGTGACGTCGGGGGCCGCCTCCGACATCGAGCAGGCGACCAAGCTTGCACGCATGATGGTGACGCGCTGGGGCCTTTCCGACGAACTCGGCACCGTCGCCTACGGCGAGAACCAGGACGAGGTGTTCCTCGGCTACCAGGTGGCGCGCCAGCAGAGCGTCTCCGAGGCGACCGCGCAGAAGATCGACGCCGAGGTCAAACGGCTGGTTGAGGCCGGCTACCACGAGGCCGAGATCATCCTGAAGGAGAAGCGCGACGATCTCGAAGCGTTGGCCAAAGGCTTGCTTGAGTTCGAGACGCTGACCGGCGACGAGATCAAGGACCTGCTCGTGGGCAAGAAGCCGACGCGCGAGTCGGTGATCGAGCCGACCACTCCGCGCACCTCGGCGGTGCCGACCGCCGGCAAGGGGCGCCGTGGCCCCGAGACCGGACCGCTGGAGCCGCAGCCGCAGGCGTAATGTTTGCTGTCGTCCCGGCGAGCGTAGCGAGACCCGGGACCCATAACCACAGACCTATCGAGAGCCCGCGGAGTATGGGTCCCCGCCTTCGCGGGGACGACCACTGTATTGCTGGCGCGTAGCTCACGATTCGTGATTGGTAGAAGCCAACGCTCCGCCGCCCGTGTTCCTTGGCCGCGTCATGCCACTACCCAATCGTGTCGATCCGTTCGGCGAACTGTTCGCGGACGCTTCGCGCGGCCTGTTCATAGGCAACCGCGGCGGGCGCTTGCATCGCCACGACCGCACGCTCGGCTCGCGGCGCTGGGTAACGCTGCAATGGATCTGCTGCCAGCTCGCCTTCAAGGACCGCCATCGCAAGGTCTGGGGCGCGGGCTATACCGAATTGTTCTTTCTCGATGAGCCGACGGCACTGTCGGCCGGCCACCGGCCGTGTTTCGAGTGCCGGCGCAGGGACGCGCTGGTGTTTGCCGCCGCCTGGAAGCACGCGTTCGGCTTGAGCGCGCCTCCGCGCGCCTCCGACATGGATCGGATACTGCATGCTGAGCGGCTCGATGGCCGAAGCAAGCGCAGCCGTCGGATGCCGATCGACGACCTTCCGGACGGCACCTTCATTGCGCGAGACGATCTCGCATTTGCTGTGTCCGGGGGGGCGGTCTTGCGCTGGACGCCGTCGGGCTACGCGGCTGCATTGCCCCGGCCGCGTGGAGCAGTTGTGAATGTGCTCACGCCGCCCGCCATCGTTCGTGTCCTTGCAGTTGGCTATGCACCGCAATGGCACCCGAGCGCGCGGCTGTAACAGGCCTCATTCAGTCGTTGAACTCCCGCAAACCTGCTCGGGAACTCGCACATAACCTTTGTACTTTTACTACAGGTTGTCCATGGCTTCGCGCCGATCAGCGGCGGCTGCAGGCACGCGCAGCGGATTGAGACGCGGGCGACGCTCGCCATGCAACGCGGCAAGTAAGCGTAAATGAAAAGCTTCACCATCAGCACCGTTTTCGTCCTTTCCATCCTGCTGTGTGGGGGGATTGGACTTTGGGGCGTGGTCGATCCCGCCAGCATGACCGGCGCGGCCCAGGCTTTGACCGGATTTGCGTTCACTAGCCTCGACTGGTTCTTTCTTCTTCTCTGCACCGGGTTCCTTGCACTCAGCATCGTTCTCGCCGTGGGCCCGTACGGCGGCATTAAGCTTGGCCATGACGACGAGGAACCGGAATTCTCGACCGCCTCCTGGATCGCGATGCTGTTCGCCGGCGGCATGGGCGCCGGGCTTCTGTTCTGGGGCGTGGCCGAGCCGATGCACCACTATTATTCGCCGCCAGGCATGACAGGCGGGACGCCCGAGGCGGCCCGCACCGCCATGGTCATCACCAACCTACACTGGGGACTGCACGCCTGGGCGATCTATGCCGTCTGCGCGCTGGTCATTGCCTATTTCGTGTTTCGCAAGGATGCACCTTCTCTGATCTCAACGCCCATCCGCATGACGTTCAGCGGGCGCGGCATCAATATCTGGGCGAATACTGCCGACGTGCTCGCGGTGCTCGCCGTGATCTTCGGGCTGGCCGGCTCGCTGTCCATGGGCACGCTCCAGGTTCGTGCCGGCCTCGGCGAAGTGTTCGGCGTCGAACAAACGACCGCGGTCAGCCTCTACATCGTCCTCGTACTCGCCGTCACCTTCATGCTGTCGGCCAGCACCGGCCTCGACAAGGGCATCAAGATTCTCAGCAATATCAATATGTTTCTTGCGGTCACCATGCTCCTATACATCATCTTCCTGGGGCCGACCCGGTTCATTCTTGAGACCTTTACGACAACGATCGGCGACTATTTCAGCAACCTGATCGCGATCTCATTCCGACTGTTCCCTTACCAGGGGCTGACTGAATGGACGGCTCGCTGGACCTTGACCTATCTGATCTGGTGGCTCGCCTTTGGGCCGTTTGTCGGCATCTTCATCGCTCGCATCAGTCGTGGCCGTACCATCCGCGAGTTCATGATCGGCGTCGTCCTGGTGCCGACCTTGTTCTCGATGCTGTGGTTCGCCGCCCTCGGCGGCACCGGCTTCTATATCGAGATGTTCGGCCCCGGCGGGCTTTCCGAGCTGGTCTTCGAGGACGTCACGAAGGCGCTGTTTTCGTTCTTTAATTACTTCCCGCTGAGCCAGGTGCTCAGCGTGGCGGCGGTACTGCTTATCTTCATCTTTCTGGTCACGAGCGCGGATTCGGGCACCTTCGTCGTGTCCATGATGACCACGAATGGCAGCCTCAACCCTCCCGTACCGCACAGGCTGGTATGGGCGGTGATCATCACGGCACTCACCGTGGCTACGCTGCTCACGGAGAGCATCGCTGCGGCGAAGGCGATGGCGGTCACCGGCGCCATTCCGTTTTCCCTGATTCTGATCGCCCAGATCATCGCGTTTCTTCGCACGCTGCGCGAGGACGTTGCGCAGATCCGGGCACGCGAGGCGGAGGCGGGACACGCCTCAGCGCCGGTCGGCGAATGAGCAGGCAAGCAGCCATTCCGGGAGCCAAATCCTTCCGAAGGGATGCGGCTGGGCTCTGGCGTTGGCACGGGCTTCGCCTCTCTTTGGTGGCCTGCGCCCTGCTCCTGTCCGGCTGCGATAGGGCCGAACAGCCGCTCCGCATCGGGACGAAGGAGTTCACCGAGCAGCTGATCCTCGGCGAGATCATCGCCAGAGTGGCGGAGGCCGAGAACATCCCGGTCGCGCGGTCGATCCCTTACGGCGGCACCTTTGACAACATCGAGGCCCTCAAACGCGGCGATATCGACATCTATCCCGAGTATAACGGCACCGGTCTCGTCCTGCTCGGCCAGCCGCCGATCAGCAATGGCGACCTTGCCTACGCCCGCGTGGAAAAGCTTTACGCGCCACTCGGTCTCGTCTGGGGCCGACGCTTCGGCTTCCACAACGACTATGAGCTCGTCATGCGCGCGGACCGCGCGGCGGCACTCGGGATCACAAAGATCAGCGA
This sequence comes from Hyphomicrobiales bacterium, assembly GCA_009377755.1. Lineage (GTDB taxonomy): Bacteria > Pseudomonadota > Alphaproteobacteria > Rhizobiales > Xanthobacteraceae > WHTM01. Next base: position 87,752 of record WHTM01000011.1, on the reverse strand, counting down.
CCTCGCCAAGATGGAAGGCCCCGTGCGATTCGGTGTCCGCAAAGAGTTCGCCGCCCGCCCGGTGGACGGATTCGCACCCATGCTCCGGCGCTATGGCTTGAACGGCACGCCGGCTCTGGTCGTGGAGTCAACGGTCACCGACAAGGCGACGCTTTACAAGGCGTTGCTTGAGCGCGAAGTGGACGTCGTCGCAGGTCTTTCGACGGACGGACACATCGCAGAGTTCCGCCTCTTGGTGCTCGACGATGATCTCAAGTTCTTCCCGACCTATGAGCCCGCGCCGCTCGTGCGCGACGACGCGCGAAGGCGTTTTCCCCGATTGCAGCCAGCGCTTGAGCGCCTAGCCGGCAAGATAAGCACTGAGGACATGGGCCGCATGAACGCAACGGTGGAGCTGGATGGGCAGGATCCGCGCGCGGTCGCTCGCCAGTTTCTGGCCGAACGCGATCTGGTTGCAGCCGACTCCAAGCGTCTCGTCACCGAGGAGCTGCGCATCGCGGCCGATGTTCTCGATGCCCCAAGCGGTCATACCGCGCGGGCGCGGGCGGCGGTGCACAAGACTTTCCCCGGTCGAATCGTCAGGGTGCTGACGATGCCCGATCCGCTGCGGGCTGTACTCACCGGCGAGGCGCGCATCGCTCTGGTGAGCGGCGTTAATTTCTACGACCTCGCCGACGATGTCTTCCCGACGCCGCGCCAAGGTGCCGAGGCTCTTGGCGTGGTCGGCTACGACATGGCGCATCTCATCGTGCGGGCGAAAGGCAATATCCGTTCGCTGGCTGATGTGAAGACGCTCGGCGTCGGCGCTTCCGGCAGCAATTCGGAACGCACGGCCCGCATGGTTCTGACCTCGCTTGGATTGATCGGTCAGATCAAACTCGTCGTGGATGGTGGCGTGGATGAAGCAGCGATCGACGCGCAGGCCGTCCGGCTCGGGGGCGGGGAACTCGACGCGCTGTTCCTCATGGCGGCCAGGGGCCATCCGAAGGTCACCCAGTTGCTCGGAGGCGGGAGAGTGCACCTGCTGCCGATCGGCGAATGGCAGGAAGGCAACAATCTGGTCCGATTCCCGTTCCTGCGTGTGTCGCGCATTCCAGCCGGCGCCTATGAAGGCATGCGCGAGCCGGTCGATACCATCGGCGCTCAGGTGGTGCTGGCCGGTCCGGCGCCGAAGGGCGACCCGGTCGGCACCGCCGGGCCAGGTTCGGCGGCGATCGGCGAGATCCTGCCACTCGCCGATAAGAACGTCTTGAGCCTGAACGAGAATCTTGCGAGCGAAGAGCGGCTCGACCCGGCCTTGCCGCTTGCCGCCATCCTGCGGCCGCAGCCAAAGCCGGCGCCTGCGGAGGTCAATCCGTCGCCCGCGCAATCGCTGGCCAGTCTGATCGTGATCTGCGTGATGATTTATCTCGTCTATCTGTACTTCCGCCGCGAGCCGATCCGCAGGCGACGGTCCAGGGCCGGCCCCTCGAAGGATTAGCGGCCCTCGCCCGGCCGACATCCTTCGAGGCTCCCTCGGCTCAAGGCCGGGGCCGTGCCAGGCTGACGGAACATGAGTCAGCGTTTTAACGCCATTGGTCTGATATGATATCACTCCGCAAGTCGGATGTTTCCGACTTGCGGCACTCAATAGAGCGCCGGAAGTCGGGTTTACCCGACTTCCGGTGTGCTGCACCGCGTGCGGGGAACGCGTCTCAGTCAGAACATCAAATCATCCCGAGGGCGTGCATATAGGTTTCCAGGATGGTCTCCTGTTCCTTGCGCTCGTCGGTGTCCTGCTTGCGCAGCCGGACGATGGTGCGCAGCGCCTTCACGTCGAAGCCGTTGCCCTTGGCCTCGGCGTAGACATCGCGAATATCGTCGGAGATGGTCTTCTTCTCTTCCTCGAGCCGCTCGATGCGCTCGACGAAGGCCTTGAGCTGATCCTTGGCAAAACGGTGGGCGACTTCTTCGGTCGCGGCGGTTGCGGCGGTCGCGGCGGCGGTGGCAGCCATTGAACATCCTCCTGCGGACGCGGGTGGCGTCCTTCGAACAGGAGGTTTCAGGGCGGCGCGGCTTCACGTCAAGGCGCGCGGCGCGTCATCCACGGAACTCACACCGGCTAGTGTGGTGGATTTGAAGTCCTGCCATTGTTGTGGCAGGCTCGTTGCAGGAACTTCAAATCCAAGACCACGCTAAAATTAGTGTCGTCTTGGATTTGGAAGTTCGCTCCAGAGCGAGCTGCAAACTCAAGCGAACTTCCAAATCGCGACACTAGCCGCCGCTCAGTGATCGGGCCTTGCTTTTTCAAACGCCGCTTGCTGCTCAGGCGAGGCCTCTTTCTGGTGTTTCGCCCGCCACTCATCGTAGGGCATGCCGTAGACGATCTCGCGGCTCTCATCCTTGTTCATCGGGATGCCCTTGGCGTCGGCCGCATCCTTCATCCAGTTGGACAGGCAATTGCGGCAGAAACCGGCGAGATTCATCATGTCGATGTTTTGCACGTCGGTGCGCGCGCGCAGGTGTTCGACCAGCCGGCGGTAGACCGCCGCTTCAAGCTCGGTACGGGTCTTGTCGTCGAGGGTCATGTCCGCCTCCGATCGCTGATCCTGCAAAGATAAGTGCCGCCGCGGCGGCACGCCAGGGCATCGCCGCGGGTGGAAAGCCTCCGGCGCGGCATGAACCGCGCCGGAGCGCATCAGATCGCTACCACGCCGCCTTGTCGATGATCGGCTTGGCGCCGGGGCGGCCGGTCGAGGCGACACCGTAGTACTTGCCGCCCTGCCACTGTCCGACCGTCCAGAACTTCTCGTTGTTCTGGTTCACGTATTTCAGCGGCCCCAGCACGGTGTCGAAGGTGTTCTTCTTGATGTAATCGATGACCGCCTTGCGATCCTTGGAGCCGACGCCCTCGATGGCTCTCTCCAGGATTTGCAGGGTCGAATAGACGACCGCGCTCGCCCAGAAGTCCGCCGACTTTCCGGTCACCTCCTGGTGCGCCTTGAGATAGGCCTGCGTCTCGGGTGCATCCTGATTGATGCCGCCGGCGCCAAGTATTCCTTCCGTACTCTTGCCGAACTTTCCGCCAAAGCCGGGGAAAGCGGTGGCCACCGCGGTATAGAACACTTTGGCATTCAGCCCTTGGATCTTGGCCTGCTCGACGAGCCCGAAGGTATCGGGCGGATACGACCACGCCACGAACGCGTCGGGCTGCGCCGCCTTCGCCGCATTGATGACCGGCGACAGGTCTTGCGTACCGAGCGGGTAGGATTTGTCGTAGACGATCTCCAGGCCCGCCTTCTTGAAGTTCGGACGGGCGGCATTGGCAAGCTCGATGCCGAACGCGTCCGCGACGTTGACCATCGCCACGCGCCTGCCGATCTTGCCTTCGCTGTTCGCCTTCTTGACGATATCCACCACCGACTGCGTGAACGCGGTGGTATCGCCGATGGTGAAGAACATGCCCGGATAACGCTTGCTCAGCTCGGCGATCTTGTCGGTGATCGCAGTCGCCGTGATCATCGGATAATCGTACTTCGCGAAGATCGGCGCCGTCGCCAGGTTGAAGCCGGTGCCGTACGGCGCGATGATGAAGTCCGCCTTGTCTTGCGTTGCGAGGCGCTGCACGGCGTTGATCGTCTCGCTCGGCGTTGTGCGGTCGTCGTACTCGATCAGCTCGATCTTTGCCCGACCGCTCTTCAGCTTCAGACCGCCGCGGTCGTTGACCTGCTTCACCCAGAGCTGGAAGTTCGGCCAATGGGTGATGGCCGCGCCGCCGGCGAGCGGGCCGGTCTTCGGCCCCACCGCGCCGACCTTGATGGTGTCGGCGGCGTGTGCGCCGCCGAGCGCGAGCGCCCCGGCCAGCACTGCTGCCGCGGCTATTCCCGACATTCTGAGATGTGTCTGCATGCCTCTCCCCTCGATCATTTTTTCAATTGGCGTTCGGTACGCCAGCTTGCGGACAGCCTAATCGTTTCCGCGCAGGCAGCAAAGCGATCGCGCATACCGGCGGCCGCCATTGGCATTTGACGAACGCCAATGGCGTTGGCGTGCCAACGAATATTGGTTCGCGCCAGGACTCGCTGGTCCCGGCGCTTGCTTGTAAACGGTATAACAAACCGCGGACCCATGGAAACCAGTTGTCCACGCTGTGCCCAAACTGGCAGTGCATCATCATGCCAATCGCTGAGGCAGCCCACAGATTCCTCGAGCAGCTCTTTCGCACCGTGGTAGAGGCTGCCCATCCGTCAGCCTGTCTGCCGGCTCACCTGCCGCCGCCACCACGGTCGGGGCGCCTGATCGTGCTCGCCGCCGGCAAGGCCGCGGGCTCCATGACCGAGGTCGCCGAGCGCCACTATCTGGAGTCCGTTGGGCTTGCACCGGAGCACCTCGACGGCTTGGTGGTGACCCGTGTCGGCTACGGCCGCCCGACGCGCCGTATCCCGATGATCGAGGCCGGGCATCCGGTTCCGGATGCGGCCGGGCTTTCGGCTGCGGAACGGACGCTCGCGCTCGCCGGCGGGGCCGAGGCGGAGGACTGCGTCCTGGTGCTGATCTCGGGCGGCGCATCCGCCAACTGGATCGCACCGGCGCCGGGGCTGACGCTGAGCGACAAGCAGGGCGTCACCCAGGCGCTGCTGCGCAGCGGTGCGGCCATCGACGAGATGAACGCCGTGCGCAAGCACCTGTCGCGGATCAAGGGCGGCCGCCTCGCCCGGCATGCGCATCCGGCGCGCCTCGTCACCCTCGCCATTTCGGATGTGCCGGGAGACGATCCGGCGGTGATCGGATCGGGCCCCACGGTTCCCGATCCAACCACGCTCGCCGACGCGCGCGCGGTGCTGGCGCGCTACGGCATCGAGCCGTCCGAGCCGGTTGTCCGCGCCTTGGCCGATCCCGGCAACGAATCGCCGAAGCCCGGTGACAGCATTTTCGAGCGCAGCGCGTTTTACCTCGTCATGCGCCCTGCCGACGCCTTCCGGGCGGCCGAAGCACTCATCCGCGCCGCCGGTTGTGAATGCATCTTCCTCGGCGACCGTGTCGAGGGAGAGGCGCGGGACGTGGCCGCCGCCCACGCACGGCTCGCGCGTGAGGTGCAGAGTCAAGGGCGCCGCGCCGTGATCCTCTCGGGCGGGGAGCTCACCGTGAGCATGCGCGGCAAGGGGCACGGCGGCCGCTGCCAGGAATACGCCCTGGCCCTGGCGCTGGCCTTGGACGGGACCGCCGGCATTGCGGCGCTCGCCGCCGATACCGACGGCACCGATGGCGGCGGCGGCAGCCCTGCCGACCCCGCCGGGGCCTTTGCCGGCAGCACCACGGCGGCTGAGGCGCGCGCCGCTGGCCTCGATCCAGCCGTCTTTCTCGCCGACAACGACTCCACCGGGTTCTTCACCCGGGCCGGCGGCCTCCTCCTAACGGGGCCGACCTTCACCAACGTCAATGACTTCCGGGCAATCCTGGTTGACAGCCCGTGAGGGCCGCGAGACATCCTGCTGCCGATGCTCTTCATTCCCATGTCTTGTTTCCACCGTATCGGGCGTGCGTCGCGTGGGATGGCGGCCGCCTTGGCGCCGATCGTGTTGGGGCTCGGCGCGATGCTGAGCGCGACCCCGGCGGCTGCCGACTTTCGCCTGTGCAACAACACGTCGAGCCGTGTCGGAATCGCCGTCGGCTACAAGGACGCCGGCGGCTGGACCACGGAAGGTTGGTGGAATTTGCCCCCCCGCAGCTGCGAGACCATCATGCAAGGCACTTTGGTGGCGCGGTTCTATTATATCTATGCGATCGACTACGACCGCGGCGGCGAATGGTCGGGGCAGGCTTTCATGTGCACCCGCCAGAAGGAGTTCACGATCCAAGGGACGGAAAACTGCCTCGCACGCGGCTTTGACCGGACCGGGTTCTTCGAGGTGGACACTGGCGAGCAGCGCGCTTGGACCGTGCAACTGACCGAGTCCGCCCAGCAGCCGGTGCAGAGCAAAGCGACCGCGCCGATCCCGATGCTGACGATCCCGCCACCCGGTGCCTCGGCGCCGACCTCACCGTCCCCCACCACCATCGGGCCCGCCAGGCCATGAGACGACTGCGCCGGACCAAGATCGTCGCGACGCTCGGACCGGCGTCATCCGCCGTCACGACGATCGCGCATTTGTTCGAGGCTGGCGCCGATGTCTTCCGCATCAACATGAGCCACACCTCGCAGGCGCGCATGCGAGAGCTCGTGGAAATGATCCGCGCGATCGAGACCAAGCATGCGCGGCCGATCGGCATCCTCGTCGATCTGCAAGGACCGAAGCTTCGGCTCGGCACCTTTGCCGGCGGTGCGGTGACGCTGTCGCCGGCAGAGACGTTCACACTCGATGCCGATCCGGCACCGGGAGATGCGACGCGGGTCCACCTGCCGCATCCGGAAATCTTTGCCGCAGTCAAGCCGGGCGACACGCTGTTGCTCGACGACGGCAAGGTGCGGCTGACCGCCGTCGAGACGGCGCCGGCGCGCATCGTCACGCGGGTCGAGGTCAACGGAAAGCTGTCGGACCGCAAGGGCGTGAGCTTCCCGGACAGCACCATTCCGTTCTCGGCGCTGGCGGAAAAGGATCGCTCCGATCTCGATGCGGCACTCCAGGCCGGGATCGACTGGGTGGCGCTGTCCTTCATCCAGCGCCCGGAAGACATCGCCGAGGCGAAGAAGATCACCCGCGGCCGCGCCGGCGTGATGGCGAAGATCGAGAAGCCTCAGGCGATCGCCCGGCTCGACGAGATCATGGATCTGACCGATGCGCTAATGGTCGCGCGCGGCGATCTCGGGGTCGAGATGCCGCTGGAAAAGGTGCCCGGGCTGCAGAAGCAGATGACCCGCGCCGGGCGGTACACCGGCAAGCCGGTCGTGGTTGCAACGCAAATGCTGGAGTCCATGATCTCCAGTCCGGTGCCGACACGCGCCGAGGTCTCCGATGTCGCCACCGCCATCTTCGACGGCGCCGACGCGGTGATGCTGTCGGCCGAGTCCGCTGCCGGCCAGTATCCGATCGAGGCCGTCGCCACCATGAACCGCATCGCCGAGGAAGTGGAGAGCGATCCCAACTACCGCACGATCCTGCAGGCGCAGCGTGGCGAGCCGGAGGCGACCGGTGCCGACGCAATTGCGGCGGCGTCACGGCAGATTGCCGAGACGCTGGACCTGTCGGCAATCGTCTGCTGGACGTCATCGGGATCGACCGCCACGCGCGTCGCCCGCGAGCGGCCGCAGCCGCCAATCGTCGCGATCTCGCCGAAACTGTCGACCGGACGCCGGCTGTCACTGGTCTGGGGCGTACACTGCGTGGTCGCCGAGGACGCCCACGATCAGGACGACATGGTGGATCGTGCCTGCCGCATCGCCTTCCGCGACGGTTTTTCCAACCCTGGACAGCGCGTCATCATCGTCGCAGGCGTTCCGCTGGGAACGCCCGGCGCCACCAACATGGTGCGGATCGCTTTCGTCGGCTCCGACGTCATGGGCGATGTGTAGCGCGCGGAGCGGCGGCGGCATCTTGGTCCGCCGCGGCAAGCGCTTCGATCGCGGCGACGACGCGCGCGGTGTCCGCATGGTGCGGCATGTGGCCGATGCCTTGGAGCACGACGAGCTGGGCGGCCGGAATCTGCGCCGCGATCGCGCGCGCATGGATGCGTGGTGAAACGATGCCGTCGGCCGTGCCGGTGATGACGACCGTGCGGGTCTTGATCAGCTCGTAGCGCGTGGCCTGCGCCGCCACGAATGCTTCCAACCGGTTGAGGTCCTCGCCGTTGGCCATGACGGTCGCCGGGCGAAGCGCCAATGAAATCGAAGCGCGTTCAACATAGTCCGGTGGTGCGCCTTGCGGCGCAAACGCAGGGCCGACGAACCGATCCAACATCAGGTATCCGAGCGGCTGGGCGAGCGTGCGCGCAAACAGGGGCCCCAGCCAGGGTGTGCCGGCCAGGCCGAAGTGCCAGGGAACGCCGGTGGCCCAGGGATGGGTCGCCGGCGCCAGCAGCACCAGCCCGTGCAATTCGCCGGGGTAGTCCAGCGCATAGGCGGCCGCCAGCGCTCCGGCCCATGAGTGCCCGAGCAGCACCGGACGGGTGACCCCAAGCTTGGACAGAACCTCACGGACCACGGCGGCCTGCCGGCGCGGCGCAGCATCGGCGGCCCCGCCCGCCCGCTCGCTCCAGCCATGTCCGGGCCGATCGATGGCGATGACCCGATTCCGGGAGCGCAACCGCGCGACCAGGGCGAGCCGCATATCGCCGAGATTGGAATTGGCTCCGTGCACCAGCACGATCGCGGGGGTGGGCTGCGCGGGCTTGTCCTCGGGACCAACATCGAGAACATGCTGGCGGCCGGAACTCGTGTCAATGAACTGCCCTATCGGTGGATTTGCCCAGTCGATCAGGAAATCGCCGACGGCGGTCACGCCGGCGAACAGCAGCAGCACGCCTGCGATTGTGCCGACGACGTTCTTGAAGGCCCGGAGCATGACCCTTACCGCACCCGTGCAGGAAAGCCGATGGGCGCATCGGCGTCGCCGAACCATAGGAAAGCGGGGATGGCGTTGCAAAGCCCGGCTGGCGCACAAGCTACGCGTCAGATGTCGCGGCCGTCGACCTTCTCAGTCAGCGCCTTCACCATGTCGGGAACGCGCTGCAAGTGCGGGTTCACCTCAAGCGCCTTGCGGAACGCGTCGAGCGCCCGTTTCTCGTCACCGAGTTCCTGCATGATCATGCCGAGCCCGGTGAGCGCCCCGAAATGCCGCGGCTCTATCGCCAGCACGCGCCGGATATCGGTGAGCGACCGGCCGAACTCCTTGCGCGTGTAGCGCAGGGTGGCGCGGCGGTTCCAGCCTTCCACATAGCTCGGGTCGAGTTCGACGATGGCGTCGAGAACCCGCAGCGCCAGGTCCATATCCTTGGCATCGACGGCGGTCTTGACCCGGCTCATCAACAGGTTGGTGGTGTCGCTCTTGCTCACCAGCCATTGCGCCCAGATGCGCTGCTCGATCGCCTTGGCGCTGCTCTCGTCGGGCGCCGCCTTGAGCGCGCCAAATAGAAAGTCCAGATCCTGCATCCTGTCGCCGAACGGCTTCTTCGGCAGTTCCGACGGCGGCCCGACCCAGCCCTTGGATTGGGCGAGGACAGGACTTGCCATCGCCACCGCAATCACGGCGGCGGCGAGCCTCGGGACAAGGAATCGCGTGAGCATGGCGGGTAAATTATGCGCTCGGCGGCGGCGTGCAAAGACACAAAGCCGGGAACTCAGCCATGCAAGCCGGCCGAACGGTCGGCGCGGCGCCGGCTCAGCCCTGGCGGGCCTTGTAGCGCTTCTGCACCTTGTTGATCACGTAAACGCGGCCCTTGCGCCGGACGATACGGTTGTTCCGGTGCCGACCACGCAATGATTTCAAAGAGTTACGGACTTTCATGATCGTTTCCGAGCGCCGGCAGGGCGCAAGCAATTAAAGGGGAATTGAGCGCGGTTCTAAGGTCCGGTTCCCGCCCTGTCAACGTCGGGCGACCTCAATTTGCAAGAGTATACAGGGGCCTGGAGATAGTGTGGTGGTTCAGAAGTTCGCTAAGAAGGTGCTGCAAGGTATTGCGAACTTCGGATTCGGGACACTAGCCAGGGAGAGAATAATGGGATTGCAGGTGCGCAGGGTTGTGACCGGCCACGACGGCAAGGGCCGCGCGATCGTGAAGACCGACAACATCATGGACAACGTTGTTGCCAATCGCCCGGGGGCGACCTGGACGGTGCTGTGGTCGACCGAGGGGCAGGTCGACAACAACAACGAGAGCGACGGGGCGCAGCGCAAGGTCGGAACCAGCCACGACGACGGCACGGTGTTCCGGATTGTCCGCTATGAACCGGGCGTCGCCCGCCGCAATCACCGCACGGACAGCCTGGATTACGGCATCCTCCTCTCCGGACAACTGGACATGGAACTCGACGACGGCGTTGTCGTCCACCTCAAGGCGGGCGACGTGGTGGTGCAGCGCGGCACCATCCACAACTGGGCGAACAACGGCACCGAGCCGGCCGTGATGGCGTTCGTGCTGTTGGCCGCGCCACCGTATCTGCACAACGGCAAACCGCTGGATGCGGCGGGGTAGACTCTCGGTTGTCATCCCGGCCGAGCGCCAAAGCAGGCAAGTTTACGCAGCGTACACTTGGCTGCGTGCGCGAGAGCCGGGACCCATGTATCCCGGTCGTGGTTGTCGCGCGTGGCGGTGCCACGGCCAAATTGGTGAAAGCAGGGATATATGGGTCCCGGCTCTCACTGCGTTCGGCCGGGATGATAGCGGAGAGTTTTGCGCCAACATCACATCCGCAGCAACCGCTTGGCATTGCCGCCGAGGATCTTCACCCGGTCCTCGGTGCAAAGCGGCACCCGGTTCATCCACTCGACCGCAGGCTTGTTGGCAACGAACGGCCAGTCGACCGCGAACAGGATGCGGTCGGCGCCCAGTTCCTGCACCGAGCACAACAGCGCCGGATCGGAGAAGTTGCCGCTGGTGGTGATCCAGAAGTGCTTGCAGAACAGGTCGCGGAACGAGAGCCCGGCATTCTCCGGCCGCGACATCGCCTGATCGATGCGCCAGAGCAGAAACGGAATGCCTTCGCCGAGGTGGCCGACGATGATTTTGAGCTTCGGATAGGCCTCGAACACGCCGCTGAGCACCAGTCGCACGGTCTGGGTCGCGGTCTCCACCGTGAAGCCCCAGCCAGCATTGAGGATCGCCGGGAAGGACTTGGTGTATTCCTTGTAGTAGCGCTCGACCACGGTCGCGTCGGGCGCCGCCGGATGCATGTAGATCGGCACGTCGAGCGCCTGGGCGCGCTCGAAGATCGGCCAGAAATCCTTCTCATCGAGGAAGCGGCCCTGGCTCAAGCCGTGGATCATCGCGCCCTTGAAGCCGAGCTTGGTCACGGTACGCTCCAGTTCGTCGGCGGACGCCTTCGGGTCCGCGGTCGGCAAGGCGGCGAAGCCCGCGAAGCGCGTCGGATGCGCCTGGCAGGTCTGATGCAGCCGGTCGTTCACCAGGCGGGCGAGATCGACGGCGACGCTGGCATCAAGCCGCTGCGTCGCTGGCGCGCCGTGCGAGAGCACCTGGATGTCGATGCCCGCCTCGTCCATTTCCTTGATGCGGACATCGGTCAGGTCCTGAATCTTCTTGCCGATCGGCCCCAGCACGCCGGGCTGCGCGCCCGGGGGGAAGTGCTTGGTCAGTTCCGGATCGGCGTAGTGCTCTTCGATCGCGATGATGGTCGGCTTTGCCATGCAAAAATCCTCCATGTCGGTCGCATATCTCGGCTGTCATCCCGGCCGAGCATCGCAGGCAAGTTTACGCAGCCTGCGTAAACTTGCCTGCGTGCGAGAGCCGGGATCCCTGCGTCCCGACGTGCGAGGGATAGATGGGTCCCGGTTCGCGCAGCCTTTGGCTGCTTGGCCGGGATGACAGCTGCGCCAGACGGCTAAAGCTTCAACAGCCGCTTGGCGTTGCCGCCGAGAAGCTTGGTCCGATCCTCCTCGCACAGCGGCACGCGCTTAGCCCAGTCGACGCCGGGCGGGTTCGCGACGAACGGCCAGTCGATGGAGAACAGAATACGGTCGATGCCGAGCTCCATCACCGTGCAGATCAGCGCCGGATCGGAAAAATTGCCGCTCGTCGTGACGTAGAAATGATCGCTGAACAGCTTGCGGAACGAGCCGCCCTTGTTGCCGGGACGGCTGAGCGCGGAATCGACCCGCCATAGCAGAAACGGCAAGCCCTCGCCGAAGTGGCCGAGGATGATCTTCAGGTTCGGATAGGCGTCGAACACCCCGCTGAGCACCATGCGCAGGCCCTGCGTCGCGGTCTCGACGGTATAGCCCCAGCCGGCGCTAAGGATTTGCGGATAATCCTTGGCGTATTCCTTGTAGTAGGCATCGACCACCACCCTGCTGGGCGCCGCCGGATGCATGTAGACCGGGACATCGAGCGCCTGGGCGCGTTCGTAGATCGGCCAGAACTCCTTGTCGTCCATAAATCGGCCATCGTGGCTCAACCCGTGCAGCATGGCGCCTTTGAAGCCGAGCCTGGTGACGGTCCGCTCCAGCTCGTCGGCGGCGGCTTTCGCGTCCTGGATTGCCAAGGCGGCGAACGCCTGCAACCGCTTCGGATTGGCCTGGACCGCCGCGTGCAGGCGATCATTGACCTTGGGCGCGAGCGCGACGGCGATATCCTTGTCGAGGCGCTGTAGGGCCGGGGCGCCGTGCGAAAGCACCTGCATATCGACGCCGGCCTCGTCCATTTCCTTGAGGCGCAGTTCGCCCATGTCCTCCAGCTTCTTGACGATGTGCGGCGGGCGCGGCTCCTTGTAGTACTGGGTAACTTCCGGGTCCGTATAGTGCTCCTCGATTGCGATCACCATCGGCTTGCTTGCGTCTTGCATGGACGTTCCCTTCTCTCCCTCAGATCGCTTTACGTGCCCTGCCGTCGTGGCTTAGTCAATTCATCGCGCGAGGCGGAGAACCTACCATGCCCCTGAACTACGAGCGCGTCCTGGCCCATCGCCCGGGGCCGCGGGACGCCAGCACCGACGAGCGCACCTGCATTCTCTACGCGCTCGGCATCGGCATCGGCATGGACCCGACCGACGCTGCGCAGATCACGTTCGTGCACGAACGCGAGCTGGTGGCGTTCCCAACGCTGGCGAGCGTGCTCGGCTGGCCCGGTCGGCTCACCGACCCGGCTTTCGGGATCGATGCGCGGATGGTGGTGGCGGCAAGTCTTAAGGTCGTGCTGCACCGGCCGCTGCGGACCCAGGAGACGCTCACCAGCGACCCGCGCGTGGTCGAGATCATCGACAAGGGACCGGGCAAGCACGCGATCCTGCAATCGGCGCGCACGCTTGTCGCCAAGGATGGCACCATGGTCGCAACGGTCGAGAACACCTCGATCGCCCGCGGTCACGGCGGCTTCGGCGGACGCGTGACGGATACGCCCGAGCCACCGCCGGCGCCGGAGCGCGTGCCGGACGCGATGTGCGATCTGCCGACACCGCCGAACCTCGCGCTGATCTTCCGCCTGATGGGCGACGAGAACCCGCTGCACGTCGATCCGGAGAGCGCGAAGAAGTCCGGTTTCCCGCGGCCGATCCTGCACGGCGCGGCGACCTTCGGCATTGCCGCGCATGCCGTGCTGCGCACGTGCGCTGGTTACGAAGCCGCGCGCCTCGCCGCGATCGAGGCGCGCTTCTCGCGGCCGGTGTTCCCCGGCGAGACGATCCGCACCGAGATGTGGCAGGACGGCAACGATGTCGCCTTCCGCTGCCGCGTGGTGGCGCGCGACGAAATCGTGCTGACGAATGGGCTAGCGACGCTGCGGTGACCGTGTCCCGGCTCTCGCTTCGCTCGGCCGGGATAACAGCGGAGAGGTTCATCTCTGCGCGATGCCCGGCCACAGATCGTGCCAGTCTTCATTCTGCTGTTCGATCAACTCCACCTTCCATAGCCGCCGCCATCGCTTCATTCGCTTTTCCTTGGCGATGGCCTCGCTAACGTCATCGTGAATTTCGAACCACACGAGGCGATGCGCGTCGTACTTCGAAGTAAATCCAGGAACCAAATCGTTCCGATGTTCATAGACGCGTTTGACGAGATCATTTGTCACGCCGGTATAGAGTGTTCCACGGCGACCGCTCGCGAGCACGTAGACGTAGTAGGGCAAGTGGCACCCTCTCGGCTGTCATCCCGGCCGAGCATCGCAGGCAAGTTTACGCAGCCTGCGTAAACTTGGCTGCGTGCGAGAGCCGGGACCCATGTATCCCGGCATCAGTAGTTTGAGTGATGCAGTCGCCTGATACAACGACAAGCATCGGGATACGTGGGTCCCGGATCGGCGCTACGCGCCGTCCGGGATGACAGCTGCGGAGTGCGGCCCCCGTCCTTGCCTACCCCTACCGCCGCCCCTGCCCTGTGAAATTCAGCTTCAGCAGCTTCTCGGCGTTGCCGACCATCAGCTTGCGGCGTTCGTGCGGCTCGAGCGCGAGGCGGCTCAGCACTTGGATGGTCGGGGCGATCGGCCCGAGCGGCGTATCGGTCGCAAACACCACGTGATCGGTGCCGAAGAAGTCGAGGCCGCAGCGGATCGCGTGGATGCCGCCGCCGAACATCGCGGTGTCGCCGTAAAACTCCTTGAGGTAGTCCATGTGCGGCCGCTTCAGCGACGGCAGCACCTGGGAGTAATCCTCGTCCGAGGTCCGCTGCCCGAGCACCTCCAGGCCAGGCCCGACGCGGCCGTCGTAGTACGGGATCATGCCACCGAGGTGGTGGGTGACGACCTTCAGCTCCGGATAACGGTCGAACAGCCCGGAAAACACCATCCGCACCATCGTCACGGAGGTCTCATAGGGCCAGCCGAAGCACCACCACATCTCGAAGCGCGATCTCTTCTCGCCGGGAAAGTCCGGCATCATGGCGTTGCGCACCGGATGCAGCCAGATCGGCACGTCGAGCTCCGCCACCGCGGCATAGAACGGCTCGAACCGGGGATCGTCGAGCGGCGTTCCCGCGATATGCGTAAAGATCTGCACGCCGCGAGCGCCGAGGTCGTTCACCGCGCGCTTGAGCTCGGCGATCGAGCCGTCGATATCGGTCAAGCACACCGCGGCGACGAACGTCGGAAACCGCTGCTTGTGCTTGGCGCACAGCTCGGCCATGGCGTCGTTGCCGACCTTGGCGAGCTGAAGACCATCGCTCGGCGAGGCAATGTCCTCGATCGACGGGTTCGGCAAAGAGATCACCTGCCGATAGTCGCCGAACTGGTCCATCTCGCGAAACCGCTCGTCGAGATCGAATAGCTTCTTCACGCCGCGCAGGCGCTGGCCGATATTCTCCAGCTTCGGCGCGATCCGCGTCATCTCCCGAAAGAACGCATCGGGAAAAATGTGACAGTACATGTCGATGATGGTCGAACCGGTCGGAGCCGCCATTGGATGTCCTTATCTGCGAGAGCCTTCTGTCTGAACCGGCAAAAAGGCTAGAACTTGACGCGGTCCGCGCCTTTCAGCCCGAGTATCTCGCGCGCTTCCTTCGGCGTGGCGACGTCGTAGCCGAGTTCCTCGATGATCCGCTTGATCTTGGCAACCTGCTCGGCATTGCTGGCGGCAAGCTTGCCGCGGCTGATATAGAGCGAGTCCTCCAGGCCGACGCGAACATTGCCGCCCATCATCACCGCTTGCGTGGCAAACGGCATCTGGAAGCGGCCTGCGCCGAGCACCGACCAGCTATAGGCGTCGCCGAACAGCTTGTCGGCGGTACGCTTCATGAACAGGAGATTGTCGACGTCCGGGCCGATGCCGCCGAGGATACCGAAGATCAACTGTAAAAAGATCGGCGGCTTGAACAGCCCGCGGTCGACGCAGTGCGCGAGATTGTAGAGATGGCCGGTGTCGTAGCACTCGTGCTCGAACTTGGTGCCGTGCCCCTCCCCCAGGATCTTGGAGATCTTTTCGATATCGCGAAACGTGTTCGGAAAGATGTAGCCGTCCGACTGCTTCAGGTAGCCTTCCTCCCAGTCGTATTTCCATTTCCGGTCGCGCGCCGCCATTGGATAGAGCGCGAAGTTCATCGAGCCCATGTTGAGCGAGCACATTTCCGGCGAAAATTCCGTAGCCGCTGCGATCCGCTCCTCCACCGTCATGGTCACCGCCCCGCCGGTGGTGATGTTCACCACCGCGTCCGTGGCCTGTTTGATGCGCGGGAGGAACTGCTTGAACACTGCCGGATCGCCAGTCGGGCGCCCGTTCTGCGGATCGCGCGCATGCAAATGCAGGATGGCGGCGCCAGCCTCGGCCGCCCCAATCGCCCCGGCGGCGATCTGATCCGGCGTCACCGGCAGCGCGTCCGACATGGTCGGCGTATGGATCGAGCCGGTGACCGCGCAGCTGATGATGACCTTGTTGCCTTGTCCTGCCACGTTGGTTGCTCCCTGAAGATACTCTCGACTGTCATCCCGGACGCGCCGCAGGCGCGATCCGGGACCCATGTATCACAGCCAAAAAATTGTTGTGCTGTGGGAATGCCGTACTCCAATTGCTACTGAAGGGGTACATGGGTCCCGGCTCTCGCACGCAGCCAAGTTTACGCAGGCTGCGTAAACTTGCCTGCGATGCTCGGCCGGGATAACAACGGAGAGATAATGAATTTCATGCGCATTTTGCCGGCTGTTCCCCGCCCAGGTACACCACCCGCCGCTCCAGGGGGAAAAGCTGCCAGCCGAACCGGCCTGCGATCAAGCCCCAGATTCCCTGCGGCGCCTTGAGCATGACAGCTATGGCGACGACACCGAGGGTCAGGAGGTAAACGGTGCCGTAGTCGGCGAGCAGTTCCCGCAGCACGAAGAACACGATGGCGCCGATGATGGGGCCTTCCAGCCGGCCGATACCGCCGATCACGGTGATGAAAATGACGATCGCGGTCCAGTCGGTGACGCTGAAGGCGGTGTCCGGCGAGATCCGCAGCTTCTGCAGGAAGATCAGCGCGCCCACCATGGCGGTGCCGGCGGCGGTGAGCACGTAGACGACGAGCTTGACGCGGCCGACATCGATGCCGTTCGAGCGTGCCGCCAGCTCGTTGTCGCGGATCGCGGTCAGCGCCAGCCCGTAGCGCGAGCGCAACAGCCAGACGACCAGCGCCAGGATCGCGACCAGCAACGCCAGCGCCAGCCAGTAGATGACGAATTCGCGCATCTGCCGCCCCTGCGCGATCGCCAGCACGATGCCGACAGGCAGGCTGATGCCGGAGCCGCCGCCGAGCACCGAGACCTGCGACGCCAGCAGCCGGAACACCTCCGCCACCACCCAAGTGCCGATGGCGAAGTAGTGGCCGCGCAAGCGGAAGATCAGCGCCGCGACCGGGATCGAGACCAGAGCCGCCACGATGCCGATGATCGGGATGGTCCATAGCGCCGGGACACCGACCAGCATCGCCAGCGCGAACAGGAGGTAGGCGCCGAGCCCGACATAGGCCTGCTGCCCGACCGAGACCAGGCCGGCGTACCCGGCAAGCAGGTTCCACAGGCTCGCCAGCGCGACGAAGGCATAAATTTCCGCCAGCAGCCGCAGGTGCTGGCGTCCGCCCCACCATGGCGCCGCGACCAGCACGACGAACACCACCGCGAACAGCACCAGGCCGGCGCGGCTCGACCGCGTCGCATGCTCGATGCGGATGGCGGGCGCGCTCATCACTGCACCTTCGGGAACAGCCCATCGGGCTTGATGGCGAGGATGATCAGGAACGCGATGTGCCCGGCCAGCAGTTGCCAGCCGGGATCGAGCTGCGCGCCGATCGCCTGGGCGACGCCGAGGATGATGCCGCCGGCGAGCGTGCCCCACATGCTCCCCAGACCGCCGATGATCACCGCCTCGAAGCCGAAGATCAGCCGTGCCGGGCCAATCGCTGGATCGAAATTGGTGCGCACCGCGAGAAAAATGCCGGCAATCGCGACAACCGCCAGCGATAGCGCCATGGCGAGCCCGAACACATGCCGGTTGTCGAGGCCCATGAGCTGGGCGACGTCCTGGTCGTCGGAGGTGGCGCGGAAGGCGCGGCCGAGCGCCGTGCGGTAGAAGACCAGTTGCAGCACGGCGATCACCGCGATGGCGGTCACGAACTGCAGCAGCGGCAGCACGCCGATCGACAGCCCGTCGGCGACGTGCAGGCTCGCCACTTCGACCGCACCGGCTTGCAGCCGACGGCTGTCGGCGGTGAACAGTTCCAACAGCCCGTTCTGGATGATGATCGATAGGCCGAAGGTGACCAGCAGCGGCGGCAGCAAGTCGGGCCCGAGTGTCTGATTGAGAATGCCGCGTTGCAGCGTGTAGCCGATCACCGCCATCAGCGGCACGACGACGAGGAGCGAGGTCATCGGCCCGAGGCCGAACGCATCGGTCGCCAGCAGCGAGAGATAGGCGGCGAGCACGATCAGGTCGCCGTGGGCGATGTTGACCAGTCGCATCACCCCGAAGATCAGCGACAGGCCGGCCGCGAACATGGCATAGAGGCCACCGAGCAGCGCGCCTTGCAAGATGATGTTGACCCATTCCATTAGGGGCACCATCCCTCTCCGCTGTCATCCCGGACGCCGTGAAGCGGCGATCCGGGACCCATGTATCCCTGCGTCAGCGATGAATTGTGAGCGCCGGGGTACGTGGGTCCCGGCTCGCGGCGCCTTCGGCGCCTTGGCCGGGATGACAACCGAGAGGCTTGCGTCACATCACACCCCGAAATACGCCGCCGAGATCGCCTCGCGCGTCAATGTCGTTGGCGTCCCCTCGAGCACCATGCGGCCCTCTTGCAGGCAGTAGACATGCTGCGCGGCGGTCAGCGCCTGCACAATATCCTGCTCGACGATGACCAGCGAAATTCCCTCCGCTGTGATGGTGGGGAGGCGCGCGTAAATGTCCTTGATGATGATCGGCGCCAGGCCGAGGCTGATCTCGTCGCACAGCAGCAACTTCGGGTTGGACATCAGCGCGCGGCTGATCGCGACCATCTGCTGCTGGCCGCCGGAGAGCGACATGCTCGGCTGGCTGCGCCGCTCTTCCAGCACCGGGAACAGTTCGTAGATGCGCGCCAGCGTCCAAGGGCCGGGGCGGCCGAGTTGACCGCCGATCAGCAGGTTCTCCTCGACCGAGAGGGAGGGAAACAGCCGCCGGCCTTCCGGAACCAGCGCAATGCCGCGCCCGACCACGTCGCTGGCGCGCAAGCTCCCGATCGCCTCGCCGTCAAGGCAAATGGCCTCTCGTGGCGATGCCATCAGCCCGGCGATGCTCTTGAGCAGCGTGCTCTTGCCGGCGCCGTTGGCGCCGAGTACGGCGACGACCTGCCCCTGCCCGACCCGTAACGAGACGCCGAACAGCGCCTGGAAGTCGCCGTAGAACGCATCGAGGCCGTGCACCTCAAGGAGCGGGGTGCCGGCCATCACGGTTCCGCCGCCGCGATGCCCATGTAGATTTCCCGCACCTGCGGCGAACGGATCACGATGTGCGGATCGCCTGCGGCGATGAAGCCGCCGCCGTGCAGCACCACCAGCCGGTCGACGCTGGCGAGCAGCGCATGCACCACGTGCTCGATCCAGATGATCGAGACACCGGTCGCGCGCACGTCCTTGATCAGCGCCACCAGCTCGGCGCATTCATGCTCGACCAGCCCGCCCGCGACCTCGTCGAGCAGCAGCAGCTTCGGTCGCGTGGCGAGCGCGCGGGCGAGCTCCAACCGCTTGCGGTCGAGCAAGGTGAGCGAGCCGGCGACGCGGTTCGCCTTGTCCGCCAAGCCACAGCGCTGCAGCAGGCCCGCGCAGTCTGCGTAAACGTCGCGCTCGCCGCGCCCGTCGCCGAAGGCGGCGGCGACCACCAGGTTCTCGAACACGGTCATGCCGGTGAACGGCTGCGGAATCTGGAACGAGCGGGCAATGCCCAGCCGGCAGCGCCGCTCCGGTGTTAGCCGGGTGATGTCGGTGCCGTCGAACGCGACGCGTCCGGCGTCGGGCGCCACCGTGCCGGTGATGATGCCGAACAGGGTGGTCTTGCCTGCGCCGTTCGGGCCGATGATGCCGAGCGCCTCGCCGTCGCCGAGCGCGAGGTCGATGTCGGTGGCGACGACGACGGCGCCGAAGCGTTTCGAGATGCGTTCGAGGGTGAGGATCGGGGCCATCACCAAGCTCCGAAGCTGTCATGCCCCGCGAATGCGGGGCATCCAGCAACCATTGACGCCAATAGTAGCTATGGCGCTTCTCGTTGGCGATACGGAATACTGGATCGCCCGCTTTCGCGGGCGATGACAGCAGTATGCGCCGCGCGTTACGACAACAGCTTCAGCTTGCCGCCGACCGGGATTTCCGGCGCGGGCTTGTTGGTGGTGATGACCAGGTCGTACTTGCCGTTCGCCTGGCGCTGCCATTGGCCGGCGACCAGCGGCGTCTTGGTGACGTTCTTCACCGGCTGGCCGGTCCACTGCACCGGCCCGACGATCGAGTTGTACTTGGTGGTGGTGATCGCCTCCAGGATCGACTTCGGATCCTGCAGGTTCTTGGCGCGCTTGAGCACGTCGATCGCCACCTCGAACAGCGCGTGCTGAAAGCCGATCGGCTGCGTCCACGGCCGGTTGGTGGCCTTCACATAGGCGTCGGTAAGCTCACGCGCCGACTGGCCGGTGAGGCTCGACTTGAACGGATGGTGCGGCGTCCACCAGATCTCGCTGGTCAGGCCGTCGCCGCGCGCGCCCAGCGACTCGATCACCGACGGGAACAGCAGCGCCTTGCCGATGGTGACGATCTTCGGCCGGAAGCCCTGCTGCGCCGCCTGCGACCAGAAGGTGGCGAAGTCCGGCGGGATCATGTTGCCGGTGACGATCTCCGCCTTGATGTTCTTGAACGCGGTGATCTGCGACGTGAAGTCGTTGTTCATCAGTTGATAGCGACCGGGGTCGTGCAGCTTGTAGCCGGCCTTCGCCAACGCGGGCGGCAGGCCGAGCTTGGGATCGCCCCAGGCATTGCCGTCGGCATCGTTGGGGAACAGTCCGCCGACGACCTTGTTGGTCGGTGCCGAGTCCCACAGCGCGAGGAACGAGGCGATCACGTCCTCCAGCCCCCAGAAGAAGTGATAGGTCCAGGTGAAGCCCTTCTTCGGATCACCCTTGCGGCCAAAGAAATACGGCTGCCACGGGCAGTTGGTGGTGATGCAGGGCACCTCGTTGACCTCGCACTGGTCGGCCACCGGATTGGTGGTGTCGGGCGTCGAGTCGGCGACGACCAGGTTCACCTTGTCGCTGAGGATCAGTTCGGAGGCGACTTCCGCCGCGCGGCTGCCGCTCGACTGGCTGTCCTTGGAGATAATCTGCACCTGCCAGGTCTTGCCGCCGTTGCTCAGGCCCTTCGACAGGATGCCGCGCACCTGCTCATGGATGAAGGCGTTGGCCTCACCGAAGCCGGCGAGCGGGCCGGTGCGCGGGCCGACATGCCCAATCTTGATGACGTTCGACTGCGCATCGGCGGGCAGCACGCGCAGCACGGCCGGCGCGGCGATGGCGCCGAGGCCGGCTTTCACAAGCGTGCGGCGGGAAATCCCATGCTCGCTACGGGTACCATTCGTCCTGTCGGCCATTTGAACCCTCCCTGGTTCGTATTGCGTTCGATATCACGCGAGCGGATCGGCAGCCAGCCCGAGGCGGAACTTGCCGTGGTTCTCGTATGCAGTGTCGCTCATCACCTGATGGAGACCGGCCGTGTTGAGGTCGCGCAGCAACCGGCCGATCACATGGGGATGGTGCAACCCGGTGGTGCTGGCGAAGTGATAGGCCATTGTCGCGATTTCGATCGCGACGTCGGTGGCATGAACGCAGATCGCGCGCGTATCTGCGATGTCGGTGCCGTCGGGCAGTTGGCCTGCTTTCGCCTTTTCGTAGAGTGCTTCGTAGCGCTCATGCATCAGTGCCCGGGCTGCCCGCAACTTCAGGTCCGCCTGGCCGATCAAACGATGCACCACTTGACGTTCGTCGAGCCTTGAGGAGCGGAACATGCCTCGCGTGGTGGTCGCAATGACGATCAGTTCGTCGAGCGCCCGTCGCGCAGCGCCAATCGCGACGCTGCCGTGCTCTTTGGCGACGTAGCTGAACGGAGGAAGCAGATAACCGGCACCGCCGCGCAGCGGCTTTGGTGCAAGCAGATCCCAGACGAAGGTAAAATCCGGCGACAGTTCGTAATTCTCGACGGAGAAATCGCATGAGCCGGTGCCCTTGAGGCCGACCACGCCCCCCCAATTGTCGTACAACGTGACGTCGGCCGCTGGAAAGACAGAGAACATCACGATCGGTGCTCCGCCATTCTCGGCTTCGGTACCTTCGACGACGGTGCCGCCGAGGACCCATTCGGCGTGACGGATGCCGCTGTTGAAGCGCCAGCGGCCGTTGACCCGATAGCCCTTGCCCTCGCGTACGGCGCGACCTGCCGGGAAGAAAGAGATTGAGGCGGTCGGAATCTTCCCGTCCTTGAACACTTTCCCGATGCCGGCCGGCGGCAGGAAGGTGCCGAGCGAGGCGATGCCGGTGGCGCCCACCATGGTGCACCAGCCGCTGGTGAGGTCGTGATAGGCGAGGCCTTCCAATACCAGCATCTCGGTCACCGGATCGGCCTCGGCGCCCCCCATCTCGTGCGCCAGCTTCAACCGGAACATGCCGGTTTCGCGCAAGGCCTTCACGGCCTCCGGTGCAAGCGTGCCCAATTCTTCGCTCTTCGAACCTGAAGCCCGAAGCGTGTCGGCGATCGACGCAACGCCGTCGAGCAGCATCTTGCGCTTGGCCGTGCTGTCCTTCGGAAAGTCGTTGATCACAAATTCCTCCCGTCCGCCGGTTGATCCCCCAGGGGCTCCGGCCAATACGTTAGCTGGGAGTGAACGTCAGTCAACTATGATTTTCATTCGGAAATGGGCGCGGATCAAAGGACAGCAATTCAATCTTGAGCGAGATCGTCGGCCGCGCCAATTGTGCAATGAAGATGAGCGACTTATATTGGTTCCTCGCCTGAACATTGGCTCTTTCATGATTGTTGTTCATATATGAATCTTCAGACCACCCAGGGCACCAGAGGCGAAACCCGAAGCGACCGGCGCAAACGGCGCAACCGGGAAGCGTTGCTGGCGGCTGGCCATCAGGTAATGGCGAGCAAGGGCATCGACGCGGCGACCATGGCCGAGATCGCCGAACTCGCGGATGTGGGTGCGGGCACGGTCTACAATTACTTCGCGTCCAAGGACGACCTCGCGATGTGCGTGATGGAGCGGGTCATGGACCTCCTGGCGCAACGCATCGAAGCCGTGACCAACACGTTCGACGATCCCGGGCAGGTCTACGCTTTCGGCATCCGTAACGTCATGAAGGCGGCCACCACCGATCGCCGCTGGCGCTGGCTGCTGCGCCGCTCGGAGGTCATCGCCGATGCAATGTACCGGGTGATGGGACCGTATGCGATCCGCGACATCCGCAACGCGGTCGCCGCCGGCCGCTATCGCACCGAGGATCCGGAACTGGCGTGGCGCATGGCGACGCATGTCATTGTCGGTTTCAGTCTGGCCGTATGCGACCGCAAGATCGGCATCGAGAAGATGGACGATGCGGTGGTGAATCTGCTCGGCATGCTCGGCGTCCCGCCTGACGAAGCGTGGGAAATCGCGCGGCGCCCGTGTCCGGAATTGCCGAGCGAGTAGCGTCCGCCTTCGCCGCTCGTCAACGACGACTAATGCCGCCGATTTGAAGTTTCTGCACCACCTGCTGCAATGCATTCAGGAACTTCAAATCGAAAAGCGGCACTAGAATCATAGACTTGCTAGTGCCCCTTTGCTTCCGAAGTTCGTGTCGGAGAGTGCTGCCATGTATCACGAACGTCGGAAGCGGGGCACTAGACATCCTGTGCGCGCGCCTGTTTGAGATGGCGGATGACCTTCGCGCGCAACTCAGTCTGCTGTTCAGGCGTCCATGTGCGGAAGCCCTCGCCGCTCTTGAACCCGAGCTTGCCGCCGGCGACGAGCTGCTCCAGGTACGGCGACGGCCCCGGCCGCGACTCGATGTCCGGCAGCACGATGCGGTGGATCGCCAGCGTCAGGTCGGTGCCGACCATGTCGGCGTTTTCCAAGGGGCCGAGCACGGCGAGCCGGCGTCCGAACGCCGCCTTGATGACGATGTCGACCGTCTCGGCATCGCAGATGCCGCGCTCGACCAGCGAGATCGCCTCGCGCCACAGCGCATGCTGTAGCCGGTTGCCGATGAAGCCGGGCACGTCCTTCTTCACGTGCGCCGGCGTCTTGCCGACATCGGCGTGCAGCTTCATGGTGAAATCGATCGCAGCCTGCGAGGTCCATTCGGTGCCGATCACCTCGACCAGCGGCACCAGGAACGGCGGGTTCCACCAGTGGGTGCCGAGCGCGCGCTCACGCCGCTCGAGGCCGCCCATGATCTGCGTAATCGGGATCACCGAGGTGTTGCTCGCCAGGATCGTGTCCGGCCGCACGTGGCGCTCGATGTCGGCGAACAGCTTCTGCTTCAGCGGCAGATCTTCCGGCGCCGCTTCGACCACGTAGTCGGCCTCGCGCACGGCTTCGCTGAGATCGCCGAGCGGCCGCACCCGCTCGTAGGCGGTCACGTCCTCGTCGAGATCGCGCAGGTTTTCAGCGATGCGGTCGCGGACCGTCTTCAGGCTCGCCTCGACGGCGTCATAGACCGTGACGTCGTGGCCGGCAAGCGCGAACACCTGGGCGATGCCGTGCCCCATGAGGCCGGCGCCGATGACGGCGATGCGCGCTTTGCTCATGTCACCACTTGCCCTCGTGTCCCGGACGCGGTGCGGCACTATAAGCGCGTTTACGCGCGTCTTCGCGCGCTACGGTGCTGCACCGCCGATCCGGGGCCGTTCCAAGCTCCGAATTCGCAACGGTCCCGATTCTGCAGCGCATCGCAAGTCGGATGTTTCCGACTTGCGGCTGTTCAAATCGTGCCGGAAGTCGGGTACACCCGACTTCCGGTGTTCACGCTGCGCTGCGCCCGGGACACGAAAAAATCAACCCGCCGTATAGCCACCATCCGCATAGAGAATATGCCCCGTATAGAAATCCGACGCCGCCGAGGCGAGGAACAGGAGCGGCCCAGCGAGGTCCGACGGCTCGCCGAGGCGCCCCTTCGGGACACGCGTGAGGAACCCGGCGCGGACGGTCTTGCCGCGCTCGTCCTCGGCGAACATCCATTCCGTCAGCGGCGACCGGAACACCGTGGGCCCGAGCGCGTTGACCGTGATGCCGTTGCCGCCCCATTCGCAGCCGAGCGCCTTGGTAATGCCGTCGACCGCCGACTTCGACGCGCAATAGGCGGTGTAGCCGGCGGGGTGGCCGAGCAGTCCACGCGCCGACGAGGTCAGGATCACCTTGCCGCCAGGTTTGCCTTCCTTGCCTTGCTTGAGCATCTGCGCACCGGCGGCACGCGCCATCAGCCACGACTGGGTGACGTTGGCGTCCATCACGTCGAGGAAGTCTTCCGGCTTCTGGTCGACGATCTTCGACACTTTATTGAGGCCGCCCGCGACCACCAGGATATCGACGCGGCCGAATGCCTTCACGGCCCCATCGACGATCGCCGCGCAATCGGCTTCCGATGCAGGCCGTTTGGCGATGCTCCCGACCTTGGCGCCAAGCGCCTCGCATTCGGCGGCGACCTTTTTCATCTCGGATGCGTTGCCGGCCGCCAGCAGGACGTTGGCGCCGGCCGCAGCGAGCGTTTTCGCCGCCACCTTGCCGAAGGCGCCCGACGCGCCGGTGACGATCGCGGTTTTTCCACGAATGTCGAACAGGGAGAGGGGATTCTTCAGGGCATCCTCGGACATATCTGACTCACCACATACTGAGGCGTCATCCTGAGGTGGCCATGCGCAGCATGGCCCTCGAAGGATGGCCGCGGGTACCCGGCCGTCGCCCTTCGAGGCTCGCCGCTATGCGGCGAGCGCCTCAGGGTGACGGAGCATGGTCTACACCGGCGAGACCGCGACCAGGATCGTGCAGACCTCGTTGCCGCGGTTGACGATCTCGCGCATCTCGTTCGGACCGATGACGCAGGAATCGTTCCTCTTCAGAACCGTCTCCTTGCCGTCGACGATGACGGTGAGCTCTCCGGCCAGCACGAAATACACCTTTTCGGGCGGCGAGGCGTCGGGACCGGCGCCGCCGCCCGGCAGAAAGTGCGAGAGCCCGACCACGAGCGACTTGGTACCGCCGGCTTCCGCGCCGAACAGACGCAACGCGCTGCAATCGCGGTGATTGGGTGCGACGTACGGCTTGGCGTCGCTGAAACGTTTCACCTGCATCAGAACTTCTCCCCCCGGTCGATACGGAATGTGCCTTTCGGATCGATGATGGCGACGAGACGGACGATGCAGCCGTCGCCGCGGTCCCAGTTCCACGGGAAATACGCAAAGGTGCAGCGCCGGCCGGTTACCTTGTCGATGTCGCCACCGACGTTCTCGATGCCGAGAATGCCGTTCTTGAACAAGATGCGGTGCACCGGCTCCCATTCCGGGAAATCGTCCTTCCAGTCGCGGCCGCCCGACCACTTCTTGTATTCCTCGGCGAGGTGCGGATGCAGCGGGCCGTTGCGCTGCGGGCCGATGGCGGTGGCGAGCGGGTGGTCGTTCGCCTGGGTGTCGTGGCCGACCACCTTCACCTTCTTCTCGACGAACCAGTCGCCGGCCGACGGCACGAAGCCGGGCGCGCGGCAGAAGTAGTCCTCCGAGTCCTCGTAGAACTTGTGCCAGCCGGTGTTGACGATGACGACGTCGCGCGTGCGCACGATCTTGCCGGCGGCCTTCTCCAGGTCGTCGTAGGTGATCTGCTCCCACTTCTTCTTGGGGATCGAAATAACGATGCCGGAACCGAAGAAGTGCGGGAGGGGAACCTCGTCGATGAACGGTGTACCTTGTATGACGTGAGCCGGCGCGTCGATATGCGTGGTGTTGTGCATCGATGTGGTTATTCGCTGCGACAGCACGCCCGACTTCGCCATGTAGTGGATGCGTTCGATCTTGACGTCTTCGAAATACGGCCAGTTCGGCGACTGGTATCCGAAGCGGTGGGACAGGTTGTAGAACTCCAGCCCCATGCTGTTGTTGAGGTTCTCCTCGAACGTCACGCCGCGAATTTTCCTGGCCACGGCTCCACCTCCCTAAGCACTGCGAACTGGCTGGTTATTGTCCCGGAATACGGGACATCTGTATTGTATCATGGTCGCCAGCACAATACCGGGATCGGTATCCAGCCCCTGCTATTCGGCTGCCGACAGATCATCGGCGAGCGCGCGTTTCGTCGCCAGCAGACGGCCGGCGATGGGCTCCTGGTTCTCCTTGAAACGCTGCGCCGGCACCGGCACCGAGACCGCCACATAGTTGCCGAGCGCATCGCGCAGGGCGACGCCGGCGGCGCAGATTCCGAGCGTGTGCTCTTCGCGATCGTAGGCGACGCCGCTCTTGCGAACGGCGTCGAGATCCTTGAGCAGGTCGTCAAGCCGGGTCAGCGTCTTCGGCGTGCGCTTCTCGTAGGTCCGTCCGATCAACTGCTCGATCACCGGCCGCTCGAGCTGCGCCAGGTAGGCCTTGCCGTTGGCCGTGCAGTAGAGCGGGAAGCTGTCGCCGACCGCCGATACGGTGCGCAGCCGCTGCGGGCCGATGACCTGATCGACGAAGACCAGGTGGTCGCGCTTCACCACCGCGAGATCGACGGTCTCGCGCAGCTCGTGCGAGAGTTTCACCAGGAACGGATGCGCCAGCGAGACGAAATCGGTGCGAACCGAGGCGGCGAGCCGCAGGATGGTGGGGCCAAGCCGGACGCGTCCGTTCGGCGAGGCGGCAATGACCAGCTTTTCCGCCTCCAGCGCGGCGACGATGCGCTGCACCGTCGAGCGCGCGAGGTCCACGCGCTGCGCGATCTGGCCGAGGCTGAGCCCGGATGCCTGATCTTCCAGCGCCCGCAGGATCGCCGCCGCGCGCGCGATGACCTGCACCTGACTCTTGTCGCTGGTGGCCTTGCTGACACTCTGCTCCATGCCCGTTCGGCCTATATCCATTGCGGTGTCCTCCGACACTTGATCGCCAAGTGTCGGAATCGGTCAGCCCACCAACGTCGTGAATGGACGGGCGCGACCCAAGCGGACCGCAAGCGTCCCCTTGAGTCGCACCACGGGCTGGTACTGGCGGCTCAAGTTACGGTACAACGCGGAGAAAGGAAACTAGGCCGTGGGTCAGCGGCGGCGCGACTTCACCATCAGGTCAGTACCTTACTTTTTCTTACGTTCTTGTCATTCGGTAACCATAGCGCCATTTTCCCGCCGACACATCTCCTCCATCCAACGGCGCCTTCCCGCTGTAAGACGCCACCCTGGCGTATGCCGCAGCCAAAGCGGCGCTGACGACCTACAGCAGGCTTGTCAAAGGAAGTCGGGCCGAGAGGCATCCGCGCGAACGCGGTCGCGTCAGGCTTCGCCAACGTCTGCCGTTAAGCGGCCGGCGCGTTATCAGAAATCCTTCAGCAGCCGCTCGATGTAGTCGAGCTCGAGCTGCGGCCGGAAGGATTCGCCGAAGCGGCGGCGCAGTTCCTCGAGAATGCGGCGCGCCCGTTGCACATCGATCTCGCCGGGCACCTTGACCGTGCTGTCGTCGCCGTAGTCGCGCCCGCGCAACGGCCGGCCCAGCGGATCGGTCTCCTGGTCCGCCCGCGAGCGGCCCAACCGCCCGGGCTGACCCGGGCCGGGGCCTTGGCCCTGCCCTTGCTGCATGGCCTGCGCCATGCCCTGCGCACCGCGGCGCAGCGCCTCCAGCGCGCGGCCCTGCGAGCCGACGGCGCCCTCGCCATCACCCTCGCCGAGCTGGCCTTCGGCACTGCCCATCTCTTCACCGGCGCGGCCGAGCTCGCCCATGCCGTCGTCGCCTTTGTCGCCGGGCTGGCCAGGCTGCTGGCCCAGGCCGTGTTGGCGCAGCTGTTCCATCAATTGCCGGAGCTGGTCGCGCAACCCCTGCTGATTGCGTTGCAGATCGCCAAACCGGTTCTGGTCGCCGTGCTGGCCGCGCCGCCGCTCGTTGCGCTGGTTCTGCCCTTCGCGGAAGGTGCGGTCGCGCAACTGCTGCTGACGGCGGATCATGTCGCCGAGCTGGTCGAGCGCCGAATTCATGTCGTCGCCGCCGTCCTGCTGGCCGGGCCGCGCCATCTGCAGGTTCTCCAGCATCTGCTGCAGCTGGTCGAGCATCTGCCGCGCGGCGTCACGGTTGCCGGAGCGCGCGAGCTTTTCCATCTGGTCGAGCATGCTGCGCAGATCTTGCGGCCGCATCATGCGGGTATTCGGATCGAGCGGCCGCGCCATCTGTTCCGGATTTTTCCGCATCTGCTCGGCCAGCGCCTGGAGGAAGCGGTCCATCGCCGCGCGAAGCTGATCCATCAGCTTCTTGAGCTCCTCCTCGCTTGCGCCGCGTTCCAGCGCTTCCCGCAGCGCCTCTTGGGCGGCACGCAGGGCCTTCTCGACGTCCGACAGGTTGCCGTCCTCGATGCCAATCGCCATCGACCACAGCCGCGCGACCGCGTCGCGAAGCTCGTCATCCTTCTTGGCCCGGCCAAGCTGCCAGTAGATCGACCGCAGGCCGAGATAGACGCCGGCCGGTGTCTCGAAGCGCTCGGGCGCGATCGTCAGGGCTTCCAACGCCACCAGAACGTCGGCGCGGGCCTCGGCATCGAGTGCCAGATTGCGCCGCTGCTCGATCAGCGCCCGCGCCATCGGCTTGACGAAGACTCGTTCCGGCAGACGCAGATCCTGCGCTTCGCTGCGCCCCTCATTGCCGCCGTCGTCGCGCGCAGTGAGCGTCATCAGCACGTCGGTTCCGGCCCACGGATGCTCGGTGAGGTCCTTGGTGGTCTGGCCGGTCCCTTTGCGCGTGCGCGCCTGCGGCAGCGACAGCGGAAAATCCGGCGCTCCGTAGAGCGGGCGCGGCACATGCGCGTCCTTCCCGGCGGCCGACTTCTGCGCGAACGTCGCCTGCGCGCCGACCACGCCATAATCGTCCTCGACCTTGTAGAGCAGTTGCAAACTTCCCCGGGCCTGCCGCTCCGGCTCCTTGGTTAGCGCGATCGCCGGCGGCTTGTCGGGAACCGCCTGGAACATCCAGGTGACGTCGCCGCCAGCGACGCCGCGCAGCGTCGCTGATCCATCGCCGGTGATCGCAAAGCGATGTTCCTCGGCGCCGGGAATCGGACGCTTGGCGGTGTCCTCCGGGGCGGCGGGCTTGAGCCCGCCTTTCGTCGCCAGATCGACCTGCACCGAGCCGGTTGCGCGCACGACCAGCGTGCTGCCAGATGGCACCGAGAACGGCTCAAAGGAGGCCGCCCGGGTCTGCTCGCCAGGCCGCACGCCCGGCAGTAGGATCGGCGGACGGGTGGTGTAGGGCGGCGGCGTCACCCAGGCGTCGACGCGGAAATTCTTCGGCGCAACGACCCCGCGCCAATCGAAGGCCGCGCCGATGCGGCTCCAGCGCTCCCCACCGGCGCCGAAAAAGGCGGCGACCGCCAGAATCAGCACGGCCGCCCGTATGGCATAGGGGTCCCGGACCGGCACCTTGGGCGCCGGCATTCCTGCCCTCAGCGCCCGCGCCGCGGCGATGGCGCGCTCGACATGCGCGCGCCACAACGCGCTCGACAGCGGATCGTCGGCCGGCGCCGCCAGGGTGTCGGCCATGGCGGTGGCGGGGCGATGCACGACGCCGCTGAGCCGATCCAGCCGGCGCAACGCATCCGCCTTGCTCGGCAGCCGCACGAACAGCAGCGGCACGGCCGAGACGGCGATCAGCGCGAGACAGGCAAATAACCCGATGGCGCGGGCGAGCGGCGGCAGCCACAGCCAGACGCCGAGCCATGACAGGGCCAGAAAGACGCCGATTGCCGTCGCAATCGAGGCCAGCGCCGGCCACAGCCGCTCCCACAAGATCGTCCAGCGGGCACGTTGCAGGGCCCGAGCTAGGATCGTGGTAGCGGCATCGTCGCGGGACCGCCGCTCGTCATGGGCATCCAGTTGCCGGTCGGTCACCTAGCTCTCCTGCTAGCTCTCCTGCTAGCTCTCCTGCTAGCTCTCCTGCTAGCTCTCCTGCGGAATCCGTGCGACACGATAACACACGGTCGCGGTCAATCCGCGAGACCGCCGTACGGTTTTCACCAAGCTGTGATGCAAGAGCCGTTTCGTTACAGCCATGGCGCCGGGCGATCGAGCCCAATTAATGCGTCGATATCGAGGCGCGGGCGGACCAGGGCCCATTCGCCATTGCGCACCAGCACCTCTGGGATCAGCGGCCGGGTGTTGTAGGTGCCCGCCTGTACCGCACCATAGGCGCCGGCCGACATCACGGCGAGGATATCGCCCGGGCGGGGTAGCGGCAGGTCGCGGTCCAGCGCAAGGAAATCGCCGGATTCGCAGACCGGGCCCACCACGTCCGCGACCACCCGCGGCGCGTCTGGTTCAGACTCGGCGGCCGGCCAGACCTCGTGATGGGCATCGTAGAGCGTCGGCCGTACCAGGTCGTTCATGCCGGCGTCGACGATGATGAAGGTCTTGGCCTCGCCGCGCTTCACGTAGAGCACGCGGGTCAGC
This sequence comes from Hyphomicrobiales bacterium, assembly GCA_009377755.1. Lineage (GTDB taxonomy): Bacteria > Pseudomonadota > Alphaproteobacteria > Rhizobiales > Xanthobacteraceae > WHTM01. Next base: position 56,565 of record WHTM01000011.1, on the reverse strand, counting down.
AGGATCCCGGCGTTGCCGACCAGCAGCCGGCCCGGCTCGAAGATCAGCGTGCAGCCGAGGTCGCGCGTCGCATTCTTGACGACGGCGGCATAGGCCTCCGGATGCGGCGGCGGCTCGTTGTTGTCGCGATAGGGGATGCCGAGACCGCCGCCGAGATCGACATGGTCGATGACGTGGCCGTCTCCGCGCAGCGTGCACACGAACTCGTTCAACAGCGCGAACGCATCGCCGAACGGCTGCAGCTCCGTGATCTGGCTGCCGATATGCATGTCGACCCCGGTCACGCGCAGACCCGGCAGGCGGGCGGCCTGCGCATAGACCTCGCGCGCGCGGCTGATCGGGATGCCAAACTTGTTTTCCGCCTTGCCGGTGGCGATCTTACGGTGGGTCCGGGCGTCAATGTCGGGATTGACGCGGACGGAGATGCACGCCGTCCGCCCCTTCCCCGCCGCGATCGCCGACAGCCGCTCCAGCTCGGCCTCCGACTCCACGTTGACGCAGAGAATGTCCTCGTCCACCGCCAGCGCCATTTCCCGATCGGTCTTGCCGACGCCGGAGAACATGATCTTTTCCGGCGGAATGCCGGCGGTGCGGGCCCGCTTGAGCTCGCCTTCGGAGACGACGTCGGCCCCGGCGCCGAGCCGGGCCAGCGTCCTGATCACCGCCTGGTTGGAATTCGCCTTCATGGCGTAGCAGACAAGCGCCGGCGTATCGGCGAAGGCCCCGGCAAACACCTGGTAATGGCGCTCGAGCGTCGCGGTCGAATAGCAGTAGAACGGCGTCCCGACCGACGCGGCAAGGGTGACGAGATTCACCGCCTCGGCGTGCAGCACGCCGTTGCGATAGGCGAAGTGGTGCATTTCTGAACCTTAACCTGCGGCAAGCCGCGGGAACAGGGCGAGCGCGTTGTCGCGCTCAACCTTGCGGCGCTGGGCTGCGTCGTAGCCGCCATAGTCCCGGACCCCGGCGATGGTGTCGTACACGACCTTTTCCCGGGTGAGCGCGAACGGGTAGTCGGTCCCGAACACGATGCGGTCAGGCTCCGCGACCTCGGACAGTGCCCGCAGCGACAATGGCGCAGCCGATTGGGCGACGTCGTAATAGAACCGGCGCATGTAGGCCGCCACACCCTCCGGAATCTTGTCGCGCATGCGCGGGTTGGTATCCTGGCCGCTCAGGCGGAACAGCAGGAACGGCGTCACGCCGCCGGCATGCGGCATGATGAACCGGATGTTGGGAAACCGCGCCAGCGTTCCGGTGAACAGCATGTTGGCAATCGCGCGTGTGGTATCGAACACAAGCTCGGTGAGCCCGGTGGAGTAACTTAGCGGCGCCAAGCCATCGAGATTGGGACGCACCGGGTGCACGAAGACAGCGGCGCGACGCCGGTCGAGTTCCGCATATAGCTCCGCCTCCTCGGGATGGCCCATGTAGCGGTGGGCGACGTGCGTCACGAGATTGACGCCGTCGAGCTTGAGGACATCGAGCGCATATTCGAGCTCGCGCAGCGCGGCGTCGACGTCCGGCAACGGCAGCGCCGCGAAGGCGCCGAACCGGTCCGGCCTGTTGCGAACCAGTTCGGCCATGGCGACGTTGCATTCACGCGCAAGACGGCGCGTGAATGCAACGTCGCCGAAATACAGGCCCGGCGATGAGATCGAGGTGAACGCTGTCGTGATGCCGGTCCGATCCATCAGATCGAGCGCCTTGCCCACGTCGCAGTTGGGCCAGGGGTGCTCGCCGCTGCCCATCACGCCGACCGTTGCCAACCGGTCGATGTAGACTTGTGGGATCAGATGTTGATGCACGTCGATCAGGCCACGATCCGTCATTGCTGTGATCCATGGAGATTGCGGGGACGCCGACGTGCAACATATTCGCGCCGCACGCAGCAGTACGCGTCGTTGACGCGGCAGGGGACGCGGGAAATACTACAAACATTCGAGGGAGGCGCAATCAATCCGGCAATCGCTGGTGCGCCGATCCCTCGTCAGCGAGAATCAATGAAAATAAGCGGGGAGGGTATCAGCATGGTCGGGATATTTGCGCGAACAGCTTCGATGGCGGGTCCGGTCGTCGCCTTCGCATGCGTCGTCGGCTTCGGTGTTCCACAGGCGGCGGCCGCCGAATTCACGATGAAGTTCGGTGTCCTCTCGGTCAACGACGCCCAGCATGGCTTTGCCGAAGCCACCAAGGTGGCGGTCGAGAAGGCGACCAACGGGCGGGTCGAGGTGAAGGTGTTCCCGCGCGGGCAACTCGGTTCCGCCGCGGGGCATCTCCAGGGCTTGCAGCTGGGCACGATCGAGGCGTTCATGCCGCCGATCGACTTCTATGCCGGCATTGACCCGCGCGCCGGCGTGTTTAGCAGTCCTTTCCTGTTCAAGGATCGCCACCACGCCAACCGGCTGGTACAGGACAAGGAACTGTTCGACGAGCTCATGCCATTGCTTGAAAGCAAAGGCGTCGTCGGGGGCATGGTCGGAGCGATCGCGGACGGCAAGTACATCGCCCGTGAGCCGCTGCGGAAGCTTTCCGATTTCAGCGGCAAGAAGCTGCGTGTGAACGCGACCGATGCCGAGCGCGAGCGCATGAAGCGCCTCGGGGCGACCGCGATCCCGATGGGACTCGCCGAGATGGTGACCTCGCTGCAGAGCGGGGTCATCGACGGCACCATGAGCGGCATCTCGATCCACGTGAACTTCAACCTGCACACCTACTCCAATGTGCTGCTGAAGACCAATGACACAATGCTCGTCAGCTACGCCGGCATCAGCAAGAAATGGCTCGACAGCATGCCGCCCGACTTGCGCAATACCGTCGTGACGGCCGTGCGCTCATTGAAACCCGAGTTTACGAAGTTGGCTGATCGCGATGACACCGATCTGACCAAGAAGTGGCTCGAACGCGGTGGCTCGTTCATCGAGCTGTCGGCTGCCGATCACGCCGAGATGCGTAAAAAGACGGAATCGGTCGGCGACGACGTGACGGCGAAGAATCCCGTCGCGAACGCTTTCTACAAGAAGGTGAAGGCGATCAGCGGCAAGCCCTGAAACCAACGAACGGCGCGGTCAACCCCAGGCCCGCACGAGCCATGATCGAAGCCCCTGGAGGCGCAGCAACGCGTCGCCGGGGGCGATTTGTCTCTCCGCCATCCAGTCAAGCGGAACGCCGTCACCAAAGCGGTGATGGAGCCCGCAAGTTCAAGCGAGCCGTTGGATGCAAGCACCGGCCATGGGCCGCGTTTGGCGTAACAGTCGTTGACGGCACATACAGGAGGGGGAAATACTGGCAGCTATCAGACAAGCCGCGATGGCGCTGCTGACCGGGCGATGTAGCTCGTGTTGGGATGCGCCGAAATGCCAACTCTAAATAGAGTTCTGTAGCGTCACACGGGGAGGTAACTATGACCACTGCACTCTTGCGCACCGCGTCGGTCGCGGGATCAATTCTCGCGCTCGCGCTCGCCGGCAGTTTGGACACTGCGAAGGCCGCCGACTTCACGATGAAGGCCGGCGTGCTGGCATTCAACGACGCCGACCACGGCTATCTGATCATGCTGAAGGAGCGTCTCGAGAAGGCGACCAACGGCCGCATCGAAGTCAAGATCTTCCCACGCGGTCAGCTCGGTTCGCCCGCCGCCCATGTGCAGGGCTTGCAGCTCGGCACCATCGAAGCGGCGGTGATGCCGATCGACTTCTACGCCGGCGTCGATGCCAGGGCCGGCGTGTTCAGTATTCCGTTCATGTTCAAGGATCGCGCTCACTCCAACCGAGTCCTGCAAGACCCGGAACTCCTCAAGGACATCCAGAACTTGATGGTCGACAAAGGCATTGTCGGCTTGATCATCGCGGGACAAGCGGACGGCCGCTATATCGCGAAAAATCCGCTGCGCAAGCTGTCTGATTTCTCGGGCAAGAAGATGCGCGTCAATGCCACCGACGCCGAGCGCGAGCGCATGAAGCGGCTCGGAGCGGCCGCCATCCCGATGGGCCTCAACGACATGATCACGGCGCTGCACAACGGCACCATCGACGGGACGATGAGCGGCCAGACGATCCACACCAACTTCAAGCTCTATACCTACTCCAAGACGCTCTTGAAGACCGAGGATACGCTGCTCGTCACCTACCCCACGTTCAGCAAGAAGTGGCTCGATTCCCTGCCGGCGGACCTGCGCACCACCGTCGTGGACGTCGGGCGCTCCCTGCAGAAGGACTTCATCGCGCTGACCTCGGTCAAGATCGCCGAGCAAGAGGCGGAATGGAAGAAGAACGGCGGCGAGTTCATCTTCTGGACGCCCGAGGAAATGGAGCAGATGCGCAAAACGCTCGGATCGGTCGGTGAGGTCGTGACGGCGAAGACGCCGGAACTGAAGGCCTTCTTCCAGAAGGTGAAGTCCTACGGCAACAAGATCCAATAAGTTAAGTGGTGAGACGAGGATCGAGCCGACAAATCCGGCACGACTGACCCAAGCCTCCCGGCCGCTATGCCGGCAGGCTTGGCTGCCAGTCGAAGCCGGTTGATACGACCTGCCGCCGAGCGCATGGACTTGAGTGCGCCGTCGGCGACCTTTGCAGGGATTGGACCGATGAGCGACCAAGACACGGCCCCGCCCGCGACTGAGACTGCGCCGATTGCCGACCTCATCTTCGTCCGTATCCCCTACGTCGTGACCGGGGCGCTGTTGTGCGGAGCCATTGCGATCAATTTCGCCAACGTCGTCGCCCGCTATTTCTTCTTCGAGGCTCTGTACTGGGCCGAAGAGGTGCTCATCTACATGGTCCTGTGGGGCGTCATTCTGGCCGCCGCGACGATCACCTATCAGGGCCTCCACATCAGAATGGACTTGTTCGCGACCATGTTGCGGTCGCCGATCAAGGAGATCGTCGGCGCCCTGACCGCGCTACTGATGATTTGCGCCTCGGTCTACGTCGTCATCCAATCCTACCACGTCATCGGTCTGTTCTGGCGGAGCGGGGAAGTCAGCATCAGCGCCGGCGTTCCGCTGACGATTCCGCACATTGCTGTTCCCATCGGATTTGGATTGATGGCGGTCGCCGTCGTCGTGCGCCTGCGCAGCTATATCACCGGTCGGTTCGAATGACGCGACCGGTTCCATCGTCGTCACCGCGAACCTGGACGCCTCGTGCGTCGGCGACGGCAATTGACGCCCGGCAAGCTGCAGTTTCCCGGAGACATTAGGTCATGCTGTTGCTGCTGGTGGTGTTGCCGATCATCCTGCTGGTGCTCGGTATCCCGATTTTCCTGATCCTGCTGGCGACCTCCGAGGTGGCGCTGCTGTTCCTGCGGCTGCCGTCGACCGTCGTTCACCAGGTGATGTATGACTCCCTGAACAAGTGGCCGTTGCTCGCCGTGCCGTTCTTCATCTTCGCCGGCGACCTGATGGCGCGCGGCGGCATTTCGGTTCGGCTCTTGCGCTGGGTCACGTCGATGATCGGCACGGTCCGCGGCAGCCTGCCGATGACCTCGCTTGGCCTGGCGGCGGTGTTCGGCGCCATTTCCGGCGCCACCAGCGCCGGCGTCGCTGCCGTGGGACAGTTGACCTATCCGCAGATGCGCAAAGCCGGCTACAGCGAGAAGTTCGCGGGCGGACTCGTGACCGCGGAGAATGCCCTCGACAATCTGATTCCGCCGTCCCTCGGATTCATCCTTTACGGAATTGCGGCAGAAACGTCGGTCGTTCACCTGTTTGCGGCCGGAATCATCCCCGGCCTGGTGCTGGCCGGCCTGTTTGCCCTCTACATCTACGTGTACGCCTATCGCCAGGGCATCCGCGAGTCGCAGGCGTTCTCATTCTCGGAGTTCCTCTATGCGAGCCGGGATGGCCTGTGGGCCGTTGGCGCCATCGCCATCATCCTCGGCGGCATCTATTCGGGCGCCTTCTCCCCGACGGAGGCTGCGGGCGTAGCCTGCGTCTATGCGATTTTCGTGACCTATTTCGTCTACAAGGAGGTCACGCTCGCGCAGTTGTTCGCGGTCGCGACGCGGACCATGATGCTGACCGCGCTGGTGTTCATCATCGTCGCCGCGGCGTCGCTCTATGCGTGGCTGTTGACCATCAGCGGCGTGGCACAGATTACGGCGGAGTTCATCACCGGGCTGCATGCCTCGCCCTGGGTGATCCTGCTGATCATCAATATGTTCCTGCTGCTGGTCGGCTGCGTGCTCGATACCGCCACCGCGCTCCTGGTCCTGGCGCCGCTGCTGCTGCCGGTGGCGAAGACGCTCGGCGTCGACCCGATCCATTTCGGCGTGATCGTGGTGATGAATCTGACCATCGGCACGTTCACGCCGCCGTTCGGCATCAACATTTTCGTGTTCCAGGCGCTGTTCAAGGTGCCGTCGACCACCCTCTATCCCGGGCTGATGCCGTTCGTCGCGCTCGCAATTCTCGCATTGATGCTGGTGACCTATATCCCGGCGCTGTCGCTATGGCTGGCGCGGATGGTGTAGGGCAATTCTCCGGCGCAGAACCATCCCCCGAGCAGGGCTATTCGATCAGCCAATCGAGCGGGATGCGCTTCTTCTCGCCGGCCGGAGCAACCGGATAACCCTCCCGGGACATGATCGGCCACGGCTTGCCGGTCGCCGGGTCGATGGGGGGCTCGAGCGCCTGCGCCCCCGGCGGCGACTCTGGCGGCCCCTTGCGGCCGCAGCCGGCAAGAACGGTCGCGGCAAGTGCGCCGATCAGAGCCCATCGGAGCAAGGCGGGAGCGAACGGTTGAGCCACGAGGCCTCCTGAAGGTTCGACACAATAGCAGACCGGCCGGCAAATCGACAGTTCGACCCCGGGCGTTCACAGGCTTCGCTGTACCCAGAACTGATACATGCCGATGAATGTTTGTGGATTCTGCATCTCGAAGACGTGCCATTGAGCGAGATTGGTCATCGCCTTGTCGTCGGGAAATTGCCTGGCGTAGGCGTGATACTGCGATGGCTCGAGATCGAACCCGAGGAAGCACAATCCGGCGTCCTCCAGGAATGCCTTGATTCGCGTCAGCGTCAGCCGGTGCTCCTGCACATGGAACAGCAGGTCACGGCAGTCGCTGACCGTGTAAAAGTCGCCGAGATCCGCGATCTCCTTGAGCAAGCCGTCGGTCGCGGCCTCGATCAGGTCCTGCCGGCAGCGGCGGATGTCTTCCACGCTCGATCCGTAACCGCGTTCGGCGATGAACCGGCGCGCGGCCACGATTTGCTGCCGCGCCAGCTCGCTGTAGAGGCCGGCATGCATATAACCCCTGGGCCGGAGCACGGACAACAGGACGCGCCATCCGGCGAAGGGATCGCCGAGATGGTGCAACACGCCGCTCGACTCGATCACATCGAATGATCGGCCGACCGCGCCGAGCTCGAGAATGTCGGCTTGCGCGTATTCGACATTAGTCAGGCCGAGTTCCCGGGTCTTGCGCGCCGCGTAGCCGAGGCTGGTCATGCTGAGATCGATGGCCAGGATGCGGGCCTGCGGATAGCGCTGCGCGATGCCGACCACGTGCTGGCCGGTGCCGCAGCCGGCGATCAAGACTTCGGTCCCGATGCCGCTGCCATAGGGGCGGATGGGCGCATGCAGGAAAGGCGCCTGCCGATGCTCGTCGGCCGGTTGCGGGGATTCCCGCGGCACGTTGATCCAGCGCGGATAGGGGTTCTCCTCGTACTGAGCTTGCACCCGACGCGAAACGTCGTCCTTGATCGGCGCGAGTCGCGGAATCGAGGCGCGCAGTTGCTGTTCCTCCCGCGGTTCGCTGAGTTGCTGCCGCAAGACCGCCCGCACGTCATCCGGCCATGCGTGATCGAGCAAGCGTGCGGCGTGCGCCAGCGTATCCAGCCGGCCGAGCGCCGCAATTGCCAGCAATTGCAACACCGGCACGGGCTCGCCGGCGCCAAGTGCGGCGGCGGCCTCGCCGCGTAGCCGTGTCGCCGCCGCGACCTCGTCCTCGGTGGTGGCGAAGACGAATTCGTTGGCGAAGCACTGCTGCGCGAGGTTGGACCAGAACCGCAATTCATGCGCCTGCACGTTGCCGCCGGCCGGCCCGCCGGCGCATCGCAGCAGCACCGAGCGCGCCATCGTCAGGAACCGCTCGATCTCGATATCGGTGACACGCGCGGTCTGCAGCCAGGCCAGCAGCAGCCGGTCCTTGAAGACCTGATCGGGGCCCGACGCTCCGAACAGTTCCTCTGCCGTCAACCGCCGCGGCCAGGCCTGCGCCGCCCGGGCGACGCAGCCGCCTGTCTCCGTGCTGGTCTTGATCAGGCTGGCGACGATGTTGCCGAGGAGGCCGGCATGATCCCAGGATTCGGTCAAGGACCGCACCACCAGGTCGCGTAGCGCAGGATGATCGGAGCCGGATCGTACCTGTTTCACGCTGGCGACAAACAGGCGCTTGGCCGCGCTTGTCTCGCGCAGTGTCAGCGCCTGCGCCAGAACCGGAACGGCGGCGAGCGCCGCCCCTCCGGTCAGCAGGGTGCGCGCGAGATTCTCGTAGGCATCGGCATTGTTCGGATGCGCTTGAACGATTCGGCCGAAGATGTCGGCGGCCTTCTCCAATTCGCCGCGCGCCGCGTGCAGATTGGCGATGTTGTTCTCCGCCTCGACGAAGAGCGGGTTAAGCGCCAGCGCCTTGCGATAGTGCGCCATGGCCTCGTCCGTGCGGGCCGGATCCTTCGCCAGCGCGATGCCGAGATTGTTGTGCGTCTCGGCCAGCGGCTTGAGCGCGAGCGACCGCTCGAAGCAGGCGACCGCCTCCTGCGTGCGGCCTTGCTGCGCCAGCACATTGCCGAGATTGTAATGCGTCTCGGCAAAGTCCGGCTTAAGCGCCGCCACTTTCTGGTAACAGATCGTCGCCTCGGCCAGCCGCCCCAGGCTGAACACTAGATTGCCGAGGTTGAGATGCGCCTCGGCATAGTCGGGCTTGTGCGCCACCGCCCGCGAATACTGCTCGATCGCCTGCTCGGAGCGGCCTGCGCGTTGCAGGGCGAAGGCATAGTTGTAGCGCCACTCGGCATCGCCGCCGTTGATACCCACGGCCTTGCCGAGCATCTCGACGGCCAGGTCATTGCGGTTGGTTTGCAGCGCGAGGATTCCAAGATTGTAGAGGCTGTGCTCATGCGTCGGCTTGATCCCCAGCAGGCTGCGATAATGGCGTTCCGCCTCGGGAAACTGTCCGCGCTGATGGTACTGCAGCGCCTGCCCGAACAGCCGCTGCGCCTGATCGAAGGCCGCGCCGCCAGCGCCGCTGCCGAGGCGCTGCGCCGCGCGCCGTTCCTTGCGGTTCATCGTCCCTCCCTGTCGAGCCGGCGCAGCCATTTCCGCGCCGTCGCGCCGACGTTGCGCGGCGCCGTGCCGCCGTAGCTGGTGCGGCTCTTCACCGAACGGTCGACGGAGAGCACCGAGAATACGTCTTCGCTGATGCCCGGTTCGACCATCTGCATCGCCGCGAGCGGCAGCCGGTGCAGCGCCACACCGCGTTCCGCGGCCTGCGCCACGATCCGGCCGGCAATGTGGTGCGCCTCGCGGAACGGCAGCTTGAGCACACGCACCAGCCAGTCGGCAAGATCGGTCGCGGTCGCAAACCCCTCCCCCGCCGCCTTCTTCATGCGCGCGGTGTCCGGCTGCATATCGCGCACCATACCGGTCATGGCGGCGATCGACAGCATCAACGCAGCGAACGCGTCCATGGCGCTGTCCTTGTCCTCCTGCATGTCCTTCTGGTAGGCGAGCGGCAATCCCTTCATCACCATCAGCAACGCTTGGAGCGCACCGGCAACGCGCCCCGTCTTGGCGCGCACAAGCTCTGCCGCATCGGGATTGCGTTTCTGTGGCATGATCGAAGAGCCGGTGGTGAACTTGTCGGAGAGCGACAGCAGGCCGACCACCGGCGAGGTCCAGATCACAATCTCCTCGGCAAACCGCGACAGATGCATCGCCGTGATCGCGGCGGCAGCAAGCGTCTCCAGCACGAAGTCGCGGTCCGATACGGCGTCGAGCGAGTTTGCCGCCGGACGGTCGAAGCCGAGCTCCCTGGCCGTCATCGTGCGGTCGAGCGGGAACGAGGTACCGGCCAGCGCGCCGGCACCGAGCGGGCTCTCGTTGAGCCGCCGCCTGGCATCGGCGAAGCGGCCACGGTCGCGCGCCGCCATCTCCACATAGGCGAGGAGATGATGCCCGAACGTCACCGGCTGCGCGGTCTGCAGATGGGTAAACCCCGGCATCACGGTGCCGGCATGGTCCTTGGCGCGCTCGGCCAGCGCCCGCTGGTAGCCGGCGAGCGCTGCATCGACGGCGTCGATGGTGTCGCGCACCCACAGCTTGAAGTCGGTCGCCACCTGGTCGTTGCGCGAGCGCGCGGTGTGCAGCCGGCCGGCGGCGGGGCCGATCAGCTCGGCGAGCCGGCTCTCGACATTCATGTGAATGTCCTCGAGTGCCCGTCTGAATTCGAACCGCCCGCCCTCGATCTCTGACAGAATCGTGTCTAGACCGTGAGCGATCTGCACGGCATCGTCCGCCGTAATGATGCCTTGCTTCGCCAGCATGGCGGTATGCGCCTTGGACGCGGCAATGTCCTGGCGATAGAGGTGCCGATCGACGTCGATGGAGGCGTTGATCTCCTCCATGATGGCATCGGGACCCGACGCAAAGCGCCCGCCCCACATCTTGTTGCTCATGCCATCACCGAAGGCCTTCCGACCATGATTTCCAGTCCCGATACCGCCGGACGTTACGCCAAGAAGCGGCTTGCCGTCGTGATCCTGGGCGGCATTGCCGGGATCGGCGCCGGGCTGGCGGCGGTATACGGGATTGCGACCCTGACAGGCAATCCGGGCGCGGCCGCGGCGTGCCAGCCGGCGGTGCAGAAGGCGCAGCAACTGGCGCCGCTGGCCACCGGCGACGTGGCGGCGGTCTCGCCGGCCACGAAAGCCCTGGCGATCCCGAACCTGGCATTCGTGGACGCCTCGGGGAAGATCCATTCGCTCACGGAATGGCGCGGACGCACCGTGCTCCTCAATCTCTGGGCGACCTGGTGCGTGCCCTGCCGCAAGGAGATGCCCGCGCTGGACGCCCTGCAGCAGAAGCTCGGCGGTCCGAAATTCGAGGTCGTCGCCCTTAATATCGACATCCGCGACCCGGAGAAGCCGAAAACCTGGCTCAGGGAGGTCGGCATCACCCGGCTCGGCTACTACGCCGATCCGAGCGCCAAGGTGTTCCAGGATCTGAAGATGGTCGGCCGCGCCGTCGGACTGCCGACCAGCATTCTGATTGATGGCGCCGGCTGCGAGATCGGATACCTGGCCGGACCGGTGGAATGGGCGAGCGAGGACGCCGTGAAACTCGTCGAAGAGGCGATACGGGGGTAAGTGGCGATCACACCAGTTGTTAACCGTGAGGCTTTTCGCCAGGGCCTTCAGCTCTTTCTGCGTGCGGGCCCACGAGGCCTTTGCCGCCAGTTCGGCCATGATCTGCATCAGCCGTGGCAGTCTCCTCCGGGCCAAGGCTATCTCGCCGTCATCAACAAAAGCCTAAGGCCTAACGATTCGGTGCGGATGCCAATGCACTGGCTATTGACGGCGCCGTCCTGGTGGCCTAACACTAAACCTAATGGTTAACTATCGTACCGAACCACTGGATCGTGTTTTTGCCGCGCTCGCGGACCCGACCCGCCGCGCATTGGTGACGCGCTTGGGCGAGGCGGGGCAGCTATCGGTCAGCGAGCTGGCGCGGCCGTTTTCGGTATCGCTGCCCGCCGTCATGAAGCATCTCGACGTGCTGTCCGACGCCGGCCTGATCACACGGAGCAAGTCTGGCCGCACGGTCGCCTGCAAGCTAACCGGTGCGCCGATGGAACAGGCCGTGGACTGGCTCAATCGCTACCAACGCTTCTGGTCCGAGCGACTTGATCGCCTTGCCGCCTTTGTGGAGGAGCCATGTCCGCCAAACCAAGCCTCACCATCAAGCGCCGGCTTAACGCATCGCCGGGAAAAGTCTTCAGCGCCTGGACGGACCCGGAAAAGCTGAAGCAGTGGTTCCTGCCACCGAATGCGGAACCAGTGCTCACGGAAAGCGATGCCCGAGTTGGAGGGCGGTATCGCATCGTCGTTCGCTCTGCCGGCGGCGAGGAGCATGACGTGAGCGGAACATTCCGCGAGGTCGTGCCGGACGAAAAGCTGGTCTTCACATGGGCGTGGCGCGGCACGCCGGAGCGGCAATCGCTGGTGACCATCGCGCTCAAGAGCAACGGGGATGGCACACTGCTGACGCTGACGCACGATCGGTTCTTTGACGAAGCCGCGCGCGACCGGCATCAGGCCGGCTGGAGCCCGATCCTGGATCGTCTCGCGCAAATGCTGCCAAGCCTTTAGTTCACCAAGCAAGGGAGACGACCATGAAGCTCTACGGATTTCCGCCATCGCCAAACACCTGGAAGGTCCGCGCCGTCATTGCCCATCTTGGCATTCCGGTCGATTTCGAGCTGGTCGATCTCGCCGCGGGCCAGCAGCGCACGCCGGAGTACCTCGCGCTCAATCCGACCGGGCGCGCTCCCGTGCTGGTCGACGGCGATCTGGTCCTCTGGGAGTCGAACGCGATCATGCAGTACCTCGCTGGCTGCAACGCAAGCCCGCTGTGGCCTGACGACGCGCGCATTCGCGCCGATATCATGCGCTGGCAGAGCTGGCAGCTCGCGCACTGGGGTACCGAGGCCTGCGGACCGCTGATCTTCCAGCGGGCGGTTAAGCGTGTCCTCAACATCGGCGCGCCCGATGCCGCGATCGTGGCCAGGGCGACGGACTGCTTCAACCGCGAGGCCTCCGTGCTCGACGCCCACCTCTCGAAGCAGACCTACCTGGTCGGCGACCGCCTAACGCTTGCAGACTTCTCAGTAGCGGTACCGCTGTTCCTGGCGGAACCCGCCGAACTGCCGTTGGCACCTTACCAGCACGTACGCGACTGGTTCGCCCGCGTCTCGGCGCTGCCGGCGTGGCGCGAAACAGCCCCGGCGCCTGCCGCTGCGGCGGCGTAAGAAGCCGAGGACGTAATTCAGCCGATCCCGTTCGTCCCCGCGGAAAGCGGGGACCCAGGGCCAAAGAGCCGAGATGCTTTGACACGTGGCTTCTGGATTCGCGCTTTGCGCGGGAATGAACGGGGGTGCGGCGCTGATTACCGCGTCGGCACGGGCTTGTCGCCGCGATAATCGTAGAAGCCGCGCTGCGTCTTACGGCCGAGCCAGCCGGCCTCGACGTATTTCACCAGCAGCGGACAGGGGCGGTACTTGGAATCCGCCAGCCCCTCGTACAGCACCTGCATCACCGACAGGCAGGTGTCGAGGCCGATGAAGTCGGCAAGCTCCAGCGGCCCCATGGGGTGGTGCGCACCGAGCCGCATCGCCGTGTCGATCGATTGCACCGTGCCCACGCCCTCGTAGAGGGTGTAGATCGCCTCGTTGATCATCGGCAGGAGAATGCGATTGACGATGAAGGCCGGGAAATCCTCGGCCACCGCGATGGTCTTGCCCAGGGTCGTGACGAACTCGCGGGTCGTCTCGAAGGTCGGATCGTCGGTGGCGATGCCGCGGATCAGCTCCACCAGCTCCATCAGCGGCACCGGGTTCATGAAATGGATGCCGATAAATTTTTCTGGCCGGTCGGTCGAGGCCGCCAGCCGCGTGATCGAGATCGATGATGTATTGGTGCCGATGATCGCTTCGGGCTTGAGCGAGGCGCAGAGCGCATTGAAGATCTTGCGCTTGACGTCTTCCTTCTCGGTGGCGGTCTCGATCACGAGATCGCACTGGGCGAGCGCCTCGATCGATTCCGCAGCCTCGATCCGCTCCAGCGCGGCCTTGCGGTCGTTCTCGGCGATGATCTGCTTGCCGACCTGGCGCGCCATGTTGCCGTTGATGGTGGCAAGGCCGGCGCGGATGCGATCGGGCGAGAGGTCGTTGAGCCGCACCGCGTAGCCGGCAAGCGCGCAGACATGGGCAATGCCGTTGCCCATCTGACCGGCGCCGATGACACCGATGTTGCGAATAGTCAGGGACATTGTGCCTATCCGATCAATCCCGCGTGCACGCCGTACGTCAGAATTTTAACCTAGCTGGCCACGAATGAGGAGCCGCAACGTTGTCTCACCGGCCGAGCTTGGCAAGCTCTTCCGCCAGTTCCGGCAGCACCTTGAAAAGGTCGCCCACCAGGCCGTAGTCGGCGACCTGAAAGATTGGCGCCTCCTCGTCCTTGTTGATGGCGACAATGACCTTGGAATCCTTCATTCCGGCAAGGTGCTGGATGGCGCCGGAAATACCAACCGCGATGTAGAGTTCGGGCGCCACGACCTTCCCCGTCTGGCCCACCTGCCAGTCGTTGGGAGCATATCCGGCATCGACGGCGGCGCGCGAGGCGCCGACCGCGGCGCCGAGCTTGTCGGCAACCGGCTCTATGTACTTGGAGAAATTCTCCCGGCTCTGCATCGCCCGGCCGCCGGAGATGATGACCTTCGCCGCGGTCAGTTCCGGCCGCTCAAGCTTCGACAGCTCCTCGCCGACGAACGTCGACGATCCCGGGTCCGCGGCCGTCGCGACGGGCTCGATCGGCGCCGAACCGCCCTCGCCCACCGCCGGGAATGCCGCGGTGCGCACCGTGATGACCTTCTTGGCATCGGTCGAGCGCACCGTCTGGATGGCGTTGCCGGCGTAGATCGGCCGCTCGAACGTATCGGGGGCCTGGACCTTCAGGATGTCGGAGATCTGCATCACGTCGAGCAATGCCGCCACCCGCGGCATCACGTTCTTGCCGCTGGTCGTTGCCGGCGCGACCAGCGCATCGTAATCCTTGGCGAGCGACACCAGAAGGGCGGCCAGCGGCTCGGCAAGCTGGTGCGCATAGATCGGTGCGTCGGCGAGCAGCACTTTACGGACACCATCGAGCTTGGCGGCGGCTTCCGCGGCGCCCCGGCACCCTTGCCCGGCTACCAGCACGTCGACCTCGGCGCCGAGCGCCCTGGCGGCGGTGAGCGCCTTCGCCGTGGCGTCCTTGAGGGCATTGTTGTCGTGCTCGGCGAGAAGCAGCGTCGCCATCACAGCACCCCGGCTTCGTTCTTGAGCTTGCCCACCAGGTCGGCGGCCGACGTGACCTTGATCCCGGCCTTGCGGCGCGGCGGCTCGACGGTCTTGAGCACCTCCAGCCGCGGCTTGACGTCAACGCCGTAGTCGGCGGGCGTCTTTTCGTCGATCGGCTTCTTCTTCGCCTTCATGATGTTTGGAAGGCTTGCATAGCGCGGCTCGTTGAGGCGCAGGTCGGTGGTCACGATGGCCGGCGTCTTGAGCCGCACCGTCTGCAGGCCGCCATCGACCTCGCGGGTGACGGCGATCTCGTCTCCCTCGATCACGATCTTCGAGGCGAAGGTTCCTTGCGGCCAGCCGAGCAGCGCCGCGAGCATCTGTCCGGTCTGGTTGCTGTCGTCGTCGATCGCCTGCTTGCCGAGGATGACCAGGCCAGGCTGCTCGGCCTCGACGATTGCCTTGAGGACTTTGGCGACGGCGAGCGGTTCCAGCGCCGTATCGGTCTTGACCAGGATGCCGCGGTCGGCGCCCATGGCGAGGCCGGTGCGGATCGTCTCGCTGGCCTGCGCCGGACCAATGGAGACGCAGACGATCTCGGTCGCCTTCCCCGCCTCCTTGAGCCGCAACGCTTCCTCGACGGCGATCTCATCGAACGGGTTCATCGACATCTTGACGTTGGCGAGCTCTACGCCCGAACCGTCCGCCTTCACCCGGATTTTGACGTTGTAGTCGACCACCCGTTTCACGGGCACCAGAATCTTCATGTCCCTTCCTCGGAAAGCGCGAAACCCTAAAGGCCGCGCCGTTCCGGGTCAACGGAGGGTGCCGGCCACCCTCCGGCCCAAGCTTCGAGACCGGTGACACGGCCGCCTGACAAGGTTGCACGACACGGCGACCGACAATTGCACCGGTGACCGCTGCGGTCGTCGGCGAGGGATCCGGCCCGAGATATGCAAAAAAGGGAACCGTCAGACCTTCACACCAGAAAGCTGTACCGCTACTCTAGGCCGCTTCTGGAAGGAGAACAACGGGAAGCTGAGCCCGGGGGCTGGGGGGACGATGTATGCGTGGCCATGACGGAGCGGCGGTCCGCTTCGCCTCCGATCGTCTGCAACCTGTGGGGCACGCCCGCACAGCGTTCACTTCCCATCGCTATGCGCAGCGGCGGCGGTCGGCTTTTCCGGAATTGGATATGCTGCGCCACCGCCTTCCGGCGGCCATCCTTGCACACGCCGAGTGGCGCGCCGCTGCTCTGGGCATCGGCGCCGACCGCGTGCTCGTCACCGAAGGCACCATCAGCGATGACGACTATCTGCGCAGCTACGCACTCGCGAGCGGAATTCCGTTCGAGCCGCTCGACCGAATTCCCCGCGCGGCCTGTCCGGTCGATGACGACCGGATGCTCGATGCAGCCGCGGCCGGCATCCTTTCCCTCCACGTCAACGGTGAAACGATCCACGTTGTCGCCCCACGCGGCACGGCGGCGCGTCGGCTGCTGCAGCTTACCGCCAGCGATCCGGAGTTGCGTCGCTGGTTTCGCGTAACGACAGCACAGCGTCTGCATGCGTTCGTCGTTCGGCATTGCGGCGCCGCGTGGGGTGCACGTGCCGCCGACACCTTGCGAACCGCCACGCCGCTGCTGTCGGCTGCGCCGAGAGCCGGCTCGGCCGCCGGGCATTGGTGGGCGGTGATTGCTGCATTCATAACCGCCGCATTCGTCACCGCGCCAAACGAAGCGCTGATGGCGATCAACATCGGATTTTCGCTCCTGTTCCTCGCCTGGATGGCGCTGAGGTTGCTCGGCCTATTCGTCCGGGCACCCACCGTGGAACACTCCACGGCGGTCACCGACGCGAATCTGCCGGTCTACACCGTCATTGCCGCGATCTATCGCGAGGCTGCCTCGGTTGCCGATCTGGTCGAATCGATTGGACACATCGACTGGCCGCCCGAGAAACTCGACATCAAGCTGGTGGTCGAGGCCGACGACCTGGAGACACGCGCGGCAATCGCGCGGCTCAGGCTCACACCCCGCTTCGAGGTCATCGTCGCTCCGGCCGCTGGCCCGCGCACCAAGCCTAAGGCGCTGAACGCGGCGCTGCCGTTCGCGCGCGGAACGTTCACGGTGATCTACGACGCCGAGGATCGGCCGGAGGCCGGCCAGTTGCGGGCCGCGCTCGACGCCTTTCTCAGGCACAGCCGCGACCTCGCCTGCGTGCAGGCGGCGCTGACCATCGACAACACCGCCGACAGTTGGCTGGCGCGGATGTTCACCGCCGAATACGCGGCGCATTTCGACGTGCTGCTGCCGAGCCTTGCGGCCCTTCGCCTGCCGCTGCCGCTGGGCGGCTCGTCGAATCACTTCCGCACCGAATCGCTGCGTGCGATCGGTGCGTGGGATCCGTACAATGTGACAGAGGATGCGGACCTCGGCATGCGGCTCGCGCGATTCGGTTATCGCTCGACGGTGATCGCGTCGACCACCTACGAGGAAGCACCGGCATCCTGGAAGCCATGGCTCCGCCAGCGGGCACGCTGGTTCAAGGGGTGGTCGCAGACTTGGCTGGTGCACATGCGCACGCCAGCGGCCTTGTTTCATGACGTCGGCCCTGCCGGATTTGCGATCTTCCAACTCATGGTCGGCGGCAATGTGCTCGCGGCGCTGATCTATCCGGCGTTCGTCGCACTCGTGATCGCGCGCCTCGTCTCCGGTGAGCCGGTCTTCGACACGAGCTTCGGCGGCTTGCATGTGCTGGCGCTGATTGGCGGATTGTCGGCCAACGCCCTGGGCAGCCTGATGGGCCTCGCGCGGCGCGGCCTCTTGGCGAGCGCCTGGGTGATCGCGGCTGCGCCGGCGCACTGGATGCTGTTGTCGGTGGCGGCGTGGCGCGGCGTGCTGGAACTCCTGCGCGATCCGTATCGCTGGAACAAGACCGAGCATGGCCTGGCCCGGTCATCACGGCGCGCGCGGCGGCAGGCGGCGAATTCCTCGTGATGCGCGGCGCCGCCGCGCTCTTGGGTTCATGCTCTAGAAATACTTCCGCAAGTCCGCCGCCGCCGCTTCGGCGCCGCGCTTGACGTTGAAGGGCGCGACGAACCTGCCCTCCTTGTCCATCAGGTAGACCAGCGCGGTGTGGTCCATGGTGTAGCCGCCGCCGTCGAGCAATACCTTCTTTGAATAGACCCGGTAGCTCCTGAGCACCGCCTGGATCGCTTCGGGATCGCCGGTCAACCCGCGCAGGCGAGGGTCGAAACTCGCCAGGTAGTCCTTCATCACCGCAGGCGTATCGCGTTCGGGATCGACGGTGATGAACAGGGCCGCCGCCTTGTCGGCGTCCGGGCCAAGCCGGCGAAACACCTCCGAGACCTCGAACAGCGTGGTCGGGCAGATTTCGGGGCAATGCGTGAAACCGAAGAAGACGAGGAACGGCTTCCCCTTCATGTCCCGGTCGGTGACCATCTTGCCGCCGCCGTCGACGAGGCTGAACGGCCCGCCGACGGCGGAAGCCTGGGTGATCGGCCCCGCGCCGCGCCCGGCAACGAGCATGACGACGCCGAAGGCCAGCGCCAAGCCGACCACGAAGGCGGACAGGATCAGAATGACGCGCGTCGTGCGGGCGGTCATGGTTGCGGCGGCCTCGGTCCCGGCGAGGTTAGAATCGGCGCATGATCTTTTCCCGAAAGCCGGTTCCCACTTTCCGGAATCATGCGTTAGAAGCAGGCCGCGAGGCCGGCAAGGATCATCTCGGTGAAGACCGCCGTCCCATAGTAGCCCCACAGCGCAACCGCGATGGCCAGGAGCACGCCGAACAAGCCGGCGACCGCAAGGGCCGCACGCGGCATGGAACGATCGGAGGTTGCGATCTCGGTCATCGGGACATCTCGCGCGAAGCGGCTCCATCCGTCACATAGGACCGATCACGCCAGGCGGCAAGCCGGAGCCGGCTTGGAGCGGGCGATCGGGATCGAACCGACGACATTCAGCTTGGGAAGCTGACGTTCTACCACTGAACTACGCCCGCGTGCGCAGCAGGATAGCCGCAGCCGAAACCCGGGAGCAAGAGCCGACGGGTTGCCGCGCAGCCACCACCGGCTTGACACAATTCGCTATAGTCTGCGTTCGCCGGACTGGCCTTTGGGAATGACCTTGATCGAGCACCTTCGCAGAATTGTCACCGACCCGCGCACCGAGCGCGCGGTCACGGCACTGATCGTCATCAACGCCGTGATTCTGGGTCTGGAGACCAGCCACCGTGCCATGCAGGCATTCGGTCCCATGCTGGAAGCCCTCGACCATATCATCCTGGCGATCTTCGTGGTCGAGATTGCCGCACGAATCGTCGTGTTCCGCCTGCACTTTTTCCGCGACCCCTGGAGCGTCTTCGACTTCGTGGTCGTCGGCATCGCGCTGGCCCCGGCGACCGAGGCATTCTCGGTGCTGCGCACGCTGCGCGTTCTGCGGGTTCTGCGGCTGATCACCACCATGCCGTCGCTGCGCCGCGTTGTCGGCGGGCTGATCGCGGCGTTGCCGGGCATGGGCTCGATCGTGATGCTGCTGGCGGTGCTGTATTATGTGTTCTCGGTGATGGCGACACAGCTGTTCGGCGCAGAGTTCCCGGACTGGTTCGGCTCCATCGGCGCCTCGGCCTATTCGCTGTTCCAGATCATGACGCTGGAAAGCTGGTCGATGGGAATCGTCCGGCCGGTGATGCAGAAGTTTCCCTATGCCTGGGCCTTCTTCGTGCCCTACATCGTGGTTACCACCTTCGCGGTGCTCAACTTGTTCATCGGTGTGGTCGTCAACGCCATGCAGAGTGAGCATCAGAAAGCGGTCGACGAGGAGATGGCGGCGGAGCGCGACATCATCCACGAAGAAGCGACGAACGTGCTGGCGGAAATCCGCAAGATACAGAACGACATCGCCGCCCTGCGGCGTGAAGTTGTTGTGCTTTCCGGCCAGAAGACGAGTTGACTCCATTCGACTCTTTCCGTCGCGTCGTGCAGATCATGGTGCATCTGCGCTACCGCGTGGCACGGGGGCATGCATGGATTTCCTGCGCGGGATCATCAACGATCCACGAACTGAACGCTTCATCATGGCGCTCATCATCCTCAACGCGATCACGCTCGGGCTGGAGACCAGTCAGACCGTCATGGCGCAATGGGACACGGTGCTGCACCTGATCGATCAGGTGATTCTCGGCATCTTCGTCATCGAACTCACCGGGCGAATCATCGTGCATCGCCTCAGCTTCTTCCGCGATCCCTGGAGCTTGTTCGATTTTCTCGTCGTCGGCATAGCACTGTTGCCGGCGACCGACGCATTCTCCGTACTGCGCGCCTTGCGCGTGCTGCGGGTGCTCCGGCTGATCACCGTGTTGCCATCGTTACGCCGCGTGGTCGGCGGGTTGATCGCGTCGCTGCCGGGGATGGGCTCGATCGTGATGCTGCTGGCGGTGCTCTATTACGTGTTCTCGGTGATGGCGACGCAACTGTTCGGCGCGACATTCCCCGAATGGTTCGGCTCGATCGGCGCCTCGGCTTATTCCTTGTTCCAGATCATGACGCTGGAAAGCTGGTCGATGGGAATTGTCCGGCCGGTGATGGAAAAGTTCCCGTACGCCTGGGCGTTCTTCGTGCCCTACATCATCGTCACGACGTTCGCGGCGCTGAACCTGTTCATCGGCGTGGTCGTCAATGCCATGCAATCCGAGCACGCCGACGCCGAGGCGGCGGAACACGAGGCGGAGCGCGAGATGGTGCACGATGAGACCGAGCCGCTGATGGCGGAAATGAAGCTGATGAGGGCGGAGCTTACGTCGCTGCGCGCCGAGCTCGCCGAGCGGTTGCCCAAGCCGGCCTGAGGTTTGTCATCGCGCCGCTAGACTAAACTCGAAGCGTTCGTGTCCCGGGCGCAGCGCAGCGTAAAACGGTGCGCTGCAGAACCGGGACCGTCACGAACACCGCCTCCGGAACGGCCCCGGATCAGCGGTGCAGCATTGCATGCTGCACCGGTCCGGGGCACGGGCTTACACTCGAAAATGCTTCGACAGCTTCAGGCTCTGCGCCTGATAGTTGGAGCCTATCCCAGAGCCGTACAGCGTCTGCGGCTGTGCCAGCATTTTCTCGTAAACCAGGCGGCCGACGATCTGTCCATGTTCGAGGATGAACGGCACTTCGCGCGAGCGCACCTCCAGCACCGCGCGGGCACCGCGCCCGCCGGCGCCGGAGTATCCGAAGCCAGGATCGAAGAAGCCCGCGTAGTGCACGCGGAATTCGCCGACCAGCGGATCGAAAGGCACCATCTCGGCGGCATAGGCGGGCGGCACCTGCACTGCCTCCTTCGAGGCCAGGATGTAGAACTCGTTCGGGTCGAGGATCAGGCTCTTGTCGGCCCGTACGGCCATGGGTTCCCAGAATTCGGCCACGTCATAGCCGTCGCGGCGCTCGACATCGATCACTCCGGTATGACGCTTGGCGCGATAGCCGACGATGCCCCCCCTTCTTCCGTCTCCCGCGCGCGCGCCCTCCCTTCCCTCCCCCGCTTGCGGGGGAGGGTTAGGGAGGGGGAAGCCGGAGAGATCGACGCTCACCGCGATGCCGTCGCGCACATCCGCCTCGGCGCTGTCGACCAGCCGGACCTCGGCATGCAGGCGGCCAAGCGCCGCGCTGTCGAGCACCGCCTGGCCGCGGCGGAAGCGGATTTGCGACAGCCGCGCGCCCTCGCGCACCAGCACCGGGAAAGTGCGCGGACTGATCTCCGCATAGAGCGGCCCGTGATAACCTGGCTCGATCTGGTCGAAGCCGCGGGTACGGTCAGCGATCACGCGGGTGAAGATGTCGAGCCGGCCGGTCGAGCTTTTCGGATTGGCCGCCGCGGCGATGTCGCCCGGCAACGCCAGGCTCTCGATCAGCGGCACGATATAGACGCAGCCGGTTTCCAGCACCGCGCCGGCGGTGAGCGGCACCTCATGCAGCGTGAGTTCCGCGACGCGGTCCGCGACCAGCGTGCGCGGCCCGGGCAGAAAGCTCGCCCGCACGCGATAGGCCACCGTACCGAGGCGCAGGTCGAGACTCGCTGGCTGGATCTGGTCAGGCGCAAGCGGGCGCGCCATCGCAATCGCGTTTGCCTGCACCAGGTCCGCAATCATGCGGTCCGGGAGAATGCCTTGGTCGTCAGGCGCAAAGGCAAGCGGCATCAATCAGCCTCGTCATTCCGGGCCCGCGCTTCCGCACAACCCCAGAGTGACGACTAAACGACCACCGACTTGACGGAAAGTCACGCCCGGCGTAAGAGCCCTTGTTATCCCGTGGTGAATTTGAGCCGGCCGGCTTGCAGCCACGTAAAACAAATCGCTAAAAGGCCGGGGACGCGTGTGCCCGGCCCGGATATTCCGGCCGGGTTTTTTGTTGGCTGGAGGAATGCACATGTCCGCGTCCGCTGAACCACAATACCGTCCCGAAACGCGTCTCATCCACGCCGGCACGCTGCGCTCGCAGTTCGGCGAGACCTCGGAAGCGTTGTTCCTGACGCAAGGATTCGTCTACGACAGCGCCGAGCAGTGTGCCGCCCGTTTCACTGGCGAAGAGCCCGGCTATCTCTATTCGCGTTTCTCCAACCCGACGGTTTCCATGTTCGAGCAGCGCATGTGCGCGCTCGAAGGCGCCGAGGCGGCGCGGGCGACCGCAACCGGCATGGCTGCCGTCACAACGGCGCTGATGGGGCAGCTCAAGGCCGGCGACCACATTGTCGCCGCCAAGGCGCTGTTCGGCTCCTGCCGCTATGTGGCGGAAATCCTGCTGCCGCGGTTCGGCGTTCCCTGCACGCTGGTCGACGGTGCCGACCTCGACCAGTGGCGCAAGGCGGTGCAGCCCAACACCAAGGCATTCTTTCTGGAATCGCCGACCAATCCGACACTCGACGTGGTCGACATCGCCGAGGTGGCGAAGATCGCCCATGACGCGGGCGCTACGCTCACCGTCGACAACGTGTTCGCCACGCCGTTGTGGCAGAGCCCGCTGACGCTCGGCGCCGACTGCGTGGTGTATTCCGCCACCAAGCACATCGACGGCCAGGGCCGCTGTCTCGGCGGCATCATCCTCAGCACCGAGAAGTTCATCCAGGACAACATCCACCAGCTCCTGCGGCAGACCGGGCCGTCGATGTCGCCGTTCAACGCGTGGCTGCTGCTCAAGGGACTGGAGACGCTGGCCGTGCGGGTGGAGCGGCAGACCGAGACCGCCGGCAAGGTCGCGGACGTGCTGGCCGGACATCCGAAAATCACCAGACTGATCTATCCCGGCCGCGCCGATCATCCGCAAGCTGCCATCATCCGCAAGCAGATGAAGGCCGGCTCAACGCTGGTTTGTTTCGAGGTCGCCGGCGGCAAGGCGGGCGCGTTCCGCTTCCTCAACGCGCTCAAGCTACTGCGCATCACCAACAATCTCGGCGACGCCAAGAGCCTGGTCACGCATCCGGCGACGACCACGCACCAACGGCTCACCCAGCCGGAACGCGACGAGCTCGGCATCAGCGATGGGATCGTGCGCTTCTCGGCCGGGCTGGAGCATCCCGAAGACATCATCGAGGACTTGTCGCAGGCGCTGGAGAAGGCGTGAGACAACATCCTATCGATTGTCATCCCCGACGGGCGCGCAGCCAAGTTACGCAGGCTGAGTAAACTTGCCCGCGATGCTCGGCCGGGATAACAGCCACAGGGCGTGCTACGGCCGTGGCTGGCGCGACGCGATAGCGGTCGCAGGCCGCGTCGCGGCTTCATGGATTGCGGCGGCCAAGACCTTGGCGACGCAGCCGTAGCTCCAATCGTTCATGTGCAGGAGATCGGGGGACACAAAGGTCTCGAACGGAATGCGCTCGATCTCGATCCAGCGGCGCATCAAGGTGAACCGCCGGAACAGGCCCACGTGCTGTTGCTTGGCGGTCCGTGCCATGAAGGAGATCATGGCCTCGATGTTCGGCTTGGCGATCACCTTCGGCGCGAACTGCGAGTCGATCAGCACCACGTCGATGCCGCGCGCTTTGAGCTGCTGCACCCCGTTGGCGATCAGGGTCTCGGTCGGCCTGAGCGGGTCATCGCGCAGCACCGAGTTGGTGCCGACCTGCCAGAGCACGAGGTCAGGTTCTTCGGCGAAGACGGTCTTGTCGAAACGTGCCACCATGTCGGCGGCGGTTTCGCCGTCGATGCCGTGGTTCACCATAGTGACGGCAAGGGCCGGGAAGAGCTCCTCGAGCTCCACCGCGAGCCGGCTCGGGTAGGTCGCGGCCGGCGAACTGGCTCCTGCGCCGGCGGTCGACGAGGAGCCGATCGTCACGATCCGCAGCGGCTCGCCGGCTGCAATGCGCCGGCCGGCCCGCGGGAGCGGATAGTCGAGCTTGGCGAGGTCCTTGTAGACGGTGCAGCGCCGCGCGGGCGCTGCCGTGGCGGTTGCCGGCGCCAGCATGGCCGCAAGCAGACCCACCGCCGCGAGGATCCTCCTGGCCCTTTCGAAACGAAATCGCGTATGCAAGCCTGCCCCGGCCCAAACCTAGTGTGGCGGTTCAGAAGGTCTCTCTATTCCCGCCGCGAGCCGATAAGAGAACTTCTGAATCATAACCGCACTAGTTTTTGTTCGTGTCCCCCGCCCGCCGGCTGATCGCCTCGGCGAGGAGGTCCGCCAGCAATCGGCCAATGCAATCATGCACGCGCTGGGCAGTGTCAAGCTTATTCGCGGCGGAGCGAAGGTCGAAAATCCCCAATTCGCTCCAGGTCTTCATGACCGAAAATCGATCGAACAGCGAGACTTCGCGGTGCAACGCCACCGAGCGCATGATGTCCCCGTAGACGCCGACCGCGATCATGGTCTCCGTGCGCGGGCTGTACTGCGTGTTCATCAGCACGAGGTCGGCACCAGCGGCGTGCGCCCTGGTCACGCCACGATCGAGAGCGGCATTGAAAGCGTCCGGATCGACCCCGGCAACGGCATCGTTGGTACCGGTTTGCCACACCACGACCGACGGCTTGACGGCCGAAAGGACCGCGCCGAGGCCGGTGAGCATGTCGGCCGCGGTGCGGCGCGGCTTCACGTCGGTGATGACCTTGACCTTGACGGCCGGCCATTTGCCGGCAAGAGCCACCTGGAGGCGAGCCGGATAGGCCCGTGCGGCTCCGTCCGGCCCAGGCAGGGCCGAGGATCCGGCGCCTACCACGAGCACGGTGAGCTGGCCCGTCTGCTCGATAGCCTTGGCAGCGCGTGGCATTGGGAATACAGCACCAACGGCGCTTTCCGCCAGCCCGCAAGGATTAGAATCCTGCGCCGCGGTCGATGGACCGGCACACATCGCAAGACCGATAAGCCCCGCCACGATCGACTTCATGCCTCGCCCCCAGCAAGGCCGGCCCGGGAGCCCGGTGGCGGTGAGTCCGAACCGCGCCGTTCGACCCGCTTGTACCACGCGGCCAGCGTGGCTGCCGCAATCATCAGCACGATGCCCACCAGACTGACAAGGACCTGGACGACAACCCGGTTTGATATCTCGGTGAAGACGAAATGTGCGGCGAACGACAGGAAAACGCCGAGGCAGAAAACTTCCAGCGAATGTTGCCCGCACAGAATTGCGGGACGGAAGATCGCCGACTTGAGCCCCGGCCAGCCGATCGGGACGAAATGCACCGTCAGGATCGCCAGCGCGAGAAAATGCAAGATACGCAAGGGATCGAGGTTGGTCTTGTCGATCGGATAGATCACCTCCGCCAGCCAGTGCGGGATCAGCGGGGCAAGGCGCGGAAAATACCAGGTCAGCACGATGGCAAGCGCCAGCACCAGGTAGACCCCTGCCGCCCAGAGCGCGACCGGGGATCTGATCCACCCGCGGACGCGCTTGGCGCCGCCGAGGGCGCACCAGGCGCCAAGCACGAACAAGAGCTGCCAAGCCAACGGATTGAAATACCAGACGCCGGACGGATAGGCCGGAAGATTCCAACGGAACCACCACATCGCGCCGTAGACCAGAACCGAGACGCCGAGGGCGAGATCGGCGCGGCGCAGCATCAGCCACAGGATCGGCGGAAACCACAGCAGCAGGACGATGTAGAGCGGCAGGACATCCATGTTTACCGGCTTGAACTTCAACAGCAGCGCCTGGATGATCGTGACGTCCGGTTGCTTGAGAAAATCGAGGACTTTCATCTCCTCGACGTAGAGCGGATTATCGAAGCTGCGCGTGACGTAGGCGATCTCCGCCATGTAGATCGCGAACAAGAAGATATGCGCGATGTAGATCTGCCAGGCCCGTTTCAGGATGCGGGCGCTTGCGAGCGCGAAGCCGCGATCGAGCATCGCCCGCCCATAGACGAAAGCCGCTGTATAGCCGGAGATGAAGACGAAGATTTCCGTGGCGTCGCTGAAGCCGTAGTTGCGGATCGTGATCCAGCTGACGACATTCGACGGGATGTGGTCGAGAAAGATCAGCCAGAGCGCCAAACCTCGGAACAGGTCGAGCCTGAGGTCACGCTCGGGTACCACCGCGGCAGGCATGGGATCCGATTTTCTCCCGTCTCATGCCGGAGAAACTCACCACGCCTTGTGCGTTCCCGAACACCGCATCACGCAGGTGTCACGGTAATGTAACCGTTGCAACTCGGCAATGCGAGATGGATGCCGCGCATGGGCTTGGTTGGACGCCGCATGAGTTGAACACCCTCGTGAACCGATTGTTTCCACGATTTGGGACCAAATGTTGGCGTAAGACCGGGAAGCAATTCGTCCCCGCGCCGCATGTTGATAAGATCACCGCCATGTACCGAGCAGTGACCCGCAATATCGAGGTGACAGTGACGCCGCGCTTCCTGTCCGAGCGCTCGTCGCCGGACAGCGGCTATTTCTTCTGGGCCTACACCATCAATCTGACCAACCTTGGACGCGAAACCGTGCAGCTCAAGTCCCGCCATTGGCGGATCACCGATGCCGCGGGCCGTTTGCAGGAGGTCAAAGGTGCGGGCGTAGTCGGCGAACAGCCGATGCTGGGCCCGGGCGAGTCGTTCGAGTACACCAGCGGCGTCCCGCTGCCGACGCCGTCCGGCTTCATGACCGGGAGCTACGGCATGGTGACGGTGGCGGGCGAGCCCTTCGACATCGCCATTCCTGCCTTCTCGCTGGACAGCTCCGAGGCCGGCCGGACGATCAATTAGGCTCGGATTGGCCGGTTCGCCCCTGCGCCGCCACCTCATCGGCCACGTCCGCCGGCGCGAATACAAAGGTCGAACTGCAGAATTCGCAGGTCACCGAGATCACGCCGTTCTCGACCATGTCGTCGCGCTCTTGTGGCGAGAAGCTGCGGAGCATGCGGCCGACGGCGTCGTGCGAGCAGGAGCACTGCGCGGCAACCGGCGCGCTGCGAAACACCCGCACGCCGCGCTCGTGGAACAGGCGGTAGAGCAGCCGCTCGCTCGACACCGCCGGATCGATCAGCTCGATATCCTCGACGGTGGCGATCAGCGACCGGCCTTCGACCCAGGCGTCGTCCTCCGGAACGGCATGAACTCCGGTACCTTCCGGAGCGTCCCCTGGATCGAGGTCGGCACCGCGCTGGCGGTCGGTGGCTTTCGGCAGGAATTGCAGCAGGATACCGCCAGCCCGCCAGCGATGACTGGTCCCGCCGGTGGCCGCCCGCAATTCCTCGCCGACCGCCAGCCGCACCCGCGTTGGGATTTGTTCGGAGCGGAAGAAGTATTCATGCGCCGCATCTTCGAGCGTGCCGCCATCGAGCGCCACGAGCCCCTGATAACGGCTCATGTCGGGACCCCGGTCGATGGTCATCGCCAGGTGGCCGCGACCCATCAGGGCTGCGGCACCGGTTTCTCCCTTGTCGATGAGGGCGGCGACCGCGGCCGCGTCGAACTTCGCGCACGCGCGGATTTGCCCCGGGGTCGTGAAGTCGACCACGAGCATATGCACCGGCCCGTCCGTCTGGGTCTGCAGGATGAAGCGGCCGTCGATCTTGAGCGCCGAGCCAAGCAGGACGGCGAGCACGATGGACTCGCCGAGGAGCTTGGCGACCGGCTCCGGATAGGCGTGCCGCGTCAGGATTTCATCAACCGCCGGACCAAACCGCACCACCCGGCCGCGGAGGTCGAGCGCTGCGACCTCGAACGGCAGGATCGTGTCATCGGCTGATGTGGCCGCGGGGGCCCGCGAAGGAATGGCAATGCCTGGATTGTTCATTCGCAGCAATATGGGGCCGAGCGGCGGCGAAAGCGAGGGCGGGATTTAGCGCGATAAGCCTTGTTTGAGCATGATCTTTTCCGAAAGCCGGCTCCCATTTTTCGGGATCATGCTCGAGCGTGCAGGCACCAGGTCAGAATGCCCTTTTGCGCGTGCAGGCGATTTTCCGCCTCGTCCAGCACCACGGATTGAGGCCCATCGATCACTTCGTCGGTGACCTCCTCGCCGCGATGGGCCGGAAGGCAGTGCATGAACACAGCGTCCGGCTTGGCGAGGCCCATCAGCCGCGAATTCACCTGATAGCGGGTGAGCAGATTGTGACGCCGCCCGGAATCCCGGTCGCCCATCGAGACCCAGGTATCGGTGACCACGCAGTCGGCGCTCTTGACCACCTTTTCCGGATCGTGGCCGAGCTCGATCGCCGCTCCGGACCGCTTGACCCAATCGGCCAGTTGCTTCTTCGGCGCGAGTTCCGGAGGGGTCGCAACGCGCAGCCGGAACTCAAACCGTTGCGCGGCGTGCATCCACGATGCCAGGACGTTGTTGGCGTCGCCGGTCCAGGCGACGGTGCGCCCTCTGATCGGTCCCTTGTGCTCTTCGAATGTCATCACGTCCGCCATGACCTGGCAGGGGTGCGACAGCCGCGTCAGCCCGTTGATCACCGGCACCGTGGCATGCCGCGCCAGTTCGGCAAGGGCACGGTGATCGAGGATGCGGATCATGATCGCGTCGACGTAGCGCGACATCACACGGGCGGTGTCGGCGATCGTCTCGCCGCGCCCGAGCTGCATCTCCTGGCCGGTGAGCACGATGGTGCGCCCCCCGAGCTGCTGCATGGCGACGTCGAACGATACGCGGGTGCGTGTCGACGGGCGCTCGAAGATCATCGCAAGCGTCTTGCCGCCGAGCGGCGTGGCGCCGCCGTTGCTGCGGCGCTGCTTCATGCTGCGGCTCGCCTCGATCATCCCGCGCAGTTCCGGTGCCGGGATTTCCGTGAGATCGAGGAAGTGCCGGATGCCGTTCGCCGTCATGCTACGGCTCCGGTCTCCACCGGCCGGGCATGGGCGCGGGATACGGCCGCGCAGGCGCGGTCGATCCGGACAAGAGCATCGGCAATGTCCTCCTCGCCGACGATCAGCGGCGGCAGCAGCCGGACCACGTTGTCGCCGGCCGCGATGGTCAACAGCTTCTCCGCCCGCAAGGCGTCGACGAGTTCGCCGTTCGGCACCACCGCCCGCATTCCCAGCAACAAGCCCTCGCCGCGAATTTCGGCGAGCACGCCGGGATATCTGTCCTGGATCTCGGCCAACCGCTGCCGCAGCAGGATGGACTTGTGCCGCACCCCGTCGAGGAAGCCGGGCGCGAGCACGACATCAAGCACCGCATGGCCGACCGCCATCGCCAGCGGATTGCCGCCGAACGTCGACCCGTGGGTCCCGGCCGTCATACCCTTGGCGGCCTCAGCCGTGGCGAGACAGGCGCCGAGCGGGAAGCCGCCACCGATCCCCTTGGCGGAGGACATGACATCGGGCGTGACGCCCAGGTTCTGATAGGCGAACAGGTTGCCGGTGCGGCCGATGCCGGTCTGCACCTCGTCGAACACCAGCAACAACCCGTGCTCGTCGCAAAGCTGGCGCAGCGCCCGCAGGAAATGCGGGGGCACGACCCGGACGCCGCCTTCGCCTTGCACCGGTTCGATCAGGATTGCGGCGGTCCCCGGGCCGATCGCCTTGCGGACCGCGGCGAGGTCGGCGAACGGCACCTGGTCGAAGCCCTCGGCGACCGGACCGAAGCCGTCGAGATACTTCTTGTTCCCGCCGGCGGCGAGGGTGGCGAGGGTGCGGCCGTGGAACGCGCCATCGAACGTGATGATGCGGAACCGCTCCGGATGGCCATCCGCCGCATGATACTTGCGCGCCACCTTGATGGCCGCTTCCAGCGCCTCGGCGCCGGAATTGCAGAAGAAGACCGTGTCGGCAAAGGTCGCTTCGCAGAGCCTTGCAGCCAACCGCTCGCCTTCCGGAATCCGATAGATGTTCGAGACGTGCCAGACCTTTTGCGCCTGCTCGGTCAGGGCAATGACCAGGGCGGGATGCGCATGGCCAAGGGCATTGACGGCAACACCGGAGCCAAAATCGAGGTAGCGCTCACCGGTCGTGGCGGTGAGCCAAGCGCCCTCGCCTCGCTCGAAGGCAAGATCCGTGCGTGCGTAGGTCGGCAGCAGGCGCGATGTCACGGTCCGGCTCGCTCAAGGTGTTCAAATGCCCCAAAACCGGGGGTACCCCCCCAAAAAAATGCAACATGCCGCCTCGGCGGGCGGCACGAGATAAACATTCTATTGCGACACCTATGCGTGTCAACAGCACGGGACCGTCCGACTCATGTGGCCAAAACCCGAATCGGCGCAGAAATAACTGGAAAACGCTGGAAATCTCCCCAGGAACATGTGGACTTGATTCGGCCGACTCTTGCACCTGAGTCGCTCCATATTGTAGCCTTTGTCTTGTCAAGTACGACATATCGTGCGGCGGACAGTTTCCAGAGCTTAACGAGCGCAGCGGCGAACGGGCGGCCCTGACCGGGCGTCCGGACGACTTGAGTGGATTCCGTCGGCGGCTTGCCGGCCTCCGCGGAAAACGAGGAGGGATTCATGAGCTGGACCGACGAGCGGGTAGAGCTCCTGAAAAAGCTTTGGGCGGATGGCCTTTCAGCCAGCCAGATTGCCGCCGAGCTGGGCTCCGTCACGCGCAATGCGGTAATCGGCAAGGTGCACCGGCTCGGACTGTCGGGACGCGCCAAGAATCCGTCCTCGTCGGCGAGCCGCCCGCGCAAGCCCCGCTCCACCTCGCAGATGCTACGGATGCCGCGTCCGTCGATGCGGGGCAACACCGCGCTGGCGCACGCCTTCGACTACGATTTCGACCCGGAGCCGGAGCTGATCGAAAACATCATCCCGATCGGGCAGCGGCGCACCCTCCTGGAGCTGTCGGAGGCCACCTGCCGCTGGCCGATCGGCGATCCCGGCACGCCGGAATTCTTCTTTTGCGGCGGTAATTCCCTGCCCGGCCTGCCGTATTGCCACTATCACTCGCGCATCGCCTACCAGCCGCCCGGCGAACGGCGCCGCGACCGGCGGCCGCTCCGCGGGTAGCGTCGGTCGCCGCTTCGAACCGAGCCGCGGATCACGCCGTCCGGCCGAACCGATCGTCGAGGGCGTACCCGCTGCCGCGCACTGTGCGGATCGGATCGGCGGCACTGCCGTGGTTAAGCGCCTTGCGCAGCCGGCCGACATGCACATCGACGGTGCGGTCATCGATGTAGACGTCGCTTCCCCAGACGCCGTCGAGCAGTTGTGCCCGCGAAAATACGCGGCCAGGGCGCTCCAGCAGGAACTCGAGCAGGCGGAATTCGGTCGGCCCGAGCTCGATCGGCCGCCCGGCGCGCGAGACCCGCTTCTTCTCGCGGTCGAGCTCGATGTCGCCGTAGTTCAACTGGTTGGCCATGCGCTCGGGGCTCGCCCGCCGCAACAACGCGCCGACGCGGGCCACGAGTTCCGGCACCGAAAACGGCTTGACGATGTAGTCGTCGGCGCCGGTGCCAAGCCCGCGGATGCGCTCGCTCTCCTCGCCGCGGGCGGTCAACATGATGATCGGCAGCGTCCGCGTTTCCGCACGGGCACGCAACCTCCGGCAGATCTCGATGCCGGACAGCCCCGGCAGCATCCAGTCGAGGATGACGAGGTCCGGCACGTCCTCCTTCAGACGAGAATCCGCATCGTCACCGCGCGCCACAGCCCCGACCTCGTAGCCCTCGGCTTCGAGGTTGTAGCGCAGGAGCAGCGTCAGGGCCTCCTCGTCCTCGACGATCAGGATGCGCGCGCCCATCCCGCTTGGCCCTCCGTTCAGCCGCGCGCGACGGTCGCGAAGGCGGTGGTGTCATCGCCCTTGGGACGCTGGTCGACGATCGTCCGGCCCTCGATCATGTAATAGACCGTCTCGGCAATGTTGGTCGCGTGATCACCCATGCGCTCGATATTCTTGGCACAGAACATCAGGTGAATGCAGAACGTGATGTGGCGCGGATCTTCCATCATGTAGGTCAGCAATTCGCGGAACAGGGACGTGCACATGGCATCGATCTGCTCGTCGCCGTTCCAGACCGCGAGCGCCTTGCCAAGATTGCGTCCGGCATAGGCATCGAGCACCTGCTTGAGCTGCGACAGCACCATGGACGACATGTGCTCGACGCCGCGGATCAGCTTCTGCGGATAGAAATCGTCGGGCAGCGCCAGCACCCGCTTGCCGATGTTCTTGGCGAGATCGCCGATCCGCTCGAGGTCATTGGCGACGCGCAGTGCGCTGACGATCTCGCGTAGATCGTTCGCCATCGGCTGCCGCCGGGCGATCGTCAGGATCGCCTTCTCTTCGATTTCCCGCTGCAGGACATCGATCGCATCATCGGACGTGATCACGCGCTGGGCGCGGGCGGTGTCCCGTTTGACCAGAGCGTCGACCGCGTCGGCAAGCTGCTTCTCCGCAAGGCCACCCATCTCGGCGACGCGGCGCGTGAGCTCTTCAAGATCGGCGTCGTAAGCCTTGGCGATATGGTCGGGCATTGGCGTTGTCCTTGCCGGCAGGTCCTCGCGGCCGTGACGGTCAGCCGAAGCGGCCGGTGATGTAGTCCTGGGTTCGTTGGTCGTCCGGATTGGTGAATATCTTCTCGGTCGGGCCGCTCTCGACCAGCACGCCGAGGTGGAAAAACGCCGTGCGCTGCGACACACGCGCCGCCTGCTGCATCGAGTGGGTCACGATGATCATGGTGAAATTCTCCCGCAACTCGTCCATCAACTCTTCGATCCTTGCGGTGGCGATCGGATCCAGCGCCGAGCACGGCTCATCCATCAGAATGACGTCCGGATTCACGGCGATCGCGCGGGCGATGCAAAGCCGCTGCTGCTGCCCCCCGGAGAGGCCGGTACCGGAATCGCCCAGACGGTCCTTGACCTCCTCGAACAGCCCGGCCCGCTTCAGGCTGGTGACAACGATCTCGTCAAGCTCGCCTTTGTTTCGCGCCAGGCCGTGGATGCGCGGGCCGTAGGCGATATTCTCATAGACTGATTTAGGAAACGGGTTGGGCTTTTGGAACACCATGCCGACGCGGGCGCGAAGCTGCACGACATCGAGCGAGGAATCGTAGATGTCCTGCCCTTCGATCTCGATCCTGCCCGACACGCGGGCGATCGGAATTGTGTCGTTCATCCGGTTGATGCAGCGCAGGAAGGTCGACTTGCCGCAGCCGGACGGCCCGATGAAGGCGGTCACGGACCGTTCCGGGACGTCGATGGAGACGTCCTTCAGCGCATGCTTGTCGCCGTAGAACACGTTGACGCTCCGCGCCACCACCTTGATGTGCGGATCGGTCGCAGACGTGACATGCGCATCGGCCGCCGGTTCACGGGCCGGCTGAGGCAACTCGATATTGGCCACGGCATTCATCCGGTACTCTCCCCTTGCGCTTACCAGCGCCGCTCGAAGCGCCTGCGCAGGAAAATTGCGGCGCCGTTCATGACGAACAAGAACACCAGCAGCACCATGATCGCGGCAGCCGTCTTGGACTGGAAGGCAATCTCCGGCAGGTCGGACCAGAGATAGATCTGTACCGGCAGCACGGTCGCGGCGTCGGTGATACCGGACGGCACCTCGACGATGAAGGCCACCATGCCAATCATCAGGAGCGGCGCGGTTTCACCCAATGCATGCGCCATGCCGATGATGGTGCCGGTCATGACTCCGGGCATCGCGAGCGGCAAGACGTGATGGAAGATCGCCTGCTGGTGCGAGGCGCCGACGCCAAGGGCCGCCTCCTTGATCGACGGCGGGACCGCCTTGAATGCCGCTCGGGACGCAATGATGATGGTCGGCAGCACCAGCAGCGCCAGCACCAGTCCGCCAACCAAGGGCGCCGACCGCGGCAGGGCGAAGAAGTTGAGGAACATGGCAAGCCCGAGCAGGCCGAACACGATCGACGGCACGGCCGCAAGGTTGTTGATGTTGACCTCGATGATCTCGGTCAGCCAGTTCTTCGGGGCGAATTCTTCCAGGTAGATCGCCGCCGCCACCCCGATCGGGAGGCAAAGCACCAGCGTCACCAGCAGAGTCAGCGCCGAGCCGATCAGCGCGCCACGGATACCGGCAAGCTCCGGCTCGCGGCTATCGCCTGAGGTGAAGAACGCCCAGTTGAAGACGCGCTCGACCAGAGCCCGTTCCTTCAACCGCTCGAGCCACGTCACCTCGCGGTCGCTGACGCGGCGATTTGCCTCCGGCGTCATATAGCTCACGATCTGCCAATTGCCGGGAGCCGCATCGGCCGTCGACTGCAGCGGCAACAGCACGGTGCCGGTGACCTTCGCGTTGCCAAGCTGGGCGACCCTGACCATCCCGCCATTGATCGCGACCAGCAGGCTCGGCAGCGTCTCGTCGAGGGGCTCCTCGTTTGCCGGGGTGTCGAACCGGGCCTGCAATGCGGCGGCCTGATCGGTCAGTTCCTGGACCCTTTGCGCGTAGCTCTCGATATCCTTTGTGATCGCTGCGAGATCGGCCTGGACCTGGGCCGAGGACGGCGCCAGCGCGAGCGTACGCTCGAGGGTGGTCTTGCGCACTTCGGCCTCGCGAACGAAGTCCCGGAAGCGCTCGGCCTCCCGGCGCTCGTTCCGCGCCCTGACCGACAATGCCTGCTTGATGGTCACCAGATTGGGCGCAAAGTCGTTCGATGTGCTCTGAATCGTGACCTCGCCGGTCGTGCCGCTGGGCGTGGCGATGCCGCGGCTTGGGCGGCGCTCGATGCGAGTACCATCCTTGAAATAGAGGTCCGTATCGTCGGACAGCAGCAGCGGCACCTTGACGGTCTGGCCGATCAGGGCGGGGTCTTCGACCACCCGGTCGCGCAGCAGATCGGGTGCGCCGGACGAGAGAATACCGTCGAGCTGGCGGCGCCCGGTACGATCCCGCACCTCGGGGAATTGCGCCCGCAAGGCAGCGCGGGTCAGCGCCTGGAAATCGCCGGCGCGAACGACCGCGGGATCCCGCGTCCGCTGCGGATCGATCTCGGCCGGATCGACCGTCACGTCGATCAGCAACCGGTGTTGCGTGAACGCCGGCAACCCCTTGATCACGATGTCCGAGAGCACAACGACCAAGAACAAAGCCGTCAGGCCGATGGCGGTGAGACCATACAGCTTGAAACGCGCCTCGGCACGGTAGCGGGCGCGCACGCGCGCCTTGGCGGCGTCGGAGACGAGATCGAGGCTGCGCAGAGCGGGCAGGGCGGCGTCAGTCATACTGCTCCCGATAGCGCTTGACGATCTGCAGCGCGATGACGTTGAGGGTCAAGGTGAAGAAGAACAGGACGAAGCCGAGCGCGAAGGCGGACAGCGTCTTGGCGCTGTCGAACTCCTGATCGCCGACCAGGATGGTCTTGATCTGCACGGTGAAGGTCGTGACGGCTTCGAGCGGATTGAAGGTGAGATTGGCGGCAAGCCCCGCAGCCATGACGACAATCATGGTCTCGCCTACGGCCCGGCTGATCGCCAGCATGAAAGCCGAGACGATGCCGGCGAAAGCCGCAGGCAGCACGACCTTCTTGACGGTTTCGGACTTTGTCGCACCCATGGCGTATGAGCCGTCGCGCAAGGACTGCGGCACCGCATTGATCACGTCGTCGGACAGCGAGGAGACGAAGGGGATGACCATCATTCCCATGACGACGCCGGCCGCCAGTGCGCTTTCCGAGGCGACATCGAGACCGAGTATCCCCCCGGATTCGCGCAGCCAAGGCGCCAGGCTCAAGGCGGCGAAGAATCCCAGCACCACCGTGGGAATGCCGGCGAGGATTTCGAGAATCGGCTTCGCCCAGCTACGGAAGCGCGGCGTTGCGTACTCCGCCAGATAGATCGCCGCGAACAGCCCGATGGGCCCGGCAATCAGCATGGCAATCGTGGTAATCAGCAGCGTGCCGGTGACCAGCGGGACGATCCCGAAAGCGCCGGATGAGCCTGCTTGATCGGCACGGATCGCGGTCTGCGGGCTCCAATGCAGGCCGAACAGGAATTCGAGCGGGGACACCCGCTCGAAGAACCGCACGGTCTCGAACAGCACGGAGAAGACAATGCCGATGGTCGTGAGCACTGCGACAGAGGCCGCGACAGCCAGAACGACTTTGACGAACCGCTCGACCTGAGTGCGTGCGCGGAACCGAACGGAAACCGCCCGCAGACCATAGGCGAGACCGAGGAGGCCGAACACGAGCCCCGTGCCGAGGACAAGGGTGTTCGCGAATGCTCGCATCGACGCGTAAGTGTCTGCCGCCCGCTGCAAGGCAGGTGTCGGGTTTCCCGAATACTGGCCATTGACCACGGCAATGATGTCGCGAAGAAGCGCCGAGCGCTTGAGGCTGTCGTCAACGAGGGAAGGTGCGAAGCCTCCAAGCGCCTGTGTCTCGACGATGTGATTGCCGGCCGGCACACCAAGTGCGAGGACAAGCACCATTGGAACCAGGACGGCGATGGCGACAAAGGCCCCGTGATAGACGGGGCGGGAGTGCATTGCCTCGGACTGTGCCGCGACGTTCGCACGCGAACGCCCGAACAGGAAGCCAACGGCGACCAGCAAGGCGAGACCGGCGAGAAAAATCAAATTCATGGTCTCGACTCACATCTGCGCATTCGAGCAATGGCCAAGCTGAACTGTTTCACGCATCAAGCGGCGGCCGCGCGTGTGGCGCGACCGCCTGTTCGTTGCTCCCTTACGACAGCGGAGCAGGGCTCATCGGCGTGAGGCCGAGTGTGCTCTTGCGAACCCCTTCGAGCTCGTTCTTGGGCAGGGTGACGAGGCCCTTCTTGGCCAGATAGCCGTCCTCACCCAGCGCCTTCGTCGACACGTACTCGGCCGCGAACTTGTCGAGACCGGGGACGAGGCCGATGTGTTGCTTCTTGATGTAGACGTACATGCGGCGGGCGCCCGGATACTTGCCTGAGGTGATCTCATCGAAATCGGGGACGACGCCGTTGAGCGGAACGCCGCGCAGCTTTGCGGTGTTCTCCTCGAGGAAGGAATAGCCGAACACCCCGAAGGCGTTCTTGTTCGCCTCGAGTTTGGCGACGATTACGTTGTCGTTTTCGCCGGCCTCGACATAGCCGCCGTCTTCGCGCAGGGTCTTCCACACACGATCGAAGGCCTTGCTGTCGGACTTCTTGAGCGCCGCGAGAGCCGGAATCTGCTCGGCACCTTTTTCCAACAGCAGTTCGTGGAACGAATCACGCGTGCCGGAGGTCGGCGGCGGGCCAAGTACCTCGATCTTGACGTTCGGCAGCGACTTGTCGATGTCGGACCAGTTCCTATTCGGATTGGGAACAAGCTTGCCTCCCGGACCAACCACTTCCTTAGCGACCGCCAGGAGAAGCTGGTCCAGTGTGAGCTTGATGGGCGTGCCCTGCTTCGATTGCGCGACCGTCAGGCCATCGAAGCCGACATTGATCTCGACGATGTCCTTGACGCCGTTCTTCTGGCACTGCTCGAATTCGCTCTTCTTCATGCGCCGCGACGCGTTCGTGGCGTCGGGATGCCCTTCGCCGGCTCCGGCGCAGAACAGCTTCATGCCACCGCCGGTGCCGGTCGATTCGACAACCGGGGTCTTCATCCCGGAGCTCTTGCCGAACTGCTCGGCGACCGTGGTGGTGAAGGGGTAGACGGTGGAGGATCCGACGATGCGGATCTGGTCGCGGGCGTCAGCCTGGCCGGCGAGAAGCAGGCCACCTGCCGCGAGCGCAAGCGCGCTGGCGTATTTGGTGAATTTCACGGGATCTCTCCTGTCATCGGTTGGTTGGGCGACTTAAGGGGTCGTTTCGTTGACGCTCATTGGGTCAGACCGGCCCCGTGGCTCCCGTTCATTAGGTGGCGTAGATAAACCCACTATGACATCTCGGTGACAGTTGGATGACACTGGCCAGGACCGCGGACAGCACAGCCAAGCCATTGAACTTGATGACAAATTTTCTGCAGGTTTGGCCTGTGGATGGGGATTGGCGTCCGGCCGCGACCGCAATAAGGGCCATGCCATCGGACTGACCGGGCCGCCGGCGCCATTCTCCATCGGGGGCTGAAGCCGAACCGACGCGGTACAGAAGTCCGGTCCAGCTTCCGACCCGATCGAGGCAATCGCGAATTGTCTGACGCACTCCGATACAAGCCATCGCCGGGATTGTCGCGGGCGGACACCCGACGCGGCAAGGCGTGTCATAGACCCCGGAGATCACCGTTCTATGAGCGTTCGGTGACAGTTCGCCGCGGTCCGGCAGGCTATGCTTGACCTTTCGCCGGCTTGGCCTCGGCGGTCAGGAGCGGGATATGCGCCGTGAACGTTGCGCCGGCGCCGGGCGTGCTGGCGATCGAGAGGCGGCCGCGGTGACGGTTGAGGATATGCTTGACCAGCGCGAGGCCCAGCCCGGTGCCGCCCTGTTCGCGGCTTTCGGCGACATCGACGCGATAGAACCGCTCGGTCAGCCGCGGCAGATGCTCGGGGGCAATGCCCGGCCCATGATCACGGACCGCGATGCGCAACTCCGACATTCCGTCCGGCATCTCTCCGGGCGTGGCCACGATTTCCACGCGCTTGCCGGCGGCGCCGTACTTGAGGGCGTTCTCGATCAGGTTCTCGAACACGCGGATAAGCTCGTCGCGGTCGCCCAGCACGAGGTGCGGTTGCGCGGGCGCCTGGATCTTGATGGCGACGTCACGGTCGCGCGCTAGCGTCTGCAGACCATCGACCACCTGGCGTACCAGCGGCATGACGTCGAGCGGCGTCCCCGGCCGCCTGTGGGCGTTGAGTTCGATCCGCGAAAGCGACAGCAGGTCGTCGATCAGCCGCGCCATGCGGGCCGCCTGGGCGTGCATGATCGGCAGGAACCGCCGCTGCGCCGCCTGGTCGTCGCGGGCCGGCCCCTGCAGCGTCTCGATGAATCCGGAGAGCGCGGCGAGCGGCGTGCGCAACTCGTGGCTGGCATTGGCGACGAAGTCGGCCCGCATCTCCTCCACCTGCCGCAGCGGCGTGAGGTCGCGGAAGGTGACCAGCAGGAACTCCCGCGAACCCGACTGCGCATCACGGCTGCGACCGACCGGCGCCACGACGGCTTCGTACCAGCGGTCCACCGGAACGCGCTCGGAAAACTCGATACGCTGCGGCTCGCCGGTCGCGTTGGCGGAGCGGATCGCCTCGACCAGTTCCGGCATCCGCAGCGCGATCGACGCGGGATCGCCGCGGCGCAGGGCGGGCGACAAGCTTCCCGCTGTGGCGTTCAAGGCCAGGACCCGCCCTTCGCGGTCGAGCGCGACCACCGGATCGGGGATTCCGGCGATGACCGTCTCCAAGAGCGGATCGCCGGCGACCAACGCCGGTGGCGACACGGGTGACGCCTGCCCTCCCCTTTCCGCGCCGCGCGCCATGCCGATCACCGCGGCTGCAACCATCACGGCGAAACCGCCGAGCGCCTGCAACACGGACAGTTTTCCGGCGGCGGTGAAGGCCGTCAGCACCACGCCGGCGGCGATGAGCACGACGCGCGCCTCGATCATGCTGCCAAGAATGCGCGCCAACCGATCGCGAATGTCGCCTGGGCTCACGTGCGGATGTCCGGATATGCGCCGTTGCCGTCCTGCGCGGCTGCGGCAATCCTTCGCCGAAGCGGGGCACGGGATCAAGCGCCTCCCGATAATCCGCTAAAGCTATGATCCAAATTCAATCTTTTCCGAAAAGCCGGTTCCCCACCCCGAATCAAGTCCGCGGCAGGCTTTTTCGGGAACGTGCTGCTAGTGCCGCCGATTTGAAGTTCCTGCACCACTTGCGGCAATCTCATTCAGGAACTTCAAATCGAAAGCGGCACTCGAATCATAGACTTGCTAGTGCCCCTTTGCTTCCGAAGTTCGTGTCGGAGGGTGCTGCAATGTATCCCGAACTTCGGAAGCGGGGCACTAGGCCGACCATCGGCGATTGGCGATGCTGATCAGCAGCTCGCGCCCGCCGAGGATCAGCAGCGATACCGCAAAAGGCAGGATGTAGTAGAGCGACCGAAACAGCAGCAGACCGGCAAGGAGTTCCTCCTTGTCGAACTCCCAGAGCGCGACCAGCATGGCAGCGTCGAACACGCCAAGGCCGCCGGGCGAGTGACTGGCGAAGCCGAGCAGCGTCGCCGAGACGAAGATGACCGACAGCGTGATGAAGCCGACCTGCGGCTCGTGGGGCACCAGCATGTACATGGCCAGCGCACAGCAGCCGAGATCGATGATCCCAATGGCAATCTGCAGCAGCGTCAGCGGTCCGCCCGGCAGCGTCACACGCCATGTGCTGGTGCCGATCGTCCGCGGCCGCCGCCAGACCCAGACGACGTAGCAGAACAGGACGACGAGGGCGACGACGGCCAGCGCACGGTTGATTCCCGGCGGCAACTGGTTGATCGCCGAAGCCGCCTGCGGCACCGCGAAGATGCCGAGGCCGAGTACCGTGGCGTTGCCGAGCCAGAACGTCAGGCCGGCGATGAAACAGATCTTCGCCACGGCAATGGCGTCCAGCCCGTGGGCCGAATAGATGCGGTAGCGGACGGCGCCGCCGGTGAAGACGCTGGCACCGACATTGTGGCCGACCGAGTAACTGGTGAATCCCGCCAGCGCCGCCACGCGATACGGGATGTCATGGCGCCCGATCGTCCGCAGCGCGAACAGGTCGTAGAAGGTCAAAGTGAAATAGCCGGCGGCCACAAATACCGCCGCCAGCAGGATGTCGTGACGATTGGTGGCGCCGAGCGCGGTGACGACCGCGGCGACATCGAGATCATGCAGAATGTGATACAGCACCACCACCGCGACGGCGATGATGGTGATGCTGACAAGGAAGCCGATGCGGCTCCAGCCGACCTTTTCGTTGAAGAACCGCGCCGCCACGCGCAGCAAGCCCTGCATTCGCCACCCCGGCTGTTCGGGCCAGAGCCTCCCGCGGCGCGTGTCCCCAACTGCGACCACTAGCAGAACTCCCGCATCGGCGCGAGCGCGGATGCGCCGTTGGTGCCGGCCGTCAACCCCCCGGCGGCATGCGCCGCGCTCAGTCCCGGATGTCCTGCAGCAGCCATTCGGTCGGGATCTCGCGGCCTAGCCCGGATTCCTTCGCCTTGCGATAGACCAGGCCGCCGACCGAGGAGAACTGAAGGCCCTGGTTACCCATGTTGTGGTAGAAGGTGATCTCATCGTCGCGGGTTCGTCCCGGCACTGTCCCGGTGATGAGATCGCAGTAGTCCGGATAGTCTCCCCCAAATCCACCTTCGTCCGTCTTTGCCGGCAGCCGTTTCATCTCCTCGGCGGTCCCGGCCACATAGGCGACCGGGCTGTGGCCGACCTCCGCCTTGACCCGGTCGGATTCCGCCATTTTGACCCCGCCGACCCCCTGCCGGATCTTGACCGCGCAGCGCTCGATCGCGGCCCGGCTCAGTTCGCGCGGCCCCAGCATGGTCAGGTGCATGCCGGGCTCCAGCCACTCCGCCTCGAACGTCGGCACCATGCTGTCGGTGCAGGTGGCGAGGATGTCGACACCGCGCACCGCGTCGCGCGCGCTGTCGGCGGGCCGCACGTCGATGCCGAGCCTGGCGCTCATCTCCTCGGCGAAGGCGTTGCGGTTCGCAGGCGTCGGACTGAACACCTTGGCGCGTGTGATCGGCCGCACCGTATGGAACGCCTCGAGATAGGTGCGCGCCATGCCGCCGGAGCCGAGGATGCCGACCGTGCTCGCATCCTTGCGCGCCAGGTGCCGCGCACCGATGCCGGCGCCGCCGCCGACGCGCATGTGCTGCAGCAGGCCATCGTTGATGAACGCGAGCGGCTCGCCGTTGCGCGTGCTCAGCAGGAGGATCAGCCCGAAGAACGTGCCCGGCCTTACGCAATACTTGCTCTCGCGCCAGAAGCCGTCCTTGCCGACGGGCCAGGTCATGACGTCGGACTTCATGCGGATGGCGAAAATGCCGTCGCTCGCCCCCTCCATCGTCCCCCACCGGTAGTAGCCGTCCTCACGCTCGCACGGCACGTACATGTCAATGCGTGGGCGGTGGATCGCGCCGCCGGAAGGAATTTGCCGGAAGGCATGCTCCTGCGCATCGATGCACTCGCGCATGGTGAGCAGCTTCGCGACGACGTCGTTATGGATGAAGAGCATGGCGAGGTTCCTGCAGTGATACTCAAGTCACTGCACGATAGAGGTCGCGAGCAAGCGCTTCAAACAGGCCGTTCAACCGCTGCGATACAATCCCAAGGAAGACACCTCACACTCTCGCCTTCTCAACAAGCTTGTTCTGTTGCAGACTGACCTCGCGATCGGTCCACACTGTCGCACGGTGGCAGCGCTGCAAAACCAAGAGGAAATATTGGAAACGCAAGCGATGGGCCGACTGAACACTCCCATGTTCAATGCCAACAGGTTCAAGGTCGGGCTGTTCGCCACGAACTGTTCCGGTGGACTTTCGCTCAACAAGGCGCCGGAGCGATGGGATGCCTCGTGGGACAACAATCTCGCCGCGGCGCGTCTCGCCGAGGACGCCGGCCTGGAGTTCCTGCTGCCGATCGCCCGTTGGCACGGCTATCGCGGCGAGATGGACTCGCATGGCACCTCGCTCGAAACGCTGACCTGGGCGACAGGTCTGCTTGCGGCCACGACTAACATCTCCGTTTTCGGCACGGTGCATGTCCCGCTGGTCAACCCGGTCTTTGCCGCTAAACAGGCCGTAACGGCCGATCACGTCGGCCACGGCCGCTTCGGCCTCAATGTCGTGTCGGGTTGGAACGCCGACGAATTCGAGATGTTCGGCGCCACGCTGCTGGAGCACGACGAGCGCTACGTCTACACCGAGGAGTGGCTCACCATCGTCAAGCGGCTGTGGGGCGAGCCGGCGCCGTTCGACTTTCAGGGGAAGTATTTCAAGCTCAAGCGCGTCTACAGCCGCCCGCAGCCGTTCAGCGGAGAACGTCCGCTGCTGATGAGCGCCGGCTCTTCGAAGGCCGGCAGCGCGTTTGCGGCGCGCCACGCGGATTGCCTGTTCATGGTCATCCTCGATCTCGACAATCTTGCCGAGCACATCCGGACCGTGCGTGCGGCCGCGGTGCCGCGCAGCATCGGCGTCTACGCCAGTGGCCACATCGTCTGCCGCGCCACTCAAAAGGAGGCCGAGGACTACTACGACTGGCTGGTACATGAGATGGGCGACTGGGAAGCGGTCGAGCAGATGATCAAGGTGCGGCAGAACCAGCAATCGATCCCGCCGGAGCTGCACCGGCAGATGAAGGAGCGGCTCATCAGCGGCATCGGCACCTTCCCGATCATCGGAAGCCCCGACCGCGTCGCCGAAAAGCTGAAGCGGATGAGCGACTCAGGACTCGATGGGATGGCCGTCGGCCTGATCAACTACGTCAATGAGATCCCATTCATCCGCGACGAGCTGCTGCCGCGCATGGCCCGCTTGGGCCTGCGCGAAACGCCGCGGCTACATTGAGAGCAGGGCTAACAGTCACATAGACGTGGAGGAAAGCATGTTCATCGGATCGACCGAGCGCTGCAAGACGCGGGTGATGCTCACTGCAACGGTGATGCTTGCCGTGATGCTGCCGTGGTCGGCAACGGCCGAAACGGTCAGGCTGT
The DNA here is from genome assembly GCA_009377755.1 of Hyphomicrobiales bacterium. Classification (GTDB taxonomy): domain Bacteria; phylum Pseudomonadota; class Alphaproteobacteria; order Rhizobiales; family Xanthobacteraceae; genus WHTM01. The sequence continues at coordinate 12,559 of WHTM01000011.1, read as the reverse complement.
TCAACGGGCCGCCGCAAGGCACTTGGCGTCCGATCGCCGAGCAGCTCAAGAAAGTCATCGAAGCGACCACGAAGGATCAGGTGATCATCGAGCCCGGCGGCGGGTTGTCGAACGTGATCGCCGTGACCTCCGGCAAGGGCCAACTCGCCATGGCGGTGAGCGCGCCGCTGTTCACCGGGCTCGAAGGCAAGCCGCCGTTCAAGGAAAGGCTGACCAACGTTCAGACCCTGGCGACGCTCTACTACCAGCCGGCCTATATCATGACATTCGACGACAAGATCTCGAAACTCACCGATCTCAAGGGCAAGCGGGTGAGCGTCATGCCGAAGGGCTATGCCGCCGAGGCGATGAACCAGCTGGTCCTCAAGATGGTCGGGCTCTCCTACGGCGATATCCGGGAGCAGTTCCTCGGCGAGGTCGAATCCGCGGACGCGCTGCGCGACAACCATATCGATGCGATCATGGGTATGGGCGACACGAACTATTCGATCGCCATCGATCTTGCATCCACCGGGCGCCTGAAGCTGGTCTCGCTGGAGAACGACACCGTCGCTGCGCTGCAGAAGGCCAACGCGGGTCTTTATCCCTATAGGTTCAAGGCCGGCACCTATTCGGGCATGAAAACCGACTTCACGACCTTTGCGACGACCGTTCTGGTGGTTGCGCGAAGCGACTATCCCGAAGCCAAGGCCAGGGCGATCACCAAGGGATTGATCGAGGCGTTGCCTGATCTGCAAAAGAGCTTCAACTCGTTCAAGGGCATGACCAAGGAAACGATGGCCAAGGACGTTGGCCTGCCGTTCCATCCGGGAGCGCTTGCCTATTTCCGCGAGGCGGGCATCGCCCGCTGATGGTTGCGCAGGCGGCGGCATGAAGCCATGGCCTGCCGCTCTCACAGGACCAACGTCATACTCGCCTTCGACCCTCCGCGTGTCATGCGCGCCGTCACCGCCTGCTCCGCTATCGCGCTGTCGGTGTATCACCTCTATACGGGTGCATTCGGAATGCCCGAGGCATTCCTGCACCGCCTCATCCACCTCAGCCTCGCGCTGTTGATCATCTATCTGGCGTTGTGGACGCCGCAGCAGGACGGCACCTATGCGCCGTTGAGACAACGGATCAGCGGCCTGGTCGTGCTGGTGTGCGCCGTAGTCCCGCTTGCGTATATGTTCATCAATTATATCCCCATCACGCGCGATCGCTTTCCCTACGTCTCCGACCTCTCTACGCCTGAGGTTGTGCTTGGCGCCGCGCTGGTCATCGCCGTCATCGATGCGACTCGTCGCACCCTCGGCCCAGCACTCGCCATCGTTACAGCTATTTTCCTGGTCTATCCGTTCCTCGGGCCGTGGCTGCCGGGACTGCTGCATCATCAAGGGTATTCGGTCGATACCTTTGTCGATGGTCTCGTCTATACCACCGATGGAATCTTCGGCATTTCGCTCGGCATCTCCGCATCTTTCGTCGTGCTGTTCGTCATCTTTGCTGCCTTTCTCGAAGCCTGCGGCTTCTCTCAACTGATGATGGCGGTCGGGCGCGGCGTGACCGGCACCCTCCGCGGCGGCCCTGCCAAGATGTGCGTGTTCGCAAGCAGCCTGATGGGAATGATCTCGGGCAGCGCGGTGGCCAACGTGGTCGCGGTCGGCGGCTTCACCATTCCGCTGATGAAGCGCACCGGCTATTCGGCCAATTTCGCCGGCGCCGTGGAGGCGGCGGCCTCGACCGGCGGGCAATTCATGCCACCCGTGATGGGCGCGCAGGCCTTCATCATGGCGCAGTTCACCGGCATCCCGTACGTCGACATCGTCATCTACTCAACGCTTCCCGCAATCCTCTACTACTACAGCATCTGGATCACGATCGATCTTGAAGCCCGCCAGAAATCGCTGGGCGGTATCCCGCCCGGCGAGCTCGGAAATTGGCGCGAGGATGTCTTCTCGCGACTACATCTTCTGGTCTCTATCGCCGTGCTGATTGCGCTGCTGGTGATGGGCTACACACCGAGCTATGCAGCGGTCGGCAGCGTCGCGAGCCTGCTGGCCATGGCGATGCTTGTAAAGGCCACGCGCCTGTCATGGTCCGGTGTTCTCTCGGCCCTGGAGTCGGGCGCCCGCTATTCGCTTCCGGTGGTGAGCGCGACCGCGGCGTCCGGCATCATCATCCTTTCCGTGACCTTGACCGGCCTTGGATCGCGGTTCAGCGACGCGGTGATCGCGGTCGCCGGCGGCAACCTGTTTCTTGGACTGGTCATGGCAATGTTCGCCTCGCTGGTCCTCGGAATGGGGCTACCCACCGTTCCGGCCTACATCGTTCAGGTGGGCCTAGTCGTCCCGGCGCTAATCAAGATGGGCCTCGATCCGATCCTCGCGCACCTGTTCGTGATCTACTTCTCCTGCTTGTCCATGGTGACGCCGCCTGTCGCGATCAGCGCCTACGCGGCTGCCGGATTGGCTGGCGGTGACCCATTCAAGACGGGCCTGATAGCCTGCCGCTTGGCGATTGTCGGTTTCATCGTTCCATTCATGTTCGTCTTCGATCCAGGCCTTCTGCTCATGGGCACTCCTTTGCAGGTCGCTCACTCCGCGATTTCATCGGTGCTGGGTGTCTTCGCGCTTGGGCTGGCCCTGCAGGGCTATTTCTATGCCCGCTTGACCTGGATCGAACGCACGTTGGCCGGCATCGCCGCGGCGTTGTTAGTCATTCCGGGACTGATATCCGACCTGTGCGGGCTTGGATTTTTGGCAGCCGTCTATCTGTGGCAGCGCCGTCGGACCGCGCTGCCTCAGAATCAGAACGAAGCTGTCTAGCCGCTTGGCTGCCCGGACACGGATTTCGCCGCCATTGCACGCGGCTACGGCGCGAAGGCCGCGACGGTGCGGACGCTCGCCGATCTCGAGCCGGTGCGGGATTGGGTCAGCGAGGGGGCGCCCGGCGCGTTCGTGATCGACGGCAAGATCAACCCGGATCTCGAGCCGACTGGCACGCCGAGCATTTTCCCTCGCGAGCGAGCCGGTGTATCCTCTGCGGCAAGTGGGAAGGTCCGCGCGACACAACACAGGGAGGACGCACCATGAATCCCAAGACGCTCACGCCCGACCAGATGGAAGCCCGCGTTGCTCGGTTCAACAGGCTCGAGACCTATCAGCGCCAGAACTTCGACGCCCATAACATCCCGCCCGGTGCGGTCGAGAAGGTGACGGCGCGCAAGGTCTATCCGGTGATGGCGCCGTCTGATTATCAGGGCCGCAGCGCCGCTGCGCCGGTGAAGGGTCCGCGCGGGCTGATCGTCTCGATCGCCGAATGCGAACCGGGCAATGGCCCCGGCCTGCACCGCCATCTCAACACGGTGGAGAACTTCTTCTGCCTCTCCGGCCGCTTCGAGATTTCCTGGGGCGACGACGGCGAGCACAAGACGGTGCTTGAGCCGCTCGACATGATCTCCGTGCCGCGCGGCGAGAACCGCAAGTTCTTCAACATCTCGAACGAGGTCGGCCGGCTGCTGGTGATGATCGTGCCGGAAACCGACCAGCAGGTCGATCCGATCGCCTACGCGCCGAGCCTCGCCAAGGAGATCGAGGACGAGTATGGCAGCGAGGCGCTGAAAGGCTTGCAGACCATCGGTTTCAAGTTCGAGGAACCGGTCGGTTGAGCTTGAAACGGTAGCAGCAGAGGCCTCTCCGCTGTCGTCGCCCGGCTTGGCCGGGCGATCCAATATTCCGAGACGTTGGAGTTGACCGGGACCGCGCGGCTTAGTGGGTCCCCTTGCCTTCGCGGCGGACGGCCGCTCTGGAATTGCCGGCGGATTGCGCTGCGCTCATCCGCCCTACGAGCCGCAGCATCGCATCAGGAGACCCACCGTGAAACTGATCGACCTGAGCCGCGAGATCTATCACAAGATGCCGCGCCTCGTGAATCATCCCTCGATCGTTATCACGCCGTTCGCGACCCACGACGAGGTACGCGAAGTGGACGGGTACAAGTTCTCCTCCGCCACCCTATCGCTCGCCATGGGCGACCACGCCGGCACGCATGTCGACGCGCCGTATCATTTCGACGCGCGGCCCGGTGCGATGACCATCGACCAGGTGCCGCTGGAAAACTTCTTCCTCGACGCCGTGTGCCTCGACCTCTCGCACAAGCCGCTCAAGTCCGACATCTCGATCGCGGATTTGCAGAAGGCGGAAACCGCCGCCGGCGTCACCATCCGCGCGAAAGATATGGTGCTGCTGCACATGGACTTCTTCCGCCGCTGCTACGGCACCGACGGCTATCTCACGGATTTCCCCGGCCTCACCAAGGAATCGGCGACCTGGCTCGGCCAGAAGGGCATCGCGATGTTCGGGGTCGAGGCGGTCAGCCCCGGCCGGCCCGGCCGCAACAACTTCGAGGTGCACCATGTGTGTCGCGACATGGGCTTCACCCACGTCGAGGGGCTTACCAACATGGACAAGCTGATCGGCAAGGGCCGCTTCAAGTTCATCGGCTTTCCGCTCAAGATCAAAGGCGGCACGGGCAGCCCGATCCGCGCCGTGGCGATGCTGGAGGAGTAGCCAAAACCTCTCCACACGGTCGTTTCCGCGAAAGCGGGAACCCATAGCCACAGGTCTATCGAGAGTGCGCGAAGTATGGGTCCCCGCTTTCGCGGGACGACCGAGGTGATACGTCAGAGAAAACTCACTCCGCGGCGCGCAGGCGCTCGTGCTCGAAACCGGCGACGCGCTGCCAGCAAAGTGGCCGCGCCGGACGCCGCGCACGGCCGATATCGTCCGCTACCTCATGGACCAGTACGGCCTTACGCGCGCGGACCCTGATGATTCTGGCCGAGCGAAGCGAGTGTCGCTCCGAGCACATTGTCAGCGCCACGCTATTGGTTGTCTCCGACTTGACGTCGGAATTGCGCGGTCGCAGGCGGCCACGCGCTGGTCAACGGCGCCTGCGCTGAGCTTCCTCCTCTTCGAAGCGCCGCTGCGCCTCCTCGGCCATGCGTTCCTGCCGCTCCTGCTTGCGACGCAGAAGCTCCTCGCTCTGCGCGGCGGTCAGGTCCTTATGCGGGCGGCTGGCTTCGGGAGAGGTGGACGGCGTGGGAGCGATCGTCCCCGAGCGGGTCGATGACTGCGCCGCGCCTGATGTCACCGGCGGCGACAACCAGAAGGCGCCGAGCACGAGGCTCACCATGCACGTGCCGAGACGTGTGAGAAGAGGCATGGACCGGCGGTGATCGCTGGAGCCTGAAGCTTGCATGGCTTTGCTCCCTAGAACCCCGCCAGGGACATGGGCTCGCACCCAGGCGAAAATGAGGCCACCGGCCGAGCGCAGTTGCTAGCGGCCCCGCCGAGGGGCGGGGCCGCGGATAGCGCAGATACCAACCTACGTCAGCAGGGCCGGCGCTATCAGACCGGTCTCACTGCGCGTGCTCATAGCATGACAGGTTCGCCTCGCGGCCGAACTCGACCCAGCGTGCATTCACATCGGCGGCGCTGTCTACGGGTGCGCTATCCCACGCGTAGTTGGTGGCGCCGAACCAGCGGTCGCAGGGCTGGTACGGATGGATGGTGTGGTAGTCGCCGTACCGCCCGTCCGACCGATTGGCAACGCCGATCGCGGTTGGAAAGACCGTCCCGAAGAAGCCGAGACCCGGGGTAAAGTCGTCATCGATGCCGACGCCTGCGCGGACCGCAAAGCCGCCCCCGCCAGCCCTGCCGCCCCATGCGATCGAGAGGCCGATATCGCCGAAGATATTGCCGGTGACGGCCGGGTAGCCGAAGCAGAAGTTCTGATTGAAGATGTGCGGCTGGTTGAGGAGCCCAAGGCCCGCCAGCGAGAACACCGCCGCACGGACATGGGCCTGCGTGAGTCCGCCGGTCGGCGCGGAGTGCCAGTAGACCGCGAGCAGTCCGGTTGGCTGGTGGTTGCCTCTTGCCACCGTGCTGCGGGTGCGGAACCCGGCGATCGACCAGGCTGTACTCCGCTGGATGAAGTCGAAGTTGCCGATGCCGCCACGGCAGTCCGGGTTACTGAAGTTGGAGGCCTGGACAGCGCGCGTCACCTGCACCGGGGCCGCTGCCGCCTCCTGCCAGTCGAAGATCCGGATGGTGGTCGCGTTGTCGTGCTGAGTCCACAGCATGCGCGTCTGGTTATAGGCGCCCTCCGCAGGCACCCACACCCGTTGCCCGAACGTGGCATGGCTTACCGTAAACGTCGTGAATGCCACGGCCGCGCAGCTCCGCATCTGGGCGAGGTTGAAGCGGTACATGCGGGCGAAGCCGGTGCCGGTGGTCGGCAGCGCGTTGATCGAGAGGTAGAGGAAGTTCCGGCTCACCGCGATGTGTGGATAGTCAGGCAGAATATTGTTGGCCCTGCCCGCCGGATCGATCGTGTAGAAGCAGTTGGCGGCGCCGAGACTGGGCGGGCGAACGAAGATGCGTACGACACCGTTAGTTAAGGCGGGGTTGACGTACAGTGTGCTGTTGAATCCGATCTTGGTCGCGTCGTCCATCACCATGTCGTTGTCGCAGCACACGGTCGGCGCATCGGCCGGGCCGGCTGGGAACGAGCTGGCGACATACGTCACGCCATGGTTCGTCGAGCGCTCGATATGGCGGAAGTTCCCAGCGTAGAGCACCCGACGGCGGTTGTTGATGGCCGCCGGCTCCGCCAGCGTGCTGTTCCCGGCAGCCTCGGCCAGGGTATTCTTGACATTGCGCCCGATGAGAAGCGTTCCGTGCGTCTCGTCTTCATCATCGGTTGCCACTGTGGTTTCGCGGCCGGGAGCGGCGAGTCCACCGTTGCTCCCCGCGTTTGGTTTGACCGCTGCGTTGGCTTCGTCAGCCAACCGCTCTCGCTTTGCATGCAGCCGGCGAAGAAGGTCTTCCCTCTCCGCCGCCGACAACTCAACTGCCGGTGTGCTGAAGGCCGGATCGTCTGGCATGGTCGGGAAGACCACACCTTGGGCGACTCTACCCGCCGCCCATGCGGGGGCCTGCGCGAGACACGACAGTGCGATGACACCCGCGAGCGCGCTGGAACGAAATATGCTCATGACTCTCCCCTTTGGTTTGCAAGATCGATGCGACCGCCTATCGATCGCCGCTTGTTCTTGTTGGGCCGGCCAAGTTCCTGTCGGCCGATCGCTTGGACTTCCCCGATCAGACTGGGCAAGCGTGGCGCCGGCGTCATGTGCCGCCGTGGCGTGCAGTCAAGGACTCGGGAAACGGACACCCGGATGAGTGCGCACATCCGGCGCCGACGTGCGCGCCTTTGTTGTGCGATGGCACTCTTCCTCGACAAAGTGGCGCCCCTTCCAACTGTCGCTATTGAATTTTACCCGAGCTGGATGCGCCGATCTTGGACAGGAGCGAACGAACATGCTTCCGGAAACGAAGTACCAGGTAGGAAATTACCGCTGCGCTTTACGGCGTCCGGGATAAGCTGACCGAAGCCGGCCAGAAAGGCCGGGCATGGCGACGTGATTCTCCATGACGTTTCGCCGGTCCACCAGGGAGAAATCTCCGCGGGTGTGAACCGGCGTCACTCAACTGCGACAAAGCTATTTTCGCGCGCGGACAGCAGGGGAGCAGTGTCCGTGGCCTCGGGGGCGCCTGATTTCGCAACGCTGCGGTTCTCGACCGAGGACCTGCCGCCGCGGGAGGGCCTTGCGTTTTTGCGCGAAGTCATCGGACGCGAAATCTGCCGGCTCGATATTGAGCCGACGCCGTGCGACCGGCCGTTTGCCGCCGAGGGGGTGCTGCGCGCGTTGCCCGGGCTCGGCATCATTTCGACGGCAAGCACCTGCTTCCGCGTCGAGCGAACGCCCGAGCTCATGGCGGACGGCAGCGACGACCTCATCATGGGTCTCATTGCAAAGGGCGTGAACACCGTCTGGCAACTGGGCCGCGAGACGGTGATCGCGAACGGCGACGCGGCGCTGTTCTCGAGCGCAGACCGCGGGGGAGTCATCTTTAACGAGCCGTCGCGGCTCGTCGGCCTCCGGCTCCCGCGCGCGGCGCTCGCGCCGCTGGTGCCGGGCCTCGAGGACGCGTTCGTGCGCCGGATGCCGCGCGACAGCGAGGCGCTGCGGCTGCTTGCCGGCTACCTCAACGTGCTGCGCGACAACGAGGCGCTGGCTTCACCCGAGCTGCGGCGCCTGGTCGTGACGCACGTGTACGATCTCGCCGCGCTCGCGATCGGCGCGGGCCGGGACGCCACGTATGTCGCCGAAGGCCGCGGCGTGCGCGCCGGCCGGCTCAACGCAGTCAAGGCCGACATAGCCGCGCATCTCGGCGACATGAGCCTGTCGGTGGTCGCGGTCGCCGCCCGCCAGCGGGTGACGCCGCGCTACGTGCAGATGCTGTTCGAGAGCGAGGGCACGACGTTCACGGAATACGTGCTCGGCCAGCGCCTCATCCGCGCGCACCGCATGCTGAGCAACCTCCGCAACGCCGGCATGACCATCACCGCCGTCGCCTTCGAGGCTGGCTTCGGCGACCTCTCCTATTTCCACCGCACCTTCCGTCGCACCTATGGCGAAGCGCCGTCGGACGTCCGCGCCGCTGCCTTCGCAGCGGCCGGAGTCTGAACCGCGCCGGTGGCGATGCTGGAGGAGCAGCGGAAACCTCTCCACACGGTCGTTCCCGCGAAAGCGGGAACCCATAGCCACAGGTCTATCGAGAGCGCACGGCGTATGGGTCCCCGCTTTCGCGGGGACGACCGAGTTGATACGTCAGAGAAAACTCACCCCGCGGCGCGCAGGCGCTCGTGGTCGAAGCCGGCGACGCGCTTGTAGCCGTCGTTGAGCGCGGCAAGCTCGTCGGCGCTGATCACGTCCTCGATGCGGGTGAACGGCTTGTCGCCGGTGCGGCGGTAGACCTCCTCCAGGATCGCATCGGGCGGTGCCTCGCGGTTGCGCAGGACCACCCGGGCGGTAGCAGGCCTGCGCTCCGCCTCGTAGGCCTTCAGCGCCGCCACCGGATCGACACCGCTGAGCAGCGTCTGCGTCAGCGCGCGGCAGTCGAGGATCGCCTGCGCGCCGCCGTTGGCGCCGCGCGGCAGCATCGGATGCGCGGCGTCGCCGAGCAGGGTGACGCGGCCATCACCCCAGAACGGCAGCGGGTCCTGGTCGACCATGGGATATTCCAGTATCTGGTCGGCGGCGCGGCACATGGTCGGCACGTCGAGCCAGGGAAAAGTCCAGTCGGCAATCGCCGGCAGGAAGTCGTCGAGCCGCCCTTGCCGATTCCAGTCCCGCTGCGCGATCGGCATCTCCTGCTCGATGCTGCAGACCCAGTTGATGAGCTGGCGCCCTTCGGCGTCGATATTGTCGCGGATGGGGTAGACCAGAACCTTAGCGGCCTCCGGCCAGCCGATGCGCACCATGCTGGCGCCAGTGAGGAACGGTTTCCAGCGCGTCACCCCACGCCACATGTTGAGGCCGGAATAACGCGGCTGACCTTCGTCCGGGTGAAACTGCTTGCGGATCATCGAATGGATGCCGTCGCAGGCCACCACGATATCGGCGCGATAGGACGGCAGGGGCGCGCGCGCGAGCGTGCTCTCGAAATGCGCCGTGGCGCCGGTTGCGTCCTGCTCCACCCCGACGCAGCGGTGGCCGGTGATGATCGCCTTTCGGCCGGCACACTCGATGAAGGCGTCGAGCAGCACCATCTGAAGGTCGCCACGGTGGATCGAGAACTGCGGCCAGTCGTAGCCGCCGTAGCGACCGGACGGATCCGAGTAGATGAACTGGCCGAAGCGATTGAAATAGGCGATCTCGCGCGTCGTCACCGAGACCCGTTCGAGTGCCGGCAGGAGTCCCAGCTCGGCGAGTTCCCGAGTGGCATGCGGCAGGAGATTGATGCCGACGCCGAGCGGCTTGAGTTCCGGCGCGGCCTCATAGATGCGGCAGGCGATGCCGGCCCGGTGCAGCCGCAGCCCGAGCGTGAGCCCGCCGATGCCGGCGCCGACGATGATGACGTTCATGTGCTCTTCCTGTCGCCCGCCGCGGCCGCGGCGCCCCAAAGGGCGATGCCGGCAAGCGCGGTCGAGATCAGTACGTTGTAGCCGGCGAGCGAGAGGCCGAGGAGCCGCCAGGCCGCCTCGTCGCAGCGCACGACCGGGGTCGTCTCGATGGTCTCCAGCAGGCCGCCCGCCGTGCCGAAGCTGTTGATCGGACCGGAACAGTCGCTCGGGCCGGCCCACCATTTCCACTCCACGCCGGAATGATAGACGCCGAGGCCAGCGCCGATCAGCATGGCGACGGCGGCCACCGCGAGGCCGCCGGCGAGCAGCAGCCGCGGCGCCCCGAGTTGCGCACCCAAGGCCACCGCGACCGCGAAGGGGATCGCGACGTAGTACGGGATGCGCTGGTCGAGGCAGAGCGGACACGGCGCATAGCCGAGCACGAATTCGAAGAAATAGGCGCCGAGGATCGTTGCCATCGCGACGGCGGCCACGACCACCGCCACCATTGCCATGCGGTCGGTGCCGTCGGTGCCGTCCCCGGCCAACGTCATGCGGGAATCCTCAACGTGCGGTGCCCCCCAGATAGGAGCGAAATACGGCAAATTGTGCGCGTGCGGACGGCGGATGAGACACGGCCGTTGACCGTCCGGCCTCTCCCGCTATGATCGAAAATATAGCCCCTGTGGCGGAATTGGTAGACGCGCCTGACTCAAAAACTGTTTTGTTTACCGTGCGACGCTCTGTCACGACGATGTGAAAAGTTTATGGATTTTCGGAGCTTAGTCGAGTAGGTCATTCGCCGTCAGGTTGGTCCAAAATCGCGCTAGGTGCCGCATAGGAGTCAAGCGCTGAGGGTGGCATCGGCGGCAATATCGCGGGCGTGGCGGAACTGGTAGACGCGCTGGATTCAAAATCCAGTTCTGGCGACAGAGTGTCGGTTCGACTCCGACCGCCCGCACCAACATTCAGCGCAAGAATCAACCAGCAAAAGTCACGAGCGCGACGAGGCCTGCAACGCCCAACGGTACAATGCGCGCGGCGACAATGCAGGAATGACACCATCGCTGTAGCGAGAGGCGAGCTTCCGGCTGACGCGCGGGAGGCGTGCCGCGACAGGGCCCGTCCGACAAGACCCCGCGTCGCGACATTGCCGGCATGATGATCAAAGGCGGAATTGCGCCCATGCGCCGAGTCAGATGTTTACGTGTGGTGAAACCCAGAATGAGCGGGAGCGGCAGACCGAAGAGATCGCCGACCGCGGAATCAGGCTGTTAGTCGGCGATCAGAACCAGCAAGAAGTTCGGCCAGAGCGCCATGATGAGTCAGAACGTTGCGAGCACGGCGAGGACTGCAACGACGCGTTGAAGCAGAACTTCCGCTACCATCTTTCCCCACACTCCTCTGACGCCGTTAGGCTAGGCCTGTTCGCCGAGGAGTGCGGTCAGGCGACCCGCAATTTGGACCTCAACGCCGCCGAGCTTTGACGGATCACGAAACACGGTGACCGTCTCGACGAGGTCGCGCATTGCCTCCGCGGCCTCGGAATCGCCGGCTCGGATCCCTTTTGACAAGGTGTCTTGAAGGCGGGTGAGCTGCTCCTCGTAACGCGCCAACATCGCGGGGTGCAGCGCGACAACATCGGTCGACGGTGGGGCCGTGTGGAGCTCTGCCACGACCTGCTTCCGCTGTTCATTCAGAGCCGTGGACCGAGGCCCCAACACAGCCGGGTCTCCATGGCCCTTCGCGATCGCATCGACCAGCCGATCAATCTCTCGATTGAGTTCTCCGAGCTGTCGCTCGAGCCGTATGCGGTTGGCATCAGCGTCGGCCGAGCTTTTTGATATCGATGCAGATCAGTTCGTCGGGTTACTGGCGTTCGTAGCGGCGGATCGGTTCGGCGAGTTCCAGGGACTTCAGATTGTTGAGCCCAGACGTCGCAAGATGCGACTGACGCTAGTCGGCGAGAGCGCGAACTCGGCAAACTCTGTTGAAGGGGGCCGCAAACAGTGATTCCGCCGGTGGGTGCTCTGCTGCTTCTCGGCAACGCTCGTCGGCCCAACGAACGGTACGTCGCTGTCGCTGCCTTTGCCATCGTCTTTGGTGCGGCCTACACGATCTTCAGCGAACGGCTCAACACCCAGGTCCGCGCGAGCTGGACCTATACCGACCTCATGCCAACGCTCCCCGTCATGGGGACGGGGCTCTCGCCGCTGACCCAGTGGGTCGTGATCCCGCTCGCCGCCTTCTGGTGGGCGCGTCGCCACACTGCCGCGCCGGCTCGTATCCGATCGACACAAGGGGGCGTGCTGACACGACGATAATGGACTTGTCGAGCACAGGGATGATCGCCGCGTTCGCAGCAGGAACCATTTCGTTCCTGTCTCCTTGTGTGCTGCCGCTCGTCCCCGGCTACATTTCCTATGTGACCGGTGACTCGATCAACGACCGCCCTGCAGCCAGATCTGTCAATCGGCGTTGGATTGGGACCCCTTATCGGCATCCAAAAGGGACCCCTTTGAACGGCGAGTTCGGCCTGTAGCGCTCGCACCGTCGGAGCTGGCCGGGGTTGCGGAGATGGTGCGAGCGCGGGCTTGTGCGTGAT
>WHTM01000048.1 GCA_009377755.1 Hyphomicrobiales bacterium | reverse complement strand
TGCCACCAGTGTCGTGCAGACACATCCGGTCGAGATCAAGGGCCGTCGCGGCTCTGCCGCCACTTGAGCATCGACTTCATCATGTCGTCTAGGATGGCCCGGTCAGGCGCACACGCCGAGCGGCTCTTGGGATCAATACGCTTTCGTGGTCAACGAGCACAATACGCGGTTTAAAGGCCGGTCACTCTGTAGGCGCGCTTGCGTGGCGGGATCGAAGACTTCGGCGAGGGCCACTTGCTTTAGCGCTAGGAGCCGCTTGCCAATCGTGATCGTGGTATTCATGGAGACTCCTTTTTTTGTTGTTGGTGCTTATTTCCTACGCGGTCACACGTGCGGCAACAATGCATGCGCTTTGTTCAAACAATTTTCAGGAAGACGGAAGACGCGATTTCGCGCTACAGATCATCGCGCGCCGCATTTCGCGCGCCGAAAAAAAGCCGATCACTATGAGAACGCTCCCGCCAAGCGAGGCGCTTGCCGCGACGACTGCGCCCATTGCCGTCGACTCTTTACGGCGTCAGAGCAGCACGCGGTTTGGCGTGCAACCCGATTCGGCCTAAACGCGCGTGCGAAGTTCGGAGTTTTTGAGTCTGACAGCAACAATTTCGGCTTCGTGACAACGACCTTCGATCCCGCCACCAACAAAGTCGATCTCAAGGATACGGTGTCACTTAGCGAATTCTACGACGTATGCTGGGACCCATTGTTGGCAGCTTATCAAAATGCCGCGCCAGGCGACGATCCGAGTTGGATCAGCTTTCGGCAAAAGCTCGACGGCGATGGCTTCATGCAGAAATGGCCAAAGACAAACCCGGTCATGTCGTCGGTTTTTATCAAGCTTAGGAAATTTCCCGCCCAAGCGCGATTGCGGTTGCCAGCCTCGGTCTTGAGCCGGCTTAGCAGCTCGACGTGGCGCTTCGGGTTGTCTGGGTACATCGGAGAAGTGGCACGCAGTATTGTATCCAATACTACTCTAGCTGGACTCGTGCGTCCGATACGCTTGCACACCTGAAGCACGTGGCCAATGTCTATGCCGTAATGCGACCTTACATGCCAGCTGCCTCATATGTGAATTATTGCGATCTCGATTTGTAACTGGGCAAAAGCGTATTGGGGGGCAAATCTTGGCCGGCTCAGTGCGGTTAAGAAGCTTACGACCCCGCCAACCTGTTTCACCATGCGCAGAGCGTGCCCGTTGCTTTATAGATTGACGCGCGCTGAGGACGGGGAAGGTTTCGAGGCGAGCCGTATTTCCTACCAATACCATGAGGGCTTTGGGCCTACGTCCTGCTGTCGGACGCATTGTTGCATGTGTTTCGGGTAATCTCACCCCCCACAAGCTCGCGCACCTTGCTTGATGTAAGTTGCGGCGGTTGGACCTTATTGGTCTCCTCAAGCCGCGTCCGAAAATATTGTGCTAGTCGGCCGGCATAACGTACAAATGAGCTGGTTTTGTTTCGCTGATCGTAGACAACTCTGTTGTCCCACTCGGGGTCTTTCCGGTCAAAGACGACGTCCGGAAATATAACGCCCCAACCAAAGACGAATTGTTTGGGTACATTGAAGCTGAGATGTGGAATTGTCCCGATCGATGTTGAACTAGAGGGAGCGGCGTTGCTCGCCTTGAGCCGGTAGGCTCGGGGTGCTGATTCCACGAAAGGAAAGCAACGCCATGAAGACATCTACCATGATGACGAGTGCAATGCCGAGAGCGCCTGTGGGTAAGGCGTGGGAAGAAGTGTCTGCGTCGTTCGATCGGTTCTGCCTGGCGGCCGGGATCGAGACGCTAGGCGCGATGATGGAAGCGGACGCCGAGGTGGCATGTGGGCCACGGCATTCGCGCAGCGAGGACCGGCGCGGTCATCGCTGGGGGCGCACGGCGGGCAAGATTGGCTTCCATGCTGGCAAGGTCGCAATCGAGCGGCCTCGGGTACGCGGGCTCGACGGGAAAGAACTGGCGCTGGCAAGCTGGGAGCAGGCGGTCGACGAGGACTGGCTCGGCCAGTGGGCCATGAATCTGATGCTGATCAACGTGTCGACGCGCAAGTTCAGGCGGGCTGTCCGATTGCCGGAGGGAGACGTTCCGGCGCTGGCGGGGAGCGGAGTATCGAAGTCGGCGGCCTCGCGCCACTTCGTCGCGCTCTCGGCTGCACGCATGCAGGAGTGGATGGCCTCGGAGCTGTCGAAACTCGACCTCCTGGTGGTGCAGATCGACGGCATCCACCTGACCGGCGACCTCGTGCTGGTGGCGGCGATCGGCATCGACGGCAAAGGCGTGAAGCATCCGCTCGGGCTCATTGAAGGCGCAACCGAGAACGCCGCAGTGGTGCAGGCGCTCATCGACAATCTCGTCGCGCGCGGGCTCGATCCGGCGGGGCCGCGGTTGTTCATCATCGACGGATCGAAGGCGCTCTCGAAAGCGATCCGGCGGAGCTTCGGGCGTGAGGCGCTGATTCAACGGTGCCAGATTCACAAGGCTCGCAACATCATGGAGCGGCTGCCGAAGCCAATGCACGCGGCCGTCCGCCGGGTGCTGCGCCAGGCTTGGGAGTTGGACGACGCCAACAAGGCCGAGAAGTTGATCCGCAATCTCGCGCGACGGCTGGAACACGATGCGCCGGGCGTGTCGGCGAGCATTCTGGAGGGCCTCGACGAAATCCTCACCGTCACGCGGCTCGGCTTGCCAAAGGAACTTCGCCGAGCGCTCGCATGCACCAACATCGTGGAGAACGTCATGAGTACCGTGCGTCGCGTCTGCCGCAACGTGAAGCGATGGCGATCAGCCTCGATGGCGCTGCGCTGGACGGCGGCGGCGATGCAGGAAGCCGCCAAAGGCTTCCGACGACTGAAGGCTCACAAGCAACTTCCGGCACTCCGTGCCGCTCTGGAAATACATCAAATGAAAAGCTCAACCCACGGCGTCCTTGCTCGCCAAGCCAACGCCGCGTAACGTCAGCCTCGGCAGCGACCGCTTCGCAATGTTCAACAAAGAGCGGGACATCCCCACGTTCGGCGCGACCATGTCCTCGGCGTTCGGCCGCTCGACGTAGGCCGAATAGAAGACATGCGTGATGCCGAGTGTCCGCCCGAGCACCTCCTGGGTCTTTGCGCGGTCGAGCAGGTCCACCGAAAGGTGGCGGTATTCGCCCTCGACATCCGGCTTGCGCCGCGACACTGCGATCACGCGCCAGCCGCCGAGTGAAACGAGGTGGCGCAGCAGGTTGCGTCCCACGACGCCGGTCGCACCTACGACGAGCGCTGTCTTTTCAGCCATCGCATCCCCGACATCGGTCTTTGGTTATCGCTCTGCAAACCGCGTGCCACTCGCGGCAAATGCCCGAAAGGATCACCGCACGTTGGTCCCGTCCGCCAGAACGGCCGCGAAGTGTTCGCGTGGCCGACAGGAAAAGCGCGCGCCATGTGCACAAGGCCGACATCCGCTCGCGGTTCCGTCGAGCAGCCATGCGGACCCGCCATGGCACGGCGCTTGCCAAGCTTTGAGGCGGAGAAGAAGCGCCGTCAACCACCCAAACAAACACACGATGGAGATATAAGGAACATGAGGGCATCTCATCGCCGCCGCGCGCGGCTGTTCATGCTGCCAGTAACGGCGGCACTGTTTACCGGCGCCATCGCGACAACGGCGCAGGCCGATGAAACTTACCCGTCGAAGCTGGTCGAGATCGTCGTGCCGTTCACGGCCGGCGGCTCCACCGACCTGGGCGCGCGGGTCTTCGCGGATGCGTTGCAGGCGCGGTGGAAGGTTCCGGTCCGCGTTCTCAACCAGCCCGGCGGCAACACCGTGCCGGCGGTGAGCGACGTGATGGCGGCACCGCCGACGGGCTATTCGGTGCTGATGGACGGCCCGGGATCGAGCTCGATGCTGGAAACCGTAGTGAAGACGATCCCGTTCAAGGTCGACGACCGCACCTTCCTCGGTCTTGCCGCGCAGACGCCGCTGATGCTCGTCGTCCCGACCGACTCGCCGTTCAAGACGCTCGCCGATGCGGTCGCCGCGGCGAAGGCCGACCCGGGTAACTTCTCCTGGACCTCGGGCGCCGGCACCACCGACCTCACCTTCCGCCGGCTGTTCCAGATCATCGGGCTGGACTTCCGCAAGACCCGCGCGGTCAAGGTGCGCGGCGGATCGGAAGCGATCAACCTGACGGCCGGCGGTCACGTGAAGATCGGCGTCGGCTTCTGGGGCAGCATCGCGCCGCTCGTCGCTGCCAAGCGGATCCGCGTCCTCGCCGTCGCCGGACCGAAGCGCTTCGCGGCCATCCCCAACGTCCCCACCACCGCGGAAGCCGGCTATCCCGATCTCATCATCCTGCAATGGATCGGCTTCTCCGGGCCGCCGAAGATGGACAAGGCCGCGGTCGAGGCCTGGCAAAAGGCGATCGCCGCCGTCGGCAACGATGCCAAGGTGCGCGAAGGGCTCAATAACGTCGGGCTGGTCTCATATCCCAGCACGTCGGACGAGATGCGCGCCTTCGTCGCCAAGGAACGCGGGATCGTAAAGTCGCTGTGGGCGCAGTGACGGGCGCCCGACCCGGCAAGCCCGAGAAACTGAAGCCCGCCACGAATGAGCTTGCGTGGCGGGCTTCTTGTTGTCGTATGCGGCGCTGGAGGCGCCTGTTCGCATCAGCGGGCGTACAGTTCCTTGGTCTGCGCCGCCTCTTTCTGCACGCGCTCGGCCATGCTCTTAGCATCACGGTAGAGCGGAAGCAGGCCGACCTTCAACATGCCGTCGCGGAACGATTTCGACTTCTCGACCTCGCGCAGCGTCTCGTCCCACACCTTGACGATTTCCGACGGAAGGTTCGGCGGACCGGAAATGCCGATCCAGTACAGCACCTCGATCGACGGGAAGCCGGCTTCGGCCGTGGTCTGCGTGTTCGGCAGGTTCGGCCAACGATCGGGCGCGGCAACGGCAAGAACGCGGATGCGCTTGGCATCGAGCGGAGCCGCGATCGAGCTGTAGGAACCGACGCCGAGCTTCACGTGGCCGCCCGCGGTCATGGTGATCGCTTCCGAGCCGCCCTTGAGCTGGATCGCGCGGGTCTTGCGCACGTCGACGTCGACCGCCTTGAAGAACTGGCGGAAAGCCATGTCCTGCGCACCGGCACCGCCGAGCGAGGTCCAGGTGAACGTGCCCGGGTCCTTCTTCACCGCCTCGGCCGCATCCTTCAGCGTCTTGAACGGCGAGTCATACGGCACGACGAATTTCATCGGTGTATAGGCCGTGATCGCAACGAACGTGCGGTCGGTCGTCTTGAACGGCAGGTTCCTGACCACGGTCTCGAGCATCGAGCTTTGCGGCGGCCCGTCCACCAGCATGGTGTAGCCGTCGGGCTTCGAGCGCATGACTTCGCTCACCGCCGGAACGGTGTTGCCGCCGGGCTTGTTGATGATGCGCACCGGCACGCCCCATTTGGCTTCGAGCTCCCGGGCGAGCACGCGCCCGCCAAGGTCGGTCGAGCCGCCGGCGGCGAACGGTACGATCAGTTCAACGGCCTTTGACGGATATTTCTCCTGAGCGACCGCGCCGCCGATCCCCAGGATCAGCATCACGCCCGCCAACAATGCTGCGCGTTTCATTGGTTTCCTCCACTTGATTTTAGGTCGTTGTTGCAACGGTCGCGCCTCTTCATGGACCTGGTCCGCGCCCTGCCTTCCGAGTGCCAAAGCGCCGGCGCAACCAACGTCGCCGCGGACCTTGACTCCGGTTCGCAATTTCCATGCCGCTGCAAATCCAAGCCGCCAGCGCCACGATTGCGCCGGCGGCAGGCCCATTCTGTTGTCCGAGGCGACACAGCGACGCGAAAGCTGTTCACCCGATGGACATCCGGCCGCCTTTCTTGTTGCAGCACAGCAAAAACCGGTCCCGCTCAGAAGATGTTCGAGCGCTCGTATTGGGTCGGCCAGCGGATGTTGGCCCGCAGCGTGCGCGCCGCGTTCAGCGGCCAATAAGGCTCCGACATCAGCGTGCGACCGAGAACGACCAGATCAGCCTGGCCGTTGGCGACGATCTGCTCGGCCATGTCGGCGCTGTGAATGAGGCCGACCGCCGCCGTCGGCAGTCCGGACTCGCGACGGACCGCCTCGGCATAGGGAACCTGATAGCCCGGATGAATGCGGATCGACTGGCGCGGATCGTTGCCGCCGCTCGAGCAATCGATCAGGTCCACGTCGTTGCGCGCCTTCAGCCGCCGGCATAGCTCGACGGTCTGCGCGAGGTCCCACCCGCCGTCGACATGGTCGCTGACCGAGAGCCGCACGAACAACGGCAGGTCGTCCGGCCATTCGGCGCGCACGGCATCCAGCGTCTCCATCAGCAGCCTGACGCGGTTATCGAACGAGCCGCCGTATTTGTCGGTACGCTGGTTGCTCAGAGGCGACAAGAACTGATGAAGCAGATAGCCGTGCGCGGCGTGAATCTCGAGCACCTGGAAGCCCGCCTCGCGCGCGTAGCGGGTGGAGGTGGCCATCGATTCGGTCACGCTGTCGATGGTCGATTGATCCATGGCCGTCGGCGTCGGAAAGCCCTTTGCAAAGGCGAGCGCGCTCGGGC
Source organism: Hyphomicrobiales bacterium (assembly GCA_009377755.1). Classification (GTDB taxonomy): domain Bacteria; phylum Pseudomonadota; class Alphaproteobacteria; order Rhizobiales; family Xanthobacteraceae; genus WHTM01. The sequence goes on along the minus strand of WHTM01000048.1, from coordinate 30,139 downwards.
CGATGACCTCCCAGCCGCCCTCTGCAACCGGCAGCGGCAAGGAGCGCTCCCACGGCCGCATCGTCGAGGCTTTGCGGCCGGCGTGTCCGATCTGGATGCCGGGGACGCTGCCCTGCGACATGACGAACTTGGCGATGCGCGCGAACACGTCGCGCTGCGCCTCGCTCCAGAGGCCGAGGCAATATTTGGTGATGCGGCCGCGCGGCTCGCTGTGCACCGCCTCGGTGAACACGAGCCCCACCCCGCCGACCGCGCGCGAGCCGAGATGCACCATGTGCCAATCGTCGGGCATCCCGTCGGTCGCGCAGTATTGACACATCGGCGACAGCATGATGCGGTTCGCGGCCTCGATGCTGCGGAAGCGGATCGGCCGCAGCAGATGAGGATGCGGATCGCGCTTGAGAATTCGTCGTTCGTCTTCGCTCACATCGACCTCGGTGTTCGGAAAGATATTTAGAGCGCGCGCCCAAACCGGGCGTCCGGGCGGAGCGCCTTGCGCTTACGACTCCACGGTCTTCAAGCGCTCGAACATGCCGTGGCGCCGCACCGTCATGTGCGGACGGATCTCCGACGGCCACTGGCCGGCGGCGGACGCCTTTCGCCATTCCGGCGACTTTGGCACGTCCGGTGCATCGACGTCGTAGATGGCAAGGTACTCGGGCATGTCCTGGGTGTCGGACCAGGCGAGCTTGAAACGCGCGCAGGAATGCACGCCGGGCACCGCCATCAGCAGCGGCACGTGCTCGTTGTCGTAGAGCTCGGTGAAGCGCTGTTCGAGGGATTGCGGAATGGCGAGCTGGGCGATGTAGATATAACGCGTTTGATGCGGCACTTGGTGTTTCCTCCAGAGCATCGCGGCTTCGAAGACTCTGCCGAGCCGCGCTTTGTCAGCCGCGATTTTGCAAGGATCGTACCACCCACGCGCGGCAAAGGACGCTGAAACGCCGAATGCAAAAGCCTCTTTCCTGACCGCGCCGCAGTCACCTTGTCCGCCGGACGTACACCAGCGGGTGCCCATTGGAACACGTCCGCCAGCCCCTCCAACCCAGCCGGAACCGCGCCATGGCCTTCTTGGGAACCCACGTCCTGCTCATCACGCACGGTTTCCCCGCGGCGGACGACCAGGACTTCAACGAGTGGTACATCCGCGCGCACATGCCGGAGCGCGTCGTCCTGCCCGGCTTCAATCGCGGCCGCCGCTTCCGCGCCATCGACGACGGCCCGAAATACCTCGCCTTTTATGAGACGACCGACGCGCGCGCTGGCGTCGGAGGCCTACCTGAAGCTGGTGCGCGATTTCGATCCGCGCAGCCGGCAGTTCGTTCCCCGATTCGAGTCGCCATCGCGCACCGTCTCGGCGGTCCGCGCATCGACCGGCTTGGGCGAAGGCGGCGTGCTCGGGCTGATCGGATTCGCGGCCCGCGCCGGCGCCGCGGATGGCTTGCGCGGCGAAGCCGGCACGCGGTTGACCGACGAACTGGTGGCGCAACCCGGCATCACCGGCGCGCATCTATTGGAAGCCGACGAGGAAGCGCTGGCGCATTCACGCAAAGGACACTTGCGGCAGAACGACCTCGTCCTGCCATGGACGCTTATAGTCGAGGCGATCGACGAGGCTGCGCTCGATGCGGCGTGGCATGGACGGCTGGCGGCGTCGGGGCTGGCGGCGGACGGCGCCGGCGAGACGCTGGTGCGCGGCCGCTACCGCATGCTGTTCAGCCTCGCCGCGCAGCAGAACCTCAAGCCGCCGGAATGACACGCTCGCGCCGCAAGGCATCGAACAGCTTGAAGAACATCGCCTCGGTGTCGATCACGTCAGGAAAGCCGAACTGGCGCAGCTTGGTCGTGCTCGACATCATGTCCCAGGCCGGCGTGAAGAGAAAATCGCCGTAGGTCCAGATCGCAGCGTCCGCGTAGGGAATATCGCGCAAGCCGTGCCGGGCGACGATGCGATTCCACACGTCTGCCTTGTCCGCCATGGCGTTGGCCAGCTTGAGCGTCACCACCGGCCCGCAGCGCATGCCGAGATAGTCGGCGATGCGCGGCCACAGGTTCTCCCAGCGGAAATATTCGCCGTTGGTGACGTTGAAGGCCTGGTTGCCGCATGACGGGTCGGTCGACATCCACACGATCGCCTTGGCGAGCAGACTTGAATCGGTGCATTGGTAGACGGCGCGATAGTTCTCCGGCGTTCCCGGAAAGCACAGCGGCCGGTCGAGCTCCTTGCAGATGGCCGCGTAGACGCCGATCAACCGCGCCATGCTGCGCACGATGTCGGGCGCGGGATCGCAGATGCCGTGCGGCCGGCTCGCGCTCCAGGTCCAGGCGCGCGTCTTCGCCCGCTCGATGGCGATGTCCTCCTGCGTGAAATAGAACGTGTCGTGCAGCGAGCGCGGATCGTTCTCGCGCGCCGGCGTCGGAAAGCGGCCGGCGGTGGAACCGTAATATTTGGTGCCCTGCACGAGATGAACGTGCCGCAACGGGTGGCCGCCAGCTTCCAGCGCATCGAGCACGTCGACGAACATCCGCGTGTTGATGTCGATCGGCTCGGGCTGCGTCGTCGTGTGCTCGAAGCGTGCGGCATTGAAGAAATGCGTGACGCCGCTCAGCCCGCCGATCGTCTTCGCACATGCAGCAGGATCGGTGAGGTCGAGCGGGACATAGTCCACGCCGACGACGCGCCGCGACTCGGCCGGAACGCGGCGGGATACGCCGATAACGCGCCATCCGCCGAGAGAAGCAAGATGCGCTGCAATGCGATATCCGACCACCCCGGTGATACCGGTCACCAGCGCCGTTTTCCCTGCCATCGTTTCCTCGCCTGTTTTCTCGATTTCGCTTTCCGAAGCAGAAACGGTGCCAAGCGGCGCTTGCGGTTCCGCGCAACTCTGGCACGGGTATTGCTATGCGTTGGCTGCATAGTCGCGGTGTGAGCTCTCACTCCATCCGCCGACGCCGGGACAGCGGAGACAGAAAATGCGTTTCTTCGATTTTCGAGTGCGGCCGCCTTTCAAGGGCTTTCTCTCCATGGTGATGTATTCCCAGCCGGCGCGGCGAAACGGCTTCACCCGCAACCTCAAGTTCGAGCCTTCCCAGGCCGCCGAGACGCAATCGGTCGATGCCATGATCGCCGAGATGAAGGCCAGCAACGTCGAGAGGGCGCTGGTGGTGGGCCGCAATTCCGGCGCGCTCGGCTCGATCGACAATGGCGAGGTGGCGGAATTCGTCGGCATGCACCCGGATAGGTTCGTCGGCGCGGCCTCCGTGGACGTCACCGAGCGCAAGCGTGCGGTGCAGCAGATCGACGACGCCATCAAGGCCGGCTTCAAGGCGATCAACATCGAGCCCGGCGCCTGCGCGACGCCGATGTTCACCGACGACCGCCGGCTCTACCCGATCTACGCCCATTGCGAGGATCGCAAGGTTCCGGTGATCATCATGACCGGCGGCAATGCCGGGCCCGATCTCAACTATACCCATCCCGCGCTGCTCGACCGCGTGCTGGCGGACTTTCCCACGCTCAAGGTCGTCTGCTCGCATGGCAACTGGCCCTGGGTGACGGAAATCCTCCACGTCGCCTTCCGCCGCAGCAATCTCTACGTCTCGCCGGACATGTACCTGCCCAACATGCCGGGCATGGACGATTACGTGAAGGCGGCCGACGGCTTCCTCGCCGACCGTTTCCTCTATGCCAGCTCGTTCCCGTTCTGCCCGGTCAAGGACTACGCCGAATGGTTCTCCAAGCTGCCGATCCGGCCCGAGTCGATGGAGAAGGTGGGCTATCGGAACGCGATGAACCTGCTCGGCATGAGCTGATCGCCGGCGATCGATGAACGCAACGTCGGCGCCCCCCGCAAGCTCCGGCCACGGTCCGCCAGCGCATGAAGGCCGTGCCGGCGCTGCTGCCGGGGCTGGCGCTCGCCTGCCTCGTCGCCGGGACCGCCCTGCTCGCCAAACAGGTCCCTTATCTCTCGCTGATCAATCCGATCGTGCTCGCCGTGGCGCTCGGCATGATCCTGTCGTCGGTGTTCGGAACGCATCCGTTGGCGCGGCCGGGACTCGCCTTTGCCTCGCGCTTGCTGCTGCGCATCTCGATCGTGCTGCTCGGGCCGCAGATCACCGTCGCCGAGCTGCTTCAGGTCGGCGCCGCGGCAATCGTGATCCGCGCGGCGGCGCTGTCGGCGACCTTCGTCTTCACCAAATGGCTGGGCAGGCGGCTCGGAGTCGATGCCGAGCTGGCCGAATTGATCGCCGCCGGCACTGCCGTGTGCGGGGCTTCCGCGATCGTGGCGACCAACACCGTGACCCGCGCCCGCGACGGCGACGTGGCCTATGCGCTTGGCAGCATCACCGTGTTCGGCACCCTGTCCATCATTCTCTACCCCATCGCCATGCGGGCGCTCGATCTGCCACAGGCCTCTACGGGTTCTGGGCCGGCGCCTCGATCCACGAGGTGGCGAGGTGGTCGCCGCCGCCTTCCAAGGCAGCCCCAAGGCGGCCCACTTCGCGACCATCGTCAAGCTCGCGCGCGTGCTGATGCTGGCGCCGCTCATCATCATCATCGGCTTTGGACGCTCGCGGCACCTGCCGACGGATGCGCCGCCGGTGCCGCTGCTGCCGTGGTTCGTGGTCGGCGTCATCGCCTTCGTCGTGCTGGGCAGCATCGTCCCCGTGTCGCCCGATGCGCGCCACATCGCCGGGACGACCACGGGAGTGTTGTTTACGATTGCGCTGGCGGCGCTCGGGCTGTCGACGCATCTGCAATCGGTCACCGCGCGGGGCTACAAGCCGCTGGTGGTCGGCGCCGGCGCCTGGGTGTTCATCGCGAGCTTTGCCCTGGCTTGCGTCGCCGCCGCGCGGGCGCTTGGCTGGCTCTGACGGGCCGGCGCACCGCTAAACCCGTGCCGAGAGGGAGTGGGAAACGTGACGGACACTGCATCCTTGCCGCCGCTGTCGCGATTCCGCGTCCTGGAACTCGGCTCAACCATCGCGGGACCGTTCTGCGGCCGGCTACTCGCCGACTTCGGCGCGCAGGTGATCAAGGTCGAAGACCCCTCCGGCGACACGCTGCGCAGCATCGGACAGAAATTTCACGGCAAGTCACTCTATGCGGCAAGCATGTTCCGCAACAAGGACACCGTCGCCATCGACCTGCGCAAGCCCGAGGCGCCGGACGTGGTCAAGGCGCTGGCGGCGAATTGCGACGTGCTCATCGAGAATTTCCGCCCCGGCACGCTGGAAGGCTGGGGCCTCGGCTATGACACGCTGAGCGCGCTCAATCCGGGGCTTGTGCTGGTGCGCATCAGCGGCTTCGGCCAGACCGGTCCCTATAGCCAGCGGCCCGGCTACGGGGTGATCGGCGAAGCCATCAGCGGCCTGCGCTCGGTCAACGGCGATCCGGACCAGCCGCCGGCGCGCATGGCGACGGCGCTGACCGACTACATCACCGGCCTCTACGGCGCCTTCGGAGCGGTGATCGCGCTGCTCAATCGGCAGTTCACCGGCCGCGGCCAGTCGGTCGACGCTGCCTTGTCCGAATGCGCCTTCAGCTTCATGGACCCTTACGTGCCGGTCTACGAGAAGCTCGGGATCGTTGTCGAGCGCGCCGGCTCGCGGTTGCCCGGCTCGACGCCGAACAATCTCTACGCAACGCAGGACCAGCAGTTCATCCACGTCGCGGCGTTCAGCGACTCGATGTTCAAGCGGCTCTGCAACGCCATCGGACAGCCGGCGCTGGCGCAAGATCCGCGCTTCGCGACGGCGGAGGCCCGCAACGAGCGGCCGGACGACGTGGACGAGATCGTCGCCCGGTGGACGACCGCGCATTCGCTGGTCGCGATCGAACAGGCACTCGCGGCGGTCGGCGTTCCGGCCACCCGCATCTTCAGTATCGCCGACATCTTCGCCGATCCGCACTATCGCGCGCGCGGCATGCTCGTTCCGGCGCCCGATGACGATCTCGGCACGGTCACGCTCGCCGCACCGGTGCCGCACCTCAGCGAGACGCCCGGCCGCATTGCGCGCGCCGGCCGGCGCATCGGCCAGGACACGCGGCGGGTGCTCGCCACCGTCGGCGGCTACTCGAACGATCAGATCGATCGGATGGTCGACGCCAGGATCGTATTCGAGGACGAAGGCCAGGCCGCGATCCGTTCAGATTGAATATCGTGGTCTAGCGCTTTGTTGGAGCATGATCTTTCCGAAATCCGCTTTCCACGTTTCGGGATCATGCTTTAGCCGGGAACGCGGATACCAGGTCAGCGACGTTCTCGGCCTGATCGAGGTGAAGCACCCGATCCGCCAAGGCATCGATCGCATCGCGCTTGGCGTCGAGTCCGATCGACAGGCACGAGCGGAACTTTTCAATCAACATCTGGTCGGACAGCGGCGAATCCGGCCCGCCGAGCAAAGTCGAGCTCTCGACCGCCAGCGTTTCGCCCGACGATAGGTCCAGCTCCACCCGCGCCGGTCCCATGGCGATGGGATCCATGGACTCGTCCAGCATCACCCGGGTGCGGCCCGAAATCGCGGCGATGGCGGGATCGCTTATCTGCGGGCGCTGGAAGCTGCGCAGGTCGACGGCGCCGTCATGCAGGGCGCGGGCGAAACAGTAGGCCGCATTGAACTGCGCATGCACGACGGAGTCGCGCTCCGCTTCGTAGGGCGCTCCGACCGTGCGGAAATTCACCGCCGGCTGCCAGATTCGAATGCCCCGCACCTGTTCCGGTTTGATGCCGCGCCGATTGACCTGCAGGCCGAGGTCGATCGTGCTGTGGCAACAGCGACAGCAGGGAAACGCCTTGAATCCGTACTTCAGAACTTCCCAGTCCTGCCCGAAACCATCCAGCAGCCGGGCAGGAATCACCTCGCCGCGCTCCTGCAGCAGGAACAGGCCGGCCCGGCCCTCGATCGCGCGATGCGGTCCGCTGAGCCCGTCCCTGGCAAGATAGCTGGCCATGACCGCGGAGCGCGCCGCAAAGCCGGGGCCGAGGCGCTTGGTGAGCGCGCCGTCCAATATGCTTTGCGCCGAGCCTGACGCGAGATGATGCGCGAATCCAAGGGCGCCCAGCGTCGTCGCCGCATCGCACTTCAGCAGGCGCGCCGCCGCAACGGCCGAGGACATGACGCCGAACAGCATGGTCGGGTGCCAGCCGTGATCGAGGCAATTGAAGCAGGCGAGGCCCAGGCGCGCGTTGATTTCCGCGCCGACCGCCATTGCCAGGATGAAGTCGCGGCCGCCGATCGAGCCGATGTCTTCCGCGATCGCCAGCAGGGTCGGCAGCAAGACCGCCGACGTATGAACGCGCGCTTCGTCATGGATATCGTCGAAGTCGAGCGCGTGGGCCGCTGCGCCGTTGGCAAGCGCGGCGCTCGGCGGCGACATGCGTCGCTTGCCCAGCAGCGCGGTCGCGCTCCCAGCTTTCTCCCAGCTCTCAAGACGCGCGTGTAGGGCCTGAATGCCGGGGGCCGAATTCGCCGCGCCGATAACGCCCAGCGTATCGAGAACGAGCAGCTTGGCGGTGTGGATGACATCGCCGGGCAGGTCGTCATAGCGGAGGGCAACAGCCGCTTCGCACAGCTTTCGGCTCAACCCATCCACCGCAGCACCCTCAAGGGCGCCAGCTTTGGCCTCAACAGTGCTCACGACATTCTCCTGCTCGCTGACCGTACTCACACGCCGAGGAACGATTTCGGCAACGAGAGGTCGGCCAGGTGGATGAAGATGACATAGATGGCGATCGTCGTAACGACGGCGTATCCGACGGTGCGCCACCACGGCCGATCGCCCAGGATGCCGAAGGCGGCGAGAAAAAACAGCAGACAACTGGCGACAAATCCAATGACCGGAATGATCCAGATGAACGCCGCCATTACGATTGCGATGAGCACGAAGTCCGCGGGGGGCCATCGGCGCAAGTCGCTCCAGTCCGAGGTTTCGCCGGCGATCTTCGCCCGCATCGAAAGCGCCGCCCCCAATACGATCATGATCACGCTGACGATGGCGAGATACCGATCTGGTCCGATGCCGTCGAAATTGGCGGTCGGGCGAACCTCCTCGGTGATGCGCCAACTGTCCAACAGCGCCACGATGCCCAACAAGATGAAGATAAGTCCCTGAATCCGATGCGCCATGACTGGTCCCTCGTACCTTCTGCCGCGCTCACGTCGAAGCTAAAGACGAGACCCGCAGCGCCGCATTGCGGCCTGCGATTTTGCCGGAAATGAATGCCCACCCCAGATGGTGACCGTGCCCCTCGAGCAGAAGGCCGCCCTGGCCGGCAGAGCCGGCCGCGAACAAACCTTCGATCCGGTCGCCGCTCTCTTTCAGCACTTCCAGCCGCTCCGACACCTTCAGGCCGCCGTCGGTGAACACGACGTAGCTCTTCACCGGCCCAAGACCATAATAGGGACCGGCGGCGAGCGGCGGCCGCCCGTCGCTACCGGACGGCCCGCGCTCCGCAGTGTTGCATCGGGCAATCGTGTCGGCGAGAGCGGCGGCCGGCACGCCCATCGCGGCCGCGAGGCCTTCGACGGTGCTCGCCTTGTGGAAGATGTCCTTCCGATTCCGCCGGTAATCGTCCAAATAGGCGTAGGCCACGCCAGGCGCCGTCGAGACGAAATAGGGCCATGCGGAGAACTCGGCCGCAAGCCGGCCGTCGAGAATGATGAACGCCTCTCGATCGGGCTGCAACGGAACCATGCGGCCCGGCCGGTCGAGCTCGTCGACAAAGCGCTTGCCCTCCTTGTTGACCAGGATGGCGCCGCGCTTGAACAGGTCGACCGAAGGCCCCAGGGCGGTGGTCAGGAAGCTCATGACGAACGGGCGCAGCAGCGCGGGCGGAAGGTGGTCGAACGACCACCGCATGATCAGCGCAAGCCAGCGATGCGGGGGCAAAAGCTGCAGCAGCTTGCGTCGCCGCGGCGGCACGAAGCGCATGATCGGCCCGCGCACGATATCGCCGTTCACGATGACGGCGCCGAGATCGAGCGCCAGCTTGAAGCCCTCGCCGGTGGCGGTCGGATTGACTGGCTCAAGCTGCGCCGCATTCTCCCCGGCATAGCGGCCTTTCAGCTCGGCGCTCGCGCTGTAGTCGCCGCTCGCCAGCACGACTCCGCCGCGCGCGCGAAATTCGGTGCGCCGGCCGCTGCAACTGGCGACAACGCCGGCGACGCGGTCGTTTTCGACGATAAGCCGCTCGGCCAGCGCGTTCAGCCGGATATCGACGCCGAGTTTGCGGCAATGCCGGCCGAGACGGTCGGGAAACGCCTTCGAGTTCGGCAGCACGTTGTGCATGCGCGGCTGGCGATGCGGCGGCTCCGGATTGGGACCGACGAACACAAGCCCGATCGACATCAGCCAGTGCAGCATCTCATTGCTGCGGTCGACCAGCAGCCGCCGCAACGCCCGGTTGTCACGATTGGCGTAGCTGCCGGCCAGAGTCTCCAGGTCCTCGAAGTGGTCGTCCGGCGTGTCGAGGATGCCGCGGCTCAATTGATGAGGGGTATTGGTGGCCGAGATCGACCCCACCGACCACGCCGTGCTGCCGCCGAGGGCCGGGTTCTTCTCAAGCAGGATTGTCTTGCGGCCGAGCCGGGCTGCTTCCGCGGCGGCCGAAAGGCCTGCGCCGCCACCGCCGACAACAATCACGTCGGCGGACTCTCTCACGTTGGAATCCAAAGGACGCTCCGATTTCAGTGTGCACCGCACAAACGCCGACGAGGCGATGCAGTTACACGCCTGGTGGCAAGCGGCATGCCAGAGGGCAAGTCGCCCGCCGCGAAAGACGACCGCGGCCTTCCGGCAGCGGCGCGGCCGATTATGTCCATTGTGCGAACAGCGGCCGACGTGCCCTGTCGTCGACATACACAATTATTATCTCGCAAAAGCAGACCGCGCCCGATTTGATGTGCTGGCATAAGTCTTGCCCCCATTGGCGCGGGCACGTCGTCCGCGCGTTCCACTATCGAACGACGTTGGGAACCTCCGGTCGATGTACGCTTATATTGTGCGCTGCAACTTTTCAGACCCGTCCAAAGAGCAGTCGTGGAACGACTGGTACAGCGGCCCCAAGATCGGCCAAATGCTGGCCAAGCCCTATTTCCGTTCCAGCCAGCGCTTCCGTCGCTCGCTCGGCGTCGGCCGCAACTACCTTGCGCTCTGGATGATCGAATCCCCCGAGGCGTTCACCACGCCGGAATACACCTCCGACTGGGGTTTCTTCGAATGGCGTCCCTACATCATCGATTGGAGCCGCGACTTGTTTTCCGGCCAAGATCTCTCGGACGACAAGTTTGCCGTCTCCCCGCAGGGCGCCCTGCACGTCGTCTCGTTCGACAATATGGAGAAGGCTGAGGCGCTCCGTGCGCAGAAGGCCTATGCGTTCATCCATCCCAAGATGATCTGGCTCACCATCGCCGGGCTCGACCAGCACACCCCGCTGATCGGCCTCGAAGCCATGGACGAACTCCCGCGCTCGTGGCGCCCGAGCAATGCCTTCGCAGGCGCGCAGGAAGCCGTTTACCTGCCGATCTCGGATTTCCATTGCATCGAAAGCCTCCCGCCTCAGAACTAAGGATCGCATCATGAGCATCGGGATCATTGATGGCCTGCTGAACGCGCTGACATTCGCCAATATCGGATTTGCGGTCGTAGGCTGTCTTTTGGGCACGCTGGTAGGGGTGCTGCCGGGCCTTGGCCCGGCCTCCGCCATGGCGATCCTGTTGCCGGTCGCGCTTTACCTGCCAACCACCGGCGCCATCATTATCATGGCCGGCATCTACTACGGGGCGATGTACGGTGGATCGACGACGGCGATCCTCATGAATATCCCTGGCGAGGTCTCATCGATCGTCACCGCCCAAGACGGATTCCCGATGACGAAGAACGGGCAGGCCGGCCAAGCGCTGGCGATTGCCGCCATCGGCTCGTACATCGCCGGCGTCTTCGGGACGATCGCAATCGCAATCATCGGGCCGCAGATCGCCGGCGTCGCCCTGAGCTTCGGGCCGCCGGAATATTTTGGGCTGGTGTTCTTCAGCATGACCGCCCTGATCAGCTTCTCCGGCCCCTCTCTGTTGAGCGGCTTGGCGCTCGGCATTTTCGGCATGTGGCTGGCGACCGTCGGGGTCGACCCGCTCACCGGCACGCAAAGGCTCAACTTCGGCACCATCGAGCTGATGAAAGGCTTCGACATCGTGCCGGTGCTCGTCGGACTCTTCGGCATCGCCGAGGTGCTGACCAGCGTCGACCAGAAGATCGCGCAGATCTATACCGGCAAGCTCGGATCGTGGCTGTCGATGATTCCAAAGGGCGACCTGCTGAAGCGCGGGCTCAAGGCCGCGCTGCGCGGTTCCGGCCTCGGATTCGTGCTCGGCCTGCTGCCGGGCATGCTGCCCGCTTTGACCGCCTATCTCGCCTATGACGTGGAAAAGCAGGTCTCCAAGACGCCGGAGAAGTTCGGGACCGGCATGATCGAAGGTGTCGCGGGCCCGGAAGCCGCCAACAATGCGACCGCCATGGCCGGCTTCATTCCGCTGTTGTCGTTGGGCATTCCGACCAGCCCGGCGCTCGCCATCCTCCTCGGCACGCTGTTGATCAGCGGCGTCACGCCCGGTCCGATGATGTTCGAGCAGCAGCCGCTGCTGATCTGGACGGTCATCGGCAGCATGCTGATCGCCAACACCGTGCTCGTCATCCTCAACCTGCCGCTGGTAGGCCTGTGGGCGCGCATCTGTCTTGTGCCCTACAGCATTCTCGGACCGATCATTCTTTCGATCTGCGTCATCGGCGCTTATGCCCCGCGCAATACGCTGTTCGACGTCTGGATAGCCCTGCTTTTCGGCGTCATCGGCTTCGTGATGCGGCGGCTTTCGATGCCGATCTCGACTTTGGTCCTCGGCTTCCTGCTCGGACCGATGTTCGAGCAATCGTTGCGCCAGTCGATCGAAATGGCCGGCACGCCGATGATCTTCTTCGAGCGACCGATTCCGCTCTCCCTGATCATCGCCGCCCTCATCGTGGTGGGCGTCACCAGCTACCTGAAGCGGCGCTCCGGCGAGGTCTCGACCCTGATCTCGCAAAGCACCAACGAAGCCTGAAGGGGCTCCGCGCGAGCGGCGATCACCCAGTCGAACCGGATGGCATGGCGGTCATGAAGCTTATCGGATCGGAGACCTCGCCTTACGTGCGCAAGGTCCGCGTCTATCTCGGCGAGACAGGTCTCGACTACGAGTTCGCCGTCGTCGATGCGTGGAAGCCGGACCCCTCGCTGCTCGCCATGGCTCCGATCGGCAAGGTGCCGGTGCTCGTGCGCGAACAAGGCGAACCGCTCTACGAGTCCAATCTGATCATCGATTATCTCGAAAGCCTGCTGCCTGCCGAACGGCGCCTGGTGCCGCCCGAGGGCGAGCCCCGGTGGCAGATGCTGCGTCTGCAGGCGCTAGCCAGCGGCATGATCGACGCCACGGCGACGCGCACGGTCGAACTTCGCAAGCCCGAAGCCACGCAGAGCGCGGTGGTGATCGCGCGCGAGGAAGGACGGATCGAACGGCTGCTCGCGGCCTTCGAAAAGCTGGCGCAGCCCGGCCGCTGCGTCGCCGGCGGCGAACGCATGTCGACCGCCGACCTCGTCCTCGGCGTCGCGCTGCAGTATCTCGACTTCCGCTTCACGCCGGACTGGCGCAAGTCGGCTCCCACGCTTGCCGCCTGGTTTGCGCCGATGGCGCGGCGGCCGGCCTACGCTAGGACGCTGCCGCCCGGCTTCGTGCCGCCTGCCTGAGCCTCACGGCCCGACATAGAGCCCGCCGTTCACCTCGACGGCGGTGCCGGTCATGTAATCGGCAAAATCCGAGCAGAGAAACAGCGCGACGTTGGCGATGTCGCGCGGAACGCCGAGCCGCCCGGCGGGGATCTGCGGGATGATCGCCTCGCTCACTTCTTTCGGAACGTCGCGCGTCATCGGCGATTCGATGCGGCCGGGATTGATCGCGTTGACCCGCACGCCATAGGGCGCCACCTCGCGCGCTAGCGACTTGGTGAAGCCGAGAATGGCGGCTTTCGACGTCGTGTAATGAACCGCCGCCTGATAGCCGCCAGTGCGCGCCGCATAAGAGGCGATGTTGACGATGCGACCGAACTTCCGCTCCATCATGTGCGGCAAACACAGCCTGGTGCAGAGAAAGAAGGACGTGACATTGGTCGCCATCACCGCGTTCCACTGATCGAGCGTCATAGTCCAGGTGCGCACGCGATTGCCGGCGTCGTCGAACTTGGGCGAGATGCCGACATTATTGATGAGAATGTCGGCGGGCTCGTCCTTAAGCACCCACTCAATGTCGGAAGCTGACGACAGGTCACACTGGACGCAACGAACGCGCGCATTGTCGCGGGCCAGCGCGGCGCCGGATTCGATCTTGGCGTCGACCAGGACGACATCCTTGCCCGCCTCCGCGAACAGCCGGCCCATTTCCAGGCCGATGCCGCCGCAGCCGCCGGTGATCATGACGTTCGTGCCGCCGATTTCCATGGAGTCGCCCCTTGTCGCTAGCCGGCCGCCGCGGCATCGCGCGCCGCCAGCCGCAAATTCATCGTCACGCGATAGCGCGGATCACCGGTGTCGGCGCGGATCGCATCGAGCACCGCGACGATTCGGCCGAGGCCGATCGCGCGGCCCCATTCCACCGGTCCGCGCGGATAGTTGACGCCGAAGCGCATGGCGCGGTCGATCGCCTCGCCCTCGGCGACGCCTTGCAGCATCGCCTCGAATGCCTCGTTGGCCAGCATCGCCACCGTGCGCATGACGAGGAGTCCCGGCCAGTCGGGAACGACCGTCACCACGTGGCCGGCGGCCTGGAAACTGGCGACGACGCCGCGGCGCTCGTCCGCGCTCATCGCGGAGAGCGCGAGCACGACGCGCCGGCTCGCGCCGTCGAAGCGCAGGTCGTGCACCGCCACGGAAGCGCCCTGCGCGCGCGCGATGTCGGCGGCGCGGCGGCCGTCCGTCGGAATGAGATGGATCGCGCCGAGCTTGACCGGCTTGCGCTCCCAGCCGTCCGGCAGCGGGATGACCTCTCCGTCGACCGGTCCCTCGGCAGATGGCGCAGGCATCTCGGCGCCTCCGTCGTAACGATAGAAGCCTCGCCCGGTCTTGCGCCCGAGCCAGCCGGCCTCGACCATTTCCTGCTGGATCAGCGAGGGACGGAAACGCGGGTCGGCGCCATAGGCGTCGAACACGGACCGCGTCGAGCGGTAATTGATGTCGTTGCCGATCAGGTCCATCAGCGTGAACGGCCCCATGCGAAAACCGCCGGCCTCGGTCATGATCGCATCGATGGTCGGCGGATCGGCCATGCCCTCCTCCAGCAGCCGCAGGGCCTCCGCGTAATAGGGACGCGCGATACGGTTGACGATGAAGCCGGGCGTCGAACGGCTGCGCGCCGTCACCTTTCCCCATGCGACGGCGGTCGCTTCCACCGTATCGAGCACGCCGGGATCGCTGGCCATGCCGCGGATCACTTCGACCAGCTTCATCACCGGCGCAGGATTGAAGAAATGCATGCCGACGACCCGCTCGGGGCGGGCCAGGCCGGCGGCCATGGCGGTAACCGACAGCGTCGACGTATTGGTCGCGAGGATCGCGTCGGGCCCAACGATGCTTTCGAGCTTGGCCAGCAGGTCGCGCTTGACGGCCATGTCTTCGGCGATCGCCTCGATCAGGAGCGCGGCCGGCGCAAGCTGCTCGATTGTCTCGGCGGCGGTGAGCCGGCCGACGATGGCGTCGCAGTCCTGGTTGTCGAGCTTACCCGCCGCCACCCGCTTGGCGAGCGCGGCGGCGGTCTTTTCGATCGCCTTGGCCGCCGCGCCGCCGACCACGTCATACAGATAGACCGGGTGGCCGGCCTGCGCCGCGACTTGGGCGATGCCCGCCCCCATCGTGCCGGCGCCGATTACGGCGACGGCGCTCTCCTTTGACAGCGCCGCCATCAGGCGACCTCGAGGATGAGCTTGCCTTGCGCCTTGCCGTCCCGCAGCAGGCCAAGACCTTCCTTGAAGCCTTCGAGCGGAAACCGCCGGCTGATCACCGGGTCGAGCTTGCCGGCGACGTGCAGGCTGAAAATCTCGTCCTGCACGCGGCGCACCCAGTCCGGCGTGCGGTCGCGATAGTCGGACCATTGCAGGCCCGAGACCTCGATGTTCTTCACCAGCAGGTAGTTCGCCTTGATGGTGGGAGTTTCGCCGGCGGCGAAGCCGATGATCACCATACGCCCGCGCCAGGCGATGGCGCGCAGCGCCGCCGCATTGGCCGCTCCGCCGACGGGATCGATAACGACATCGGCACCATGGCCATCGGTCGCCGCGCGCACCGCTTCCCTCACGCCATCGCGAAGGTCGATCGCGCCGAGGTCGATCACCGCGTCGGCGCCGCAGCGGCGCGCCACCTCGGCATTCGCCTCGCCGAGCACGCCGGCGACGACGGTCGCCGCGCCGAGCGCCTTGGCAAGCTGCACGCTGGCGACGCCGATGCCGCCGGATGCGCCGAGCACGAGCACGCGGTCGCCCTTCTGCATGCGCGCCCGCTCGATCAGCGCGAAGTGCGCCGTCTGGTAGACGAGGCCGAGCGCCGCCGCCTTGGCGAAATCCAAGCCATCGGGCATGCGGTAGACGTTGACCGCCGGCGCGCGCAGCTTCTGCGCAAAGGCGCCGTACTCGACCTGCGCGCTGACCCGGTCGCCAACCGCCAGGCTCGTTACGCCCTCGCCGACCGCGGACACGATGCCGGCGGCGGCCTTGCCGGGCGCGAAGGGCAGCGGCGGCTTCATCTGGTATTGACCGGAAATGACCAGGATATCGGGGTAGTTCACCTCCGCCGCCTTGACGTCGATGACGACCTCGCCCTTGCCCGGCACTGGATCGGGCAGTTCGCCGACCGCGATCTGATCGAAGGGCGCGAACGTGCTGACGACAACGGCTTTCATTGATCGAACTCGGAATTGTGAGCGCCAAGCGCGGGCGCGGATGACGGCTCGGAAGGAGAGGCTCGGAATTCGGCGGCGACCGGCACGGGCAGCGCCGGAATGCGCGCGCCGGTCTCGTTGACCAGAACGTGGTCGAACACGCGGCGCGCGCGGAAATGCGGGTCGTCAAGCGCTTGGTGGACATCGGCAACGACGCTGCAGCAGCAGTCTCGACCGGCAAAGCGCGCGCGCCAGACATCGGCCGGCTGCGAGCGGATAATCTCGGCGATGCGGCGCGTGGTGGCAGCCATGTCGCGGGAATCCTCGCGCAGGTCCACGTCGAGCCCGATCAGCTCGCAGAACTCGTCCCAGAACTTCTGCTCGATCGGCGCGGCCGCGACGACCTTGGCGTCGCTGGTCGGGTAGAGGCGGTAGCGCGGTGTGCCGCCGCAGACGAGCGCTGTGCCATTGCCCGGCCACTGGTCGGCGGCGAGCCCTTCGCCGAGCGCCCAATACATGAACGGAAACAGGTTCTCCGTCATGGCGATGTCGAGGCGGCAGCCGCATCCGGAGCGCTGGCGCTGCGACAGCGCAAACATGATGTTCATGACGGCCGGATAGGCGCCGCCGGCAATATCGGCGATCAGCGCAGGCGGGACGACCGGGTGGTCAAGGTCGCCCATCGACAAGGCGAGCAGGCCCGCGTCGCCGATGTAATTGAGATCGTGACCGGCGGCGTCGCGCTTCGGTCCGTCCTGGCCGTAGCCGGTGATCGCGCAATAGATGAGACCCGGATTCGACTTCGACAGCGTCTCATAGTCGAGGCCGAGGCGGACCATGACGCCGGGCCGGAACTGCTCGACGACAACGTCCGCCCGCGCCAGCAGCGGATCGAGCTTCGCGCGGTCGGCGGGGTTCTTCAGGTCGAGCGTAAGGCTCTTCTTGCCGCGGTTGAGCAGCGCGAAGTTGACGCTGTCGGCACCCCATTTCGGCCGATAGCCGCGCATTTCTTCGCCGCAGCCTGGCCGCTCGATCTTGATCACCTCTGCCCCCGCCTCAGCGAGGATGAGCGTCGCCATCGGCCCCGGGAGCAGCGTCGAGAAATCGAGAACGGTGATGCCCTCCAGCGGCCGCATCAGCGACCTCCACGCCGAGCGGCGGCGAGCGCGCGCCGCGGCGGCGCATAAGCCGGCGTGCCGTAGGTCTCGAACAGGGCCTGCGTCACGTCGTAATGGTGGCTAAGCCCGCCGCGCAGGATGCGTTCGATCGGACCGTCGGGATAGCCGAGCCCGAGCTTGCAGGTCTTGTCCATGTCCTCCGCGCTCGCCAGCCCCTCGTCGAGAAAGCGCAAGGCGGCGTTGTATTTGGGGCGCAGCAGCCGGTCGAGAATGCGGCCGGGCTGGTCGGCGCAGACGACCACCGTCAGGCCCGCGGCTTCGAACACGGCCTTTGCGGCATCGATCGCGCGGGCGTCCGATCCGGGAAAGCGCACCAGCTCGACCACGTTGGAGGGCGGGAGCTCGCCGTTGCGATAGCGCGCGAAGCCGAGGATGTTCCGGCTCTCCGCCGCGGCCTCGTCGGCATGCTCGGCGAGGCATTCGGTGGTCAATTCGACCAGCACCGCCGCCTTGCCGGCATCGGCAACGACCGGCGCACCAAGATAGATCGCGACCTCGGCGTCGGCGGCAGCGCACGCGCCGGCGAGGAAGGCGTCGCCGCGCGGGAACGAGCGGCTCTCGCCCTTTTGCTCGATGAAATAGCGCATGGCGTCAGGCTCCGAACATGGCGTTGCCGTCATAGGTGTAGAAGCCACGCCCGGACTTGCGGCCGAGCAGGCCGGCGGCGACCATGCGCCGCAATAGCGGCGGGCAGGCCGCGCGCGGATCGAGCGTGATCGGATAGAACGCTTCGCAGAGCCGGACCTGGGTATCGAGGCCGACCAGGTCGATCAGCTCCAGCGGCCCCATTTTGTAGCCAAGGCCGACCTTGATCGCCGTGTCGATAGATGCCGCGTCGGCGACGCCCGCCTCGACCGCGCGAATGGCATCGTTGTTGAAAGGGACCAGCAGCGCGTTGAGGATGAAGCCGGGCTTGTCCTGCGTCCTCACCGGTTTCTGGCCGCAGGTGACGGTCCAATCCCAGGCGGCCTTGAAGACCTGGTCCGAGGTCAGCAGCCCGGGCGACATCTCCACCAGCTTCATCAGTTGCGCCGGCAGGCAGAAATGCATCCCGACCACACGTTCC
Source organism: Hyphomicrobiales bacterium (assembly GCA_009377755.1). Lineage (GTDB taxonomy): Bacteria > Pseudomonadota > Alphaproteobacteria > Rhizobiales > Xanthobacteraceae > WHTM01. Next base: position 11,941 of record WHTM01000048.1, on the reverse strand, counting down.
GGCCGTTTGCAACCGGACGCGATCTCGGTGATCGACAGCGTCGAGGTATTGGAGCCGAAGATCGTGTGGTCAGAGCAGACCGCGTCAAGCTCGCCGATCAGCTTGCGCTTGACGCTAAGGTCCTCGAACACGGCTTCGATCACCAGGTCGCAGGGCGCGAGCCTGCCGAGATCGGTCGTGCGCTCGAACCGCGCGAGCACCGCGTCGCGGTCGGCCTCCGACATCTTGCCGCGCTCGACCGATTTCTGGAAGAACGCCTCGGTCTGCTTGACAGTCCTCGACAGCGGCGCCTCCGCCGTGTCGTAGCAGACGACCTTGTAGCCGGCGCGCGCCGCCACGATGGCGATGCCGGCCCCCATGGTGCCGCCGGCGCCGCAGACGCCGACGCCGACGGTCTTGATCGCATCACTCATTTTTTTGCGAAGCTCCGGCCGATGAGCTGACGATGGACCTGGTTGGTGCCTTCCCAGATCTGGGTGATCTTGGCGTCGCGCATCAGGCGCTCGACGCGGTAGTCCTTGCAGTAGCCGTAACCGCCGTGCATCTGCACGGCTTCGAGCGACATGCGCATGGCCAAGTCAGAGGCGCGCATCTTGGCAATCGAGGCCTCCAGCCCGAAATCCTTTCCGCCGCTCTCGATCAGCGTGGCGACGTAATCGAGCCAGCATTCCGTCATGGCAAGCTCGCTGGCGAGATCGGCCACGGTGAACTGGTTGGCCTGGAAATCGATGATGCGGCGGCCCGACTGCACCCGCTCGTTCATGTAACCGACCATGTCACTGAAGGCGGCGCGCGCGATGCCGAGCGCATGGGCGGCGACGCTCGGCCGCGACTTGTTCAGCGACGTGAGCAGGATGGGCAGGCCGTCCCCCGGATTGCCCAGCAGGTTCGCGCGCGGCACGCGGCAGGCGTTGAAGGCGATGGCCGCGGTCGATGCGCCACGGTGGCCCATCTTGTCTTCCAGGCGCACGACCTCGAAGCCTGGCGTCTCCTTCTCGAACACCAGCACGGAGATCGACTTCTTCGAGTCGTCGATCTCCGACCACTTGCCGAACAGCAGGATCAGGTCGGCGACGTCGCCATTGCTGATGAAGGTCTTGCCGCCCTGCACGACGATGGAATCGCCGTCCGGCGTGAAGCTCGTGGTCATGCCGGTCGCATCGGAGCCGGCGTTCGGCTCGGTGATGGCGAGCGCGCCCAAGCCGCCTTCGGCGATGCGCGGCAGCAGCCGCGCGCGCTGCTCGTCATTGCCCATATCGATCAGCGGCTTCATGCCGTGGAAGGTCGTGGCGTAGATAATGCCCGTCGAGGCGCAGGCTTCCGAGATTGTCTTCACCACCTCGAGATACAGCCGGTACGACATCGGCGCGCCGCCAAATGCCTCCGGCACGAACATCATGTTTGCGCCGAGATCGTTGAGCGCGCGGATATTTTCCCAGGGAAATTCCCCGGACTGGTCGTAGCGCTCGGCATTGGGCGCGATGAGGTCGCGCGTCAGCCGCTCGACCTGGTCGAGGACGAGGCGCTCCTCCTCGCTCCATTGGCGATTGCGCTGCTGGGTCTCGAATATCTTCATCAGTGGTTCATGCCCTGGCCGCCATCGAGATAGATGGTTTCGCCGGTGAGAAAATCGATGCCTTCCGCGAAAATCGAGCCCACCAGGCGCGCGACCTCCTGCGCCGCTCCGGCGCGCCCGACCGGTACCCGCCGCCCGAGCCACGCCTTGACCTTTTCGCGAGCGAGGAATTCGCGGTTAAGGTCGGTCTCGATGTAGCCCGGTGCGATGTCGAGCACGCGGATGCCGTCCTTCGCCCACTCTACGGCAAGGCACCGCGTAAGCGCGCCGACCGCGGCCTTCGATGCGCAATAGGCGACGTTCTCGGCCACTCCCAGCTTGTCGAAGAACGAGCCGATATTGACGATGGTGCCGCCGCCAGCCGCCTTCAAGTGCGGGTAGGCTTCGCGGCAGGCGACCATGCTGGCCGTCATGTTGAGCGACATCGTCTCATCAAGCTCGCGCACCGACAGGAGATGGCTCGGCGTCGCGCGTTGCACGCCGGCATTGTTCACCAGCCCGATCACGGGACCGTCGGCCGCCACGGCGGCGATCGCGCCTTGCAGCGAGCGTTCGTCGGTCACGTCGCAGCGATAGCCTTTGCCCGCGCCGGTCTCGCCGCTGCGCGACAGCGCCGCCACGTTGAAGCCGCGGCGGTCGAGGTCATCGACGATGGCGGCGCCGATGCCGCGACTGCCGCCGGTGACGACGATGGTCCCCTCAGGCATCGCGGAACACCGGCTTGCGCTTCTCGCTGAAGGCCGCCATGCCTTCCTCGGCATCGGCGGTCCGGTAGGCGAGCGTGCCGAGGTCGGCCTCAAGCTTGAGGCCTTCGTTAACCGGCACGTCGAGCGCCCGCTGCACCGCTTCGCGCGCGAACCGCAGCACCGGAAGGCTATAGCCGGTGAACTCGCGCGCAAACGCGAGTCCCGCCTCGAGTGGATCGCCGTCGATGAGCCGGTTGACCAGCCCGATGCGCTGCGCCTCCTCGGCATCGACCGTCCGGCCGGTGAGAATCATCTCCAGCGCCCGCGCCTCGCCAATCACGCGTGGCAGCCGCTGCGTGCCACCATATCCCGGCGTGAGGCCGAGCTTGATCTCCGGCAGGCCCATCTTCGCGTTGCGCGTCGCCAACCGGAACGTGCAGGCGAGCGCCAGTTCCAGCCCGCCGCCGAAGGCATAGCCGTTGATCAGCGCGACCGAGGCGACCGGCAAGGTATCCAGCCTGGCGAACACCGCCTGGCCGCGCTCGATGCCGCGGCGTTGCGCGTCCAGCGTCCGCTCGCGCAGCTCCTTGATGTCGGCACCGGCGCAAAAGGCCTTTGCGCCCGCGCCGGTCACCAGCAGCGCGCGCACGCCCATGCCGGCGACGCGCTCGATCGCCCGCTCGATCTCGTCGATGATGGCGAAGGACAGCGCGTTCAGCGCCTCCTGCCGGTCAAGAGTAATGACGGCGACGTCGCTGTGCTGCTCGACCTTCACGGACATCAGCTCGCCCTCGCTTGCGTCGTCCAGCGCACGGCGACCGGCGCCAAGTCGCCGCGCTTTGTCATCTCGATCAATTCGCGTTTGAGTATCTTGCCGCTCGCGGTCAACGGAAATGCGCTCACGTTGAGGAAGAACTCCGGCATGTCGTATTTCGACAGGCCCTGCTCGGCCAGATGCGCCAGCAATGTTTGCGCGTCGACATCGCCGATGATCGCGATGCACATGCGTTCACCGAGCCGTTCGTCCGCCACTGGATAGCACGCCACCCGCTGGACGCCGGCGTGGCGCAACGCCAGCGCCTCGACATGGGCGGGATAGATATTATGGCCGCCGCGGATAATGAGGTCCTTGAGACGGCCCTCGATCTTGAGGTTGCCCTTGTCGTCGAGCACGCCGAGATCGCCGGAAAGGAACCAGCCGTCGCGGTTGAAGCTTGCCTCGGTCGCCGCCTGGTTGGCGAAATAGCCGAGCATCAGCGCCCCGCCGCGGCCGCCGATCTGGCCGACGGTGCCGGGCGGCACTTCGCGGTTCTCGTCGAGCGGATCGAAGATGCGCACCTCATAGCCTTTGCCGCCGCGGCCGCAGGTCGAGATGATGGTCGCCTCGTCGTCACTCGGGTGGGTGTATTGATGCGACGAGTTCTCCGTCATGCCGTAGATGTTTTGCGGCTTGATGCCCTGGCGGACGAAAGCTTCGCAGACCGAGGGCGGGATGGGCGCGCCGGCCATGTAGAACAAATTGACGTCGCCGAGCCGCTGCATCGCGCGCCGGTTCTGCTCGGCGAGAACGTCCATGGCGTGGGTCGGCACGCCCATCACATAGGTCGCGCCGGTCTCCACGATCCAGTCGAGGCGCGACATCCCGGCCGGCGGATCGTCGATGATCAGCGTACAGCCGGCAAGAAGCCACTGCGCCACCGCCACCCAGGCGATGTGGTGCGACAGCGGGCTCAGCGATAGCAGTTTCGTGTCGCGGCCATGGCCCCAGTCATCGACTAGGTCGCGGGCATTCGCGAGAAGCGTGTTGTCCGAATGCATGACGCATTTCGGCACGCCGGTCGTTCCCGAAGTGAAGGCGAGATAGACTACCTTGTCGGGGTCCTCGCTCGGCGGTGCGGCGGCGGCGCCGGCAGCCGGAAAGTCGGATGGCAGGTAGATGCGGCGCAGCGGCTGCGCGCGCCGCAACGAATCGGCGACGACACCTTCGGCGCCGTCCGCGCCCCAGCCCGGCTCGGTGAACAGCGCCTTCGCCTCCAGCCGCTCGAGCAATTGCACCACCTCGCCAGCGGTATCCGTGCGATGCAGCGACGGATTGCAGGCGATACCATTGCGCGCGCAGGCGAGGAACATGACGACCGCTTCGGCGCGGTTGCCGAGCCACATCGAGACGCGGTTACCGGCCGTGATCTCCTGCTGCTGCAAGTCGGCCGCGACGCCGTCCACCCAGGCCTGCAATTGCCGCCAGGTCAGGCGATGCCGCCCGTCCCGCAACGCCGGCGCGTCCGCCGCCTCCGCCGCATGCCGGCGCAGCAGGCCGTAGAACGTGTCGTTGCGCCACACGCCGTCGGCGTAGTAGCGGCTGGCCAGGGCCGGATGATGCAGCGTGAGGAACGGGCTCATGGCTCAGCGACCGAACTTGGACGGGTCCGGCTTGCGCTTCTGCGCGAATGAAGCCGACATTTCGTGGCTCTCCTCGCTCTCCAGATAGGAGCGCAGCAGGAGGTCATGCGCCATGCGCGCGAGGCCGGACACGCCGCCATAGCGCGCATTGAAAGCCGCCTTCACCGACGCCAGCGCGAACGGTCCGCGATCGGCGGTTTCGAGCGCGAAGGCGCGCGTTTCCTCCTTCAGCTTGTCGTCGGGGGCGACCCGGTTGATCATGCCGAGGGCCAGCGCCTCGCGCGCGGAAATCTTGGGATTGTTGAACCAGATCTCCTTGGCTTTCTTCTTGCCGACGGAATCTTCCAGGTACCAGGTGCCATAGCCGGCGTCGAAGGAACCCATCATCGGGCCGACCTGGCGGAAGATCGCGCTTTCCTTGGCGATGGTCATATCGCAGACCATCTGCAGCACGTTGCCGCCGCCCACGGCAAAGCCGTTGACCGAAGCGATCACCGGCTTCTGCAGCTTTTCGATCGCCTCGTACATTTCGAGCGTCGGCAGCGTGCCGGCATAGAGGATCGTCTTCTCCATACCGTCCTTACGCCCGCCGATGCAGAAGAACTTGTCGCCGGCGCCGGTGAGCACCACGACGCGCGTGCGCGTCTCCCGGCGGATCGATTCGATGCAGTCGCGGACCTCGTGGCACATGGTCACGTTGAACATGTTGCCGTCGTCGGGACGGTTCAGCGTGATCGTCCCGATTGGTCCGTCCTCTTGGTAGATGATCGTCTCGTAGGCCACCCGGATTCTCCTAAATGATGCCGCTGCCGCGGAGCGCCGCGATCTCGTCGTCGCTGAGCTTGGCGATATCGCGCAAGATTTCGACCGTCGAGGCGCCGAGCTCGGGCGGCGGCATGCGCGCGACATTGGCGCGGCCGTCGACCTGAAAGCCCGTTCCGACCTGCGGAACCTGCCGGCCCTCCGTATCGAGCGTATAAAGCAGGCCGCGCTCCTGGAAAGCCGGGTCGGCCGCCACCTCGTCGATGCGGTAGATCGGTCCGGCCGGAACGCGCGCCTGGCTCAGGATGTCGAGCCAATACTCGCGCGACTTGGCGCGCAAGACCTCCTGGATGAGGCCGACGATCTCGGCACGACGCTCGCGCCGCTTGGAGTTCGAACCGAAGCGGGGCTGGCGGCCCACTTCCGGCCGGCCGACGGCGGCCCAGAACCGCTCCCAGATCCCGTCGCTGCCGAGCCCGAGGGTGATCGGCAGGTCGAGCGTTTCAAAGACCTGATAGACGGCAATGACGCTGTCCTTGCCGCCTGAGCGCTGCGGCAGTTCCTGTGAGCCCAAATAGGGAACGATCCGGCACGCCAGAAAGCGCGTCATGCTCTCGACGAGCGAAATGTCGATGGTGCGACCCTTGCCGGTGCGGCCGCGGTCGACCAGCGCCGAAACCGCCGCGAAGGCCGCGTCGGAACCCGCCAGCATGTCGGCCGCCGGAGCGCCGATCTTCTGCGGCGGCCCCTCGGCGTCGCCGGTGATGTCCATGACGCCGGAATAGCCCTCGGCGATCAGGTCGTAGCAGGTCAGGTCCCGGCGTGCGCCGTTGAGGCCGAACCCGGTGATCGAGACGTGGATGAGGTCGGGGCGGATCGCCATGCAGGCGGTGGCGTCGACCTTGAACTTCTCCTGGATGCGCGCCGGCTGGTTGACGATGACGACGTCGCTCGCCCTGAGCAGCGCCGCGAAGGCCGACCGGCCCTTCTCCTTGGTGTAATCGAGCGCAATGCTTCGCTTATTGCGATTGACCGAAAGGTACCAGAGCGACTCGCCGTTGAGGAAAGGCGGTCCCCAGGCCCGCGCGTCGTCGCCGGTTCCCGGCCGCTCAAGCTTGAGGACATCGGCGCCCATGTCGCCGAGCATCATCGCCGCGTAGGGGCCGGCGACGGAGGTGCTCAGATCGAGGACCCTGATCCCTTTGAGAAGGTCGAAACCGGGGCCGGCGGCAACCACGGGGAGTTCCACCGGGTCAGCACTCTCGGCGGTGGTACGTTCTTGTTGGAGCGACCGCATGCAAATTCCTGAATTGCCCACGCATCAGAGCAGCCATTCCGGAGCAACGGACGTGCCAACTGCAACAAGTTATTGAAGCCGCTGAAAATGTGCCCTTAAATTCCATTTTGACGGCGATATTGTTCTTGGTCCAGACAGGGCTACAAGAAGTGTGCATCTCGCAAACAGCCGATGCCGCAGTGCAGCAATCGGTCGGCGGCCGAGGTGTCGACCAAAAGAACAAGAACGAGTTGCTTCGGAGGAAGCGCGATGAAGGATGTAAACAGTACCGCGGGCGTGGTAGTGACCGACGCCGAGGGCCGGATCGTCTACGCGGCCGGACGAGGAACGGACGCCCGCCTCGGCGCCCTCGTCGAGGACAAGGCGTGGCGCACGGAAGCCTTCCACCGCCGCATCATGCCCGTCGCCACCAGCGACTGGAAAGCTATCGTCACCTGGGTCCGTGTCAACGAGCAGCACGTCGGCATCATCGTCGATGAGATTCCCGATACCGTGTTCGAGTTCACGGCGGCGGTCGATTTCGCCTGGGACATCATCCACCACATCCTCACCGATCCGTTCGACGCGATGACGGTGGTCGACGCCGATGCTCGTGTCGCCTTCCTGTCGCCGGTGCACGAGAACTTCTTCGGCTTCTCCACCGGCGCGGCAATCGGCCGGCCGGTCGGCTCGGTGATCGAGAACACCCGCCTCGACCGCGTGGCCAAGACCGGCAAGGCCGAGATCGGCGACGTCCAGCGCATGCGGGGCCAGGACCGCGTGGTCAGCCGCATACCGATCTTCCGCGACGGCTCGGTCGTCGGCGCTATCGGCCGGGTGATGTTCAAGAGCCCGGAACAAGTGCAGGCACTCAACAGCCGGGTGAATTCCCTTGAGAAAGAGCTCGAATTCTATCGGCGCGAGGCCGACGTCCTTCGCCGCGAAGCATTCGACCTCGACACCATCGTGGGAAAGAGCGAGGCCATCCGCCGCCTGAAGGAGGACATCGTTCGCGTGGCGCCACTCGACATTCCCGTGCTCATTCTCGGCGAGAGCGGGACGGGCAAGGAGCTTGTCGCCCACGCCATCCACCGCTTGAGCTCGCGGCAGACCGAGAAAATGGTGATCGTGAATTCGGCGGCGCTGCCGAGCAGCCTGGTCGAGAGCGAGCTGTTCGGCTACGAGCCGGGATCGTTCACCGGCGCGGATCGCAAGGGGCGCCGGGGCAAGTTCGAGCATGCCAACGGCTCCTCGCTATTCCTCGACGAGATCGGCGACATGCAGCTCGACGTGCAGGCCAAGCTGCTGCGGGTGCTGCAGGACGGCCTGGTGCAGCGCGTTGGCGGCGATACCTACCGCGAGGTGGACTTTCGCCTCATTGCCGCCACCAACCGGGACCTGCAGAACCTCGTCTCCAATGAGCGCTTCCGGCTCGACTTCTATTACCGCATCAGCCCGATCGTGCTCAACGTGCCGCCGCTGCACGAACGGCTCGACGACATTCCCATCCTGCTCCACAAGTTCCTCTCCGAGTTCGGCAGCCGCCATCAGATGGCCGTCCCCGAGATCGACGAGGAGGTCTATTCCTACCTTGCCGAGCAGCAGTGGCCGGGCAATATCCGCCAGCTTCGGCACGCGATGGAGCGCGCCGTCATCTTCCGCGCCGGGGACCGGCTGCGGGTCGCCGACTTCAGACGTTTCGACCCGGCCGAGGCGACGCCGAACGTGCCGCTCGAACCCAAGATCGGCGACATGGAAAAAGGCAGCAACCTGCAGAACGCCATCGCGCGGGTCGAGGACCATCTCATTCGCGAAGCTCTCGTCCGCTGCAAGGGGAACAAGAAGCGCGTCGCCGAGGAGCTGGGGATTTCGCGATCCTATCTCTACAAGAAGCTCGGCGTATCGTGACGCCCGCGCTCGCGCGGCGACGCCGTCGCATCCGCGCGGCCGGCCTGTTGTCCTCACGGCCGACAATGTGTCGGCCCTGCGCGCACCCGGCAACTGGCCGCGACGGATGAAATCAAGTTCGACGGCTTGGCACACTCCCTGCTTCGCCGCCGACGAGGACCACATTGTTTGCAATGCGGCATCGTGACGGGAGGACGCACCGATGCGGCGGCCGCTCGGCGGCGCTGTCGTGCATCCGGTAGGCGGCGGACCGTCGCAATACAGGTTGAAACCAGAGAAAGAAGTCACCATGCAAGATGCCGCGGACCATCCGACCGATCTGCCGCTCGATGGAGCGAAGGTCGTCGACTTCAGTCGGCTGCTGCCCGGGCCATGGTGCACGCAGACCTTGGGCGACCTCGGCGCCGACGTGATCAAGATCGAGCAGCCCGGGGTCGGCGATTACGCCCGCCACAACCCGCCGAGTTACGCGACGGTCGGGGCCTATTTCAACGGCATCAACCGCAACAAGCGCAGCATCGCGCTGGATCTCACCGTCGCCGCGGACCGTGACGTCGCCTATGCGCTGATCGACGAGGCAGACATCGTGGTGGAGTCGTTTCGCGACGGCGTTCCAACGAAGCTCGGCATCGACTACGCCACGCTTGCCAAGCGCAACCCGTCGCTCATCTATTGCTCGGTCACCGGTTTCGGCAACGGATCGAAGCTCGGCCGCGTGCCGGGGCACGACCTGTCCATCCAGGGACTCGCCGGTGTCCTCCTGAAGACCTCGCAGCCCGGCGAGCGCCCGCCCATTCCCTCCTACCAGGGGGGAGACTTCACCGCCGCCGCCTACGCCACCATGGGCGTGCTCGCGGCCTATATCCGCCGTCTGAAAACCAATGCGGGCTGCTATATCGAAGTGCCCATGTACCGCAGCCTGATCAGCGTTTCCAATGTCGGCATGTCGGGCGCGCTCGCGCGCCTCGCCGGCTATTCAGGGCGGCCGGAAATGGAGCCCTGGGGGAAGAACCCGCGCTACAACATCTATCCGACGTGCGACGGAAAGTACGTCACCGTCTGCCTGCTCGAATACCGTGCCTGGCAGCGCTTCTGCGATCATATCGGCCGCAGCGAGCTTGCGCCGGAGGAAAGCTGGGCCGACCGCCATACCGACCATGGCGAGCGCAACGATGCCATCCGCTCGGCCATCGCCGGCTTCTGCCTCTCGCGCGACCGCGACGCGCTGGCCGACGAGATGAGCGCCGCCGAGATTGCCATCTGCGCGGTCTACAGCGCCGACGAGGCACTGAATTCCGAGCAGACGCGTACGAAAGGGATCGTCGCCTTCACCGATCATCCGAGCGAAGGCCGCATTCCGCATTTCGTCGATCCACTGGCGAAGGCGGGGCTGTCCGATCCGACGCGCCTGCCCTCGCCGGTGCTTGGTCAACATACCGAGGAGGTGCTGCGCGCGCTCGCCGCACCGTCGCGGAGCATGGCGAGCGGTGAATAGGCGCACGATCAGCCGCCCGGAGCATCGGTTATGACGGACCAGTCCGCGCTGTCGGACCTGCGCGTTCTCGATCTGACGCAGGTGCTGTCGGGGCCGTATTGCACCCAGATGCTGGCCGACATGGGCGCCAAGGTGATCAAGCTCGAGGGCCCGCAAGGCGACATCGCCCGCCACATGCCGCCCTACCGCGTGGGCGAGGACACTGTCTATTACCTGTCCATTAACCGCAACAAGCACAGCATCGTCGTCGACATGAAGAGCGAGGCGGGCCAGGAGCTGGTGCGCAAGCTCGCCCTCGCCTCCGACGTGGTGATCGAGAACTTCCGCCCCGGCGTCTGCGAGCGGCTCGGCCTCTCCGCAACGCAATTGCGCGCGCAAAAGCCCGGCCTGATCTGGTGCTCGATCAGCGGCTTCGGCCAGAACGGGCCCTACCGGGACAAGCCAGCCTACGACATCATCGTGCAGGCGCTGTCAGGCGGCATGAGCCTGACCGGCGCCCGCGATGGCCTCTCCGTTCGCGCAGGCATTCCGATCGCCGACCTAGCCGCCGGCATGTACGCCAGCTCGGCGATCCTTGCCGCGCTGCATCGCCGCTCGCGAACCGGGCAAGGCGACGTCATCGACATCTCGATGCTCGACTGCCAGGCCGCCATGCTCTGCTACCAGGCGGCGTTCTATCTTCACTCGGGCGTCGTGCCCGGTCGCCAGGGCCGCGAGCACGACGGCATCGCGACCTACGGCACCTTCGCCGCCGCGGACGGCATCGAGGTCGTGGTCGCCGCGGTGAGCGAACGCATGTGGGCGACGCTGTGCAACATCCTTGAAGTGCCCGAGCTGGTCGACGATCCGCGCTTTCGCACGGCGGCGGACCGCAAGACCAACCAGGCGGCGCTCATCCCCATCCTGCAGCAGCAGTTCCTGCGCCGCGGCGGCGACGAATGGATGAAGCTCTGCGATGACAACGGCGTGCCGGCCGGCGTCGTCAACACGCTCGATCGCGTGATGGTCGACCCGCAGATCGCGCATCGGGGCATGGTCGTCGAGCTTACCGGGTCGGAAGATCGGCGCGCGCGGGTGATCGGCGATCCGATTTTCTTCCAGGAGGCGAAGCGCCCGGCCCCGCAATATCCGCCGGGCTTCGGCGAAGGAACCGCGGCGGTGCTGCACCACGTGCTCGGCCTTGACGAGGGAGAAATTCGCGCGCTGATCGATGACGGTGTCGTACAGGCGCGCTGACGACGGCCGCTACCGCCGGGTGGAGAGGTGATCTTGATGGACAGCAGCGCAACGAGCGCGACGCCGCCGGCGGCCGCCCTCTCGCAGTTTCGCGTTGTCGAGCTCGGCTCGACCATTTCGGCGCCGTTCTGCGGCCGCTTGCTGGCGGACTTCGGCGCCGAGGTCATCAAGGTCGAGGACGTCAAGGGCGATACGCTGCGCGTGCTCGGCGAGAACTACCGCGACAAGTCGCTCTATGCCGCCAGCCTCTTCCGCAACAAGGCGACCATCGCCATCGACCTCAGGCAGGCGGAAGGACGCGACATCGTCGGCAGGCTGGCGGCGCGCTCCGATGTGCTCATCGAGAACTTCCGTCCCGGGCTGATGGAGGAATGGGGCCTCGGCTATGAGACCCTGAAGGCAATCAACCGAGGCCTCGTCATGGTGCGCATCAGCGGCTTCGGCCAGGGCGGGCCTTATGCCAAGCGGCCGGGCTATGGCGAACCGGCGCCCTAGCCCGCATTTCTCAAACAATTGAGCGCATCGGGGCTCCGAATCAGCGAAAGTTATTGTGCTGCAACGACTTCCACTGATTCGAGGAGAGCCGCGATGCAGACGGAGTG
>WHTM01000091.1 GCA_009377755.1 Hyphomicrobiales bacterium | reverse complement strand
AGGAAGATAGCTGATTCGGCCCATCCTTGGCTCGCAGCTACGGCTCAATTGGTTCGGATAGACGCCGCATCCTCGAAGAGGCGGCGCAGGCAGACGCGAGCCTCGCCAAGATCGCACGCCGCTATGGCATCGCCCGGCGTGTTCTGTGTCGCTGGAAGCAGGAGCTTGCGGCCGCACCGGTGTTCGTTGCGGTGCAGATCACCGACGCAGATGCACCGTCTGCTGCGGCGCCCACCGACGAGGAGCGCGCCATGACCCTGCTTCCCCCGGGCGCGAAGGTGCACCTGGCCTTCGCTACATCGACATGCGCAAAGGCATCGACGGGCTCGCCATGCTGGTCCAGGGTGTACTGCGGCAGGATCCCTTCTCGGGTCACCTCTTTGTGTTCCGCGGTCGGAAGGCTAACCTCATCAAGATCGTGTTCTGGGATGGGACCGGCCTTTGCCTCTTCACCAAGCGGCTGGAGCACGGCGTGTTCCTGTGGCCGTCGAACGTCGAGCCCGGCGGGACACTGATGCTAAGCTCGGCGCAGTTGTCGATGCTGATTGACGGCGTCGACTGGCGCGCGCCGGAGCGGCAGTGGAGACCGGCCGTTGCGGGATGATCGCTGCGGCTGATTGACCTCAACAAACGTGTGGGTCGGTGGGGAGATGCGCGAGTCAACGTAGACTTCTCCCCATGGACATCGATCTTACCGCCCTGCCGGACGATGTAGAGACGCTGCAGCGGATGGTGCGGACGCTGGCTGCGCAACAGCATGGCAACATGATTTTTCACGGCCGATAGCATCAGAGTCCTTACCTGAAGGGCGCCCGCTATCATCCTCGTCCACAAGCACACTACTATCCCGACAGGTCTCAAAAATACCATCGCGCACATCCATTGGAAGCGGTCGGATTCCTACCTTCTTCACTCCCCTGCCCCGTCGGAGCGCCTGGGAGGCTCTAGTCTAGTTCGGCGTCGGCGCGATAGAAAACCTTGAGTGGTCGCTTTTCCAGAACGGCATTGCCGACGGCGCCACCCGATGGGGCATCGGCAACTGGGCCGCTGCGGCTTCGCTATCGCTGTTCGCCGTGACGGGTCTCATCGTGCTGTCCGCAGGGTCGCGCCTGACCGAAGAGTGGTGGACGATGTCTGTTTAGGGTCCTTGCCTGCACCAGGCAGAGTGACTACGATTTTTCAAATTCAGCGTTTGGATTGGGGCGGACCTGTGTTTCGTGCCGTGGAATGTCTTCTCCGCCCCAAGATCATCGCGATCATTGGCGCTTCGGACTCCAGCCGCGGCGGCTGGGCGCAGGACATCTATAACAACCTGGAATACTGCGACTTCCCGGCCAAGCTCTACCTGGTCAATCCCAAGCGCCGCGAACTGTGGGGCCGGCCGGTCTATCCCAATTTCGCAGCGATACCGGAGCCGGTCGATCTCGCCCTGACGATCGTCCCCTCGGCGGCCATCCCCGATGCGCTCGCCGAAGCGGCCGCCAATGGCTTGAAGTGCGCGCTGATCTATGCCGCGCAATTCGGCGAGGGCGGCGACGCCGAGGGTTTGCGCCGCGCGGAGGCGCTGAAAGCCCTTTGCGACACCCACGGATTGCGCGTCTCCGGCCCCAACTGCATGGGCTCGCTGGCGCTGCGCGAAAAGCTCCTGCTCTACCCCGCCAAGCGCGTGCGCTCGCTCCGCCTCGGCTCGGTCGGCGTGGTGTTCCAGTCCGGCGGCACGTTTCAATTTTGGCTGCAACAGGCATCGATCCGCGGACTCGATTTTTCCTATGCCGTCTCCAGCGGCAACGAGCTCGATCTCGACCTTGCCGACTACATCAATTTCCTGGTCGAGGATGACAGTACCAAGATCATCGCATGCATGGTCGAAGGCATCCGGCGCCCGCAGGCTTTCATGGCGGCGGCCGAGAAGGCTCTTGCCGCGCGCAAACCCATCCTCCTGGTCAAGCTCGGGCGCAGTGAACGCGGCAAGGCGGCAGCCAGCAGCCACACCGGCGCGATCGCCAGCGACGACCAGGTGTTCGACGCCGTCTGCCGCAAGTTCGGCGTCGTGCGCTGTCCGTCGCTCGACGACCTGATCGAGACCTGCCTGGCATTCAGCCAGGGCCGCCTGCCGAAAGGACCGCGCATCGCGATGGCCTGCTATTCGGGCGGCGCCAAAGGACTGATCCTGGACTACGCTAGCGACGAAGGCGCCGAGATGGCGCCGCTGACGCCGGACACCAAGAGCCGACTGCCGGCCATGATCGACGCCGGCCTGGCGGCTGAAAACCCGCTCGACGTCGGTCCCAACGTCGGCGTGCAGGCCGGCAAGTTCATCGACATCTGCAAGCTCGTGTGCGCCGATTCGACCGTCGATCTCGCCACCGTGCAGGCCCTCGCGCCGATCAATCCGGACGATCCGTTCGAGCCTTCGCCGCTGCGCGAGCTGCTCTCGTCGACCGACAAACCGGTCCTGGCCTTTGGCCGCATCGCGCAGAATTTTTCCGACGTCAGCCGGAAGTACCAGGCTGAAACCGGCGTGCCCTTCATCCAGGGCCTGCCCGAAACGGTGCGAGCGCTGCAAGGCCTCGTGCACTATGCGGCGGCGCTTGAGCGCGGCGGTTCGCCTCTGGCGGAGCCGGGCGGGCCCAGCCAAGGACTGGACTCCGAGGCATTCGCGGAATTGCTCGCGGCCGCCGCAATGCCGCCGCCGCGCAGCGCCTTGGCGAAGGACCCTGACGATGCCGCGGCCGCCGCCGCCCGCATCGGCTTTCCGGTGGCGGTGAAGATCGTGTCGCCCGACGCCAGCCACAAGACCGAGGTCGGCGGCGTCTCGCTTCACCTCGCCGACGCGGCTGCGGTGCGCGCGGCCGCGGACCGGATGGCGTCACGGCTGGCGGCGCGCAACCCGCGCTCCGCCGTCGATGGCTTCCTGGTGCAGGAGATGGTCGACGGGCTCGAGATGATCGTCGGCGTGCGCGAGGATCCGCAATTCGGTCCGTTCATGGTGGTGGGCCTCGGCGGCGTGCTGGTCGAGGTGCTCCGTGACGTCGCCATCCGCCTGCTGCCGGTGGACGAAGCGACCGCGCGCGAAATGATCCGATCGCTGCGGAGCGCGCCGCTGCTCGGCCCATTCCGCGGGCGGGCACCGCGCGACACCGACGCCTTCGTGCGCGCGATGGCCGGTCTTTCGCGAATATTCATGCAGCATCGCAATTGGCTATCGGATGTCGAGATCAATCCGATGATCGTGCTCGCCGGCGGCGAGGGCGTGCGCGCGATCGACGTTCGCTGCGTCCCGCGGAGCGATCAGGAATCCGTGTAGCATCCCACGACTGCGATGCGCTGAGCACAGGAGCGATGGATGGACGATGCGTCCGACGCCATTTCCGGAGGCGGCATGAATTTCGACCTTCCGGACGAAATCCGGATACTCAAGGACACCGTGCGCAAGTTCGTGGACAAGGAGATGATCCCGATCGAGCGCGAGACCCGCAACGGGCACAAGCTCAAGCCCGAGATGCGCAAGCATCTGGAGACCAAGGCGAAGGCGCTCGGGCTTGCTGGCTACGACGTGCCGCGCGAATACGGCGGACTGGGGCTCGGCCTGATCGCCAAGGTCACGGTCTGGTCCGAGCTTGCCCGCAGCATCGCGCTGCCGTCGCGCGGCGGCGACATATTCGGGCCGAACGTCAGCCCGATCCTGTACCATCTCAACGAAGAGCAGACAAAGAAATACCTGCTGCCGACCATCCGCGGCGAGCTCAACTGGTGCCTGGCGCAGACCGAGCCGGATGCCGGCGGGGATCCGGGCAGCATGCAGACCACCGCCGTCCGCCAGGGCGATCATTACGTCGTCAATGGCGTGAAGCGGTTCATCACCGCAGCCGATGACGCGCATTACACGCAGTTGATCGCGGCGACCGACCGCTCCAAGGGATCGCGCGGCGGCATTTCCGCTTTCATCGTCGACATGAAGTCGAAGGGCGTGAAACTCATCCGCTCGCAAGAACTGGTGGTCGACGATCGCCCCTGGGAAATCGCCTTCGACGACGTCAAGGTTCCGGTCGAGGATCGCATCGGCGAGGAAGGCGACGGCTTCAAGCACGCGCAGCACTGGCTCAACGTCGGCCGCATGCGTCACGGCGCCCGCGGCATCGGCGTGATCGAACGATGCCTGGAGCTCGGCTCAAGCTACGCCAAGCAGCGCGTCACCTTCGGCAAGCCGCTGGCCGAGCGGCAAGCCGTTCAGTGGATGCTGGTCGACAGCTTCCTGGAACTGCATCAACTCCGCCTCATGATCTACGACGCCGCCTGGAAATACGATCACGGGCGCGACATCCGCGCCGAGGCCTACATGGCGAAGATATTCGGCGACACCCAGTCGTTTGTCGCGGCCGACCGCTGCATGGAAATCCACGGCGGCATGGGCCTGGCGACCGACCTACCGATCGAGAAGTTCTGGAGAGACCAGCGCAGCATGATGATCACCGAGGGGCCCATCGAGATTCTCAAGATGACGCTTGCCCGGCATGTGCTGCGCATATACGGATGACGATCCCAACGCCGGGGGGTAGCGCCCGAACGGCCACGCTCCGTATCTCATGACCCATCGCAATCGGAGGAATAGCCCATGGCTGAGTACAAATACGAATTCGTGAAGGTCAGGATCAGCGACGGCATCGCCTGGACCGCGCTCAATCGCCCGGACAAGCGCAATGCCATGAGCCCCGCGCTGCATTACGAAATGGACGACGCGTTGGCGCGGCTCGAGGTCGACGACGACGTGCGGGTGGTCGTGGTCACCGGCGAAGGCGGAAACTTCAGCGCGGGCCAGGACCTGAAGAAGTTCTTCCGCGAGCTTGAAAAGAATCCCGGCGAACGCAAGCGGGCGGCAGCCGCGGCCAACCGCTGGCGCTGGGAGCGCCTCTATCAGTACGACAAGCCAACCATCGCGATGGTGCACGGGTACTGCGTCGGCGGCGCCTTCATGCAGCTCCTGGCCTGCGACTTCGCCATCGCCGCCGAGAACGCGACCTTCTCGCTCTCGGAGGTGAACTGGGGCATCCTGCCCGGCGCGCTGGTTTCAAAGGCAGTCATCGACATGGTGCTGCCGCGTCACGCGCTCTATTACGCCTGCCTCGGCGACCCCTTCGACGGCAATGAAGCGGCACGTATCGGCATGATCAACTTCGCCGTACCACCCGAAAAGCTCGAGGACTCGGTCACCAATCTGGCCGAGCGGCTGATGAAGAAGAGCCCGGCCGTGCTGCGCGCCACCAAGCAGGCGATCCGTCACGTGCGCACGATGGACGTTCCGCAGGCCTACGAGTATCTCGCCGCCAAGGGTCAGGCGATCAAGGTCGCCGACAAGGAAGATTCCTACAACACGGGTCTGCGCCAGTTCCTCGACGAGAAGGGCTACAAGCCGACATTCGAGCCGTTCAAGCTCGGCACGATGCTGACCGACCAGAGGGAAAAGCCGGCAAAGAAATAGCGCCGCCGCCGGGGCGAACAGCCCTGGACCGGCGCAAGGCGTTCGAAGGCGTTGCGGGCGGCGGGCCATCTCCGCCGCCCGCTGCTTTTTTGGAGTGCTTCTTGGAGTTGCGCAACGGCCTTAGATCATGTTGCATGTCGCTATGGTACCCGATGAGAGGTTGGGCGCAAGCAGCGAGGCTGGTTCCATGGTTCGCAGGATGCTGATCGCCCTTGGCATGGTCGCGCTTGTCGCCGCCATTTCAGGGGACACCCACGCCCAGATATACAAGGGCAAGACCATCACGATGATCATCAACTATCCCGCCGGCGGCCCGACCGACATCGAGGGCCGGATCATCGCGCAGCACCTCCCCGCGCATATCCCGGGCAAGCCGACCATCATCGTCAAGAACATGGGCGGAGCCGGCGGAATGATTGGCAGCAATTTCCTCGGAGAAGTCGCCAGGCCGGATGGCGAGACCATGGGCTTTTTCACATGGAATCCGATCGCCGAGTTGCTCAGCTTTCCCGGAATGCGGGTTCGGTTCTCCGAATTCGCGCTGCTCGGCGGCGTGCAGAACCCGGTGGTGGTCTACATGCGCAAGGACACGCCGCCCGGGATCACGGTCGCGACCGACATCATGAAGGCCAGCGAGTTCAAGGCGCTGTCGCTCGACGCCCACAACACCAACACGATCCAGCAGGCGCTCGCGCTCCAACTGTTGGGCGTGAAGTTCAGGGCGGTGACCGGCTATCGCGGGCTCAAGGAGGTCGAGACGGCGATCCTGCAGAACGAGGGACAGCTCGCGAACTCGTCCCTGCCCGGCTGGCGCGCCTCGATCGAACCGACGATGGCGAAGCAGGGCATCGTCATTCCGCTGTGGCAGGTCGCCCCGCCCGGCAAAGGCGGGACATATCCGCGCAGCCCCGTGGTGCCCGAGCTGCCGACGTTCGAGGAGTTCTTTGCATCAGTGAAGGGCGGCCAGAAACCGTCCGGCGTCGCCTATGAAGCCCTGCGCGCGGCCGTTGATGCGCAGACCGCGGTGTTCCGTACCTTCTTCATGCCGCCGAAGGCGCCCAAGGAAGCCGTGTCCACGATGCGCGCGGCCATCGTCGCGTTGTGGAAGGATCCGCAGTTCATCCGCGACTATTCGAAGGTGGTCCGCTCCGACCCCGTGCTCGTTTCCGGCAACGACGGCGAGGAAGTCATGGCCGGACTGGCCAAGGTCAAGCCCGAGGTCAAGACCTACCTCAAGGAGTTCGGCGACCGTCTGGTCAAGAAGTAGAGCTCGGCCAGGCATCTTCTTCCCGGCGGGTTGGCGCCGCACCGGAAGCGGGCGGCGGTGCGCCCGCCGGTCAAGCTCCATCGCATCGCAGGTTCGCGCGCACCGACACAAGTAACGGAATCATGTTCGATGCTTGAGAGCGCCGTCGCCGGACTGATTTCCGCGGTGCAATGGCCCGCCATCGGATATCTGTTCTTCGGCATTGCGCTTGGCATCTATTTCGGAGCCGTGCCCGGCCTGTCCGGGCTTT
>WHTM01000047.1 GCA_009377755.1 Hyphomicrobiales bacterium | reverse complement strand
GACGGGGGCGCAGGAGCGCACCGTTATGGAGACAAGAAGAGCCGCTATTCACAGAAAAATGCCTACACTGCCACGCCGACTCCCCATTACTGGATCTGCCCATAAGGCAGGTAATGGGCGCCGCCCATTACGTGCCGCAACCGGCACTGTCCCAAGTGCCAGTGGTCTGCCGCTCAGGCCTGGCTCGAGGCGCGCGAGGCCGAGCTATTGCCGGTGCCGTACTTCCACGTGGTGTTCACGCTCCCGGCCGCGATCGGTGCAATCGCCTATCGGAACAAGGCCAAGGTCTATGGACTGCTGCTCGCGGCTGCTGCCAAGACGCTCACCACCATCGCCGCCGATTCAAAACACCTGGGCGCCGACATCGGCGTCACCGCCGTTCTGCACACCTGGGGCCAGAACCTTAATCATCATCCTCATGTACATTGCATCATGCCAGGCGGCGGCATCTCCCCGAATCGTGATCGGTGGGTTCGATGCCGACCAAGTTTCTTTCTTCCGGTTCGCGTGCTTTCGCGCCTGTTCCGGGTGGAGGTGCAGGCGATCGCGGTGCTCTGATCGAATCCAGGCGAGACGTTGTTTTGCGTAACTGCGCACGAACCATCCCCTTATCGTCGGTGATCACCGGCGCGCCGCGCGCGCCACATGGTGTGCGGCTGCTAGAGAGTTTGCGCCGGAATAAGATTCCGGCGCATCTCGTCGTTTCAAAATCCGCCGCGCAGACGCTCAACGAAGAGACCCGGAAAGTCGGTCGATGAGGTGCGCGGGCATTGTCACGTTGACGAATGACAGACGCAGCGAAACCGCCAACTGCGCTCGGCTCAAGCCGCAGCGGTGACCTCACGCCACGTCTGCATGGCCGAAGCTCGAAAGACTCGGTGTGTGCTGGCGGAGGTGAGATGGCGCTGAACGTTGAAGGTGTTGCAGGTGGCCGCGATTGAGGCAATTGCCAGGAACTGGCCGCTTCGACGACCGAGAATCTGCGCAGAACGGGGGCGATCCGCTTCGTCATGCGCCGCATTCGGCCATTTGGCTCGGTAGGGTCCGCGACAGCGAGCCCTATAAGGAGATCACGCAACGGCGCAAAGAACCGATCTCAGTGAAGTTCGCGAAGCAGGGTTTGAATCTCTAGCGCCGATACTATATTATCTGACCAGCTAGTCAGGAGCGAGTCATGGCAAGGAAGAATGCGGAGAGCGCGCGGAAGGGGAGGGGCGCACTGGCTCACCATCGCAGGCCTAGCCGCACCGAGGCAAAGGCTCACAAAGGCGCGGCCATTGGCGCCGGCGGAAAATTCGCTGCGGCCTGGAAGCTCGAAGATGCGAAGGCGAAATTCAGCGAAGTCGTGAGGCGCGCCCAGGCCGAGGATCCGCAATATGTGACGGTACGTGGCAAGCCCTCTGTGGCCGTCATCGACGCAAGCGACCTTGAGCGTCTTCTCCCCGCGCAGAAGTCCCGTCTTCCGCTCGTGCCCTTTATGGAAAGCCTCTATGTCGAAGGCCTCGATCTGGAGCGCGGCGCTGACCGTGGGCGAGACGTCGAACTGTGATTGGTTGGCTGATCGACACCAATGTTGTCGCCTCGCTTATAGCGCCGAACGGCGCGCCGAGCGTCAAGGCTTGGGGGCAGATCGTCGACGAGGACAAGCTTTTCCTGAGCATCCTGACCCTTGCAGAATACGACAAGGGGATCGCGAATCTTGCCGACGACGATCCCAATCGTCCGCGCCACATTGCCACGCGAGATGCGCTCGAAGCCAGGTTTCAGGGCCGTATCTTGCCGCTCGGCAACAGGGGTGGTACGGCGGTGGGGCGAAATCTCCGGCCGCGTGAAGCGCGAGACCGGGCATCCCCCGCCGGTGATCGATACGCTGCTTGCGGCGACTGCGATCGAGGCTGAACTCCATCTCGTCTCGCGCAACCGGCGCGACTTGCAGCGTAGCGGTGCGTCGATCTTTGATCCATGGAGTGACGATTCAGTGGGATTTCCGCTCAGTCCCGCGACGCGACGCCTGCGCCGGATCGATTTGGACTGACAATTGGCGGCGCTGCCGAGATGACATCGGTATGGACGAGATGGCGGGCGTCACAGGCCGGCACCGTGCAACGGCGTGCGGTCGCGCTCCGGCAGGTCTTCCGGCTCAAGCGGTGCCGACATCGAGAGTCGCCCGAACGAAGGCACGCGCGACAGCTGTTCCCAGTCAGCAAAGCCAAGGACGACCGCCTTCGGCTTGCCATGCCGGGTGATGATCGATGGCTCGCCCCTAGCGGCCTGATTTACCACGGCCGACAAGGTCGCTTTGGCGTCCCTTAATTAAACCTCGCGCACGGCATCCTCCATGTGACCACGGTAGCCATATATCAGGACATCCTCGAAGGAACTGGGTCAAAGCGTCTACTTCTATTCGTTGAACAGATCGGCGTGTGTGCCGGTGCGCTCGAAACGAACTGTTGATGTGTCGGCCTTGTAGATCAGTAGCCAATCTGACTCGATGTGCAGATCACGCCAGCCCTTCCAGTCCCCTCTCAGCGGGTGGTCGCGAAGCCGGATCGGCAGTGGCTTGTCGTCTATCAGGAGTTGGAGGACGTGGCGCAGTTTCGCCATGTCCTTGGCTCGTTCCTCGGCGCGCTTCACGTCGCGGCGAAACTGCCCAGAATAGCTCGGCGTCCGCATTTAGATGTCCAACTGCTTAAACAGGTCGTCGGCATCCTTCGCGGTGTGCACTTCCTCACCGCGCTCGCTCTTGCGCATGGTCTCGGCGGTGAGTGCATTCGGCACCTTCACCGGGAAAGGCACCGCCTTGTCGCGGGCCACCCGAATCAACGCCATGCGGATGTAATCGGAGATAGACAAGCCCATCGCTGCCAGGGCTTCGGTAGCCTGGTCCTTCGTCTCGGCGTCGATCCGGGCGCGGACAACGGTATCGGTAGCCATGTCGTTATTCTCCATTGTTCAGGACACAACGTAGCTACAAGCGGCTACATTTTCAAGTCATAGGCGGGATTTTGACGGAATCGGGTGGCTAATTACGATCTGGCACGCCGCGTCGCGAGCATTGGCTACTACTGCATGGTTCCGGACTTCTACTATCGCCAGGGTAAGGTGCGCAGCACTTACATCAACAAAAAAGGCGAACGGATTTCGCTCAATCGTCTGGACAAGGAAGAGCAGGACAAAGTCCTGGCGCCGCTCTCCAAGCTCGCCGACGGTATGGTGGTGCAGGACACCGGCGCGATCTTGCAGTTCTTGCGCGAGGGTGGCGACCCGGTGAAGGCCAAGGCGATCGGTGCGATCGGATATTGCATGGGCGGTCGTCACGTCATGCAGGCCGCGGTGACCTATCCGGAATTCAAGGCGTCGGCCAGCCTGCACGGCACCACGCTGATCTCGGACCGTCCGGATTCACCGCATCTGCGCGTGAACGCCCTGCAAGGCGAGGTGTACTGCGGCTTCGCGGAGTTCGATCACTACGCGCCGCTGTCCATGGTGGAGGAACTGGGGAATCTCCTGAAGCCGTGCGCGGTTCGCTACACGCACCAGATTCACAAAGGCGCGGAGCACGGCTATGCGCTGCCGGACAGGGATATCTTTCACAAGCAGGCCGCCGAGCGCGATTGGGAGCTGATCTTCGCGATGTTCCATCGCTAGATTCCGCCCTACGTCCATTGATCAAGCGGGTTGCTCGACGGTGGCGGCTTGGCGGCGCGCCACGGACTTCGTTTCCGATCATCGCGGGACATCACGGAGAAAGCGAATATGGACCAAGCCAGAGTGATCGAGCTGCGCAGCTTCTTGTCGAGGCGCGCCGCACCGGCCGGCCGATCCGGGAACTGCCGGAGGCGTGCCGGCCCAAGGTCGCGGCCGAATCGAACGCCATCGCCCATGAGATCACCCGCATGCTTGGCGAGCCGATTGCCGGCTGGAAGATTACCTTTCTATACAAGCCGCGTGAGATCCCGTTCCAGTGCGCGCTGCTGGCGTCGCGGGTGTTCGATAGCCCGGCGGAGGTCTCGATCAAGCTGACGCCGTCACTGTGCATCGAGCCGGAGATCACCTATCGCCTCCTCGCCGACCTGCCGCCGCGCACGAAGCTTTACCGGCCGGAGGAGGTGGCGGAGGCGGTCGAGGCCTGCCCGTCCATGGAAATCGTCGATACCCGTTTCGAGACCAAGGAGCGCAGCATCCGACAACGGCTGAACGAGCGTGCCACCCTTGTCGAAGCCTACGCCGATCACATCACCAACGGTGCCTTCATCATCGGTCCGGGCGTGAAGGACTGGCGCGACATCGATTTCGGCGCGGTGCGGTGCAGGATGAGCGCGGACGACCAGACCATCGTCGAGACGGTCGGCGGCCACGCCTTCGTCGATCCGTTCCCGCCGGTGGTGGTGATGGCCAACCAGTTGCGGCAGGGGCCCGGCATGAAGGCCGGGCAGGTGGTGGCAACCGGCTCGTTTTGCGGCTTCTTTCCCGTCAAGGTCGGCCAGCAGATTGTTGCCGATTTCGAGGGCGTCGGCCAGGCGCGCGCGATGTTCGTCGCGTAGCGCCGTCAGCCGGCGCTGCCGCGCGCCGCGACCTGATCGCGCAGGATGTGCCGCCGGATCTTGCCGGTTCCGGTCGTCGGCAGCTCGTCGAACTCCTCGATCATCTCCGGCAGCTTGTAGTCCGCCACCTGACCCTTAAGGAATGCGACGACCTCTTCCAGCTTGATTGTCTGGTTCGGCTTCGGCACGACGCACAGGCAATTGCGCTCGCCGAGCCGGCGGTCCGGCACGCCGATGATCGCCGCGTGCAGGATCTTGGGGTGGGTGTAGAGGATTTCCTCGACCTCGCGCGGGAAGAACTTCTTGCCGCCGCGGTTGATGATTTCCTTGCTGCGGCCGGTGATCTGGACGTTGCCCTGCTCATCGACGAATCGGCCGAGGTCGCCGGTGCGGAACCAGCCGCCCTTAATGAAGGCGCTGGCGTTGGCCGACGGATTGTTGTAATAGCCGAGATGGACGGACGGCCCCCGCGCGGCGATTTCGCCGATCTCGCCCGGCGCGACGTCGTTGCCGGCGTCGTCGATGACGCGCAGCTCCATAACACCGGCTACCCGGCCGATGGTGCCGTTCACCTTCTGCGGGTCGTCGGTGAAGCGGGTGTAGGTGTGAAACCCGGTTTCCAGCATGCCGTAGAGCTCGATCAGGTGGCCGCGCATGCGCGCCTGGTAGTCGCGGATGGTCTCGATTGCGGCTGAGGCGCCCCCGGTGATGACCACGCGCAGCGAGCCGGTGTCGAACTTCGACAGCTCCGGATCGTTGAGGATCGCCACGATCGAGGCCGGCGCGGTGGCGATGAAGCTCACGCGCTCGCGCTCGATCAGTTCGAGCGCGGCTCGGGCCGAGAAGCGCTCCAGCAGGACCCCACGCGCACCGGCCATGATCGTCTGCAGGAGGCAGAAGTATCCCCAATTGAGTCCCACCGGCAGGTAGATCAGCATGACATCGTCTTCCGTGACGCGCATGTCCTCGTTGAGGAGATAGCCGGCGTAGAGCGTAGAGTTGAACGAGTGCAGCACGCACTTGGGATCGCCGGTGGTCCCGGAGGTGAAGGCCATCCGGCAGATCTCGTCCGGGTCCATCCGGACCCGGTGCTCGCCTGCGATCGGCTGGCACTCCTTCAGGCCGTTGTCGAGATCGTGTGTGCCCTCGGCCGGGCCGCCGGCCGAAATGATATGTGCAAGCCCGGGGACCGACTTCTGCAACCCGCGCGCCATGCCGACATAGTCGAAGTTCTTGAACTCGCGCGGGCAGACGAAGGCGCGGCTTTCGGAGAATTTCAGGATGTATTCCAGCTCGCGGGCACGGAAGTCCGGATTGACCTTGTTGCCGCCGGCGCCGATCAGCTCCAGCGCGAAGAACACGACCGGAAACTCGATCCGGTTGGGAAGCTGCACCGTCACGGTGTCGCCCCGCCGGATGCCGATTCGGCGGAGGAATTCGGCGCAGCGCTCGATCCGATCCTTGAGTTCGCCGTAGGTGATACGCGAGCGGGCATCGGAGAAGACCTCCCGGTCGGGGTGGCGGTTGGCGCGCTCCTCCAGGACCTCGAAGAATGTCCTGCCGCTCCAATAGCCCTTGGCCTTGTACATGGCGGCCTGTTCCGAATCGAGCACGATCTGGAATTTCATGTCGTTCCTCCCTCAGCGAACGTGACGCAGCAGTCCGCCGTCGACCTGAATCGTCGTTCCGGTGATGTAATTGCCGCGCGCGGATACCAGCAGCGCAACCAGCGCCGCCACGTCGTCGACCGAGCCGATCCGCCCCATTGGTATCTGTGACGTGAGCTCGGCACGCATCTTTTCCGAATCGCTGCCGCCCGCAGAAAACACCTTCTCCAGCCGCGTCGTGTCGATGTAGCCGGGACAGATCGTGTTGACGTTGATGCCGAACGGCGCGAGTTCAATCGACAATGTCTTGGCGTAGCCGATCACGCCGCCCCAACTTGCCACCGAGAGCGCAAATCCCGCGAAGGGCTGAAGTGCGGACAGCGCACTGATGTTGACGATGCCGCCGCCATGGCGCGCCCTCATGTGCGGCGCGGCCTCGCGCACCATGCGCACCACATACATGAAGTTCTGTTCGATCGCGTTGTGCCAGGCGGCGTCGTCGAAGGTCAGGATGTCGCCGAGCGGCGGCGCGCCGTCATTGTTCACCAGGATGTCCAGCCCGCCCAGAGCGCTAACCGCGGTCTCTACCAGGCGCTTGCAGTCCTCGGCGCGGCGGCAATCGGCCTGGATCGGCAGCACCTCGGCGCCGGTGTCCGCCTTGATGCGGTCGGCCGCCTCGCGCAGCGCAGGTTCGCGCCGCGCGCTGATGGCGACCTTGGCGCCCTCGCCGGCCAGCGTGCGGGCAATGCCATAGCCGATGCCCATGCTGGCGCCGCCGACGATCGCGAGGCGGTCCTTCAACATCAGGTCCATGGCACACCCAATTCGTCGAGGAACCGTTCGGCGTTGCGATGAAACACGCGCTCCAGCACGTCCTCCGGATAACCCTCTGCGCGCCAGTCCCGGACCATCCGATCGTAAGTGAACAGCGGGTAGTCGGCGGCGAACAGGATGCGGTCCTTCAAGCGGCGCGGGATTTCGTGCTTGAGTTCGGGAGAGTGATATTTCGGCGACCAGCCGTGCAGCTCGTACCAGATACTGCGTTTATGCATGAGCACGGCGATGGTTTCGGTCTGCCAGGGCCAGCCCGGCCGTGCGGCGACGATCTTCAACTCCGGATAATGGGCGGCAACCAGATCGAGATGACGTGGGTGGCAATGGTCGAGGATCACGCCGGCGCCGCCCGGTAGTCCGGCGCCGAGGCCCGTCGTTCCGACGAAGATCAGCACCGGGAGGCCGGCCTCGATGCAGAGCCGGTAGTAAGGATCGTAGCCCGGGTCGCTCGGCGGCGGCGATAGCGAGCCGGAGACGCCAAAGCCGAGAAAACCGATCTTGCGGTCGATGCAGCGCCGAAATTCGCGCACGCCGTCAGCGCCCATCTTCGGATCGATATGAATCCAATGTCCCAGGATGGCGTCGCGATGCGCCCGTTCGGTCTCGAAGGCGTGATCGTGCAGTTTGCGCATCTCCTCCAGCGGCCGGAACTTGGTGAAGCCGTAGTCCAGGATCACCTTGACGTTGCTGTCGCGGAAGTACTGCGCCATCTCCGCTTCAGTGTGATAGGTCGGCTCCGAGTTCCAGGTGGCACGCTGTTGCGCAATCTCCGCTTCGGTCTGGAGAGGGTAGCCCTGCCGCGTGCCCCAATGGGAGTGGACGTCAATGATGGACATGCTGATTCCGGCGGTGCTGGGTTGATTGGCGTATGCGTGAGGACGGCCCCGATGAAGGCCGCGGGATCGAACAGTCATTGGCGTCTTTCGAAGATTCAGGTTTGTTGTGCATGGGATCAGAAATCGAATGCATGGGCGTCGGCGATAGCCGAACGCAATTCCGCGGCGGTCGTGATCAGGTCGGGCGCGATGTTGCGGCGCAGGAACGCCTCGGTGACATCGAGCCGCGCACCGCCGGCATTGAGCGACAGCACGGTCTGGCCGTCGTCGAGCACGATCGGAACCGCGATGCCGAAGGTGTTCTTCTGAAACTCCGCAATCGAGATGCAATAGCCGTGCTGGTCGAGATCGTTGAATGCGGTCTTGATGCCAGTCATGACCTCATCCGCATGCTCACGGGCGCTCTGCTTGATCAGCGCGAGCACGTCACGGCGCTCGGCCGGCGGTAGCGCCCACAGGTAGGCCTTGCCTATGGCGGTTCGCGCCATCGGCAGCTTCGACCCGGCGGCGAGCCGCAAGGTCAGCGTCTTGGGAGCGGGGCACCAAACGACATAGATCATCTGCTTCCGGTCAGCGATC
Source organism: Hyphomicrobiales bacterium (assembly GCA_009377755.1). GTDB lineage: Bacteria > Pseudomonadota > Alphaproteobacteria > Rhizobiales > Xanthobacteraceae > WHTM01. Next base: position 28,879 of record WHTM01000047.1, on the reverse strand, counting down.
GCGAGCCCGCAGGAAACGTCGCGCCGGTCGGCGAACCGCTCCATCACCGGGCGCGCAACGCGCCGCAACGCCGAACGTTCCAGGTATGCATTGCCGATGTCGAACACCCTGGCGCCGAGCTGATAGTGCCCAAGGCCCGGGGTTCGATTGAGATAGCCAAGGCTGACAAGCGTGCTGGTGATGCGCGTGACGGCGGACTTGGGCAACCCCGTGCGCTCGGCGATGATGCGGTTGCTGAGCGACCTCGGCTCGCAGTCGAAGGCGCGCAGCACCTCAAGCCCGCGTTCGAGCGTCTGCGTGATCGCGGTGCCGGGCTGCTGTCGGTGCGGCGGTGGCGCGATCCGGGACATCGGTCAGACCTCGCTGCTCGGCAGTTCGTGCGAAAGCCGCCGCGCAAGCGCGACGAGCTGAGGTCCGATCTCCGCGATCCGGCTCGTCGGCAGATATGGCGAGGCGCTGGAGCAGCCGAGGATCAGCGCCGAGGAGCGGTCGGCCGGCACGAGCGGCACGGCCACAGTTGTGATCTCCGGGCGCCATGCGCCCACCGACGTGCAATAGCCGGAGCGTTTCATCTTCGCGAGCGCCCGATTGATGTCGCGCTCGACCGCCGGTCGGCGCGACCGATGCCGCCGCTCGATATGCGCGAGCAGATACTCCTTTTCCTCGTCCGGCAGCGCGGCGATCAACGCCCAGCCGAGAGCCGTCTCCGCGATCGGGAACCGAGCGCCAGGATCGAGTCGCAATGTGAGCAGCGATGAATTGCTGTGGCAGATCTCCAGAAGGACGATGTCGAGACGGTCGCGCTGGCCGAGCGTGACAAAGACGTTGTGCTTGTCGGCCAGCTTCTGCATGTGGGCCCGCAGGATCTGGCGCATCCTGCTGTTGGCGACCGCCACGTAGCCGAGACTGAGCGCCACCGGCGACAGCCGATACTGGCGCCGCTGCGGGGAGAACGAGAGATAGCCAAGCCGTTGCAGCGACTTCAGAAGCCGGTTCACGGTGGCGGTCGGCAGATCGACCAGTGCGGCAACCTCCAGGTTGCCCAGCCAGGTGTTACGCGGCGTGAAGGCCTGCAACACCGACAGCCCGCGCGCCAGCGGCTCGATGAAGTTGCGGTCGCGGTGCGGGGCGACACGGTGCTCCTCGCGTCGCCGCGTGCGCACGGCCGTTGGCTTGCGAACCGACGCCGGCTTCGCTGTTTCGTTCAGTGCGGCCATCGAGGCGGATTGCGACCCCATCATCACTTGCGATCGATCGGCACGGTCGGGAAGTCCGCCGGCATGGTCACCTGAAGCACCTCGAAGTCCTCGGAGTACTCCAGATGCGCCTGCGGAATCTCGCCTTCGTAGGTCAGGCAGTCGCCGGCGCGCAGCACGACCTCCCCCAATCCCTCGTAGTAAGAACGCGACCAGCCCTTGAGCACATACGTCAGATGGAATCCGACGGTATGGTAGTGCATCGGGGCATCGGCGCCGGGCTTGAACGCCTGGAATGCGCGTCCGACGTTGGCTCCGAATCGTCCCTCGGTCGCTTCGACAACGCCGAGGTCGCGGTATTCCAGAAAGCCGCGCAGGCCCTTGCGTTCCCATTGGCTGTCGGCGAGGTGCGAGCAGGCAATCTTTGGTTTTGAGGTGCTCACGAAAGCTCCCGGATCATGAGTTGGAGGCCGAAATAGCGGGGGACACGGGCGGCTCCCGCAGCGTGGCGGTGCCGGCAATGACGGTTTCCGAGCGGTCGCGGCCGTCGGCGCGCACCCAGACGTCGTAGCGGTTCGAGCTGTCCGCGCGGTTGCCCCCGGCGACGACCCAGTCGTCTTCCCGGACCGGGCGCAGGAAGCGAATCTCGAGCGCGATGCCGGTCATCCGCTCCAGCCCGAACGTCGCCGCCAGCGACTGCCACAGCAGGCTGAGCGACAGCATGCCGTGCGCGATCACGCCGCCCATCGGAGTCTTGGCAGCGAACTCCGGATCGAGGTGGATCGGGTTGTAATCCTGGGTCACGTCCGCGTAGCGGCGGATCGCCGCGCGGTCGACGTGGAAACGGCGCTCGGTCAGCTCCGACGGCAGCATCACGCGGCCCATAGCGTTGTCATGACGCCGGAAAACCGAAGCTCGCCGCCGTCGTCGCTGGTCTCGCTGTTGAAGGTCACCCAGCGCCGCCCGTTGCGGAGGTCCTTGGACTGGCAGCGTAGCCGGGTCACCAGCCGTTCGTTGAGGACCGGAAGCCGCAAAAGCTCGAACTGCTGTCCGGCATGGACGTTGCCCGGCGGGCGGTCGCGCATGATGGAGATAAACGCACGCATTACGACCATCGCGAGCATCGCCGGCGGCATCACCGGGCAGCCGGCGTCCTCGGGAAACAGGGTGGTCCATTCGCCCAGCGCGGCCTCGTCGAACACGAAACGGTGCTCGCCCAGCAACGAACCGGCCTGAAGGACATCGAACGTCTTCATGGCGCGGCCTCGAGCATGGCCTGGGGAACCTTGCGGCCGGGCGCGCGCTCCTCGAACACGACGCGGACGCGGCGGCCGATTGCGCTGGAGGCGCGATCGTCGCCGACGACGTTCATCATCATGCGGTAGCCTTCGTCCAGGTCGATCAAGGCGACGACGTAAGGGGCATCGTCGTCGAAGCTCGGGGTCGGCGGCCGGTGAACGATGGTGAACGAATGAATGACGCCGCGCCGCGCCGACGGCAACCACGTCATGTTGGCGCCGTGGCACGACACGCACGATCGCCGCGGGTAGAACTGGACGTGGCCGCAGTCGCCGCAACGCTGATAGAGCAGTTCCTCGCCGTCGCAGGCCTGCCAGTAATGCGCGGTGTCGGTGGTGGGGACGGGGACCGGCTTGCTCATGGTCACGCCTGCCCCAGCACAAGCGAGCAGTGCGTAGAGAGGATGCCGCCGTCACCGTGCACGAACGCCAGTTCGGCGCCTTCGACCTGCCTGGGCCCGGCTTGGCCGCGCAGTTGGTGGACGGCCTCAACCACGTGAAACATGCCGCCGGCAGCACCAGAATGGCCGTATGACAGAAGTCCGCCATGCGTGTTGCAGGGCAGGCTGCCTGTGAGCGACAGTTCGCCCGCGGCAGCGGCCGGGCCAGCTTCGCCCTTCTTGAAGAACCCCATCGACTCCAGTTCGACTGCAAGGGTGATCGTGAAGGAATCGTAGATCTCCGCGACATCGATCTCGGACGGGATGGTACCGGCGCGCGCGAACGCCTGTTGCGCCGACATCTCGCACCCGAAGTGGGTGAGCGACGGCGCCGCCGAGATGTGCTCGTGGGTGTGACCCTGGCCGGTGCCGAGAATGGCGATCCGGTGGCGGCTCGGATCGGCGGCTTCGCGCGCGCTGACCACCACAGCCGCAGCGCCATCCGAGACCAGGCAGCAGTCGAGCAGCTTGAGCGGTTCGCAGATCGGTCGCGATCGCATGACGTCGTCGACCGTGATCGGCTTGCGCATGTGCGCGTGCGGATGCTGTGCGGCAAACCTGCGTTGGTTCACGGCGATGGCGGCGAGGTCTTCGGGGCTGACTTTGTAGTCGCGCATGTAGCGCTGCGCGACGAGAGCGTAGGCGGCTGGGACGGAGATCCCATACGGCTGCTCGAATTCGGCATGGCCGACCTGCGCCAGCATGGCGACCGCGCCGCCCGGCGGCAGGCCCGTCAGCCGGTTGTCGCCGGTGACGACCAGCACATGGCGGCACTGTCCGGACTCGACCAGCGCGGCGGCCAGCATCACGGCGGTGCAGGCGGTGGCGCCGCCGGATTGTACGGCGGTGGTGAAGGCCGGCGTCAGCCCCATGTACTCGCAGAACACCGACGCCAGCATGAGATGCGGCTGCGTGAAGGAGAACCCGGCGAGCACGCCGTCGATGTCGCTCGGGGCAAGGCCCGCGTTGGCAATCGCGTCGCGCGCTGCCAGCGCCTGCATGCTGAGGCAGTTGTGCTCGGGCAGCTTGCCGACCGGCGTGTCCGCTACTCCGGTGATGAATGCTTCAGCCGGCATCGGAGCGCCTCAGCGGAACGACCGCGCGATGATGTTGCGCTGGATGTCGGAGGTGCCGTCGCCGATGATGTACACAAGCGAGTCCCGGTGGAAACGCCCGACCGGATACTCGCGCATGATGCCGGCGCCGCCGAGAATACGAATGGCGTTCTCGGTCACGCGCACGGCGGTCTCGGTGGCGATCAGCTTGACCTTGGCGGCCGTTGCATAGTCCAGCGCGTTCCGATCCACGCACCAGGCTCCGTAGTAGACCATGCAGCGCGCCGAATCGATTTCGGCCGCCATGTCGGCCAGCCGGTGACCGATCGCCTGGAAGTTGAGGATCGGCTTGCCCGAAACCAGGCGCGTCTTGGCGAAATCGAGCGCCGCCTCGAACGCGCCGCGCGCCATGCCGACGGCGTTGGCGGAGACGCCGACGCGGTTTTCCGAGAGCGAGTCGAGGATGACCGGATAGCTTCCCTCGCGGCCGCCCAGCAGCGCATCGTCCGGAACGAACGCGTCGTCGAACTGGATCAGGCCGGTTTCCGACGCGCGGATGCCCTCCTTCTTGAGCTTGGAGATCGCGATTTCGGAATGCGGCAGGTCGACGACGAACAGGCTGATGGCCTCGCTGGTCAGGTCCGGCAAGGTGCGCGCGGCCACCAGCATGAAGTTCGCGATCGGCGCGTTCGAGATGTAGAGCTTGCTCCCCCGCAGCCGGTAGCCGCCAGGGACCTTCACGGCCTTGGTCTTCAACTCGCGGATGTTCGATCCGGTATCGGGCTCGCTCAGCGCGAACGCGCCGATCTTGCGGCCCTCAAGACCCGCGCGGAAATAGCGTTCCTTCTGGTCGGGCGTGCCGGCGCGCCATACCGGCCACAGCGCGAGATGGGAGTGCGCCGACCAGCTGGTGGCGAAGGACTGCGCCATGGCGCTTAGCTCTTCGCGCACGATGCAGTCCGCGATCTTGTCCATCCCGGAGCCGCCGTCCTCCACCGGATAGCGCATGCCGAACAAGCCAAGGTCGCCCCACTTGCGGAAAATTTCGGTCGGGAACGTCTCGGTCTCTTCGGCATGCTGAACCAAGGGAGCGATTTCGGACTGGCAGAATTTCCGAACCAGATCGCGCACCTGCTGGTGTTCGGTGGATAGTGCGAAGTCCATCGCCTCTCTCGGCCTGCGTTTTCGGTTGCGAACCATGACGCGCGGGCCGGCGGGCCGTCAAGCTTCCGGAATTCAATTCTACCAAATGGAATCGATTGGATTCCATTCTGTAGAACGGAATTCCGTGTTCTTGACGCCTGCTTTCCCGGCGGTGCACGATGAACCAAAGCCGACGTAAGAATACCGGGAGGAATGCCGTGCGAATGAAACCTGCGCTGACTCTCGACGACGCCAAGAAGCTCATGGCAGTCGCCGAGGAAGAGGCAAGGCGCAACAAGTGGGAGGTGGTGATCGCCATCCTCAATGACGGTGGGCGCATCGTCGCCGTGCACCGGATGGACGGCGCCCGGCCGGGCAACGACCAGATCGCAATCGCCAAGGCCACCACCTCGGCGATGACCTGCCGGCCGAGCGTGGTATGGGAGCGCTGGATCGAGGGACGGCACAAGGCCTACGCCACATTCCCCTTCATCGCCGCGCAGGGCGGGCTGCCGATCATCATCGATGGCGACCTGATCGGCGCCATCGGCGTGTCCGGAGTCAAGTCGAGCGAGGACGAGCAGATCGCGATGGCGGCGATCAGCGCGGTCTTTCCCGATGCCAAGACCTGCCGGGAAGGCGAAGAGAACGACGCCCAAAGCTTCTGACCGGGGATTCAGCCGTGACCGAAAGCGCGGTTGCCGATGGCATGCGGATCGAGTGGGACGTCCCCATTGCGATGGACGACGGCGTGGTGCTGCGCGCGGACGTGTTCCGACCGGTTGCCGACGGGCGGTATCCGGTGATCCTGAGCTACGGACCCTACGGCAAGGGCGTGGCCTTCCAGGAGGGGTTCAAGGCGGCCTGGGACAAGATGGTCGCGGACTATCCCGAGACCGCGCGCAACACCTCCAACAAATATGCGGTGTTCGAGTTGGTCGATCCGGAGAAGTGGGTGCCGGACGGCTACGTCTGCATCCGCATCGACAGTCGCGGCGCCGGCCGTTCGCCCGGCTTCATGGACCTCAAGTCGGTGCGCGAAACCCGAGACCTGTACGACTGCATCGAATGGGGGGCGCAGCAGCCGTGGAGCACCGGGAAGGTCGGTCTCAACGGTATTTCCTACTACGCCACCAATCAATGGTACGTAGCGTCGATGGAGCCGCCGCACCTTGCGGCCATCTGTGTATGGGAGGGCGCGGGCGACTACTACCGGGAAAACACCCACCACGGTGGCATCCTCTGCAATTTCTTCGTGTCGATGTACCCGTGGGCCGTCTATCGTCTTCAGCATGGCACTGGCGAACGCAGTCCGAAGAGCCCGGTCACGGGCGAGCCCTCCGGCGGTCCGGTTTCGCTGTCAGATGACGAACTGGTGCGAAACCGGCTCGACGTCGAGGCGTCATTGCTGTCGCATCCGCTCAACGACGACTATTACCGCGGCCGCTCCGCCGTCTGGGAAAAAATCACCGTGCCGGTGCTCTCGGCCGGCAATTGGGGCGGCATAGGGCTGCACACGCGCGGCAATTTCGAAGGCTTTGTGCGCGCAGCCTCGACGCAGAAGTGGCTGGAGGTGCATGGCGACACGCACTGGAGCCACTTTTACACGGACTATGGCGTCGCATTGCAGAAGCGCTTTCTCGGCCATTTCCTTAAGGGTGACGATACCGGCTGGGACAGCCAGCCGCGGGTGCAGATCCAGATTCGCCACGTCGACCGGTTCGAACCACGCCACGAGAACGAATGGCCGCTGGCGCGCACGCAATGGACGAAGTTCTACCTCGATCCGAACGGGTCGGCGTTGCGTCGCGCACCGTCCTCGCAAGCCGCGACCTAACCCGATGGGCGACGGCCTGACGTTCCTGACGCCGCCGCTCGACGCCGAGACCGAAGTCACCGGTCCGGTCGCAGCCAAGCTGTTCGTCTCGTCGCAGAGCCGTGACGCTGACATCTTCCTGGTGCTGCGGCTGTTCGCGCCCGACGGCCGGGAGGTGCTGTTCCACGGCTCCAACGATCCACATACGCCGATCGGACTTGGCTGGCTTCGCGCCTCGCACCGCAAGCTCGATCCGGAACTGACGCTGCACCACCGGCCATACCACAGCCACGACGAATCCTGGCCGCTGACGCCGGGTGCGCCTGTCGAACTCGACATCGAAATCTGGCCGACCTGTATCGTTGCCCCGGCTGGATACCGCTTCGGGCTCACGGTGCGCGGCCATGACTTCCACTACGGCGGGCCGCCGGTGGTCACCGCCGGCAGCAAATTCGAGCAGACCGGCGTCGGCCCATTCGTCCACAACAATCCCAAGGACCGCCCCGCCGACGTGTTCGGCGCGCCGGTGACGCTGCACTTCGCCGACGCGATGCAGCCCTACGTGCAACTGCCCATCATACCACCCCGACAGAGGCAGCACTGAAACGAAACCGGGAAGAAACCCAAGGAGAGAATGATGAGACGGCTACTGGCACTGTTGATGCTGACGACGGCCACCATGTTCGCGGGGGCATCCGCAGCGACGGCGCAAGGCACCGCGTATCCCACGCGCCCCGTGAAGATCATTTGCGGCTTCCCAGCCGGGACCACGCTCGACATCGTCACGCGCATCTTCGCGCAGAAGCTTGAAGCTGCGCTCGGACAACCGTTTGTCGTTGAGAACAAGGTCGGCGCATCCGGCAACATCGGTGCCGCGGAGTCGCTACGGGCCGCTCCTGACGGCTACACGCTCGGCGTCGGCGGCATTGCTCAGGCCATCAGCATGAGCCTGTTCAAGAACATCAACTACGACCTGGTGAAGGACACCGCGCCGATCGCATATATGAGCGTCTCGCCGCATGTCGTGGTGGTGAAGGCGTCGCTAGGCGTGAACTCCATCGAGGAGTTGATCGCCCTCGCCAAGAAGGAGCCCGGCAAGCTCAATTACGGGTCGGCCGGCGTTGGCACCGCGCCGCATATGTCGGTGGAGCTGTTCAACCAGATCGCCGGGCTCAGTATGGTGCACGTGCCGTATCGCGGGACCAACAAGGCCATCCTGGACCTGCTCGGCGGACAGATTTCGCTGATGCATGCACCGCTCACGACCGCGGCGCCGCACGTCGCCAATCCCAAACTGAAGTTCCTCGCGGTGACGTCGCTGAAGCGCACCAGCATGCTGCCCGACCTACCGCCGCTGGCGGAGAAGCCCGGCTTCGCCGGATTCGAGTCGGCAATCTGGCAGGGAATCTGGGCGCCGAAAGGCACCCCGAAGCCGATCATCGACAAGAGTCACGCGGTGATGAACAAGGCGGCGGCATCCCCAGAGCTCAAGGCGCAACTCGCCAAGAGCGGCGCTGAGCCCGTGGTCGCCTCGTCCGAGGAATGGGCCGCTTACATCAGCCGCGAGGTCGACAAGTGGGCCAAGGTGGTTGAGGAGGCCGGCATTCAGATCAAGTGATCGGCGTCTCTTGACGGTGTAACCCCACTGGGGCGCAGCCCCTTCTAACTCCGAGGCAGACGATGGACGACCGTACCGCACCGACAAGCACGCCGACCGCAGGCGCCGCCAAAGGCAAGTGCAAGCCGCGTCCATCGTCTCCTCGGGATCAGCAGGAAGCAAAGGCCGCCGCCGCGGCGGCGAAAACGGCCAACGACCCAGACAAGTGGGTCAACGTCCCGGCCGACGAGCGGGCGACGCCGTCGTCGCGGCGATGGGGCTCGGCGGCGTGGACTACATGTTCTTCAACTCGGGCTCCGAGATCATGTTCATGCAGGAGGCGATCGCCAAGGCGAACGCCCTCGGCCGCCCTGCGCCCAAGCTGGTGATGATGACGCACGAGTATCCGACGCTGAACGCGGGGCTCGGATACGCCGCGGCAACCGGCCGGATGGCGGCGACCGCGGTTCATGTCGACGTCGGCACGCAACATTACGGCTGCGCCGTGCACACGGCGCGGCACTCCGGCCTGCCAGTGCTGATCACCGCCGGCGCGCCTCCGGTGTCCTATCCAGGATCGATGCGCGGCGCCCGCGACGGCAGCCATTTCTGGGTGCAGCAGACCGCCGATCAAGCCGGAATCGTGCGCCAGTACATGAAGTGGGACCATCGCCTCGAATTCCAGGACAATCCGGGCATGGTCGTCAGCCGCGCCATCCAGGTCGCGCGTTCGGAGCCGCGCGGGCCAGTCTATCTGGTGTTGCCGCGCGAGATCGCATTCCTGCCGAGCGATGGCGAGCGCTTCCCGACCGCGCAACAGCTCGGCATCACGCGCCCGCCGGCGCCCGATCCCGACGCCATCCGCGACCTCGCCGACCGCTTGGTGAAGGCGCGCAATCCGGCGATTGTGGTGCAGCGGTCCGGCCGTAAGGCCGCGACGGTGCCGGCGCTGGTCCGGCTCGCGGAAATTCTCGGCGCGCCGATCGGCGAGGCCGCAGCGCGCAGCTATCAGTGCTTCCCGATGGATCATCCGCTCTACCAGAGCATCCATCTCGATCTGGCCAAGGCCGATGTCGTGGTCGTGATCGAATGCGACGTCCCGTGGATTCCCGGACCGCAGCAGCCCGGGCGCGACGCGTTCGTGGCGGTGGTCGATATCGATCCGGTGAAGGCGCACATCGGTACTTACGAGTTCGGCGCCGACCTGAGGATCATGGCGGACACCGAGATCACTCTGCTTGAGTTGCTGCGCGCGGTCGAGCAGCTCGCCGACACCAGCGATCGCACGCGATTTGCGGACCGCACGGCCCGCTGGGCCGAGGTGTCCCGCGAGCGATACGTCCGCAGCGTGAAGGCGGCCGAGGCCGAGGCCAACCAGTCGCCGATCTCGCCGCTGTGGCTCTCGCACCAGATCGGTCAGGCGATGGATGACAACTGCCTGATGGTCGACGAGACGCTGATGCTCAGCCCTTTGCCGCCGTATCTGCGGTTCTCGGAACCGGGCACATACTTCCGCAATCCAGGCAGCGGCGGCGGCTGGTGCGCGGGCGCGGCGCTCGGCGCTCGGCGCCAAGATCGGCCGGCCGAACAAGGATGTGATCGCGGTCAGCGGCGACGGCTTCTACATGTATTCGGTGGCCAACGCGGCAATCACCTCGGCGGTGCGCTACAAGGCGCCGTTCATGTCGGTGATCTATCAGAATCGCAGCTACAGCACCGGCACCAAGGCGACCGCCCAGTTCTATCCAGAAGGCTATGCGGTCCAGGGTGGGCTCGAGGCCGGCTACTTCGATCCGCCGATGGACTTTGCGAAGGAAGCAGAGGCCGCCGGTGCCTACGGCGAAAACGTCAAAGATCCGGCAGAGGTCGGCCCGGCCCTCAAGCGTGGGCTGCAGCAGATCCGTAACGGCACGCCGGCAGTGATTTCGGTGTGGCTCCCAAAGATCATGCAGGATCAATAGTATCGGCGGGCGCGACCGCTGCGGTCGCGACGCTGTACGGCGAAGAATTCGGGGCGGCTCTCGTTCGAGAGCCGCCCCGTAACGTTCCAGACCCGATCAGGAAATGCGGGCCAGCATCACCGGCTGAGGCCGACCGCCTTGACCACCTTGGCCCACTTGGCGGCTTCCGTGACGTAGAACTTGCCGAACTCCTCCGGCCCCATGATCATCGGCTCGAAGCCCTGCTTGGCCAATGCTTGCAGCACCTCGGGTTGCTTGAGCGCCTTGTTGAGTTCGGCGACCAGCTTGTCCACGATGGGCTTCGGAGTGCCCTTGGGGGCTGCCAGGCCGAACCAGAGCGGCATGTCGAAGCCAGGCAGGCCGGACTCGGCGATCGTCGGCAGGTTGCGCAGGACCGCTTCGCGCTTGATCCGCGTGGTGGCGATGCCCTTGAGCCGGCCCTCTTTCACGAAGCCAAGCACCGGGGGGATGGTCGAGAACATGAGCTTCACTTCGCCGGACAGCAGGTCCTTCACGGTCTCTCCGCCACCCTTGTAGTGCACCGGCATCATCTTGGTGCCGGCGATGGAGTTGAATAGCTCCGCGCCGAGGTGCGTGGCGGTTCCGGTGCCGGCGCTGGCATAGAGCAGTTCGCCGGGCTTCGATTTCGCCAGCTTGATCAGGTCGGAGGCGTTGTTCACGCCGAGCGAGGAGTGCGCGAGCAGAACGAGGCCGGTCTGGGCGATGCCTCCGATCGGCACGAACGAATCCGCGAACCGGACCTTGAACTTCTTGAACAGGCTCTCGTTGATCGCACTGCTCATCAGCGTCATCTGGATCGTGTAGCCGTCGGGGTCGGCGCGGGACACCGCCTCGGTCGCGATGTTTCCGCCCGCGCCCGTACGGTTCTCGATGAACACCTGCTCGCCCATCGTTTTGCTCATGGCTGCACCGACCACGCGCGCAAGGATGTCGGTCGGGCCGCCGGCGGCGAATCCGACCACGAGCTTGATTGGCCTCACCGGATACTGGTCCTGGGCGTGAGCCAAGCCGGACGCGGAAGCGGCTACACCGATAAAGGCGGCCAGGGTGATTGCGCGGGAAATTCCGGTGCGCAGCCGGCTGACATTCGGTTGATGGTCCATGGGTGCGTTCTCCTTTCGGCGCTGATGTGCGTGGGGGCGTTCTTGAGATGCCTGTCTTGGCAGGTGTCACACTCCCTTATCCAAATTATCGCAGCGATATTGGATGCTGTCGAGCGAAGTCGCTGTCGGCGAATCCCAACCGGTAGAACTCTCAAGATCGAATGACGCAGAGCCGCGGATCAGACCATTGCCGACGTCGATTAGAATCATGCCTGTCATCGACAGTATATTGTTTTCGACTTCGGCGATGATGTTATAGCGTATGCACGTGCGCGCGAGGCCAGGCCTTCTGCAAGGCACGTTCGCCAATCGACCGGAAACTCTAAAGCCGATGAACAAGCACGACATCCCAGTAAAGACCGAAGTCCGAGACGGAATGACGATCGAGTGGGACGTGCCGATCCCGATGGACGACGGCATAGTGCTGCGCGCCGATGTGTTCAGGCCGTGCGACGACAAGAAGCACCCCGTCATTCTGTCGTATGGCGCTTTCGGCAAGGGTCTCGCGTTTCAGGATGGCAACAGGAGCGCCTGGGACCGGATGATCGCCGCGTTCCCCGAGGTCGCCGAAGGCTCAACCTGCAAGTACCAGGTGTGGGAGTTGGTCGATCCGGAGAAGTGGGTGCCGGACGGCTACGTGTGCCTGCGCGTCGATGCGCGCGGCGCGGGCCGCTCGCCGGGCTTCCTCGATCCATGGTCACCGCTCGAAGCCAGGGACATCTACGAATGCATCGAATGGGCGGCGGTGCAACCGTGGTCGTCCGGCAGGGTTGGGATGAACGGCATTTCGTACTTTGCTTCGAACCAGTGGCAGGTCGCGCAACATAGGCCCCCCCATCTCGCAGCCATCTGCGTCTGGGAGGGGGCGGCGGACTGGTACCGCGAATTCGCCCGCCACGGCGGCATCTACTCGGGATTTCTCGACAACCTCTACCCGCGCGCCTTCCATCGCGCACAGCATGGACTCGGCGAGCGCGGCTTGCGCAGCCGCGTGACCGGCGAGCTTGTCTCGGGACCTGAAACCTTGAGCGAGGAAGAACTCAAGCGTAACCGGCGCGATATCGAGGCCTTCATCCTGGAGCATCGGTTCGATGACGAAGCCTGCCGCGAGCGTACGCCCGACTTCTCGAAGATCGACATTCCGGTCCTGAGCGCGGCCAACTGGGGCGGGCAGGGGCTTCACCCGCGCGGCAATTTCGAAGGGTTCCTTGCGGTCGGCTCCAAGCAGAAATGGCTGGAGGCGCATGGCGATGCGCACTGGTCGCACTTCTACACGAACTACGGCGTCAACCTTCAGAAGCGGTTCTTCGGCCACTTCCTCAAAGGTGAGGACACCGGTTGGGACAAGCAGCCGCGCGTGCAACTCCAGATCCGCCACCCAGGCGAAAAGTTCGTGGAGCGCCACGAGAACGAGTGGCCGCTGGCGCGCACGCAGTGGACCAAGTTTTACCTTGATCCGGATGGGATGTGGCTGACCCGGGAAGCGCCTGTTCGACCCGCTACACTGAGCTACGACGCGCTCGGCAAGGGTCAGGATTTCTTCACACCGCCTCTGACCGAGCCAATAGAAATCACCGGCCCGATGGCGGCCAAGCTGTTTCTGGCGTCATCCACCACAGATGCCGACGTATTTCTGGTGGTCCGAATGTTCGACCCAGACGGTAAGGAGGTAAATTTTATCGGCTCGAACGATCCGCGCACGCCGGTCGCCAATGGCTGGCTGCGCGCGTCACATCGTAAGCTCGACCCGCAGCGCAGCCTGCCGTACCGGCCCTACCACACCCACGACGAGGCTTGGCCGTTGCAGGCCGGCGAGCCCGTGGAGCTTGATGTCGAGATCTGGCCGAGCTGCATCGTTGTTCCGGCCGGCTATCGGCTCTGTCTTTCGGTGCGCGGCAAGGATTACGAGTACGAAGGGCCCCCACTTGTGTTGGACGGCGTGAAATATACGCTTACTGGCGTCGGGCCATTTCTGCACGTGCATCCTCAAGATCGGCCGAAGGAGGTTTTCGGCGGGACCTACACGTTGCATTTCGCGACCGACAGGCCGAACTACCTGCTTCTGCCGGTGATTCCCGGTTCGTGAGTGGCCGCATTCCGAGCCGCACGTAATCCGTAAGTCGAACCGCCGTCGACGTAACCTCATGCACGCCCAACTGGTCGAAGCTGTGGGCCAGCGCCTGTGAATCGGCGTCGAACTTTGACCCCCGCTGAACCCGTCGCAAATCATTGACCGACAAGCTTTTTTGCTAGAAATAGGCGGGGTCACGATTGGACGCCGATCGATTCCTCCCAAGAATCTATAATTCCGCAAGTGCTGCAACCACTTGCCGCGAAATCGGGGTGGGGTCAAAGGCCGACGCCGATTCACAAACGACGTCCCCCATGTGGAGTTGATCCACAAGTATTCGCCTTCGCCGCTTAACCCGCTTGGCGTCAAGGGCGTCGGTGAGGGTAGTGCAATTTCTCCGCCAGTGGTCGTTGCCAACGCGGTGTCCGACGCACTCGCACCATTCAAGATTGAAATCAATTCGACGCCGATCAAGCCTGAGCAGATCGCGATGGCGGTATTGTCGACCGCGCGCTAATCGAAAGCGGACCATTCTTACTGCGGCCACAATGTCGGCCGTGCTCCATCGGCGGAAGCACCCATAACTCCACATTATTCGCATTTGATCTCGCAGCTCGGAGCAGGGATCGCCTATTTCACTAACGTTTACGCATCAGCTCAGTTGCCGAATCCGCTCGTCGGCCGAATCAAGCCGCGGTCATGCTTGGTGGAATGCGTCGCCGGATTGTTACAGGAGCTGACAAGGGTCGTGAGCCCCGGAAAATCGGGGAGAGAGACAACAGTGTTGCGGGCATTGTCACGTTGACGAATGACAGACGCAGCGAAACAGCCAACTGCGCTCGGCTCAAGCCGCAGCGGTGACTTCACGCCACGTCTGCATGGCCGAAGCTCGGAAAACTCGGTGTGTGCTGGCGGAGGTGAGATGGCGCTGGACGTTGAAGGTGTTGTAGGTGGCCGCGTGGAAGGACAGGAATCGCTGGGCTGCCCCGGTACTCTTGAACCCCTGCATCTTGCGCTCCCGTCGTCGGGTTGGCTGATGCGAGTTCTCTGCTCGGTTGTTACGCCACCGCCCCCGTTCATGGCGATGGGAGATTCCAAGATCGCGACAAGCCGCCCCGTAAGACCGCAAATCGTCGGTCACCAGCTTGTCCGGCACAAAATTCATTTTCTTCAGCAATTTTCGCATCAATTTCAGTGCAGCCCGCTTGTCCCGCTTGCTCTGCACGAGAACGTCGAGGACCTCGCCCTCAGCATCGACGGCACGCCACAGATAGACCAAACGCCCATCAATCTTGATGTACACCTCGTCAAGATGCCATGTGGAATGAGGCCTGGGGCGCCGTTTGCGGAGATCGGTTGCAATCGCAGATCCAAAATGGCTCACCCAGCGGCGCACCGTCTCGTAGGAGACCGTGATCCCGCGCTCGGCCAGCAGGTCCTCGACATCGCGGAAGCTCAAGGTGAAACGGGCATAAAGCCAGATGGCCTGCTGGATGATCACCGGAGGGAAGCGATACCCGCTGTAGCTGATCTTGGTCATCATGAACGCTAACGGCCAGAGGTAGGCGCCGGCAAGCCCCACCAACGTGACAAAGCCAGGCGAAGCGTTTCCAGCACGGACTTGGCAATCGGAGACGCTTACGTCGCAACGGAATCTGGGACCTCAGAGGCGTGACCGGAATGTCGAGTGCGTAACCCGAGGGCACGATCAGCGAAGGAACATTCGTCCATCCTGAAACTACCAATTAGCGTTCGCGTGGTGGCACTGATGGAGACTCCGCTCCCGCATAACCACGCTCTCGGCAAATGCTTTCGATCGCGTCCATTAATGCGCGCGCAGCCGGCGAAAGACTATGATGGTCCCGCCATATCAGTCCAATCGTGCGTATCATGAAGGGAGAATCGATCTCGATGGCACCCAGTTTCCCCTCGCTTACTTCGCTTTGTATGGCGAGCTTCGGGATCAGGCCGACGTAATCGCTTTGCTGCACCATCGACTTGATGAGCTCCGGACTTCGGCATTCAATGGTAGCGCGTGGAAGCGGCAGGTGAGCGGCAGCGAATGCGTGTTCAAGCCGGCGTCGGTGCAAATTCTCGGCTGCCGGAAAAATCCACCGCTGCGATTGCAACTCCCGCAGCGTGACTTTGCGCAAGCGCGTCAATGGATGATTCGGTCGCGTTGCCAAGACCAGAGGATCTTCGAAGAGCACACGTTGCTGAAGACCGAATTCGGGTGGCATGCGCGAGATAGTCGCGGCGAGCATGTCGTAGCGGCCGGCCAGTAAGGATGCGTAGAGATCGTCGACCTCGACGACAACGCGAACCTGCAGGTTTGGCCGTTCCCGAACCAGTCGTATCAGGGCCTGCGGAAATAGCGCCTGAGCGATCACAGGTGGACCTGCCAGCGTGATGACACCGCTCGAGCCGCTCTTGAGGGCTTCGATCTCGTTAACCGACTGCGCCATTCCGACGCACGCGGCCTGAGCGTAGGGGCGCAGGCTTTCAGCGTAGATGGTGGGAGACATGCCCCGGCTCTCACGCGTGAATAGGGGCACGTTGAGCTGCGCTTCCAGCCGTTGAATGCTCTTTGTCAGCGCCGGCTGCGAAATGCCGAGTTGGTGCGCAGCCCTGTTCAGGCTGCCGGCCTCCATGACCGCCAACATATTGCGGAATTGCCGGATGTCCATCGATATAACCGGGCTCTATAACTTGAGGATACATTTATATTAGACAGTTATGCGTCAGCCGTGCAAATTCCGCAGCGCGTGGCGGTGCGCGCAAGCGCGCCAATATCTGCCGCGCCAAAATCCGCTGCCGACCGCTTCGCCCGGCTCGGTGGTAACGTGCAAAGGGAGCGCGCCGCCTGTTGTTGGGGGGAGCGAACGGAATGGGTATCGGTTCGGCCTGCCCTGTCACAACAGTCGACATGCATTTTTCGCGTGGCTGAGAAGGTGTCCGGAACATGCGGCATGTCGGCCGAATCGAATTGACCGCTGCCAAACCGGCGGAGTTGCGCACCACCAGTTCCAAGGCGCGAACGCCGCTTGTTGTGGCTGAGGGAGTGGCGAAGACCTACCGCACCGTATCGGGCGGGAATATTGCGGCGCTCCGGGCCGTGGACATCGCGATCGGGGAAGGAGACTTCGTCTGCCTCGTGGGCCCTTCCGGATGCGGCAAGAGCACGTTCCTTCGCCTGATTGCCGGGCTGGACGTCCTGAGTACAGGACGACTGACACTCGCGGGAAGCCCGCTGGTTGGCGCCTCGCCCGATGTCGGCGTGGTGTTTCAGAGTGCGACCCTACTGCCGTGGTTGAGCGTATACGAGAACGTCCGGCTGCCGCTGCGTATCGGAGGCCGACGCGACTCCGATCCGGGGCGGACCCAACGGCTGTTGGCCATGGTTGGACTGGCAGGCTTCGAGGACAAGTACCCCTACGAATTGTCAGGCGGCATGCAGCAGCGCGCCGCCATATGCCGAGCACTCGCCCGCGATCCGAAGATCCTTCTGATGGATGAGCCGTTCGGTGCGCTTGACGCGCTGACGCGCGAGCGCATGAACGTCGAGTTGCAGCGGATTTGGCTGGCGAGTCAGAAGACTGTCTTGCTGATCACCCATAGCATTGGCGAGTCGGTCTTCCTCGGTGATCGCGTTGTCGTCATGTCGCAGCGGCCCGGGCGGGTGCTCCAGGATTTCCGGATTGACCTGCCGCGTCCGCGCACATTCGAGCAAACCACAAGCGATCCAGAATATCTGCGGCTCGTGCGTGAGATTCGCGCGCTGCTGGATAGCACGGGTGGGGACGAAGCATGAGCCGCCAAGACGTTCATGTCCGCGAACAGGCATCAATCGATCTTCCCGCTCAGGCGCATGCGGAAGATCGATTGTCTCTCCTCGGGCGGCGCAACCGAATTTTGCTGACTCTCGCCGGTGCCGTCGTGCTGCTCGGCTTGTGGCACCTGTCCGTGGTCGTACTTCAGGTGCCACCTTACATCCTCCCTCCGCCGGCTACGGTCGTTTCCGCGCTGTGGAATGGACTTCACGTTCCGCTCATGAGCCCGGTCGGATTCTACGTGCCGCTCGCGAGCACGCTCTACAATGCGGGTATGGGCTTTCTGATCGGTGGGCTTCTCGGCATTCTGCTCGGATCACTGATGGCCGAGTTCCGTCCGGTCGAGACGGTGCTGATGCCTTATGCGTTTGCGCTTCAGAGCCTGCCGAAGGTCGCCATTGCGCCGTTGATCGTGATCTGGTGCGGGTTTGGCGATAGTTCGAAGATCGCGATGGCCGGATTGCTGGCGTTTTTTCCGCTGATGGTGAACACCTTCACCGGCTTGCGGACCGTTGATCCGGCGCTGCTCGACCTGATGCGCGCGCTCTCCGCGACGCGCCTTGAAACCTACCGCGTTGCCAAGCTGCCGGCCGCCGCTCCGTATGTCTTCGCCGGCCTGGACATGGCCGCCGTGTACTCTTTGCTTGGTGCAATCATCGCCGAATTTCTTGGCGCCCAACAGGGCATCGGGGTAACCATCACACAGGCTCAGGCGGTAACCGACGTCGCCACTGTCTTCGCCGCACTCGTCCTGCTCGGGATTACCGGCATCGTGATCCACACGGTAATTCGGGCTGTCGAACGCAGCGTCGTGCATTGGGCGGGGCGAGCAAATGCCTGACAACGCAAAGGGAGCATGAACATGACCGTCGATCGGCGTAAGGTTGTTCTTGGGGGGCTCGCGACGACCGCGCTCGCCTCAGTACCGTTCAGCGCGGGTGCGCAGGAACTACGCACCGTCCGCAGCGGAATCGGGTTCAAGTCGGTCAGCCCGGCGGTGATCAATCTCTTTACCGGCGAGGCCCTTGGGTTCGCCCGCGAGAATGGCATTCGGGTCGAAAGTGCCGTGCTCGGAAGCGCCAACAATTGCATGATCGCGATTGATCGCGGCGCCGTCGAATTCGCAGTGGTCTCGTCCTCGTTCGCGCTGCCGCTGCATGCCAAAGGTCAACTACCGCCGGTCGTGATGTTCTACGAGTACACCTATCCGTATAAATGGGACATCGTCGTCAAGCCAGGATCGCCCATCAAGAGCTATCAAGATCTGCGCGGCAAGAAGATCGGCGTGTCGACTCTCGGCACCTCCGACTATCCCGTGACACGCATGGTGATGGATAGCATCGGCCTCAATCCGGATAAGGATGTGTCGTGGGTCGCGGTAGGGGAAGGCATAACCGCAGGCGTCGCATTGGAACGCGGTGTAATCGACGGGTTGGCCTATTTCGACAGCGGTTTCGCCGTCATCGAGAATGCCGGCATTAAACTGGACTATCTGCCGCGTCCCCCAAAAGTGCCGATGATCGGCGGACTGTTCCTCGGCGCGCGGCGGGATTTCATTCAAAAGAATCCGAAGCTCTGCATCGCGTACGGCCGCACGGTTGCCATGACGTCGGAGTTTCTGCTCGCGAACCCGTCGGCCGGCGCGCACGCGTTCGGAAAGATGTTTCCTACGAGCATTCCGCGCAATGTCAGCCCCGCCGAGGCGGTGCGCCAGACCGTCGTGGCGATCCAGCGGCGCATCTCGCTTTACCGGCCTCCATACCCTGGCGTGAAGATGGGCACGATCGTCGAATCCGAACTCCGCGAAGAGGCAAAGTTCAACGAACTCGATATTCGCGACTTTTCGCCGCTCTACACCAACGAACTCATCGATGAAATCAACAACTTCGACCGAGACAGAGTCACCACCATGGCGAAGTCCTACCAGTTCTAAATCCGGAAGCGAGCCACCGATATGACGTTTGTGGGTTTGGTATGGGCGGCCGCGATTCATTCGGGGCCGTGAACGTGAAAGGCGTGCTCGATCGGGTGGCCCACATCAACTGGCATCGCTCGATTCCAGCAGACAGCGCGCGGATAAGGACGTCAAAATGAAGATTGGAAGGTATGTAGGTCAGGGTACGCGTGAGGCGACAGGAGTCCTGGTCGAGTTCGGCGGCCAAACGAAAGTGCTCGACCTCGCTGTTGCGAGCGCCCAGCTCAAGCATAATACTCCCGAATTCGCATCGCTCGACGCGATCATTGCATCGGGTAGAAGCCTGCTGCCGAAAATTGCAGAGATCGCCGACAAAGCGCGCCGCGACGGCGAGGAAGCCTGGTTCGGTGATCCGGCAACGACGCAGTGGCTGGTTCCGAACCGGCCGGGCAAGTGCCTTTGCGCCGGACGCAATTTTGGCCGGCACCTGGACGAATCCAAACAGCTCTGGGCCGCACGCAGTGGCGCGACCGATCAACGGTCAATTCCTACCGGGTTCGTAAAGTTTTCGGAAAACCTCGTTCCCCACAACGCATCGGTCGAGCGCCCCGTCGATGTCACCGACTTCGACTATGAGGTCGAAATCGCAGCCATCATCGGACAGCGGATTGAACGTGAGTCAGAGACACAAGCCCTCGACGCTGTGTTCGGCTACACGGTGTTCAACGACCTTTCGGCCCGGGAATGGCAGTTCACCGAAATGGAGAATCGTATGGTCATGGTCGGAAAGAATTTTCCCGGTGCCGGCCCGATCGGCCCATGGATTCTGACCGCCGATGAAGTGCCTGATCCGCAAGCGCTCAATGTGGTGTTGCGGGTCAACGGCGAAACACGGCAGACGTCGAGCTGCAATGACATGATCCACAGCTTTGCGCGGCTGATTTCGTTTTGGTCACGCCTCGTCCTGTTTCCCGGCGACATCATCTGCTCGGGAACGCCGGGCGGCGTCGCGGTCGCGCACAAGCCGGATCCGCGACCGTGGTACCTCAAGCCCGGCGACGTGGTGGAAGCCGAGGTGCCGCAGATCGGCGTCCTCACCACGCGGATCGCTTGAGAGCATAATCCGGCTCGCCGGTAATCGCCGACGGACCATTAGGAGAATTCGCTGGAGCGATCCTGCGAGGACGGAGAGACTGTCAATGTTCATGCTTGCCGTCGATACCGGAGGCACATTCACCGACCTTGCCGGCTATGCGCCGGATGAAGGACAAATTCGGTTTACCAAGAGCCTGACCACTTACGGCGATCTGATCGACGGTATCCAGGACTGCATCCACAAGGCGGATATTCCGGTCGACGAACTGGAATTCTTCAAGCATGGGACCACGCTGGTCATCAATACGCTGATCGAGCGCACCGGCGCCCGGACCGCCCTCGTCACCACGCGTGGCTTCCGCGACGTGCTTGAGATCGGACGCGGCAATCGGCCGAATCCTTTCGACCTGTTCTACCGGCGCGATCCGCCACTGGTTCAGCGTAGTCTTCGATTTGAAGTCACCGAACGCATGGACGGCCGCGGCGACCCCGTAATTGCTCCCGATCGCGCCGAGGTCGTGGCACTCGCTGAACAGCTCAGTGCGGCGAAGGTGAAGGCGGTGGGAATCTCCTTCATCAATGCGTACCTGTCGCCGGCGCACGAGGAGCGGGTTGCCGATTGGCTGCGCGATCTGCTGCCGGCTGACGTCTTTGTCACGCGCGCAACGGCGCTCAGTCGTGAGTGGTACGAATACGAGCGTGCCGCAACGGCGGCCGCGAACGCCTATGTTGGGCCGCGCGTCCGCGGATACTTGAGCCGGATCGAGCAGCAGCTCAAGAACGACGGATTTGCCGGCCGTATCTTCATGATGGGATCGATGGGAGGTGTGCTGTCGCTCGAACGCACCCTGGTCGAGCCGATTCAGATCGTCGAATCCGGGCCCATCGGAGGCTGTATCGGCGCCGCTGCGTATGCAGAAGCCATGGGCCTGAAGAACGTGATTGCTTTCGACACGGGCGGCACCACCGCAAAATGCGCGCTGGTGCAGAACGGCCACTTCGCCGTTGATCCGGTCTACTACGTGGGCGGATATGACCGCGGCTTTCCGATCAAGGCGGCCGTGCTTGCCGTCGTCGAGGTCGGCGCCGGTGGAGGCTCGATCGCCTCCGTCGACGAGCAGGGCCGGCTTTCGGTCGGTCCACGCAGCGCCGGCTCCGACCCCGGCCCCGTCGCCTACGGTCGCGGCGGGACCGAGCCGACAGTAACCGACGCCAATCTCCTGCTCGGCCGTCTTGATCCCGCAAAGTTTCACGGTGGTGAACTGAAGCTCGACGTGGAAGGCGCGCGCCAAGCTGTGGTCAAGCGACTTTCCGCGCCGCTCGGCTACAGCGATGAGGACAGTTTCGTCCGGGTTGCCCACGGCATTCTGGCAATCACCCAGGTCACAATGGCGAAGGCGATCCGGCGCATCACGCTGGAGCGGGGGCAGGACCCACGCGACTTTGTGTTGTTTGCGTATGGTGGCGGCGGGCCGCTGCATGCGGTGGATCTCGCCCGTGAGATGCATATCCCAACGGTACTCATTCCGCCGGAGCCCGGCGTGTTCTCCGCTCTCGGAATGCTCCTGTCGGACATCCGCGTGCAGGACTCGGTCACCCTGCTGCAACCGCTCAATGAGGCCGTTCTCCCCGGCATGGAGCAGGCCTATCAGACGATGGAAGCGGCTCTGCGCCGGACGCTCGAAAGCGATGGTACCGCGCACGACGTCGTCTTCAGCCGCTCAGCCGAGATGCGCTATCGCGGCCAAGTCCATGCGGTCGAGACGCCGATCGCGGATATCAAGGACGTCAAGGCATTGCGGCGACAGTTCGAGGAGGTCTACCGGGCGCGCTACGGGCATGCCGATTCGGTCAACCCGGTGGATGTGGTCACGCTGCGAGCAGCCGCCCATTCACGCATGAGCCGCCCCGACATCACGCGCCTCATGCAACTGCCGGAGCCGGGCAGCCAACCCGCCTTTCACGAGCGCAATGTCTATTTCGCCGAGGCCGGCCATCGCCCGACAAAGGTCTACCAGCGAGAAACGCTGCCTGCCGGGTTCTCGGGCGAAGGTCCGGCGCTGATCGAGGAATACGGATCAACCACGCTGATCGGCCCCGCCGATCGGTTCACCGTCGGGTCGCTCGGGGAGATCCGGGTCAGTATCGGCGTCGAGGATAGACAGGCAAGATCATGACCGTTGTTCCGAAGTTCCCAGTCGCCATCGAGGTCGACCCGATTGCCCTCGAGATCATTCGTCACGGGCTCCAGTCGATTCCGGAGGAGATCGAGGTCGATCTGACCCGTACGGCCTACAGCCCATTGATCTATGAATACAAGGACTATGCGGTCGGTCTCGTCGACGCCGAAGGACGCCTCATCGCAATGCCGCGTGGCGGCATCCCGCTGTTCCTCGCCAATGTGCTCGAATACGCGGTGAAGGATGGCCTGCGATATTACGGCCGCGAAGGGCTGGAGCCGGGCGATGTTGTTCTGACCAATGATCCCGCGACACTCGGCCAGCATCTCAACAACGTGGTGATGTATACTCCGGTCTTCGGGCTCGGCGGAAGCGGCGACATCGTCGGGTTCATGACGATCATCGCTCATTGGACCGACGTTGGCGGCCGTTACATCGGCTCCTCCGCATCGACGGACTCCACCGACATTTTTCAGGAAGGCGTCCAGTTCCCGACGCTCAAGCTGCGGCGGCGCGGCGAACCGGTCCCGGAAGTGTACCGCCTGCTGCAGGCCAACACGCGCTTTCCCGAGCAGACGCTCGGCGACATGGAAGCGCAGTTGTCCGGTTGTCTCAAGGGACGTGCGCTGTTCGAAGCCATGATCGTCAAGCACGGCCAGGAGCAAGTGCTCGCGGCCATCCAGGCCATGTGGCAGCAGAGCGAGGCCGGTGCGGTCGCTGCGGTGCATGCGATCCCGGATGGAACATACGTTGCCGAGTCCTTCCTCGATGACGACGGCGTCGAGGTCGGGAAGCGCATTCCGATCCGCATCTCGGTGACGGTCCAGGGCGAGCGGATGACCATCGATTTCTCGGAGGTCGCCGGTCAGTTGAAGGGACCATTCAATTCCGGTGCCCAGGGCGGGGGGGTAACCGCGGCGAGAATCGCATTCAAGTATCTCACCTCCCCCAGCGACCCGACCAACGACGGCAGCTTCCGCCCGCTCGATGTCATCCTGCCCGATGGAAAATTCCTCAGCGCGGGTCCGCGCGCGCCACTGGCTCGCTATAGCGCCCCGCTGGCCAGCGTCGTGGAGACGATCCTGCGGGCTATGGCGGACGCCGTGCCCGAACGGATCGCGGCCGGGCATCACGCCTCGTTCGGCTCGCATCGGTTCCACGGCCATAATCCGCGGACGGGTGCGTTGTTCAGCCATCTCGATACGGCGCTCGGCGGCTGGGGCGCGGGACGCGACCGGGATGGATCGGGTCCACTGAAAACGATGACACACGGCGACACGCTCGATGTGCCGGTCGAAGCGCAGGAGGCCATGTATCCGCTGACCGTCGAGGCCTACGGCTTTCGCCAGGATTCCGCCGGCGCCGGCACCTACCGGGGCGGCACGGGACTGATCAAGGTCTATCATGTCGACGCGTCGTGCAATCTGGCTGTCACCTTCGAGCGCTTCTTTTGTCCGCCGTGGGGGCTTCATGGCGGCAGCGATGGCGCCCCAGGCTACGTCGAAATCGAACGTCCCGGCCAGCCACGGCAATGGGTCCTGAAGGCCTCCGATATCCATTTGGAAAGAGGCGATCGGGTCTTCATCTACACCGGTGGCGGCGGTGGTTACGGTCCGCCGAGCGCGCGCGATCAGGCGCTCATCGCGCGCGACATTGCCGAAGGATATGTGTCTGAGCAGGCGGCAGCGGATGTTTACGGACGCCGCTCCTGAGACGACGTCACAGCTCTTGCTCTAAGGATTCATCGTGTCGGCTGCGTCGGCCGGCTTGAAGCAGGCGGCGCAATGCGGACAGACGAGTTCAATCTTGTTCTGCGAGACAAGCTCGGCGGCGCATGGAAACCACTCGCGGCAGGAACGGCAGGACACCCACATCACGTTGCCTGACTTTTCCCAATGGGGAAGTGGCGTGTTCATGTGCTCGGCCATCCGGTCATGTCGACCTCCTTCAAGGCCTTGGCCGCTGCCGCGAGCGCGCTGTCGCTGACGGCATTGCGAGGTGCAACCGGCTTGGGTAGGCCATAGGCCGGCGCGGGCGGCAGCGTGGCGTCGATCCCGAGCTTGGTCACCGTCGTTGCGCCGAGCGGAAGGGAAGGATCGAGGTTTCCATGCGTCAGCCCGTCGGCCTCGATCGTATCGCGATGCCATTGGACCCGCGTCGACATCGCCCAGAGCACCGACCGATCGTCGAAGATATCGATGTCTTCATCGACCGCGACAACGGTCCGCAAGCGCCGATACGCAAGCGCAGCCATCAGTGCGTCCCTGACCTCGCCGCGAGGCGGATCGCGAAATTGCAGATAGGCGTGAAAGCGCCGACCCGAAAAAGGAACGTGGACATTGATGAGGGTCGGCGCCACCGGCTTCACTAGGGTGTAGACCTTACCCTCCATCGCCATGTTTTCCGGAATGAGATGATCCTCGAGCCCACCGCCGAAATCGTGGAGGATCGCCTCACGCCGGCGCGTTAGGCAGGTGACTTCGATCACCGGCGTGGCAATCTGAACGCCGACATAGCCCGGATATTCGGCGAACGGCCCGTCCGCCTCCAGCCGATGTGGCGGGATCCAACCCTCAATGACAATTTCAGCATCGGCAGGCACCTTGAGGCGATCGCCATGGGTGATCGTCGGCACCATCCGGATGGATTGGCCGGCGATCCCACCGGCGGCAGACCAATGACTTTCCGGATAGGCCAGCTTCGCCTGGCTGCCGATCACGACGGCAGGATGATGTCCGATCCATATCGCGACCGGACAAGGCTCGCCGCGCGCCCAGAATTTTTCAACGTTGCGGGCGTTGTGCGAACCTGAATAGGGAAAGAAGCTCAGCAGCCGTTGGCCCTTCACCCAGCATCGCTGGATCGATGTGTTGTCGGCGCCGCTGTCCGGCTCGATCGTGGAGCAGTGACCCGCGGTCACGTAGTGACCGACGTCGAACACGTGCTGCCGCAGCGCCGGAAGCTGGCGCAAGTCGATGTCGCCGCCTTGCGCGACCAATTGCTGAACGGGCGCCTGCCCGCGCCCCACATCTACAGGCGCAATCCCCGTCGATGCCCGTGATGCGAATGTCCGGGCGCACTCACGATGATCGGATATGCTCAAGGCATGCGCCATCAGTTCCCGGCTAGCGCACAGATTCGTTACGAGGCCAATCTCGCTAGTGCGGCCGTCCACGAGCCGAGGTTGCGGGACGTGGATGACCGGATAGCGCCCGGCGCGGCCCAGGAGGTGCTGCAGCGCCGTGATCTCCTGGACGACCGAGAGCGAATGTGCGGTCTGAAACACCGCTCGACCAAGCGACAACAGATAGCTGGAGAGTTCGATCGGCGGATTTTCACAGGTCACGACCAGGTGCCTCGATCGGTCGACAGCCACACACGATGGTACCCAGTATATCGCCGCGATACGCTACCTTTGTGCCAAATTCGGCGTAAACTACCAAGAGGGCGAACCTGCCGAATGGTGGCGGGCACCTTCAAGGTCAGTGTTGCCAGCGTGGTGGAGGTGGTCATAGCGGTACCGAGCGACCGGCATTACGGCGGCCAGGAAGGTCGGCTGGCGGTGGCCTTACGCGATTGCGGGAGAGCGCGAATGGCTGCGGGCCAGGGGATTTGGTGACACAGGTGTCGAATGGCCGCTGGCGCACACTGACCTTCCTCGCGGCGTTGCGCTCGGATCGCATCGAGGCACCGGCGTGATCGATGGACCGATCAACGGCGAGGCCTTCCTCGCTTATTGTCGAACAGGTCCTCGTGCCTACGCTCCGGCCCGGTCCTTTCCGAAAATTCCATCCGGCGCATGGCTCGTGCGGTGAGAGAGAATCAGGGCATCATGCGTTGGGATGCTTGCCCTGCTGCACACGCTCGAACTGTTCGTTTGGGGTCTGCTCAAATCGCGGCGCCAGATGCAGGCAGCAACCCCGGAATCGTGGCTTCAATCCGCCCGCGACAAACGGTTGCACAGCATGCGGATAAAAGGGAGGCAATTGCAAACATCGCCGACGCCATGTTCTGATTTGTGCCGACCGCCACTTCGCCGATGTGTTGGAATCGACAGGGACAATATAGGATAACATGCTTTTGCCGTGACCATGGAAAGGAACCACCATGAAACGCCCGATAGTGGCGGCGGCCATAGTATCGGCCATACTGCCAACGCTGGTGCTGCCGGCGGCTGCGGACAGGCTGGATGAGGTCAAGGCCCGCGGCAAGATCATCGTTGGCGTCAGCGACACCACGCCACCGTTCACCTTCAAGCGGCCGGGCGAGAGCAACCATGTCGGCTACGATATCGACTTGGTGCGAGCCGTGGCCAAGCGTCTTGGCATCGCGGTAGAGACCGTTTCGCTGTCGAGCGCCGAGCGCATCCCGATGTTACAGCAGGGCAAGCTCGACTTCGTCGCGACCTCGATGACGCGAACGCCGGAGCGGCTGCGCGACGTTGACTTCAGCGTGATCTATTTCGTCGCGCCGCACGCGGTGATTGTCAAGAAATCGAGCGGCATCACGTCGGTTCATCAGCTTGCCGGCCGGAAAGCATCATCGGCCAGCACATCGACCGCCGGCGGCAACCTGAAAGAGGTCGTGCCAAGCGTCGACATCGTGTATGTGCGGGACTATGCCGTTGCCTTCGCAGCGCTCAAGGACGGCAGCGTCGAAGCGTTCCCAACAGACGAGAGCGTGCTGCGCGCGATCGTCCAACAGGACGGCCACCCAGATGATTATCTGTTTCTTCCAGACTTCACCAAGTCGCGCAACGTAGGATTCGCCTTGAAGAAGGGCGAACCGCGTTTCAAGGACGCCATCAACCGCGCTCTGCTCGACATCGAGGCATCCGGCGAGGCGGCCAAGATCTTCGATGCCTGGTTCGGCCCGGGCTCGCAGGAGCCGATGCCGCGCGGGTTCAAGATCCAGCCTGACTGACGGCCGCTACCGCTGCCGTAGCGCGCGCCGTATTTGCGACCTCAGGACGAGAGGCGATTCTGATCAGATGTGCCGTTACATCCCGAACCGCGCCCTCGCTTATCGTGGGAGGAAGTCGTTCGTAAATACCATCTGCGGTGTAACGGTCGTTTTTGGCAGGTTCACATACTCCGTGAGCAGGTCGATGGTATCCTGCCAGTCCTCCGCGGCCATCACCCCGAACGGCTGATCCTTTGTTCGAGGCGTGTGCAGAAGCTTCATTGCTTCGTCCCACTGCTCAGCAACGACTGCACGTGAGAGGCCGGCGTTTTGAGCGTACTGCATGAAAGCTTCTACGCCGCTCGCAGGGTTTGCAACCGCTGCGGCTATGGATTCTACGGTAGCGGCTGCAAAACGGCGGACCAGATCAGGATTTTCGGCGATCAGCTTGTCGCTCGCCACGATGCCGTTGTTCATCAGGTTCAAGCCGGCGTCGGAGAACCTCATCACGTTGAGCTTGCACGAGCAGCGCTCCTGCAAGATCGGCAGTTGCGCAACCGCAAGAGCGATATTGAAATCAATCCGTTTGAGCAGAAACAGGCTGTCCCTCGTCGGCGGGTCCACGGAAAGCCCTTTGATACTCGAGAAGTCGATACCTGCCTTCTTCGCAAAGGCCGGAAAGATCTGATCACTGGCACTACCTGGCGCAAACCCAGTAGTTTTGCCGTTTAGATCCTGCGGCTTCGTAATGCCGCTGTCAGGTAGCGTCATAACGGCATAGGAACCAGTCTGCAGTATCCCAACAACTTGTTTCGCGCGCAGGCCTTGAGCGGCAAGTCGAACCAGGGTCGCCCCATCGGCAAAGCCGAAATGGTCTGACATCCCGCACGCGGACCTCCTCAAATCGGTGGCCCGCCGCATCGTTGACCGGAACGTGCTGTGGTTGATCAAGCTATGGCTGCGAGCGCCGGTCGAGGAGCGGGACGGCGATGGGACACGGCGCATGAGCGGTGGCAAGAGCAACAAGCGCGGCACGCCTCAGGGCGGCGTCGCCAGTCCGTTGCTCTCCGTCATCTACATGAACCGTTTCCTGAAGCATTGGCGTCTGACGAGACGCGGCGATGGGTTTCACGCGCACGTCGTCTCTTATGCCGACGACTTCGTCATCCTCAGCCGTGGACACGCGGATGAGGCTCTGACTTGGACGAAGGCGGTGATGACAAAACTCGGGCTGACGCTCAACGAGGCGAAAACCT
>WHTM01000001.1 GCA_009377755.1 Hyphomicrobiales bacterium | reverse complement strand
CGTCAATCAAAACGCTTGCCAAGACGGCGGCCAGCGTCAATCATCACCGCACACGGCTGCCTCGTCTCATCCAGATTGCCGCGCCGTTCTCATCCTGATTGTCGCGCTATACCGACCGGAGCTATCTGTGGCCCGCCCGCCACCAGGCGGGGCGGTCGACGATCCGAGGTACCCGCCCATGGGTGCGCGGTTTCGGCTCAAGGCGTCCTATGTCATCGCGTCGACGTTGCGGGGAGACACCAAGGCGGTGCTTCGGGGGATGAAGCGCCACGGCCTTGTGCTCGCCGACAATGGTACGCCCTGGTATTTCCAGGGAACTGCCGACACACGCTGGCGGAACGCGCTGCTGGACGAACTCAAGCAGATACCCGCCTCGGCGTCGAGGCGGTGGACACGTCGTCGCTGATGATCTCGCCCGACAGTATGAAGGGTGCGCAAGACGCCGTAGGTCTGGTTTTCGTGAATCCGTGTTTCGCGGCCCATCCTTCGAGACGCGTGCGCCGCTCAGGCGGCGCACGCTCCTCAGGGTGAGGCCGTTCAACACAATCAGCCTCATACTGAGGAGCCGTTCCTCCCGAAGCGAGGAACGGCGTCTCGAAGCATGGGCCACGAGTCATGCTTCAACGAAAGGCGGGTAGCGCGAGCGCGCGGGAGTTTTTACGCCCGCCACGCGGCCGGGCCGCGGCGTCGGCCTGTTAGATCTTGCCGGCGATGGATTTGTTTGGATAGCCTTGCGAGAGCGCCGGCAATGGACAAATGGCGGTGAGCACGAGCGGACAATGGCGCCGCGCATGATGCCTTGGAAATATATCTCCCCCGTGCTGCATCCGGGCTCGCGATTGTCCCGATCTCTGTGTACGGTAGATCAGCCCGCGTGCGCTTCGCGCATCGCGCGATCCGATGTCGCTTCAGGTTGTCGCGCAGCGGCGAAGGCGCTCGCCTCGTTCAGCCAGCTCGCCGACGGTCCCGGACCCCACGAGCCGACGCGGTTGAGGCGCGACGCCTCCCAGCGGACCGGCTCGTCCTCCATGTCGATCGTCTGGTAGTGGTTGTTGAACAGCTCGATGCGGTGGCCGTCCGGATCGCGCAGATAGACGTAGCGGGCATAGCCAGGTCCGAAGTGCCGTCCGGGGCCGCGTTCGACCGCGCGTCCATAGCCGTTCTTCCCGCATAGGTCGGCGATATACAGCAGATGATGGGCTTCCGGCGCCGTGAAGGCGACGTGGTGCAGCCGCTGCTCGGACTGGTGGGCAAAGACGATATCGTGCGGATTGCCCTTGCGCTGCAGGAACACCATCCGCAGCTCGTCGCTCCCATCACGCACGATGTATTCCGACAGGCGGAAGCCCATCGCCATGTAGAATTCACAGGCGCCCTGCACGTTCGGCGTGAAGATTTGGAAGTGATCGAGCCGTTGCGGGCAGGCGCCGTGGTGCAGGTCGAAGTCCATGATGCGCCGGGGCTTGGTGGCCATCTGGGCGCACAGTTCAAGCGGCGTGCCGACGATGTCGACCGTGTGTAGCGTCCGTCCCTGGAACGGCACATCGGCCCACTGCGTCGGCAGGCCGGCCGCCGCGAAATGCCTCTGGGCGAGATCGAGGTCTTCTTCAGTCAGCACCCGCATGCCGACCCGCTCGCACACGGGCGCTGGTCCCGCCTTGAGCACCAGCGAATGATGGCACGCCTCCTCGATCCCGCGGAGATAGAGCGTATTGCGGTCCTCGTCGCTGACGATCAGGCCAAGAGTGTCGACATAGAATGCGCGGCTCGCCTGGATATCGGCGACGACGGAGACGAGATGACTCGCCCGCGTGATGGCGAATTGTGGCCGGAACACCGTTTTTGGAATGCTCATGCGCACGCTCCCAGTACACCCAGCATCTGTCCTGCCATAACTTCGCAGGCGGCCGGTACCTCGGCAAGCAGTCCGGTCATTGCCAGCAATCGGAGGGACCCATCACTGCCCGACGGATGCGCCGGAAATCCGCACCATCTCCGCCCATTTTTGGAGCATTCTTGGCATGATGATGTGTCTGCTCCCGTTTCTCGACAATCAGGTCGAGGAAACAACCACTGGCGGGATCGTCGACGAACTTACCTCTCGTCATTCCCGATCTCCGCCAAGCCTGTTCGACAGTGCAGCGGAACCGTACCATCATTGCATCGATAATGTTGATCAGTCAACAATCTAACTGATTCCGGCTGATTTGCCATGGCAGGCTAGGCGCGCCGCGCGCAAGCTGGCAAGATGCACTGTGTATCGGGCGGAAAAGCACTGACGCCGCCGACGCGAACAACGCGCCGGCGCTGTCCCCTTGTCGAGGATTGTTCATGAAGGTCAATCAGGCCATTGCCGAAATCCTCAAGCGGGAGGGCATCGAAATCCTGTTCTGCTATCCGCGCAATGAGCTGATCGAAGGCGCCGCCGCTGCCGACATCCGTACGATCTTCACCCGGCAGGAGCGGACCGCGGTGCACATGGCGGACGCCATGTCGCGCATGACGCGCGGCAAGAAGCTCGGTGTGTTCTGCATGCAGCAAGGACCAGGCTCGGAGAACGCCTACGGCGGCATCGCGCAGGCCTTCAGCGAATCGGTTCCGGTTCTGGTGATCCCGCGCGGCTTCAACCGTCGGCTTGCGCATGTTCCGCGCAACTTCAACTCCACGATCGTGATGGCGCACGTGGCCAAGCATGCCGAGCCGCTGACGGCTGCCGCCGAGGTGGAGCATGTCTTCCGGCGCGCGTTCACGCAATTGCGCAACGGCCGCGGCGCTCCGGTCGTGGTCGAGGTTCCGGGCGACGTATTTGCGGAGGAGGTGCCGGGGCCGATCACCTACACCCCCGTTGTCGTGACAAGATATGCACCTGAAGCGTCCGCCGTCGCGGCGGCGGCAAAGACCCTGCTCGCGGCGGAGCGGCTTGTGATCTACGCCGGCCAGGGCGTCCACTGGGCCGAGGCCTATGACGAGTTGCGGGAGCTTGCCGAACTGTTCGCCGCCCCGGTCTGCACCAGCCTGCCGGGCAAGTCGAGCTTCGACGAGACGCACCCGCTGTCGCTCGGCTCCGGCGGTGTCACCATGCGCAAATCGCTATGGGATTGCCTGCATGCGGCGGACGTGATTTTCGGCATTGGCTGCAGCTTCTCTGCAACGCCGTTCGGAGTGGCGATCCCGCACGGCAAGACCGTCGTGCACGCGACGCTAGATCCCGCCGATCTCAACAAGAACGTGCCCGTGGCGCACGGCCTGATCGGTGACGCCAAGCTCACCTTGCAGGCGCTGATCGCGGAATGCCGCAAGGACCTCAAGACGGCGCGCGATCCAGGGCCGGTCGTGGCCCGGATCAAGGAGATTGAAACCGCCTGGATGGCGCAGTGGCTGCCGAAGCTCACCTCCGACGAGGTGCCGCTGTCGCCCTATCGCGTGATCGCCGACCTCTGGCGCACCGTTGACCTGAACCGTACCGTCATCACCCACGACTCGGGCAGCCCGCGTGATCAGCTCACGCCATTTTGGCGCGCGACCAGGCCGCACAGCTACATCGGCTGGGGCAAGTCGACCCAGCTCGGCTACGGTTTCGGCCTGATCCTTGGCGCCAAGCTCGCCTGTCCCGACAAGCTGTGCGTCAATGTCTGGGGTGATGCCGCGATCGGCTTTACGGGCATGGACTTCGAGACCGCTGTTCGGGCCAGGATCCCGATCCTCTCGATCCTGCTTAACAACTCCGCCATGGCGGTCGAGCTCGACAGCTTGCCGGTGTCCACGCAGAAGTATCGCGCCACCGACATTTCCGGCGACTATGCCGCGTTCGCGCGCGCCATGGGCGGCTACGGCGAAAGGATCGAGCGGCCTGACGAGATCGTTCCCGCGATCCACCGCGGCATCGCGGCGACGGAAGCAGGAACACCGGCGCTGCTGGAGTTCATCACCTCCCAGGAAACTGCAAAGTCGATGTTCGGATGACGTCATCACCCTCACTCACGGCGGCAGAACTCGCCTTCCTCACGGCGGCGGTCGATACGCTCATTCCCGCCGACGACCTGTCGCCGTCGGGTAGCGATTGCGGTGTCGTCGACTTCATCGAGTGGCAGCTCGCGAGCCCGTGGGGCGAAGGCGCCGGGCTGTACCGCGACGGCCCGTTCTTCCAGGCCAAGCCTGAGCATGGTTACCAGCTCCGCTTCACGCCGCGTGAGCTGTTCAGGGCAGGCATCGCCGCCGCCAACGTGTGGACACGCAGCGCCCACGGTAAGGACTTCAACCAGCTTGCCGACATCGACCGCATCGCCGCACTGAAAGCCTTCGAGGAGGGATCGGCGGAATTTTCCGGTGTGCCGAGCAAGGAAGTTTTCGAAGCCCTGCTGAATCTCACCATGGAAGGGTTCTTCGCCGATCCGATCTATGGCGGTAACCGCGACTGTTCCGCTTGGAAGATGATCGGCTATCCGGGACTGCCGGCCCGCTATCGGGAAGCGGTCTCGACCTCGTTCGGCAAGCGGTATGATCAGCCGCCGCGGTCGATCGCCGATTTCTCCTAACAGCAAGAACAATCATGACCGTGAAATTGAAGGAGGTCGACGTCGTCGTCGTCGGCATGGGTTGGACCGGCAGCATTCTCGCCCGCGAATTGACCAAGGCGGGACTGCACGTGGTCGGGTTGGAGCGCGGCCCGCGCCGCACATCGGAGGAGGACTTTGCGCCGCCTAGCATTCGCGACGAGCTCAAGTACGCAATCCGCCTCGCGCTGATCCAGGATGCGCAGCGCGAGACGGTCACCATGCGACACAGTCCGTCGGAGACGGCCCTGCCGATCCGCCGCCTCGGTGCATTTCTTCCCGGTTCCGGGCTTGGCGGCTCAGGTGTCGTCTGGAACGGGATCACGTCGCGGTTCCTGCCGAGTGATTTCGAATTGCGAGGCCACCTGACACAGCGCTACGGCCGGGCCGCAATTCCGTCCGACCTGGCGGTGGCGGACTTCGGCGTCACCTACGCGGAGCTTGAGCCGTTCTACGACCGCTTCGAGAAGCTGTGCGGCGTATCCGGCAAAGCGGGCAACCTGCGCGGCCGTCAGATCGCGGGCGGCAACATCTTCGAAGGCGAGCGCAGCGACGACTATCCCAACAAGCCGTTGGTGACGTCGAAGCCGGGCACGCTGTTCGCGCGCGCAGCGGCGGAGCTCGGCTATCATCCGTTTCCGGTGCCGTCGGCCAATGCCAGCGCCGCCTATACCAATCCCGAAGGAGCAACGCTTAACGCGTGCGAATATTGCGGCCACTGCGACCGCTTCGGCTGCGCGGTGAACGCCAAGGCGAGCCCGAACTCCACCCTGCACCCGGTGCTGCTGCAAGATCCCAATTTCGAGCTTCGCGATCATGCGGCCGTCAAACAACTGGTCTACGATCGCGCGGTGCGCAAGGTGCGGTCGGTGCGCTACGTCGATGTGCGCACCGGCGCGGAGTACGAGCAGCCGGCAGGCCTGGTCCTGCTGTGCGCCTACGTGTTCAACAATGCGCTCTTGATGCTGCATTCCGGAATCGGTGCGCCGTACGATCCGGCGACCGCCAAGGGCGTGGTCGGCAAGAACTACTGCTACCAGACGACCAGCCGCGTCCAGGTGTTCATGGAGGACGAGGAGATCAATCCGTTCATGGCCTCAGGCGTGAACGGCATGGCGATCGACGATGTCAACGGCGACAATTTCGATCATTCGGGACTCGGCTTTTTCGGCGGTGCCATGATCTTTTGCAGCCCCGCGAGCGGCCGCCCGATCATGATACGGCCGGTGCCGCCCGGCACGCCGCGCTGGGGCGCAGCATGGAAGCAGGCCACGGCGAAATGGTACAATCATTCTTTCTTCATCAACGTGTCCGGCGCAAGTTACGCGCATCGGCACAGCCATCTCGACCTGGATCCGAACTATCGCGACGCGCTCGGCCGGCCGCTGATCCGCATGACCTATGACTTCCAGGAGAACGACCGCACGCTCGTCGCCCATGCGGCCGGCGTCGCGGTCAAGATCGCGCAGGCCATGAATCCGACCATGATGACCGCGCCGCCGGCGCAGCGCGGCAGCTTCCATACCGTTCCCTATCAGTCGACGCACAATACCGGCGGCACGATCATGGGATCGGACCCTGGCTCTAGCGTCGTCAATCGCTATCTGCAAAGTTGGGATGCCGATAATCTGTTCGTCATGGGCGCCTCGACTTTTCCACAGAATGCGGGTTATGCGCCGACCGCGACCGTGGCCGCCCTCGCATACTGGTCAGCCCACGCCATCACGACGCAGTATCTGAAGAACCAGGGCCCACTGGTCGATGCCTGAGCAGCGCCGGAAATCGCCGTTCGGCTCGTTACGTGAAGTCCACCGTACTGGTATGGCGGTTAGTGACCGACTCCAAGTTCGCGAGCGTCCGTTCCCCGAGAAAGGCGAGCGAATTGCGTGGTGGTTGCGCCGGAGCCCCGCGCTTGAGCCTACACCGGTGTCGATGTAGTCGAAGGCGAAGGTCGGAATTCTGCGGCGCGCGCGCTTGCGGTGTCCTTGCGCACGGCGGCAATTTCTTCGTGACGCCATGACGAGACGGCGGCGCCATTGCTGGCCGGCGACCGCTTGCCAATTGGCATGATTCTGCGTTTTTCTGTACAGAGAGCCATCGAGCAAATTTCAGGGGAGCGCGGGTGACCGCCAGGAAACGCGGCAGGACATCGGCTTCCAAAGCTGCCGACACGGTGCCGATCGAACAACTCCTGGACTACAAGATCGGGCAGCTCAGGAAGCTGCTCGATCGCTATTCCAGCCCCGCGATCTCCGAGCAATTCGGTCTGTCGCTGGCGGAATGGCGCATGCTGTCGCATATTCACGCCGGCGGATCGGTGACGGCGTTCTGGCTGTGCCGGCGGCTGCAGGCGGACCGGGCCGAAGTCAGTCGGGCCTGCGCGTCGCTGATCAGCCGCGGCTACGTCGTGAGCAAACCGAATCCGGCCGACGCGCGCAGCGCCTTGCTGGAACTTACCAGGGCGGGGCAAGCGATGTATGGCCGGATCATGCCGGTGCGCCTCCGGCTTCAGAAGGAACTCACCGGCGCGCTCGATCGGCGCGAAAATGCCCTCCTTTACCGGGCGCTCGATAAGCTGACGAAGGCCATTTCCGACAGGATGGCCCCCGCCGCTGAAACGGCAAAGGCTA
The DNA here is from genome assembly GCA_009377755.1 of Hyphomicrobiales bacterium. Classification (GTDB taxonomy): domain Bacteria; phylum Pseudomonadota; class Alphaproteobacteria; order Rhizobiales; family Xanthobacteraceae; genus WHTM01. The sequence goes on along the minus strand of WHTM01000001.1, from coordinate 299,000 downwards.
AGCGCTCGGCTGCCAAAAAGGGCGCGATCGTGCGCACTCATGCGCCCCGCTATAGCCGTTGATGGGGCCGATTTGTTGACGAATCAACCAAGATCGCCATTGCAATCCATCCAAACCTGTCATGGAATGGGCTGTCCTCGCGGCCGGCTGCATCGGAGCGTCATTTGGTCGTGTCGTTTGCGCCCGCCATGCCGGTACTGCCGGCAACCGTAGCAAAGCGGCGAGGGCGTCGGATCGGTCTCGAAAGGCAGCAATGGCATGCGAAAGCCCGGAGAAAAGCTCAGGCTTGGCGCCTTCTTCAATCCGACCGGGCACCACGTCGCCTCCTGGCGCCACCCGCAGTCGCAGGCCGATGCCGGCATTAATTTCGAGCATTATGTCGAGCTCGCCCAGACCGCCGAGCGCGCCAAGATGGACATGGTGTTCCTTGCCGATAACATCTCGGTGCGCGAGGCGCATCCCGACGCGCTTGCCCGCTCCGCGCAATATATCGCCAACATGGAGCCGATCACGCTGTTGTCCGCGCTTGCCGCTGTGACGACACGCATCGGCCTGGTGGCCACCGCTTCGACCAGCTACAACGAGCCCTATCACGTCGCACGCAAGTTCGCGTCCCTCGACCACATCAGCCACGGCCGTGCCGGCTGGAACCTCGTCACCTCCGGTCAGGCGGCTGACGCCTACAATTTTTCGCGCGACGAACATTACGAGCACGGGGTGAGGTACGAACGTGCGCGCGAATTCGCCCAGGTCGTAGTTGGGCTGTGGGACAGCTGGGATGACGACGCGTTCGTCCGCGACAAGGAGAGCGGCATCTTCCTCGACCCGGATAAGAAGCATCCCCTGAACCACAAGGGCGATTGGTTCTCCGTGCGCGGGCCGCTCAACGTGCCGCGCGCGCCGCAAGGGCGGCCGGTCATCGTTCAGGCGGGCGGATCGGAGGACATGATCCGGGTGGCGGCGGAATTCGCTGAGGTGATCTTCTGCGCTCCGCTCAACCTCGGGCAGGGCCGCACCTTCTATGCCGAGCTTAAGGCGCGTATGGCCCAGTACGGCCGCTTGCCCGACGAAATGAAGATCATGCCGGGCCTCAGTCCCGTCGTCGGCCGGACCGAGGAGGAGGCCACCGAGAAGCAGCAATACCTGGATTCGCTCACGCACCCGATCGTGGCGCGTGAAGTCTTGTCGATGTGCCTTGGCAACGTCGATCTGTCCGGCTACCCGATGGACGGGCCGATGCCGCAACTCGAGCACAGTAAGATGGCGAGCCAGAGCATCTTCAAATACGTGATGGACATCGCGAAGCGTGGCAGCTTGACGCTCCGGCAAACCGCCCAGGTCGTTGCCGGCGCGCGCGGAAAATTCGTGGTCAAGGGCACGCCCAGGCATGTCGCGGACGTGATAGAGGAGTGGTTCCGCAGCGAGGCGTGCGATGGCTTCAATGTGATGCCGCCCTATCTGCCCGGATCGCTCAACGACTTCGTCACCCTGGTGATCCCCGAGCTGCGGCGGCGCGGCCTGTTCCGCACCGATTACGAAGGCCTGACGCTGCGCGAGAATCTCGGGTTGCGGCGTCCGGAGAGCCGCTATCGGCAGTCTACGAGCGGCAGCGTCCCACCGCAGATCGCCGCCGCGGAGTGAGTCGAACGCGGTTCAGGCGGTCACCGCACTGTGATACGGTATCCATACACGGACTCTCTGGGTGGTCGTTCCCGCGAAAGTGGAAGCCCATAACCACCTTCACGGAGTATGGGTCCCCGCTTGCGCGGGGACGGCGCAAGCGGTGAAGCGAATCCTCATGATCGACCTCAACGAAACCCACGATCCAAAGCGCGCAAGCTGGATCGACAGCGCCAATGCGCCGGGCTGCGATTTTCCGATCCAGAATTTGCCGTTTGGGATTTTCCGGCCGCCGGTCGGTGAGCCGCGCGGCGGCGTCGCGATTGGCGACCGCGTCCTCGATGTCGCGGCGATGGCGGATTTCCTGAACGGCCTTTCGGCGCGCGCCGCGGCCGACTGCAAGGCGCCGCATCTCAACAGGATGATGGAGCTTGGCCCGCATGCGTGGTCGGCGCTGCGGCGCGACCTCTCGCGTCTCTTGAGCACCGAGTCGTCCGATTGGCGCCACCGAATCGAACCGCATCTGACGCCGATGGCCGATGCGGAGCTGTTTCGGCCGATCGATGTGCCCAATTTCACCGACTTCTATGCGTCGGTGTTTCACGCCACCAATGCCGGGCGGATGTTCCGGCCCGATAATCCACTCATGCCGAACTACAAGTATGTGCCGGTGGCCTACCACAGCCGCGCGTCGTCGGTCCGCGTGAGCGGAACGCCGGTGGTGCGTCCGAAGGGGCAGATCAAGCCCGGCGATGCACCGGCTCCGTTCTACGCGCCATGCCGCGCGCTCGACTATGAACTCGAACTCGGAATCGTCGTCGGCGTACGTTCGGAACTGGGCACGCCGGTCCCGGTCGGCAGCGCCGGCAACTCCATCTTCGGCTTCTGTCTGCTCAACGACTGGTCGGCGCGCGACATCCAGGCCTGGGAATACCAACCGCTCGGGCCGTTTCTCGGCAAGAACTTCGCCACGACGATCTCGCCGTGGATCGTCACCTCGGAAGCGCTCGCGCCGTACCATACCCAAGCGTACCGGCGGCCGGAGGGCGATCCCGCGCCGCTGCCCTATCTCACGGATTCCGCGGACCAGGAGCGCGGCGGCATCGCCATCGAACTTTCTGCATACATCCTGACGGCCAAGATGCGCGAGCAGGGTCTCGAGCCGTTCCGGCTTAGCCACAGTCCGTTCGCGACGATCTACTGGACTGTTGCGCAGATGATTGCCCATCACACCAGCAACGGCTGCAATCTGGAGATCGGCGATCTGCTCGGCTCCGGAACGGTGTCGGGGCCAGACAAGAGCGGCTGGGGCAGCCTCCTCGAGCTTTCCGCGCGCGGGCGTGAACCAATCGAACTGCCGAGCGGCGAGACGCGCGGTTTCATTGAGGACGGTGACGAAATCGTATTCCGCGGCCGTTGCGAGCGGGAGGGCCTCGCACGCATCGGCTTCGGCGAATGCCGGGGGGTGGTGCTGCCGGCGAACTGACTGCGCAGTCGTTCGGGGTGCCACGAAGCAGCGAGCCCGGAACCCATAACCATAGACCAGGGGTTATGGATTCCGGGTCCGGCCTTCGGCCGTCCCGGCATGACTCGTGGAAAGCTAAATCGCCGATCCCTCCGCCAGTGCCCGCTTCTTCAGCAGCGCGTCACTCGTCGGCATGCGGCCACGGAATGCCACGTAAGCGTCGGTGGGATCGCGCAGGTAACCGGCGGAATAGACGAAATCCCGCAGCCGCCGCGCGGTATCGGCATCAAACACATCGCCGGTCTCCTCGAAGGCTTTGAACGCGTCGGCGTCGAGCACCTCCGACCACAGGTAGCTATAATATCCGGCGGCATAGCCGTCGCCGGAAAACACATGCGTGAAATGCGGCGGCCGGTGCCGCATCGCGATTTCTGCCGGCATGCCAATCTTGGCGAGCGATTCCTGCTCGAACCCCTTCACGTCGAGATTGTCGGCTGACGGAAGCAGATGCAAGTCGAGATCGACCAGCGCCGACGCGACGTACTCGATCGTGGCGAAGCCCTGGTTGAAGTTGCGGCTGGCGATCACCCGCCGCATCAGCGCCTCCGGCATCGGCTCGCCGGTGCGGTGATGCACCGCGAAGCGGTTGAGGATTTCCGGGCGTTCGAGCCAGTGCTCATAGAGCTGCGACGGAAGCTCGACGAAGTCGGTGGCCACCTTGGTGCCGGCGATCGACGGGTATGTCACGTCGGACAACAGCCCGTGCAGCGCATGGCCAAACTCATGGAACAACGTGCGCGCATCGTCCATGCTGAGCAGGCTCGCCTCGCCAGGCGGGCCTTTGGCGAAGTTCATAACATTTACGATGATCGGACGGATGTCGCCGGCGAGCTTCTCTTGGGAACGGAAGCCGCTCATCCAGGCGCCGCTGCGCTTCGACGGACGCGCGAAGTAGTCGCCGAGGAACAGGCCGATGTGCCGGCCGTCGCGATCGCGTACCTCCCACGCGCGAACGTCCGGATGGTACAACGCAACGTTCTCGCGTGGATGAAAGGTCAGCCCGAACAGCCGCCGCGCGGTTTCGAAGGCGGCGTCGATGATCCGGTCAAGCTGCAGATACGGCTTGATCTCGGCGGCATCGAGATCGTAACGCGCCTTGCGCAGTTTCTCCGCATAGTAGCGCCAGTCCCACTGCGCGAGCGCGAAACCGCCGCCTTCGGCGTCGATCAATACCTGGAGGGCATCGCGCTCGGCGAGCGAGACGCGCCGCGCCGGTTCCCACACCGTGTTCAGGAGATCGAGTACCGCCTCCGGTGTCTTCGCCATGCTGTCGTCGAGGCGGAAATGCGCAAAGCTCGGAAAGCCCAGCAGTTTTGCCCGCTCGCCGCGCAGTCGCAGCATCTCGCCGATGATGGCGGTCGTGTCGGAGGCGCCGCCGTTCTCGCCGCGGGCAAGCCACGCCTTGAAGGCCTTCTCCCGCAAGTCACGGCGGGCGGAAAATTGCAGGAACGGCTCGATGCTGGAGCGCCCGAGCGTGATCACGTGCTTGCCCGGATGGCCGCGCTCGTCGGCGGCCTGCCGCGCCGCGGCGCGCAAGAAGTCGGGCAAGCCGGCCAAGTCCGCTTCGCCGTCCAGCACCAGCATGAACGCCTTCTCGTCGGCGAGCACGGCCTGGCTGAAGGCGGTGCCGAGCGAGGCGAGCCGCTCGGTGATCTCGGCAAGCCGTTGCTTGGAAACAGGATTGAGGCCGGCGCCGGCGCGGCGGAAGACGATGTGGTGGCGTTCCAGCACACGGCGCTGCTCGGTCGATATTCCAAGTGCGTCGCGGTGCTGGTGCAGGTCGTCGACCCGCCGGAACAGCGCCTCGTTCAACAGGATCGCCATCCGGTGGCGCGCCAGCACCGGCGCGATCTCGCGCTCGATCGCCTCGGTGGCATCGTTGCCGTCGGTCCCGCAGAGATTGAAGAATACGGCAGAGACCCGCCGCAGCGTCTGTCCGGCAAGTTCCATTGCCGCAATGGTGTTGTCGAAGCCAGGCGCCGCAGGATCGGAAGCGATCGCGTCGATCTCGCGCCGGTGCTCCGCCAGTGCCGCATCGAACGCGGGCCGGTAATGCTCAGGCAGCAGTTCCCTGAACGGCGGCACCGCGAAGGGCGCAGCCCAGGGCTGGAGCAGGGGATTGGGATCGTTCGCGGTCGATGAGTCGGTCGAAGACATGGTTTCCATTAGTTCGGCGTGTTGCCGGCGTTGTTCGGTCCGCCGAACAGGGCGCTGAACGGGTTGCTCGGCGCGGCGCTGGCGGGCGGCTGGGCGGGTCTTGCCGGTGGTGCCCGCCTACGTGCCGGCATGCGCGCGGTCTTGCGTTGCGGCGGAGCCGCGATGACGGGGCGGGGGACCGGCAACCTCACGGTGTCCCCCGGCGAGGACAGCTCGGATGTCGCTACCGCTTCGATGCTTCCGCTCGGAGCGACTGCAGGAACCGAGGCAAAAAGCGCATCTTCCTGATGGGCCGATGGTGCGACGGCCGTTGTTGTGGAAGCGGGCGTAGTCAGGAACGGCACAGCCCGTGCCGGCACGATCGCCGGAGCGAGCGCGGCGACATCCAATTCCACCGTCTCTGGAGTCGGTGATGCCGGGGTGACGTCGGTTGCTGGAGCGGGTAGAGCGGCAAAGCGCGTCATCGCAGTGGCAGCAGTCTCTGCAAGGCCGCCGATGCGGCTTTCGGCAGCCTCCGGTGACGTTGTCCCGGTATTCGGGTGCCCCGGCGCCCCATCGGCAATCGGTGCCGGCTCCGATGCTGTTGCCAAAGCACTCGGATCGAGGGCCGGGGCAACATGGGCGACGGTCAAGGGGGCCGGTTCCGCGATCGGCGCCGCTGACGGTCGTTCGATTTCGGGAGGCATCGATTCTGTCGATTTCGCAGACACGGTGGCGGCTGCATTGTCGTCCGCCCGCGGCCGGGCCAATGGGAGGTTGGCGAAGGGGGCCAGCGACTCCAATGACTTCCCTCGGGAGAGCGAGACGGGTGTCCAATCTGCCCGTTCGGCAAAGGCCAGCCCCGCGAAGCGGGCCTCCACCGGCCCAAGGCTGGCAGATTGGCTCTGCGCGACCTGCAGCTTGACCAATTGCGCAAAGCCGAGCACGACAATGAGAATTGTAGCAGTGATCGCCGCCAGGACGAGCCGCAACCGAGGGAGCATGATGTCCTTCCGTAAATCATGACGGAGTGGCCAGCGCGCTTTCAGGCTGAGTGTGTACGGTCAGCCGCCCGGAAAGCGCGCTCGTTTGTATGGAGCGCGTTCGGACGCAAAACCGGTGCCCACTTGTGCTGAACGTGCTCTGAACGTCGCGAATCACCTGTCACGATAGCCGACATCGGAGTTTTGATTGAAAGGGAAATATCGGTGCCGGACGAGAAAGACTTGGACCTGCGCGCCATCCATCGCCTGATCATTGCCGGCTGGACCGGACGCGATGTGGTCGCCGTCGAAAAGCACATCCGCGAACTCGAGGCGATCGGCGTGCCGCGGCCGAAGCGCACGCCGATCTTCTATCGCGGCGCCACATCGCTGCTGACCACGGCGGACACCATCGAGGTCCTCGGCGACGCGTCGAGCGGCGAGGTCGAATGCGTGGTCTATGCGCTCGACGACGGCTTGTGGGTGGGGCTGGGTTCCGATCACACCGACCGCAAGGCGGAGACGGTCGGCGTTTCGCTGTCCAAGCAGATGTGCGCCAAGCCGGTCAGTGCGCGGATCTGGCGCCTTGATGATCTCGCGCCGCATTGGGACCGGCTGATCCTGCGCTCGTTCGTGCGGGCCGGCGGGGAGCGCAGGCTCTATCAGGAGGGGCCGGTTGAAGGCATGCGCCCGCCGCCGGAACTGATAGGCCTCTTTACCGGCGGCGGCAGTTTGCCGCAGGGAAGCGCCATGTTCTGCGGCACGCTTGCCGTGCATGGCGGCATTGCGGCGGCCGATCTGTTCGAGATGGAACTGGAGGATCCGGTGCTTCGCCGTATGATCCGCCACGGCTACACGATTGAGACGCTACCGGTTGAAAGTTGAGGAGGGTGCCAATGGGTTTCGACAAGGGTCACAAGGAGTTTCATACGCTGGCGCTGAAGGAGGGCTGGGAGACGCTGCCCGGCTATCCGCCCGGCATCCAGCAGAAGATCATCGCCGGTTTACTCGACGAAAAGAACAAGCGTGGCAACCGCACGCGGCTCCTGCGCTTCGAGCCTGGGGTCTACACGACCGCGCCGTTCGTGCACGAGTATTGGGAGGAGGTGTTCCTGGTCTCCGGCGATCTGATCGTCGGCAACGATGCGCAGGGCAACGGCGGGGAGAAGTTCGAGGGCTATACCTACGCGGTGCGTCCTCCCGGCGCCTATCATGGACCGTTCAAGTCGGAGAAGGGGTGCCTGCTGCTCGAAACCCACTACTACGATGAGAAGTCATCGTGAACATTAGTGAGAAGCGTGATGAAGCAGCCGAGTAGCGATCATCCGATCACGATTACGGCGAGCAAGACGCGAATCCGCGTACGTTTCGCCGGCCGCATCGTCGCCGACAGCGCACGAGCGAAGATGCTCAACGAGGCGAAGTATCCGCCGGTGGCCTACATCCCGCGCGAGGACGCCGACCTGAGCCTGCTCGTGCGCACCGATCACACGACGCATTGTCCGTACAAGGGCGATGCGAACTATTATTCGATCAAGGTCGGCGACCGTATCGCCGAGAACGCGATCTGGACTTACGAGCAGCCGTTTCCCGCCGTCGCCGAGATCGAGGAGCATCTCGCGTTCTATCCGAACCGCGTCGACGCGATCGAGGAACACTGAGCTGTCATGCCCGAGAATGCGGGGCATCCAGGATCACGGTCACCGAGAAGCGGTGGCCGATCATCAAGGCGGCGGGCATTGAGCAGTAAACTGACAGCATGCGTTGCGACAGTCACGTCCATATAGTTGGTCCCGCCAACCGTTACCCGCAAATGCCGTCGCGGACCTATCTGGCCGATGTCGCGCCGCTGGAAGCGTTGCGACTATGGGCGGCGGCGCGCGCGGTAACCCGTTTCGTCATCGTGCAGCCGAGCTTTTACGGCAAGGATAATACGCTGCTTCTTGAGGGCCTCGATGCCCTCGGCGGAGACGGGCGGGGCGTTGCCGTTATCGACCCTTCGACGCCGCGCGCGACACTTGAGGACTATGCCCGGCGCGGGGTGCGGGGGCTGCGCCTCAATCTCTACAGCACGGCCGCCCGCGACGATGTCCGGCCGCTGAACGAGACGTTCGCCGGGCTGGCGGCGGTCGCGCAGGCGATGAGTTGGCACGTCGAGGTGATTTCATCGCTCGAAGTGCTGGCGCGCCATACCGAAGTGCTGGCGCCCGCGGCGGTGCCCGTCGTCATCGACCACTATGGCGTCTACGGCAACGCCACGCCGGAGAGCGCCGACGCCCGCCGCCTCCTGGAGCTCCTCCATCTGCCGCATATCTGGCTCAAGCTGTCCGCGCCCTACCGCGTCTCCGCCGATCCGCTCGCGACACGGCCGGACAAGCGCTGGCTCGATGCAATTCTCTCGTCCGCTGCGGAGCGCTGCGTCTGGGGTAGCGACTGGCCGCATACGCCGCCGAACGATCAGCACAAAGGGCCTGCCCTGGTCGCGCCCTATCGCGTGCTGTCCTACCAGCGGATCGTCGACGATTTCATCGCCGCACTTGCCTCGGACGAGGTCGCTGACCGTATCATGCGGGATAATCCCGCTCGGCTTTATGGATTCTAGTTCTTAGACTTGTTCTGCGGCGCCAAGCTTCGCGATCAGCCGACTACGTAATGACCTGTTTGGGCGTAACGGAAGGGGATAAGATCGACCGATGCGCCCACTTCAAACTCGCAAAAAATCACCTTGGGAGGACAGCTTGCAGATGCTTTGTCGATCCTGCGGCATCATCATTGCCGTCGCGGGGGTTCTGGCGACGCTCCCCGCTGCGGCGCAGCAGTTTCCAAGCCGCACCGTGCGTCTCGTCGTACCCTATGCCGCGGGCGGCACGGGCGACATCGTCGCGCGGGTCCTGGCGGACAGGCTTGCAAATGCGCTCGGGCAATCGGTTGTCGTGGAGAACCGGCCGGGGGCGACCGGCGCCATCGGGTCGAAGGCGGTCGCAACAGCGGCCCCTGACGGCCATACGATTCTGGTCGGCCAGACCGGAGAAATGGCGATCAACCAGCACTGGAACAAAGCGCTAGGCTATGATCCGGACAAGGACCTGCAGCCAGTGGCGCTCGCGACCGTGGTGCCGCTCGCGCTCGTCGTGCCCGGCACGGCCTCCTATTCCACCGTCGCCGAGATGTTGACGACGTCAAAGACGCGTGGGCTTTCGTTTGCGTCGGCGGGCGCGGCGACGCCGGGACACTTCTCCGGCGAACTGCTCAAGCTCAAGACCAAGAGCAACCTGACTCATGTGCCGTATAACGGGGCGGGTCCGGCGCTGAACGATCTGCTGGGCGCGCATGTCGATCTGTTCTTCTCAGGCTTTCCGGCGGCGGTGCCGCACGTGAAGTCAGGCACGCTCAAGCTGCTCGCCGTCTCCTCCGCCAAGCGCTCGGGAACAGCGCCCGATGTGCCGACGGTCGCCGAAACCAGCGGCATCAAGGACTTCGACATTTCGCTATGGCAGGGATTTTTCGCGCCGCGCGGGACGCCGAAGGATGTCGTCACGCGGCTGCACACGGAGATCAACCGACTTCTCGTTCAGCCGGACGTCAAAGCTAAGCTGCTCGCGGCCGGCGCCGACGTGAGGCCGGTATCCATCGACGAATTCGCCGCTTTCACCAGATCGGAAAGCGCGAAGTTTCTCCAGATCATCAAGGACGCGGGCCTGAAGCCGGGCTAAGAAGCATCATCCCTGCGGCACGCGAACCGGGATCATCTGAGGGGCTCTGAGCAAACGACAGGACGCAGAATGCCCGCTGACGACCAACGCAGAGTCCTCATCGCCGGCGGCGGGCCGGTCGGGCTCTTTTGCGCGCTGCTGCTGGGGCAACGTGGACTGCCGGTGCGGGTGTTCGAGGTCAATGACAGCATCAAGGAAGACCCGCGGGCGGCGACCACGCACCCCGGAACGCTGGAGGTGCTCGGCGCCGCCGGGCTGACCGACGACATGGCGCGCGTCGGCCTGATCGCGCCGACCTTCCAGTTCTGGGACCGTCCCTCCGGTGAGAAGATAGCGGAGTTCGATCATGCTGTCCTCAGGGACGACACGGTGTATCCGTATGTGAATCAGTGCGAGCAGTTTAAGACCGCGGCGATCATCCTCGAGCGGCTGCGCGCGATGCCGAACGTCGAGGTGTTGTTCGAGCATGAGGTCACCGACGTTGCGCAGTCTGCGAATGATGTGACGGTGACGGTACGCGGACCGGACGGAGTGCAGCGGCATACCGGGGCCTACCTGATCGGCGCCGACGGCGGACGCAGCGTCGTGCGTAAGGCCTGCTGCATCGCGTTCGACGGCTTCACCTGGCCCGAACGCTTCATCGTACTTACTACGCCGTTCGACTTCGAGGCCAATCGCGGCTATTGCCCGCGCAGTTATTTCGCCGACCCGGACGAGTGGTGCAATTGCTTCAAGGTCGCGGCGAATGGTCCGCCCGGCCTCTGGCGCACGGTGTTTCCGACCGACCCGGCGCTTTCCGATGAGCAACTGATGAACGATGCCGCCGTGCAGGCACGGCTGCAGAAATTCTTTCCCTCGCCGCAGCCTTACCAGATCGTGCACCGCAATCTCTATGTCACGCATCAGCGCGTGGCTGCCTCGTTCCGTGCTGGGCGCGTGTTGCTCGCCGGCGATGCGGCGCACGTGAACAATCCGATCGGCGGCATGGGCCTCAACGGCGGCTTCCAGGATGCCGCCAATCTCGCCGAGAAGCTTGCCGCCGTGCTGTGCGACGGCGCGCCGGAGCAATTGCTCGACCTCTACGATTTGCAGCGGCGCACGGTCGCGGTCGAATTCGTGCAGGAGCAGACCATTGCCAACAAGCGTCGGCTTGAGGCGCGCGACGCGGCGACCCGGGCGGAGAACTTTGCGGAACTGCGCGCGATGTCCGCCGACCCGGCACGCGCGAGACAGTTCCTGTTGCGCACGTCGATGCTCCAGAGCCAGCGCCGCGCCGCGGCGATGACATTGGACGATGCTCGCGTGGCGAGGACCGCATGATCGAGGGCCGCCGCGGACTGTCTCCCGCGCTGGACCGCTATCGGGGCGACGTCACCGGCAATTCCCGCACCTATGCCGACCTGCACGAGCACGTGCTGGCGCTGGCGCAAGCCGGTTTGCTGGTCGTCGTCGACGAGCCGGTCAACAAGGACACGGAAATGCACCCGCTGGTGCGGTGGCAGTTCCGCGGCGGCATCGAGGAACCGGACCGCAAGGCCTTCCTGTTCACACAGCCGACCGACTCCAAGGGCCGCCGCTACGACATCGCCGTGCTTGTTGCGGGGCTTGCCGCCAATCGCGAGGTCTACCGCATCGGCTTCGGCAAGCCGCTCGATCAGATCGGCGCGACCTGGATCACGGCGATGGCGGCGCCGATCCCCCCGTGCATCGTCACCGATGCGCCGTGTCGTGAGATCGAGATCGTCGGCGGCGCGCTCGACGAGGACGGGCTCGGCCTCGACGGATTGCCGGTGCCGATTTCCACGCCCGGCTGGGACAACGCGCCGTACCTCTCCGCCGGCCATTTCATCACCAAGGACCCCGACACCGGTATCCAGAACGTCGGCAACTACCGTGGCCAACTCAAGACGCGGCGCCGGCTCGGGATGAATCCGTCGGTGGAACTGCGCGCGGGCATCTATGCGCACTGGGAGAAATATCGTGCGCGCGGCGAGCCGATGCCGTGCGCTGTGGTGGTTGGCTGCCCGCCCGTCGTCTCCTACGCGGCTGTGCAGAAGATGCCGCTCGATCTCGATGAGATCGCCGTGGCCGGCGCGATCGCAGGCGGGCCGATCAACGTGGTGCGCGCGCTCACCGTCGAGCTCTTGGTGCCGGCGGAAGCCGAGATCGTCATCGAGGGCTTCATCGATACCCACGTGTTGGAACCGGAGGCGCCGTTCGGCGAGTCGCACGGCTACGTCAATCTGCAGGAGTACAACGCCGTCATGGAGGTGACGGCGATCACCCGCCGGCGGCATGCGATCCTCACCTCGTTCGTCAGCCAGGTCACGCCGAGCGAATCGAGCGTGATCCGCAAAGTGGCGATGGAGCCCGTATTCTTGAATCACTTGCAGGCAAAGCTCGGCATCCGCGGCGTCAAGCGCGTATCAATGCACGAGCCGCTGACCAGCCTCTACGCAGTCATTGCGATTCAGTTCGCACGCGGCACGCCGCCGACGGAAGTCTGGCGGGCGCTGCACGGAGCGGCGACGCTGCACCGCTTTGCCGGGAAGTGGATCGTCGCCGTCGACGAGGATATCGATCCGGAGAATGCCGATTCCCTGCTGTGGGCGATGTCGTATCGGTGCCAGCCGCAATACGATTTGCACGTGTTGCCGCACAAGGACCCCGGGCACGGCCCACGCGGGCCGCGCGACGGCGGCGAGAGCGCGGCCGTCCTCATCAACGCCATACTCAAGTCGACGTATGCGCCGGTCGCGCTGCCGAAGCGCGAGTTCATGGAGAACGCGCGGCGTTTGTGGGAGCGCCTCGGCCTGCCGCCGCTCAAGCCGCAGGCGCCGTGGCACGGCTACGATCTCGGCCATTGGCCGGAGGAACTGGACCGGCAGGCGCGGATGGCGACCGCCGGCGAATATTTCGCCCTCGGCGATATCCTGGCACAGCAGCGCCGCAGCGACGTCGCCATGAACACGCCGGTGGCACACGGCCCGCAGGAAGCAGACGACACCGGCAACGCGACGCCTGAGTTGGATGGAAACGACCCATGAAGCTCGCCGTACCGGACATGATTTCCAATTCGTACTTTCCGGCGCAGGCAGCGGTCGAGCTCGGCTTTTTTCGGGACGTGGGGCTCGAGGTCGAGCTGCAAATGATCGCCCCGGTCGAAGCGGCCTATCAGGCGATGCGCGACGGCGCGGTGGATTTCGTCGGCGGATCGGCACATTCGGCGCTCGCCGCCTATCCGGAATGGGAGGGCGTCAAGCTGATCTGCGCGCAGGGACAGGGGATGTACTGGTTCCTGGTCATGCACAAGGATTTCGGCGCGCAACGCGGCGGCCTCGATGTGGTCAAGGGGCGCCGCATCGGCGCCGCACCGTGGGTCGGGCTGGGCCTGCGCCGATTGCTGATCGAAGCCGGCATCGACCTTGATCGCGATAACGTGACGATCGCGCCGGTGCCGGGAGTGCCCGGCACCATCAATTTCGGCGTCAGCGCCGCGAAGGCGTTGGAAGAACGCAAGATCGACGGATTCTGGGCGAACGGAATGGGGACGGAGGTTGCGGTGAGGCGCGGTATCGGTACGGTCCTCCTCGATGTTCGTCGTGGGGACGGACCCAAACCCGCCTTCAACTACACCATGGCCTCGATTGCCACGTCTGATGCACTGATAGAGCGCTCACCGGACGTGGCCGCCGCGGCGGTTCGCGCGATCGTCAAGACGCATGCAGCGCTGAAGCAGAACGTCGCGCGGGCGACCGAGGTCGGCAACACGCTGTTCCCGCCGTCGGAGGCGGCGCTGATTGCCGAGCTGATCCGCCGCGACCTGCCCTACTACGACGCGACCATCTCGGAAGACTTCGTCGCCGGAATGAACCGGTTCGCCCGTGATATCGGCATCCTCAAGGGCCATGTGCCGTACGAGCAGGTGGTGGCGACGCAGTTCCGCGATTTGTGGACATCGTAATTGCTCTCGCGGCTGTCATCCCGGCTCGCGGCCGCTTCGCGGCCTTGGCCGGGATGACAACTAAATGGGCCTCGCCACATACCATCCCTTCTCGCTGCGGAAGTCGAAGGTCAACGCAAACCCCGCGAGCACGAACGGACATAGCGCAATCGGTATGAAGGCGACCGCGGGGACGTGCGTCATGTCCCAGGCGAAGCCGCTGATGATCGGCACAATCACCGCGCAGCTATAGCTGATCGTGAACATCGCGGCGGTCGTGCGTGGCACATCCTCGGGCGCGCTGAGCATCGGCGGCAGCGCCAGCATCAGCACGAGAATGCCGGCGGCGGAGAAGCCGAGCAGCGTGCAGCCGGTGACGATCCAGACACCGTTGCCGGTGAAGATACCGGCGAATCCGATCAGGGAGAGCGCCGCCGCGGCGACATAGGGCCAGGCTCGCCGTTGCAGGCGTCCGGCAATCGCCAGCAGCAGCAGCGAGGCGGGAAGCTGCCCGAGATTGAGCGCAGTCAGCGCGGCGGTGATCAAATCGTCGCGGCCGAGGGAATGCAGGTAATCCGGCAGAAACGCATTGGTCGCGAAATAAATCGCATTGATGCTGCCGAGCATCAGGCCGAGGCGCCAGATGATGCCGTTGTGCCAGTCGGGCCACCAGCGCCGTGGGGTCGCGGTCGCGGGTCCCTCGGTGCGTTGCTGCCGCGGCGCGAACGCGAGAAGGGCGACGGCAATCAGCACCAGCGGTACCGCCCAGACCACGAGGCCGGCGCGCCAGCTGCCGCCGACCAGCGGCATCACGATGGGAAGCATCATGGCGACAGGAAGGATTTCCCCGACCAGCAGGCCGTTGGTGTAGACGGCGGTCGCGAACGGAATCCGTTGCGGCAGCCATTCGCGCACCAGCGGCGGCAATGCCACGTGCATCACCGAGACGCCGAGAGCTGCGCCGATGGTGGTGAGGTAGAGGATGAACACGTCGGGGCTGATGGCGCGCAGCGCCGCCGCGGCGGCGCCGACCAGGAGGCCGAAGATGAGTGTCTGCAATGCGCCGAACCGCGCGATCAGCAGCGCGCCGGGAACCGCAGCGAATGCGAACAGCACCGCCGGCAGGCCGGAAACGATGCCCACCTCGGTCTCGGACAGCCCAAGGTCCATCCGGACCTGCGGAATGATCGGCGGAATCGCCAGGATCGTCAGGCGGGTTCCATTTCCCGCCAGCCACAGCAGGAACAGGAGGGTAGCCAGGCTCGCCGGAATCATTGGCTCGGGCTCCGCCGCGCCGGCACGGCGGGCTTGGGTAGGACGCCGGGCATTCTACGGTGGGTGGAAGTCAACGCAATCGCGTGCTACTCGGGAGCAGGTATTCACGAGCGGGAGACGCTCATGCACGATCTGCCCGGCCAGACGCATTGGCATGAGCCGGCCGGCGGCAAGCGCGCCGGCTTCGGGAAGTTCGGACGGCCGAAGACGCCCTACGACCTGTTCATGGAATCGGAAGGCATCCCGATCGTCCGCGGCATCGGTGTGAGCAAGGTGCAGAACCTGCCGCTCGCGCCCTGGAAGCGGCTTGGCGGCCGCGGCACCTACATTCAGCTCTATGGGACCGAGGGAAAATGGGGCTGCTATGTCGTCGAAGTGCCCGGCGCCGGCGCGCTCAACGCCGAGCGGCACCTCTACGAGGAGGTCTACTACGTCGTCGAGGGCCGCGGCACGACGGAAGTCTGGCTCGACGCCGACAGCAAGCGGCACGTGTTCGAGTGGCAGGCGGGCTCGCTGTTCTCGATTCCGGTGAACGCCTGGCATCGCATCGTCAATGCCAGTTCAAGCCCGGCGCTGCTGCTCGGCGGCACTACCGCGCCCAATCTGCTCAACCTCCTCAATAACGTGGACGCGGTCTTCAACTGTCCGTTCCAGTTCCGCGACCGCTTCAGCGGCGCCGACGACTTCTACAAGTACCGGGACGAGATCGAGCCAGACCCGGTGCGCGGCCTTGCCATGCGGCGCACCAACTTCATTCCCGACATCGTGAACTGTGACCTGCCGCTCGATAATCGCCGTTCGCCCGGCTACCGGCGCGTCGAGCCGTTCATGACCGACAATACCTTTTATCTCTGGATCGGCCAGCACGAGAACGGCCGCTATTCGAAGGCGCACGCGCACACCTCCGCGGCGGTGCTGATCTGCCTGCAAGGCAAGGGCTATACCTGCACCTGGCCGGAGCGCTACGGCGTCACGCCGTGGAAGGACGGCCATGCCGACCAGGTCAAGCGCGTCGACTACGAGCCGGTCGGCATGGTGTCGGCAGCGCCCGGCGGCTTGCGCTGGTACCACCAGCATTTCGGCGTGTCGAAGGAGCCGTTGCGGCTCACCGCCTGGTTCGGCCCACACTCGCCGGGACGCGAGCCCGGCCCGCCCGGTGAGCAACACACCGACTATACCGGCATGGACCTGACCGAAGGCGGGACGTCGATTCCCTATTGGATGGAGGATCCATTCATCCGCGAGGAATACGAATCCATGCTCGCCAAGAACGGCGCGCAGAACCGGATGAACCCGGAATTCTACAGCAAGGATTACAAGGGCGAGCTGCCGAAGGAGTGATGGTGCGTCTCGCCGCAGACTCAGCATCGTCATGCCCGCGCTTGTCGCGGGCATCCACGTCTTTGGAACCGACCCGCACACAAAGACGTGGATGGCCGGGACAGGCCCGGCCATGACGCGGGTGCGATCATGACCACCGACGACCAAGGCGGACGCATCTTCTTCTCCTCGACCGGACGGACGCTAGAGCGCGAGGACGAGATCGTCGTGCTCAGCGTCGGCGTCGACATCGGCTCCTCGACCTCGCATCTGGTATTCTCTCGCATCCTGTTGGAACGCCACGATAGCCGCTATGTCGTCACCGTTCGCGAAACCTTCTTCGAGTCCGATATCCTGCTCACGCCCTACACCGAGGGCGACACCATCGATGCGGTGGCGCTCGGCGCCTTCATCGAGAAGCAATACAAGTACGCCGACGTCGATCCCGACGAGATCGACACCGGGGCGCTGATCCTCACCGGGGTCGCGGTACGCCGCAGTAATGCGCGGGCGATCGGCGAGTTGTTCGCCCGGCAGGCGGGGAAGATGGTGGCCGTCAGCGCCGGCGACAGCCTGGAGACGACCATGGCGGCGTATGGCTCCGGCGCGGTGGCGCGCTCGATCCGTGACAAGGCCACGGTGATGAACATCGACGTCGGCGGTGGCACCTCCAAGCTCGCGGTCTGCGTCGACGGCCAGGTCGCCGACCTCACTGCGCTCGACGTCGGGGCGCGGCTGGTCTGTTTCGATGCCGCAGGCCGAGTGACGCGGCTGGAGGAGGCCGGGCAGCGGTTCGGCGAAGAGCTTGGCCTCTCGCTGGAACTCGGTGCCATGCTCGCCCCGGATTCCGCCAAGGCGTTGGCGGCGCGCATGTCCGATGGCCTGTTCGATGCGATGCGCGGCGGTGCGCCGACGCTCGGCAGCAACAGCCTGTTGCGACTCGATCCGTTGACCGGTCGCGGCACAATTGAGGCGGTGACATTCTCAGGCGGTGTTGCCGAATACATCTACGGGCGCGAGGCGGAGCGCTTCGACGATCTGGGGCCGCTGTTGGCGGCTGCGATCCGCGAGCGGGTCGAGCGTTGGGGTCCGCGCATCGAGCCGCCGAGCGAGGGCATCCGCGCGACCGTGATCGGCGCCTCGCAATACACGACGCAGGTCAGCGGCAGCACCATCTATGTCTCGCCGCTCGACGTGCTGCCCCTGCGCAATTTGCCGGTGATCGCGGCGCCGCTGCCGCTCAATGCGGAGGAGATCAACGCGGGCGCCGTGGCGCAGGCGATCGAGGCGGTGCTCAAGCGCATGGAACTCGGCGATCCCGGCACGCCGGTCGCGATCTTTGTGCCCTGGCGCGGGTCGGCGACGTTTGCGCGGCTCGATACGTTCTGCCGCGGGATTGCGGCAGCGATGGCCGGCAAGCTCGCGCACGGGTGTCCGCTGGTTCTGGCAGGCGATGGCGACGTGGGCGGTCTCATCGGCATCCACTTCCGCGACGAGCTGCGGCTGTCGAACCCGGTCGTTTCGATCGACGGGCTCGAACTGAAGGACTTCGACTTCATCGATATTGGGGGCATGCTGGAAAGCTCGGGCGCCGTCCCGGTCGTGATCAAATCGCTGGTTTTTCCGGCAACGGCGTCCGTCGGAAAGGGAAAAACGGCCACATGCTGTTCTACATGAAGTCGATCGGCTTCGATAAGGCGGAGCCAGTGATGGTGGACTGGGCCGGATCGAGCGATCGAGCGTGTCGGCGAATACAAGACGCTGCCGGCGGGCATCATGAATGTGGTCCCGGACGTGATGCAGCACACCGCCCTCACCCTAACCCTCCCCGCAAGCGGGGAGGGAGGGTGTGGGACCCCGGGACCATCTGCGCGTGATGCACCGCGTGCGAGGAACGCCGCTTACGCCTTGCCGGCCGGCAGGGCGACGAAGCGCGTGCCCTGTTCCGACTTGACGCGCATCAGTACGGTGTTCTTGCCGCCGCTGCGCGCGTCGTCCATGGCCTTGCGCACGTCGTTCGGTGACGACACCGGCTTGCCTGCCACCTCGAGGATGATGTCGCCGGGCCGGAAGCCGCGTTCCGCCGCCGGGCCGTTCGGGTTGACGCCGGTGACGACGACTCCCTTGGCGCCAGCGCCGTCCGCCGGGGCGAGCGTCAAGCCCAGCGCGCCGGTCTCTCCGCTGGATTGGTCGCGCTGGTCGCGGGAGGTTTTGGCTTGCTTCTGGTCCTCCGGAAACTGCGCGAGCTTGACCGGCACGATCTGCCTGGCGCCGTCACGCAGAACGCCGAGTTCGACCGTGCTGTCGGGGTTCATGCCCGCCACCATCTTGGCGAGGCCGCGCGCGTCCTTCACGACCTGACCGTTGACGGACACGATCACGTCGCCCGCTTTGATGCCGGCCTTGGCGGCAGGAGCATCCGGTTGCGGCTCGGCGACGAGGGCACCTTCGGCCTCCTTCAGGCCGAGGCTGTCGGCGATGTCCTTGGTGACCGGCTGAATCTGCACGCCGATCCAGGCGCGCGTCACGTGGCCTCCATCCTTGAGCTGCGCGACGACGTTCTTCACCGTGTCTGCCGGAATCGCAAAGCCGATGCCGACCGAGCCGCCCGATGGCGAGAAGATCGCCGTGGTGACGCCGATCACGTTGCCGTTGGCGTCGAACGCCGGGCCGCCGGAATTGCCGCGATTGACCGGGGCGTCGATCTGGATGAAGTCGTCGTAGGGCCCGGAGCCGATGTCGCGGCCGTCGGCGGAAATGATACCCGCCGTGACCGTGCCGCCGAGGCCGAACGGATTGCCGACGGCGATCACCCAGTCGCCGATACGCGGCTTGGTGCCGTTCAGGGTGACAAACGGAAAGTCGCTGCGGCCATCGACCTTGAGCAGGGCCAGGTCGGTCTTGGCGTCGCTGCCGACCACCTTGGCGTCGTAGGACTTGCCGTCATCGGTCGTGATTTCGACCGTCTTGGCGTTGCTGACCACGTGGTTGTTGGTGACCACGTAGCCGTCGGCCGAGATGAAGAAGCCGGAGCCTTGCGACATGCTGAAGTTACGCTGCCCGCGCTCACCGCGGGGCGTGTTGGGCGTGTTCGGCATCGGCATGCCGAAGCGGCGGAAGAACTGCTCCATGCCCGGCGGCATCGAGCGCGGCCCGGACTCTTCGTCGTTGTCGTCGTTGAAGCCGGTCATCCCGCGCGTCTTCTCGTCGTTCATCTTCACGCGAACCGAGACGACGGCGGGCTTCACCTTTGCGACGACGTCGGCGAAGCCGGCGATCCGCTGCGTGGTCTGCGCCGTAGCGGCCGAGGGAGCAAGCGCGTCACGGAGGCCGTTGGCGCCCGGGCCGGCGAACAGGACCGCCGCGCCGAGACCCGCCACCGAAGCGAGCAGCGCGAGCCGGCGCGCCGGCAGCAATTTGCGGCGACCGGCCGCTGGGTCGTGTGCAGTCATGATGGTCTCCATTTCCAAAGCGATCGAACCAGTGCCGGGAAGCCGGACACTTCGTCCTCCAGAGATGGTCATGACGCCTTACCGGGCCATGGCGCGCAGATGAATTCTTGGTAAGGCTGTCCGGGCGCGCGCGAGGAATTGAGTGGCCGCCACGATGATTTCGCAATGTCGTCACCGCGCCGCCTTGTCTTCCGCAGGCGGTCTACTATGCCAACGGCCCCGATAAGCGGCCGGTCCGTCGTCATTGCCCGCGAAGCTGCATGTGCCGGGCATGACGAGTCAGCGAGCGTAGGCGGATTAGCACAGCTTTATACGCCAATAGCCGTCACCCAATGGCGCAATACGCGGGCGCCATTGTGCCCTACTGCCATGCCCGATTGTCCACCGTCGACTCGTAGGTCGCGCCGGGGGGAACCAGGCCCCAGCTCACGGTCCAATTGTAGGTGTGGTCGAAGCGCTCGCGCGTGTACGGCTCCGGCGGTGCGTTGAGGATGCGCGACAGCTTCACGTCCTTGGGCTCCAGCAGGCCGCCGGCTTCCGTCACCAGATAATGCGCGTACTTGCCGGGGTCGTTCTGGATCACGTCGGCGGCTTCGGCTTCGGCCGCGAACATCTTGCGCAGGGTCGGGCCGTCGAGCTCGTCGCCCGCCGCCTCGCTGCGGGTCGAATGCGACTCGATGATGACGCGCAGGCCTTCCTTCTCGGCGACGCTGATCCACGGCTCCATCAGGCTCACCGCGGCGATGTCGCCGTTGCGCAGCGCCTTGACGCGCTCCTCGTGGGTGCCGGCGTTGACCCACTTGATCTGGTCGCGGTTGAGGAAGCCCTCCAGCATCTTCAGCATGGTGAAGTGCGAGCCGTTGAACGGGCTGACCGCGATCGGCCTATTCTTGAGCTGTTCCGGCTCGTAGATGCGTGCCTTGGGATCGACCACAATCGCGAAAGTCGACATGGCGGAGCCGAGCGCGACGATCTTGGCCGGCCGGTGGCCGCCCTCGACGTTCGACTCGACCGCGCGCTTCATGATGCCCCATTCGCACATGCGGAACTGGTCGCACTGGCCCTGCTCGTAGAGCTGCTCCATTGTGCGCGAGAAGATGTTATCGCGCAGCGCCTGATGATCGGCGCCACGCTGGCCGGTGCCGGGCGTTTTCACGACCTCGACGTCGAGCCCCTGGTCGCGGAAGAAGCCTTCGTCGCGCGCGACCAAGAGCGGTAGGTCGTGGATCGCGTTCATCATCGACGCCCGGACCTTCTTCGGCGTCGCGGTGGCGGTGTTCATGGCCGTCTCCCTGTCGTTCCAGCGCTGGGATTCGTTCTGCTTCTGGTTGCGGTGCAGTGTTCCAGAACGCGGCGGAGTGTCAAGGACCTTGCCGCACGTGTCCCGGGCGCTGCGCAGCGTGAAACGGTGCGCTGCAGACCCGGGACCCCGGTTTCTTTCGAGAGAGTACAAGGAACCGGGGTCCCGCATCTGCGCCGCAGCGCGTGCGGGACACGACCGCCTCACGCCGTGACGGCGAAACCCGCGACGCGCTTGTACTGCTCCGACAAGGCGCGCAACTCGTCCTGGGTGATGTACTCGTCGAGGTTGTCGAACGGCCGGTCGCCGACCAGTTCCTCGACCTTGATGTTGATGAAATCCGGTGGCTGCTCGCGATTGGTGCGCACGATCTTCGCCGTCACCTCGCGCCGCGCCGCCTCGTAAGCCGTCAGCGCCGCGCGTGGATCGCCTTGCCGTGCCAACAGGTCGGCGAGCGTGCGCGCATCGATCGCCGCCTGCGCTGCGCCGTTGGAGCCGCGCGGATACATCGGATGCGCGGCGTCACCGGCAAGCGTGATGCGGCCGAAGGTCCAGCGCCCGACAGGGTCGCGGTCGACCATCGGGTACTCGAGAATCTGATCAGCATCGCGGATCATGGCGGCGACGTCGAGCCAGTCGAAGCGCCAGTCCTGATAGATCGGGAGAAAGTCGGCGCGGTCGCCGGGCTTGTTCCAGTCGTTCTTGTCGAAGCTGTCGCGCTTGATCTCGGCCATCCAGTTGATCAGTTGACGGCCGTCACCGTCGATGTCGTCGACGATCGGATAGATCACCATCTTGCCGGTCACGATCGAGCCGACGCGCATGTAGCTCCTGCCGGTGAGGATCGGCTTGCGGCGGGTCACGCCGCGCCAGGTGTTGATGCCGGCGAAGGCAACCTCCTCGCTCGGGTAGAATTGCTTGCGCACGACCGAGTTGATGCCGTCGCAGGCGATCACCACGTCGGCGCGCACCGGCGGACGGGTAGCACCCGCGCTCGTGGTGAAGAACAGCGTCGCGCCGCTGTCGTCCTGCTCGACGCCGGTGCAGAAGTGGTCGGTGTGGATGTGGTCGCGTCCGACGCGGTCGCACGCCGCCTCGTAGAGGATGCGATGCAGCCGGCCGCGATGGATGCCGATTTCGGGATACGAATAGCCGGCGAGCTTGCCGCGCGGCTCTTTGTAGATGAGCTGGCCGAAGCGGTTGAAGAAGCAGCTCTCCACGTTCTCGATGCCGGCGGCGATCAGTGCCTGGTCGCCGCCGAGCGCGGTGAATTCGCGCATGGCATGCGGCAGGAGCGTGATGCCGACCCCGAGCTCGAGCACCTGCGGCGCGCGCTCGTAGACGTCGCAGGCGATCGCGCGCTCGTGGAGATTCAACGCGAGCGACAGGCCGCAGATGCCGCCGCCGACAATTACAGCGTTCATCAGTCAGTCCGTGTCTGTCACGAACGCGCGCCGGTGGCCACGTTGAGCACGGCGGGCGTGCCGGAGCGGACCGCGTCGAGCGCCTTCTCGATGGCCGCCGGTAGATCGGCAGGGTTTTCGACCTTCCGGGCATAGCCGCCGCCGGCCGCATCGATGATCTTCTCGAACGACGGCGAGGGCTTCAACTCGGTCAGCGGCATGATGTTCGCCTTCGACGCGTCGCCGTCCGGGTAGACGTCGAGCGTGGCGCGGCGCACCGCATGCCAGGACTGGTTGTTGGCGATGATGGTGAGCGTCGGCAGGTTCTCGGCGTTGGCCACGTAGTGGAAGGGCAGGGGATTGCCGAACATGTAGGACCCGTCGCCGACCACGGCGATCACCTCGCGGCCGGGAGCGGCGAGCTTGGCGCCGAGCGCCGCGCCGAGCCCCATGCCAAGGCCACCGGCGAGCATGTTGCCCATGAAGGTGCCGTGGTGGTTGAGGTCGAGCTGCGCCGCGGGCACGCCGAGTTCGCTGACGATGATCGCGTCCTTGGCCTTAGCGGCGTTGAGACAGGCGCCGAGCCAGGCGGGATGGATCGGCATCTGGTTCTTGGCGGTCTCGATCAGCTTCTTGCGCTTGTCGTCACGGTCGGCGTGCAGCTCGGCTGCGAGCTTGCGCCGCGTCCCGACTCCATTGCTCTTGCCCTTGGTGGCGTTCTGCAAGGCGGCATGCAGCATCGTGACGGCCGCGTGGACTTCGCCGGTGATCAGCAGGTCCGCCTCGAAGTCGCGGAACGGATAGCTCACGAGCAGCGGGTCGGGCGAAATGTGGATGACCTTGGCATTGCGGCTGGGCTGCGCGGCGCGTGGGATCCATGGCACCGCCGCATCGAGCACGACGATGACGTCGGCCTTCGGCAGCCAGGGGCCGATGTCGAAGCCGAAATTCATCGGATGATCGGAGGCGAGGTTGAGGTCGCGCGCCTCGCTCTGCACCACCGGCAGCGCGAACGCCTCGGCGAGCCTGGCGAGGGCGTCGAACGCGGCAGGACTGCGGCCGGCGGCCGACGTCACGATCAGCGGGAATTCGGCGTTGGCGATTGCTTGCGCGGCTTCTTCGATCGCCGCCTGCGACGGCGCCGGCGCCGCGGCGCCGAGCGGGCGCACGTTATCGCGGCGCGGGCGCACCGCTGGATCGCACAACACCTCGCGCGGCAGCGTCAGATAGACCGGCCCGCGCGGCTCGCTCATGGCGATGTCGAGCGCCCGGTCGACCAGCGCCTCCACCGGCTGGCCGGCATGGAACTCGTAGTCCCACTTGACGAACTGGCGCACCATGCCGCCCTGGTCGAACGCCTCCTGCCCCCAATGGATCGAGCGCTGGCGCGAGGCCTTGTGGCCGGTCTCGGTCAGGGGCGTGCGGCCAGCGGCAAGAATGATCGGGACATTGTCGCGGGTCGCGTTCATCAGCCCATTGATGCAATTCGCGGTGCCGACGGTGACGTGGCACATCACCACGGCTGGCTTGCCGGCGATCCGGTAGTAGCCGTGCGCCATGGCCATGGCGACGTTCTCGTGCGGAACGGTGATGAACTTCGGGTACTTGCGGTTTGAGCCCGGGCTGCGCGACAGCGCCTCGACGATCGGCGCGAAATCGGTTCCCGCATTGGCGAAAACGTAGTCGATCCCGCGTTCGGCCAGCCGGGTGAGGTAGGCCTCGGCCGCGATCTGTTGGGTGTCGGGGGTCATGTTTCTCAATCCTTTGTCGAACGCCTGGGACGGGAGGCGGAACGTTAGCCACATCGGCAGCCGGGAGGCTAGTGCCGCCGATTTGAAGTTCCTGCACCACTTGCTGCAATCTTATTCAGGAACTTCAAATCGAAAGCGGCACTAGAATCATAGACTTGCTAGTGCCCCTTTGCTTCCGAAGCTCGTGCCAGAAGCTGCTGCAACGTATCACGAACTTTGGAAGCGGGGCACTAGTCGGACGCTTCCAAAGTTCGAATCATATGCGGCCTTCGAAACAGCCGCATTTTACGCTCCGAAGTCCAAAACTGTAACAGAGCGGTTTCATGGAATCGGTCGTCTAGAGCGCACTCGGCAAAAGTGGAATCCGCTCTTGCCGGACCGGACGGCGCCGCCCGGCAAATCGGCGGGTCTTGCGCCGCCCAAAATTCTGAATAGAGCCGCTCATTTCGTCTCAGAATCCAGGTCACCGGCGGCGCAGTCATGGAAATCGAGACAAGACTCCGTGACCGAGCCGTGTCCTTCCCTTATCTTGTCTTGAACATGCCTTTATCTTAACGAGACTGGATGCCGGCCGGGCGATTTTGGAGGTTGAGGGTATGGTCGTGCGATATGGCAGTGTCGTGTTGGCTTGCTTGCTCGGCATTCCTGCCGGACAGGCGGTGGCGCAGTCCGGGTATCTGTATCCGCGTGCAGCCGCGCCCTATGCCGAAGACCCTCCGCCTGGATACTACCGCTCGCCGCGCGGCTATTACCGGCGGCTGCCGCCGAACTTTCATGAGGAAGACGGGGTGGTGTTCGACCGCCGCGGGCGGCGCGTCATTTTCTATGACGACTATCCGCCGCGGCCCTACGTGCGCCGTTATGTCCGCGTCGCTCCGGGCCCCTATTCCGACGACGGCGAGCCGTCGCCGCGGCCGCATTTCCGGGCACCGGCGGAGAGCGATTTCAGCCCCGGCGATGACCGCGCCGCCCGTGAGGATCGCCGCCGGCGCGACCGCCAGGCTGCTCTGCCGCCTGACGCCGAGCCGGAATCCGGCCCGCTGCCGCAGACCGAGCCGCGGGCACCGGCGACCTATTCGTCTCTGCCGCCGGCAGATCGGGCCGTATCCTCGACCTCGGCGGACTTGCCGCCGCGGTTGCGGCGCCAGACCGTTGATTATCCGACCAAGGAGCCGGCTGGCACCATTGTCGTCGATACCCGCAACACTTATCTCTACCACGTGCTGGGGGACGGTCGGGCGATGCGCTACGGCATCGGCGTGGGTCGGGAAGGCTTCACCTGGGCGGGCCGGGAGCGAATCTCGCGTATGGCCGAATGGCCCGATTGGTATCCCCCGAAGGACATGATCAAGCGGCAGCCGGACCTGCCGCGCATGATGGCGGGCGGGCCGGGCAATCCGCTCGGCGCGCGGGCTCTCTATCTCGGCAACACCCTCTTCCGCATCCATGGCACCAGCGACGCATCGTCCATCGGCAACTACGTCTCGTCGGGCTGCATCCGCCTGCTCAACGAGGACATCGAGGACCTGTATTCGCGTGTGCAAGTCGGGGCACGCGTCGTGGTGTTACGCGGCGGCAAGCCGCCGGCGATAGCTCGTCGGTAGCGTTGCTGTTCAACTTTCTACGGCGTATCTGATCGGTGCGACGGGAGCCGGCTAGTGCCGCTGGCGGCGCGCCCATCATTCCAACGCGTGATTGCCGAGGCCCGACCCTATTTTCGGTTTTTCCGTTCAAGGACTCCATCCCGGTGCGTTTCCTCGACGGCGCCGTGGCATAGTGTATCCGCCTGTGTCACCGGGTGGAGTTGCTCGTCATGGAACCGCTACCAAGGGGCGCAAACTTCGTTCGCGCCAAGACGCTCTGGGAAATCGGCCTGCATATCGCCGGCAATCCGGCGACGCCTTACGGCGGCAACCGCGACATGGTGATCGCTATCGGCAGCGGTTCCGGGGAGCGCTTCCGGCCATGGCTGAGGCTCGCGACCGGTTCTGCCATTCTCGCCGAAGAGGTGGCGAAGGGGGACGGCA
This sequence comes from Hyphomicrobiales bacterium, assembly GCA_009377755.1. GTDB lineage: Bacteria > Pseudomonadota > Alphaproteobacteria > Rhizobiales > Xanthobacteraceae > WHTM01. The sequence goes on along the minus strand of WHTM01000001.1, from coordinate 272,552 downwards.
TTGATGCGGCCTTCGTTAATCCTTCCGCACTGCTCACGCAGGCCTATCGCGGGGTCGGCCTGTTCAAGGCACCGCTGCCGGTGCGCATCGTCGCGGTCTATCCGAGCTGGGACCGGTTCGTGTTCATGATCCACCCGCGCGCCGGAATCCGCTCGCTCGCCGACATCAAAGCGAAGCGCTATCCGCTGCGCGTCTCGGTGCGCGAGGACCCCACCCATTCGACCCTGGTGCTAATCGATCAGGCATTCGCGCTGCACGGCTTTGCGCTCAAGGACATCGAATCCTGGGGCGGGCGTCTGATCACCTGCGGCGGGCCGTCCGACGTGCGCCGCCTGGAGCCGCTCGCGCGCGGCGAGATCGACGCGGTGTTCGACGAAGGCATCAAGGTATGGCTCGACGAGGCGCTGGCGGCGGGGCTTGCCCCGATCGAACTCGAGCCGGCCGAGTTCGAGGCGATGGGGCGCCTCGGATGGCGGCGGGTTCCGCTGCCGAAGGTCCGCTTCCCGCGTCTGGCGCGGGACGTCGACACGCTCGATTTCAGCGGCTGGCCGATCTACGCAAACGCGTCACTTCCCGATGAGACCGCCTACGAAATCTGCGGGGCGCTGGCCGCGCGCGAAGCGGAGATCCCTTTCGAGAAAGGAACCGGCGACACCGCATTGCATATGCTGCGCGAGAGCGAGAGTACGCCGATGGAAGTGCCGCTCCACCCCGGCGCGGAGTGCTGGCTTCGCGAGCATGGTGGCGGAGTAAGGCGCGATGTCCCTACACCCTGAAGAGCCGCTCCGCGTTGCCGTGGGCGATGCGCTCCCTATCCGCGGGGCTGACCGGCAGATGCTCCAGGAATGCACGCGCTTCCGCCATCGAACCATACGGATAGTCGACCGAGAACATAATCCGCTCGACGCCAACCTCCAGCAGCAGATTGAGGAACGTCGCTGGAAAATTGAAGCCGCCAAAGGTGTAATGCACATTTTCGCGCAGGTAGGCGCTGAGCGGACGCTCGAGCTTGGTCAGCTCCTTTGGCATGGCTCTTTCGAGGCGGGGTAGCATGAACGGGAGCCCCTCGCCAAGGTGGCCGATGACGATCTGCAGCTTCGGATAGCGGTCGAACACTCCGCCGAGCATCAGGCGGATGACATGAACCGCGGTTTCGATATGCCAGCCCCATCCTGCGATCGCGAACTGAGCATTCACGGCCGGCGAAAACCCGCTGTACAGAGCCTCGACGACCGGCTCCGGCGGCCTCGTCGGGTGGACATAGATCGGAACATTGAGGGCTTGGGCGCGCTCCAGGATCGGCGAGAAGAACTTGTCGTCCAGATAGCGGCCGCGCGTGTGGCCATTGATGAGCGCGCCCTTGAAGCCCTGCTTGACTCTGCGATCCAGTTCTTCGGCCGCCTTGTCAGGCGCCTGGATCGGCAGCGAGGCGAAGCCGGCGAAGCGCGTCGGATTGTTCTTCACCGCCTCGGCGAGGAAATCGTTGGTCTCGCGCGCGACCGAAGTCGCCTCGTCGGCTTCCGCCTGCTCGACACCGGGAGAATTGAGGGAGAGCACTTGCATGTCGATGCCGGCGGCGTCCATCTCCGCGATGCGCTTGGCACCGATATCGCACAGCCCCTCGTAAATCTTTGCGCCGTGGGCGCCCATGCTCTTGAACCGCTCCATGAATGCCTTGCCTGGACCGGCGAGAAATGCCGGGCTGGCGAAATGTTCTTCAACGGTGATGGTACGCATTGACGTTCCTCGTGACATGTTTCCCTGTTCGCATCCGACCGCGGATGCGTTCGCTAAGGCGTGGTGACGCGATGGGCGCTCACGCGCTCATCACCCGGACCGGCTTGCCGTCGAGCCAGGAGCGGATGTCCTCGACCATGCCGCCGTAGTAGCGGCGGTAGTTCTCGTCGGTGACGTAGCCGAGGTGCGGGGTCAGCACGACGTTGTCAAGCTTGCGCACCGGGTGATCGAGCGGCAGCGGCTCGGTGGCGAATACGTCGAGGCCGGCGCCGCCGATTCGCCTCTCCTGCAGGGCCTTGAGCAGCGCGTCCTCGTCGACGATCGGTCCGCGCGAGGTGTTGACCAGGAAGGCCGTCTTCTTCATCAGCGCCAGGTCCTGCGCCCCCACGAGGCCGCGCGAACGGGCGCTGAGCACCAGGTGGATCGTCAGGAAATCCGATTGCCGGAACAGGTCCTCTTTGCTCACCAGTTCGGCGCCGTATTCCTTGCACTTCTCGGCAGTGAGGTTCTGGCTCCAGGCGATGACGCGCATGCCGATCGCCTTGGCGATCCTGGCTGTGCGGCCGCCGAGTTTGCCCAGTCCCAGGACGCCGAGCGTCTTGCCCTCAAGCTCGATACCGAGGGTTTTTTGCCAGAGATGGCCGGTCTTCATGCGCGCGTCTTCCCAGCCGATCTTGCGCGCCAGTTCCAGCATGATGCCGATGGCAAGCTCCGCGGTCGGGAACCCGGCCGACTCGGTGCCGAGCGTGGGAATCCCGCGTTCCTTGGCGGCGGCGACGTCGATCGCGGCATTGCGCATGCCGCAGGTGATGATTAGCTTGAGACTGGGCAGGGCCTCGATCACCTTGCGGTCGAACAGGGTTCGCTCCCGCATCAGGCAAACCATGTCGAAGCCCTGCAGCGTCTTGATGACGTTGTCGCTGCCGCCGAGCCATTCCGTGAAGGCTTTGGTTTCAACCTGATCGCCGAGGACGGACCAGTCCGCCACCTGGAGAGCACAGTTCTGATAGTCGTCAAGGATCGCGCAGCGATAGGCCATAGGTTCCATCCGCTCCGAGGATTGTCACATCAGGGAGCGGTACAATAAGGCGCGCTTTTGACGAATGCCAATCCCGCCAGGCCAAAGGAGGTCTGCCGTAGTCGCCGGTGGACGATAGAGGGTGGGCGCGCGCCGCGTAGGGCGGCAGCTTGGGTCGAAAGGCGATGCACTCCTGGAACAAAGGTCGCACGAGCAACATTTGCCAACCGGTCGAGAAGGGATAATCAATGAAAATTGCGCAGGTTGCACCGCTCATGGAAAGCGTGCCGCCCAAGGCCTATGGCGGGACGGAGCGCGTGGTCTCCTATCTGACGGAGGAGCTTGTCGGCCTTGGACACGACGTGACGTTATTCGCCAGCGGCGATTCAATGACTTCCGCGACGCTGGTGCGCTGCGGACCAACATCACTGCGACGCGAACCGGCCATCCGTGATGTCATTCCGTACTACATGCTGATGCTCGACCGTGTGCGCGCCCGTGCGGACAGCTTCGACATCATCCATTTCCACATCGACCAGTTCCATTTTCCCGTGTTTCGGCACATGGCGAGGCGCACCGTCACAACTCTGCACGGACGCCAAGACCTGCCTGACCTCAAGCCGCTCTATCTCGGGTTTGGCGATATGCCGTTGGTTTCCATTTCGGAAGCCCAGCGCAGTCCGATTGAAAACGCCAATTTCATCGCCACCGTACCGCACGGGCTGCCGATTGATCTGCACCGGCCGATTGCCCATCCGCGCGGGGGCTATCTCGCGTTTCTCGGCCGCATCGCCCCGGAAAAGCGCCCAGACCGGGCGATCGCCATCGCCCGAGCGTTGGGTATCCCGCTCAAGATTGCCGCCAAGGTGGATGCCGTAGACGAGGCATATTTTCGCGAGAAAATTGTACCCCTGCTGGGGCATCCGGACATCGAATTCATCGGCGAAATCAATGACCGCGACAAAAGCAAGTTCCTCGGTGAGGCGCTGGCTTTGCTGTTCCCGATCGAATGGCCGGAACCGTTCGGGTTGGTGATGATCGAAGCGATGGCATGCGGAACCCCGGTACTGGCCTTCCGCCAAGGCTCCGTGCCCGAGATTGTCGACAACGGAGTCACCGGATTCATCGTCGATTCCGAAGAAGAGGGCCTTGCGGCGATCCCGCGGGTCATCGCGCTCGACCGCCGCGCTGTCCGCCGGCGGTTCGAGCAACGTTTTTCCGCCACCTGCATGGCGGAAAACTACCTCGGCGTCTATCGGACGCTGCTGATGTCGCAACGAGACGCCGAACTCGTCGCCAGCCGGGTCGACCCGCTGATGCTGCCGCTCGCTCCGGAATTGATACCGTAGCCGACCGCCAGGAGCCGCAAGGAGATTCGCACTGGCCTTTGACACGCACGAGGGGAACACGCGGGTGCGTGCCTTGACCAGACACGATGCCGCGGCGGCTGAGGATGTCGATTCCGGCCCTGAGCTACCGTTCTACATCCCGGCTCGAACGGCGCCGCCGCGCCCGCGGCGGTCACTCAAGCATGACGACACTTTTGTGGTGCTCGACGCGCATGGCGATATCGGCCTGTCGCCCGACGGTGCTGATGGCGTGTTCCATTGCGATACACGCCATGTCTCCAGATTGGAGCTGCTGATCAACGGAATGCAGCCGCTGCTGCTCGGTTCAAGCTTGCGCGACGACAACGCGATGCTGCGTGTCGATCTCACCAATCCGGACATCTATTTCGAGAACAGGCTGTCCTTGCCCAAGGACACGCTGCACTTCAACCGGGCGATCTTCGTGTGGCGAGGCAACGTCTATCAACGGTGTAGAGTCACCAATTACGGCGACCACAAGGTCAGCATCCATTTGTCCTGGACGTTCGGCGCCGACTTTGCAGATTTGTTTGAAGTACGCGGCTTGCGGCGCGAGCGGCGCGGCCGCACGCACATACAGATTGACAGTGCCCAAGCCCATTTGAGTTACGACGGCCTCGATGGCGTTACCCGGCGAACGGTCATCGCACTCGATCCGGAGCCGGATTTTCTTGATCGCGGCGTCGGCACCTATTCGCTCCAACTTGGCCCCGGCCAACGATGCTCGCTGTTCTTGTCAGTCGAATGCGATCCGGAATCCGACTCCCGACCCATGCCGTTTCTGCGCGGCCTGCGCGCGGCATTCCGCGACGCGAGGGGTCCCGGAAGGTCGGGGACCTCGGTCCGAACGTCGAATCCACTCTTCAACGAAATATTGTGCCGAGCTGCGGCCGATCTCAGGATGCTGACGACCGCGACCTCCGCGGGGCCGTACCCCTACGCCGGAATCCCTTGGTATTCGACCACGTTCGGCCGCGACGGTCTGATCACGGCGCTGCAAATGCTATGGTGCGATCCGGATATCGCGCGTGGCGTGCTGCGGCGGCTGGCAGCGTACCAGGCGCAGGTCGACGATCCCTATCGCGATGCGCAGCCCGGGAAGATTCTGCACGAGATGCGCAGCGGCGAGATGGCCGCGCTAGGGGAAATCCCCTTCGGCCTTTATTACGGCAGTGTTGATTCAACCCCGCTGTTCGTCCTGCTGGCGGGACTGTATGTACAGCGGACCGGCGACATCGAGACACTCAAGGCATTGTGGCCGAACATCGTGGCGGCATTGCAGTGGATCGATGGGCCGGGCGATATCGATCGTGACGGCTTCGTCGAATATTACCGCGCGACGGAGCATGGTCTGGTCAATCAAGGCTGGAAGGATTCGCAGGACGCTGTGTTTCATCACGACGGCCGGCTTGCGGATGGTCCGATCGCTCTGGCGGAGGTGCAGGGATATGTCTATGCGGCCAAGCGGCTGGCTGCTCGCTGCGCCAATCTGCTTGGGGACCGAGAGATCGCGAAGAGACTGGAGCGCGAAGCGGAGGACCTTGCCGCACGTTTCGATGATGCGTTCTGGTGCCCCGACATCGGGACCTACGCGCTTGCGCTCGACGGAGAAAAGCGGCCGTGCGCCGTGCGCACGTCGAATGCCGGCCAGGTGCTCTTCACCGGCATCGCTTCGCCGTCGCGCGCCGAGATGATCGGCCGACAACTGCTGGGGCCGTCATTCTTCAACGGCTGGGGCATACGAACCGTTGCCAACGACCAGCCGCGGTACAATCCGATGTCGTATCACAACGGGTCGGTCTGGCCGCACGACAACGCGTTGATCGCCTTGGGTCTCGCCAGATACGGAATGAAACTCGCGGCAGAGCGCGTTTTCAACGGCCTGTTCGAGGCAGCCAGCTACATGGAATTTCGCCGTTTGCCGGAGCTGTTCTGCGGGTTTCGCCGGGTCCGCAGCCAGGCGCCGACGCTTTATCCGGTGGCCTGCACGCCGCAGGCGTGGTCGTGCGTCACGCCGTTTGCGATGATCGGGACGTTGCTCGGTTTGGAGTTTGATCCCGTCGAGCGCCTCATCAAACTGCACAATCCGCGGCTTCCAGAATTTCTCGACGAGGTGGTGCTGTCGAACTTGCTTCTCGGCCAGACGAGCCTCGATCTGTCCGTCCACCGGCACGGCAACGACATTTCACTGCAGGTCATCCGCAGCGACGGCCATATTCAAGTCTCCTCCGTCCATACCTGACTCGGTTGCCCGAGGAACGGCGGGCGATCGGATCTCCGGGATGTGGGGGTCAGACAGCCGGGGGTTCCCGCCGCACGCCGGCAAGGTCATGCTTGGCGTGCCAGCGGGGGCCGGGGCCGCGCATGTAGTGCCGCTCGGGCCGGTATGGGTGGAGCAGCGTCACGGAAGCCCTGCGCAGCAGTGCCCGGACGGCGGCTGCCAGCCTGGGCGTCGAATGGTCGGCTTCGACCGAAAAGCGGAGAAGAGCGGTTCGCGCTGCCATGACACTCTCCAACGAACACGGTTGCTCGTGCTTATTGGTCGCGGCCCCCGACGTGGGGGTTCAAAGAATGTCCTGACCTTGCGCCGCCCGGGTTTCACAGCGGTAAACTCTTGGCCGTGGCGCGCCGACGGTGCGGAGAAACTTTCCGGTCAAGGTTTCCGGAAGTTTGACGCCGGCACCCGCCCGCCTTGCCCTCGGCGGCGGCAGTCGCTACATCGGCGGTGAATTCCCGACACACGCACGCGGCCGGGCCTTTCCGAGGCCGCCCCGGCGAGCCGCCGCAACGAGATGCGGGCGGTGCGGCGTGTCAGCCGAAATGACCACGAGGACTCAATGAACGGTCGTCAATTCATCTACCACATGCGCGGCATGTCCAAGGCCTATCCGGGTGGCCGGAAGGTGCTGGAGGACATCAACCTCTCGTTCTACCCGGACGCCAAGATCGGCGTGCTCGGCGTTAACGGGTCCGGCAAGTCGACCTTGCTGCGGATCATGGGCGGCCTCGACGGCGAGTTCAGCGGCGAGGCCTGGGCCGCCCAAGGTGCAACCGTCGGCTACCTGCCGCAGGAGCCGCAGCTCGATCCCGGCAAGTCGGTGCGCGAGAACGTCATGGAGGGCGTTGCCGCCAAGAAGGCGCTGATCGACCGCTACAACGAGATCGCCGCCAACTATTCCGAAGAGACCGCCGACGAGATGGCGCAGCTCCAGGACCAGATCGACAGCCAGAACCTGTGGGACCTGGACTCACAGGTCGACCAGGCCATGGACGCGCTGCGCTGTCCGCCGGACGACGCCGACGTGGCATCGCTCTCCGGCGGCGAGCGCCGCCGCGTGGCGCTATGCAAGCTGCTGCTGGAGCGGCCGGACCTGTTGCTGCTCGATGAGCCCACCAACCATCTCGACGCCGAGTCGGTGCATTGGCTGGAAGGCCACCTGCGCAACTACCCGGGCGCGATCCTGATCGTCACCCACGACCGCTACTTCCTCGACAACGTCACCGGCTGGATCCTCGAGCTCGACCGTACCCACGGCATCCCCTACCAGGGCAACTACACCTCCTGGCTTGGGCAGAAGCAGAAGCGGCTGGAGCAGGAGGGCCGCGAAGAGGCGGCGCGCCAGCGCACCCTTGCCGCCGAACAGGAATGGATCGCCGCCTCTCCGCGGGCGCGGCAGGCCAAGTCCAAGGCGCGCTACCAGCGCTACGAGGACCTGGTCAAGAAGGCCGGCGAGAAGTCGGTTCAGACGGCGCAGATCGTCATCCCGGTGGCCGAGCGGCTCGGCCAGAACGTCATCGACTTCGAGGGCCTGACCAAAGGCTTCGGCGACAACCTGCTGATCGACGACCTCACCCTCAAACTGCCGCCCGGCGGCATTGTCGGCGTCATCGGCCCGAACGGCGCCGGCAAGACCACGCTGTTTCGCATAATCACCGGCCAGGAAACGCCGGACAACGGCACGATCAGCATCGGCGAGTCTGTCAAGCTCGGCTATGTCGACCAATCGCGCGACTCGCTCGACGGCAAGAAGACGGTCTGGGAGGAAATCTCCAACGGGCAGGACATCATCCTGCTCGGCAAGAAGGAGGTGAACAGCAGAGCCTATTGCGGCGCCTTCAACTTCAAGGGCGGCGACCAGCAGAAGAAGGTCGGCCAGCTCTCCGGCGGCGAGCGCAACCGCGTGCACCTCGCCAAGATGCTCAAGTCCGGCGCCAACGTGCTGCTGCTCGACGAGCCGACCAACGATCTCGACGTCGATACGCTGCGCGCGCTGGAGGAGGCACTGGAGGATTTCGCCGGCTGCGCCGTGATCATCAGCCACGACCGCTGGTTCCTCGACCGCATCGCCACGCATATCCTGTCGTTCGAGGGCGACAGCCGCGTGGAATGGTTCGAGGGCAACTTCCAGGACTACGAGGCCGACAAGATGCGTCGGCTCGGAACCGATTCTACGATCCCGCATAGGATTAAATATAAGAAATTCAGCCGGTGATATGCGGCTTCGTAGGGTGGGCTAAGCGAAGCGAGCCCACCATTGTCTCGCGGTCTCCATGCTTTCCGATGCGGCCGCGTCCACCGCGTGGGCACGGCGCTATCGCGCCTTTGCCCGCCCTACCGCTTCGACCGGCGCTTGGACAAAGCCGCGTTGCGGCTCCTCACGCTGTGCGTGGACACCTTTTCGACATATGCCCCGCCAGACGCGGTGGCGCGCACTTCGACGGTGTCGCCGGGATGAATGCCTGCTTCGTCGCGTACCTTCTTGGGGATCGTCACTCGGCCATTCTTGAAGAGCGTCGGCATCTTTGTTCCCCTTGTTGTATCTTATCAGCTGAAAGTATTTGACGGGACGATCTAGAAATTCAAGTGGCAGTGTCTTTCCCGAGAGCCTCCGCCGCAGTACCATACCCAACGATAAGCATGCACCCCTGGTCAACGGGGCACGGACATCAATGGAGGCAATGCCATGAACGAGAGAATGGCCGTTTCGCGCATCGGCGGCGTTGCGCTCGACCGCAAGGTCAGCGACGCCGAGCACAAGCTGCGCGTCGAGCTCGCGGCTGTGTTCCGCGTCGCGCATCATCTCGGCTGGAACGTCGATACGCTCAATCACATCTCGCTGCGTATTCCCGGCACCGACACCTTCCTGATGAACCCGCAAGGGCTCGGCTGGGACGAGATCACGGCCTCCTCGCTCTCCACGCTCGACTACGATTGGAATGTGCTCAGCCATACCGGACTCAAGATCCAGCCGGCCGGCTACAACTTCCACAGCGGCATCCTCAAAGCGCGGCCCGACGTCCATTGCGTGTTGCACGTGCACGAGACTGCCTCGACTGTGATTGGCGCGATCGAGGCGAAGCTGGTCATTCTCTCGCAGGGCGGCTGCCGTCTCCACCAGGAGGTCGGCTATCACGGGTTCGAGGGTCTCGCCCAGGAAGAGGACGAGGTGCCGCGCATGCTCGCCGACCTCGGCGACAAGCACACGCTGATCATGCTCAACCACGGGCTGCTCTCGATCGGCGCCTCGCTCGGCGAGGCGTTCGGCTATATGCGCGCGCTGATCGATGCCTGCGCGCTGCAGGAGCGGGTGATGGCGACCCGCGGAACGATGCGTCCGATCCCCGAGCCGTTGCAGGCCCATACCAAGGCGCAGATGGGCCGCAGCGGCGGGAACGCGCCGCGCGAGGACATTTCCTGGGCCTACTGGCTGCGGCTTGCCGAACGGCTCGATCCCGCCTTTGCGGATTGAGGCGGGAGGCCAAACCAGGCGTCGTCCCCGCCAACGGGTCCGGCCTTTGGCCGGCCCGATGAAGGCTCCGGCGGGGACCCATACTCTGTGTCCGTGAGGTTTGTGGTTATGGGTTTCCGCCTTCGCGGGAACGACCACAGGAGAATTCCTGCCATGACCGCCTCCACCACCCACCACATCATCCCCGAGATCAAGACCACCGCCCGCTGCGCCGCGCTCCTGGTGCCGTCCGAAGTGCTTCCCGAGAGCAAACGCGTCGACGCCATGGCGCTTGATCTCGGCGGCATTCCAGGCTCCCGCCACCATGGCTTCACGCGCAAGGCCGGCCCGCGCGAGCCGTGGTATGCGCGCGGTATGGAGATGCGCTCGGGCCGCGCGCTCACCATCGTCTCGGTGGAGGAGCTGCCGATGATCGCGGCGGCGATGGGGGTTTCCGCCATCGAGCCGGAATGGATCGGCGCCAATGTGGTGCTTGAAGGCATTCCGCGGCTGTCGTGGCTTCCCTCCGGCACGCGACTCTTTTTTGACGATGCGACGATCCTGGTCGAGGCGCAGAACGCGCCGTGCCGCATCTCCGGCAAGTCGGTCGCGCGTCACGTCGACCCCGACGGGAAGATCGCAGGGCTCGCGCTGGAGTTTCCCAAGATGGCGGCCGGGCTGCGCGGCCTCGTCGCATCGGTCGAGCGTGCCGGCACCATCCGCGTCGGCGAAGAGATTTCCGTGAAGGTGCCGCGGCAGTCGATCTGGACCGCGTGAACGTGGATCGTTAAGCCGCTCTTGACCAATCCCGTTAAGCTTTTCTTTATCGGCCACGCTCTGTTTCCGATTCGTCTCCGGTCACGTTACGTTCGAGCATTGTTCGAGGGAGCGCATGATCTTGCGGCGCATGCGGTCAGCGGCACAAGCACTGGCGGTGATTGCGGCAACGCTCTCGGCAGCGGCGGAGAATCACGTGTGTGCCGCCGACGCTGCCTTCGACAAGTTCCTGCAATCGCTGATCCCGCAGGCGCAGTCGCTCGGCGTCACGCGCGCGACCTTCGCGGCGGCCACGCGCGGGCTCACGCCGGATCTGAGCCTGCCCGATCTCGTCATCCCGGGCCGCGTGACCAAGCCGCCCGGCCAGCCGGAATTCGTGCTCACACCCGGCGACTATCTCAAGGACTCGCGGCTCGTCGGGCTCGCAGCTTACGGCCGCGGGCTTGCCGCCAGGCACCGCACGACGCTCGCCCGCATCGCGCACGAAATCGGCGTGCCGGGCAACGTCGTGCTGGCGATCTGGGGACGCGAGACCGATTTCGCCCGCTACCGGCTGCCGCACGACGCGATCCGCGCGCTCGCGACGCAGGCGTATCTCGGCCGGCGCAAGGACATCTTCCGCGAAGAATTCCTGCTAGCGCTTAGGATTTTGCAGGAGGGCCACGTCAAGCGCGCCGACATGCGTTCCTCCTGGGCGGGCGCGCTTGGGCTGACCCAGTTCCTGCCGTCGGACTTTTACAGATACGCCGTCGACTTCGACGGCGACGGCCATCTCGACATCTGGACGTCGGTGCCGGACGCGCTCGCCTCTGCCGCGCGCCAGCTCGTGGGAAAAGGCTGGCAGCGCGGCGGCACCTGGGCAATCGAGGTCAAGACGCCGAAGGACTTCGATTGCGCGCGCGCCGAGCCGTCGGTCAAGCGTCCGGTCGCCGAATGGCTGCGGCTCGGTTTCGTTCCGGCGGGCGGACGCAAGCTGTCGGCGCAGGAGCTTGCGGAAGATGCATCCGTCCTCATGCCGGAAGGGACTCATGGTCCCGCGTTCCTGACGCCGAAGAATTACTTCGTGATCAAGGACTACAATTTCTCAGACTTGTACGTGCTGTTCGTCGGCACGCTCGCCGACCGCATCGCCGGCGGACGCGGCTTCGTCACGCCGTGGGCGAAGGACGCGCAACTGCGCACGGCGCAGGTGGAGGCGATGCAGCGCCAGCTGACTGCGCTCGGTCTCTACAAGGACAAGATCGACGGCAAGGCCGGCATGCTCACGCGCGCGGCGCTCGGCGCCTATCAGCAGGCGAACGGGCTGGCGCTCGACTGCTGGCCGACGGCGGCGGTGCTGCGGCATATGACGCGCCGCTGACTCGTGTCCCGGGCGCAGCGCAGTGTGAAACGGTGCGCTGCAGAACCGGGACCCACCCCCTCGCTAACCCTCCCCCGCAAGCGGGGGAGGGAAGGGAGGGGGTAAACCGGGACCCCGCATCTGCGGTGCACCACATCGCAAATCGGATGTATCCGATTTGCGACACTCAAATAGGTGCCCGAAGTCGGGAACACCCGACTTCGGGTGTGCTGCACCGCGTGCGGGGAACGGCCTCAGTCGCAGACCTGCACCCGGCGCACGCGATAGCCGTAGCCTTCGATCCACACGCGGTGCCGCTCGATGTGGCAGACCGGCCCATAGACCGGCTCCGGCTCGGCGTAAATGACGGCCGGGGGCGGCGGCGGCGGGCTGTTGGCGATCGCCGAGCCGATGATCGCGCCGACGGCGAGCCCACCGACGACGCCGGCGGCAACGCCGCAGCCACGGCAACGGGCGTCCGCCGAGGTCGGCGCCGTAACGGCCGCGGCGGCGATGACAGTCGCCGCAACGAGAGAATACAGGGTCTTGGTCATGGTCCGTCTCCCACAGCAGCGGCACGGAAGGGACCGGCCGCCAACACGTCCCCAGAGGAATTCCACTTGCTGCCGGAGCATGAGGGTCCGAGCGTAAACGAGTCGTGAATCCGCGCTGGGCGGTCCCGCAAAAAAATCCGGGTGCCGCAATACGACGCCCGGATCGTTACTGGAAGGCCGATCGTGGGTCAGTCACAGACGCGCACGCGCGCGCGACGCCAGCCGTAACCGTCCCACACGCGTTGACGCGTCCAAAAGCACCGCGGGCCGTAAACGTAATAGGGCCCGGGTCCGTAGTGGCCGTAAGGCCCGTAAGCCCCGGCGGCAGCGGAGCCGATGATGGCGCCGGCTGCGAGGCCACCGATGATGCCGGCCGCGAGCGCGCCGCCGCGGCCGCGCGCTTCGGCGCTGGTGGGTGCGGCCATAGCGGCCACGGCGATCGTCGCGGCGGCTGCGAGCGCGGTCAAAGTCTTGGTCATGACGTCACCTCCAACAGGAGCTGTCGGTAACATGAAGGCTCCTTCGGGACTATCGTCGCAAGCACGACCTGAACCGGCCCTGAACGTAACCGCCTGAATTGCGACAAGATTTTGCCTTGATGCGGCGCGCCGCGGGCGTCCCCCCGCGATCCGGCTATGAATGCCGGAGAAATCCAATGATAATCAGCGACGGCCTTCGCTGGCGGCATCGACCGGCCGAAGGAAGACACAACGAGGAAACACACGGGGAAGCATGCGGCGCTGGACCACGCTTTTGCGACTTGTACTGCTCGGGCTCGCTGCCATCGCGTTCCCGGCGATTGTGCTCACTGCCGCCGTCGCCGAGGACTATCCATCCAAACCGGTCAAGGTGATCGTACCGCTCACCCCGGGGTCGCCGGTCGATGTGCTGGCCCGGGTTGTCATGCAGCATCTGGCGGCGCGTATCGGCCAGATCATCATCGTCGAAAATCGGCCTGGCGCCGGCACTACGCTTGGTAACAAGGTCGTAGCCACCGCCGAGCCGGACGGCTACACGCTCCTTGTCGCCGCATCGAGCTTCGCCATCAGTGCGTCGATGTATCCTCACGCGGGCTACGACTCGGGCAAGGACTTTGCCGCCGTCGCCTCGCTGGTGACCACGCCGCAAATCCTGGTGGTCGCGCCGAGTGTGCCGGCCAAATCGGTCAGCGAATTTGTTGCTTATGCCAAGGCCAATCCGGGCAAGCTCAATTTCGGCTTTGGACTTGGCACGCTGCCGCACTTTCTCGGCGAGTCCTTCAAGGCGATCACCAAGACTGACATTGCCAGCATTCCCTACAAGGGTGGTGCACAGGCGATCACCGACATGCTGGGCGGCCGCATCCAAATGAATTTCGGCACCTCCGCCACCCTGCTTCCGCTGATCAAGCAGGGAAAGATCAGGCCGCTGGCGGTCACCAGCGAGACCCGCAGCCGTCTGCTGCCGGACGTGCCGACCATGAAGGAAAGCGGGCTGCCGCAATTGTCGTTGGGATTCTGGGCGGGGATTCTCGCTCCCAAAGGCACGCCGACGGCGGTCGTGCACAAACTCAATACCGACATCAATGCCGTGCTGAAGACGTCGGAACTCGCCGTGAGCATGGCCAGGCTCGGCTTCGAACCAAAGACCGAGACGGCGCCGGAATTCACTGCCTTCGTTGCGTCCGAGATCGCGCGGTGGCGCCCGGTCGTGGAGGCGTCGGGCCTCAAGCCGAAGTGATCCACGCTTCACTCTCTCCCCTGAAAGGGGGAGTGAGGCGAGCGCAGCGAGCCGGGTGGTCAATGATGCCGGCTAGCGCAGCTTGACACCAGCGAGTTTCACGGCGTCCGCCCACAAGGCCCTGTCCTGCTCCAGGAACTTGGCGAACTCCTGCGGCGCGAGGCCGCGCGGATCGGCACCGTACTTGTCCATATGCGCGATGAACGCCGGGTCCTTCGCCGCGCGCACGAACTCGGCGGCGATCTTGTCGATGATCTCCTTGGGTGTGCCCGCCGGCGCCAGCATGCCGTTCCAGCTGACAATGTCGTAGCCGGGAAAGCCGGACTCGGCGATCGTGGGAACGTCGGGCGCCTGCGGCGCGCGCGTGCCGCTCGAGATCCCGAGAATGCGGATCTTGCCGCTCTTCGCCTGCGCCAACGCCTCGGGAAGCGGGATGAACATCGCTGGGATGTGGCCGCCGATCAGGTCGGTCAGCGCCGGCGCGGTTCCGCGATAGCTCACCGGGATCATTTCCAGCCCGGCGCGCTTGAGGAATAGCTGCATCAGCAGATTGCTGACGCTGCCCGGACCGCCGCCGCCGCCGTAGGACAGCTTGCCCGGCTGCGTCTTCACGTGCGCGATGAATTCCGCCACGGACTTCGCCGGGACATTCACGTTGACGATCAGCACCTGCGGGCTGGTGCCGATCAGGCTGACCGGCTCGAAATCCTTGGCGGTGTCGTAGGGCGTCTTGCCCATGGCCGGGAAGATCGAGACGGTTCCAGTCCCGGCCCAGAACAGCATGTAGCCGTCGGCCGGCGCCTTGGCGACCGCATCGGCCGCCAGCGAGCCCATGGCGCCGACGCGATTTTCCACCACGAACTGCTGGCCGAATGTCTCGCTCAGGCGCGCGCAGGTCAGCCGCGCGAGATTGTCGATGTTGCCGCCGGCCGCGAATCCGACCAGCACCCGGACCGGCTTCTGCGGCCAGGCTTCGGCCTGCGCGTAGGCCGTCACCGGAAGCGCGGCCATGGCCGCAAGCCCGGCCAGCAGCTCTCGTCGTGTGGTCGTTAGTGTCGCGCTAGTGCCGCCGATTTGAAGTTCCTGCACCACTTGCCGCACTCTCATTCAGGAACTTCAAATCGAAAGCGGCACTAGAATCATAGACTTGCTAGTGCCCCTTTGCTTCCGAAGTTCGTGCCAGAAGGTGCTGCAACGTATCACGAACTTCGGAAGCGGAGCACTAGGTCTTTTCATGATGTTCCTCCTGAGGCGTCCGCACGCAATCGTCAATGGATCCGGATCGGCAGATGCTCCAGCCGCAGTTCCCCGACCGCGCCGCCGTAGCTCGGCACGAAGTCCGGATCGGCCAGCCGCGCACTTGGAAACCGCGCCAGCAGCCGCGTGATCGCGATCGTGATGGTGGTGCGGCCGAGGATATTGCCGATGCAGTGGTGCGGCCCGGTGCCGAACGCCATGATCCGCTTCGGGTTGCGGCGGATGTCGAAGCGCAGCGGATCGGGGAACACGTCGGGGTCGTAGTTTGCCGCTAGCGGCGAGGGCCGCACCACCATGCCCTTTAGGATCCGCGTTCCGCCCACCTCGGTGTCGCGCGTCGCGATGCGCGGAAAGGTGAAGTAGCCGTTGCTGGCGAGGCGCAGGCACTCCTCGATGGCCGCAGGGATCAGGCTCGGATCGCGCACCAGTTCGGCGAGCTGATCCGGATGGGTATAGAGCGTGTAGAGCGTCCCGCCGGCCGACCGGCTGGTAGCCGACAGCGCCGCGCCGCAGATCGTGAAGATCTGATCGAACAGTTCCCGGTCGGTGAGCTTGTCGCCTTGGTCGCGCGCCGCGATCAGGTCGCTGATGAAGTCGGCGCCCGGCGTGGTCCTCTTCTCGGCGATGAGCTGGTTGACGATGGCGCCGGCACGGTCGAATGCCGCGACGCATTCCGGCGGGAACGGCTCGCCGGGCTTGGTGTAGGTCGTGCGCGGCAGCACGTCGTGGAAGGCGAGGAACGCCTGCTTCTGATGCTCGTCGAGGTTCAGCATCGCGGTGAGCAGCGCATTGCCGACGAGCTGTGCGCCAAAATCCTCCATCGCGTCGAACTCATCAGCCCCGTTCTCGATTGCGTCGAGCATCGCGTCGACGATTCCGGTGATGCCCGACGCCAGGCGGGCGAGACTGCGCGCCGAAAACGCCGGAAGCAGCAGACGTCGGATGCGGGCGTGCCGCTCGCCGTCCATCTGGGTGATGAACTGCAGGCCCATGAACTTGTCGAACTGCTCGAACCCGCGGCCGCGCGGCATCTCGGACGAGAAGCGCTCGGGATCGGCGAACACTTCCTGCACGTCGGCATAGCGGCCACACACCACCTGCGGAGGTCCATACGACAGCACATAGAATGGAGGACTTCTCGCCCATTCGGCCATAAGCCGGTGGGCATTCTGCTTGAATGCGCTGCCGCCGAGGTCGATGTCGACGACCTTGCTGCGGTCGAGTTCGGCGGACTTGCCGCGAGTCATGTCGGCGAGTGCGGTCATCGGTCCTCCGCTACGCGGGTGGCCGGTACCTGATCCTGCCGCCGTACAGAATCGGGCCACCAGCAACGAGGAGGACCTGGCCGAGCTGGTAGTTCCAACGCGCGTCCACGGTGTGGGGGGTGACCGTGATCCTGACGGCCTCGACATCGCTGCCGGTCGTGGAGCTGGCTTCGCCCAGCGTCGTAAGCGCCGGGTTGAGCGGCCGGTAGCGCCTCAGGCGCACAGATCGCGAAGCGCCGTTGGGGTTGAGGTAGACCCAGGCGACAAAGATGCGGCTGCCGGCCGGCAAGTGCAAACCGGCATAGAAAGTTTTGGTCGACCCCGAGGTCAGCCGCACACCGCACGGCGCGACGTATTCGTAGGAAACATTATCGACGGGCTGGAAGTCGTATGCCCCCAGCGTCAGATCGGTCTCCGGGCCGAGTGCTTGAGGACTCACCGTGTCGCGCGAGGGAGGCAGCTCCCTGATCCCCGCGTCGGGGTCTTCTGCTGCCGCAGCAGCCACGCCGACTCCGGCCGCCGTGATCGCCAAGGCGCCGGACACTCCACTAAGAACATGCCTGCGGGTCAATGCTGGTGCTGCTGGCATCGTCGACCTCCCAGGTCCGGCTGGATGTAGGTTTCATGCTGGAAGCGTTGGGGTATCACGGGGGTATCAGTAAAGGGTTTGGGACCCTGCCGCCACTCAATGGTTGCTACAGCGCTCGTCACTGAATCTTCACCCCCGCGGCCTTGCCGACCTCGACCCACTTCTTGTGCTGCAGGGCGATATAGGCGGCGAAGTCCGCCGGCGTCCCCGCCGTCGCCGTGGTGCCGAGCGCGTTGATCCGCTTCTGCACCTCCGGCTGCTGCATGCCTTCGTTCATCGCCACATTGAGGCGGGCGACGATGCCCGCCGGCGTTCCCGCGGGCGCGACCAGACCGAAGAAGGTATTGGCTTCGCAGTCCGGAACGCCGGCCTCCGCCATGGTCGGCACGTTGGGCATGACCTGGGTGCGGGCCTTGTTCTGCACACCGAGCGCGCGCAGCTTGCCGTCGCGGACCAGCGCGCCCAGGATGGCGACGTTCTCGAAGGTGAGATCGACCGCCCCGGTCAGCACCGCGGTGTTGGATTCGCCGCCGCTGCGGTAGGAAACGTTGGTCATCTTTGTGCCGCTGCGCAGCATGAACAGCTCGGCCGCGAGATGCGGCAGGCCGCCGGGTCCGGTACTCGCATAGTTGAGCTTGCCGGGATTGGCCTTGGCGTAGTCGATCAGCTCCTTGACCGTCTTCCACGGCGAGTCGGGATGCACGACCAGGATCTGGAACCCCTCGGTGACCTTGGCAATCGGCGTGAAGTCCTTCACCGGGTTGTAGCCGGCGCTGGCCGACACCGCCGGGATCACCGCGAGCGTGCTGGTGTTGCCGATCATCAGCGTATAGCCGTCCGGCGGTGCGCTCGCGACTGCCCGGGCGCCGATCGCGCCGGCGGCCCCGCCGCGGTTCTCGATGACCACCGGCTGTCCGAACTTCGGCGGCAGGAACTGCTGCGCGAAGCGTGCCGGTACGTCGGTCGGCCCGCCGGCCGCGGACGGGATGATGATCTTGATCGGCTTGTCGGGATAGTTCTGCGCAACAGCCGATCCGTTTGTCGTCACCGCGACGGCGGCGGCTGCGACAACCGACCGAATATTTCGATTGCTGATCATAGCGGTCCCCGGGCGGCATTCTCACGATGCCGGCGAGAATCGTAGCAATTTGCCGTTGCGCTTGGAAGGAGCGACCGCCCTCTCACCACCCTCTCTAGGGCAAGGCAGGCGGTATCAGGCGCCAAACGCCGCCACCGGTCTGCGCGAGGTAGATCCGGCCGTTGAAGCCCTGGCCGAAGCTGCCCAGCCCCGGAAGGTTGATGCCGGTCGCCCGGTCGTGCCGCGCCTGCTGGGCCGGCACCTTCGGGATGAAGCTGCGGACATCGCCGATGCAGGCGTCGCCGTAGAGATAACGGCCGTTGAGGGATGGAATGTCGGGATCGTGGACCACGTAACCGCCGATGACCGCGCAGCCGCCGCCGTCGTGATCGTAGGTGAGGATCGGGAAGGTTGCCGGGTGCGGACCAGGCCGGTCGTTGTCGAAGACGACGTCGCCTTCGAATTGCGGCCAGCCGAAATTCACGCCGGCGGCGGCTTTCGTCCGCAGGACGTTGACCTCCTCACGGCGTCCCTGGCCGACATCGGCGATCGCAATCCGTTTGCCGTCGAAGGAGAAGCGCCAGGGATTGCGCAGGCCGTAGGCGAAGATCTCGCCGCGTCCCGGCCCAACGACGAAGGGATTGCTCCTCGGCACGCGGTAGGCCTTGGAGCCGCGCTGGCGCGGATCGATGCGCAGGATCTTGCCGAGCAGGTTGTTGAGCTTGCGTGCCGGTTCGCCGCGAGGCGAGAGATTGCCGCCGTCGCCGGTGGAGATGTAGAGCAACCCGTCTTCCGGGCCGAACTGCAATTGTCCGCCATTGTGGTTCGATGCACCGCGATGCGGGATGACGAGAACGACGCGCCGGCTGGCGAAGTCCGCCCGGACCGGCCTGCCGGCGGAGCGCATGAATTCGTCGATCTCGATGTCGCCATCGCTGTTGTTGAAGGCGACGTAGAAGCGGCCAGTACTGTCGTAGTCGGGCGGAAAGGCGACGGAGAGCAGCCCCTGCTCGCCGCTGCCGGAGAGGACGATGTCGGTGAGGTCGAGGAACGGCCGCGCGAGCCGCACCTCGTTGCGCAAGATCTGGATCCGGCCCGGCTGTTCGACCACGAACAGGTTCTGCGGCCGACCGGGCGCAACCGTGACATAGACGGGTCTGTCGAACGTCCCGATATGGACGACGCCGGCATCCGGCGCGGCCTGCACGGGCGCCGGGAACGCGGCCAGCGGAACGGCAGCAAGGACGAGGGCAACCGCGGCGGCGGACAGACTTCGCCGGCGCATTCCGGCGTTCCCCGCCGCTTCGATGCGTACGCGACCGTTCACGATCAAGCCGCCTTGGCCGAACCCGGGATGCCGAGAAGCTCAGCACGACTCCGGCGGCTCGGCAATCCCTCCATTTCGCCGGCAAGGCATGCGGAGGCGCAACAATGCGGTTGCCGTCGCGGGCGCGCCTATCCTAGTGTCCCGGTTCCGACGTTCGTACAGGCTTTGCCTCAGCACGCCAAACGCGGGGAGCCGTCATGCCGACTTACACGTGGGACCATATCCATTTGCGCAGCCCGGACCCGGAGGCGACCGCCGCGTGGTTCGAACGCATGCTCGGCGCCGAGGTGATCCGCAGCATGCAGCTGGGCAAACCCCGCATCGACCTCAAGCTCGGCGGCGCCAACATCTTCATCGCGCCGGTGG
The DNA here is from genome assembly GCA_009377755.1 of Hyphomicrobiales bacterium. Taxonomy (GTDB): domain Bacteria; phylum Pseudomonadota; class Alphaproteobacteria; order Rhizobiales; family Xanthobacteraceae; genus WHTM01. Next base: position 252,430 of record WHTM01000001.1, on the reverse strand, counting down.
CCGCCGGCGACGCGGTCAATCCACCGCCGACGACGCCGTACCAGGGCCTCGATCATTTCGGCCTCACGGTCAACGGCATCGACGCCATCGCCGCCGAGCTCAAGGGCAAGGGGGCCGAGTTCACCACGGAGCCGACCACGGTCCGGCCCGGCGTGCGCGTCTGCTTCATCCGTGGGCCGCAGGGCGTATCCATCGAACTGCTCGACCGCAGTCACGCGTGAGCGGGCGATGACCGACCGCTTGGGCTACCGCCTGAAGATCGGCATCATCATCCCGTCGACCAATACGACGGTCCAGCCCGAGATGGACGCCATACGCCCGCACGGCGTGACCAATCATGTCGCGCGCATTCATATCCACGACCTTCCGCTCACGAACGATACCGAATTCGAGAAAATGGTCGAGGCGATCGGCCCCGACCTGTTCGGCGCCGTCGACCGCGTGATGACCTGCCGGCCGCAGCATCTGGTCATGGGCATGTCGATCCCAACGTTCTGGGGCGGCCGCGCGGGCGGCGAGGCCCTGCTCGCGCGGTTGACGGAGCGCGCCAGCGTGCCGGTGACGATGGGATCGATGGCCTGCGTCGATGCTTTGGGTCGCTACGCGGGCGTCCGCAACATCGGGCTGCTCACGCCGTATCAGCCGGTCGGCGACGCGCATGTGCAGCGCTTCTTCGAGGAGTCGGGTTATGCGGTTGCGGCCGTCCACAGCCTGAAGCAGCCGAGCGAAGTGCAGATCGCGCATGCGACCGAGGACCGCATCCGCGATGCGCTCAAGGCGATCGTGTCGTCAGGGGTCGATGCAATCGTGCAGGTCGGGACGGACCTCGCCGCCGCCGATCTTGCGGACGAGGCCGAGCGATGGCTCGGCCTGCCGGTGATCGCCATCAATACCGCAACCTATTGGTCGGCGCTGCGGCGCGCCGGCATCGCCGACCGGCGCTCTGGGTTCGGGTCGCTGTTCGCCGAGCATTGAATGGGCCGTCTCTGCCACATCATCGCGTCGCGCCGACCGCCTCCGCGAACAGCTCCAAGCCGCGCGCGGCGAACGCCTGCATGTTGGCGAGCCGGTCGGCGCTGCCCGTGCGCAAGGTGAAGCTACGCTCCGCAGGTCCCGCGACGGCGAGGCAGCAGTGCCCTGCCGGGTCGCCGTAGCGGTTGCCGGTCGGCCCTGCGGCGCCGGCTTCGGCAAGGCCCCAGGTGGCGCCGAGCCGCTCGCGCATCCGGCGCGCCAGCAGCAGTGCGTATGGCTCGCTCGCCGCGCGGATGCCCGTCATGTCCGCCGCAGTGATCTCGAGCAGGCCGCTGCGGGCGGCACCGGTATAGACCACGCCGCCGCCGAGGAAATACGCCGACGCGCCAGGCACCGATAGCAGTGCCGCTGAGATCAGGCCGCCCGCTGAGCCTTCCGCGATCGCGACGGTTTGTTTGTGCGCGATCAGATGCGCGGCGATGGCTTCGGCGATCGGCAACAGCTTTTGCATCGTGGTTTTCCTCACGGCGATGAGCACGGAAACGGAGTGTAGCTTGCAATAGCCCTGGTCAACGCGTTCGAGCCGCGCGCCATCCCGCGCGGTGAGTCGGCCGAGCGATGTCGTCACGTGGGCGAGGTGCTCGCGGAGATCATTGGCGGCCGGTAAAGCCCGGACTTGCCTGCCACGCGCATCCGTAGCGGCGCCAGGGCCATCACCAGCGTCGCCAGCCAGACGATGCGCGCGCCGTAGCGGTCATGCGGCTTCGCCAACACGCCGCAGATCACCGCATTGGCGAGAATGGCCAGCAGTACCGTTGCGGCGAGCACGCCGATATCGGCATGGCGCCGGTAGGCAACTGCGATGACTGCGAGGAGCAGCAGGATCGAGGCGAGCGCCACCGGCACGTGCAGGCGGTTGATCGCGGCAAAGCCGATCTCGCCCCGCTGCTGGTGTGCGGCTCGCATCGCAGGCACCACCGATGGCGTGTATCGCTCCATGATCGCGTAGGTGTGCAAGATCGTCGTCTCCACGCCTTCGCCGGTCCGCACGAACACCAGTTGCCTGGCGGTGGCAATGGCCGCGATCTTCAATTGCAGCCACGGATAGGCGGCGATGCTCTTGATCACGATCGTCTCCATCTCCTTGCCGAGGCCGGCAAAGCGGCCGAGGCGGTCGAACAGGTCGCTGCCCCAGAACCAGACGTCGGCATCGTCAGGCAGCTCGTTGTGGTGGGCGCACAGCCGCAGCAGCGGATCGGGGCAGTGGTCGTCGAGGTAGCGCTTGACGATGCCGTCCTGCAGCATGCGGCCGAACACCAGCGCGAAGCCGCCCGGCGTCCAGGCAAGGCGGCGGGCGACCGCGAAATTGGCGGCCAGCACCAGGGCGACGCCGAGGGCGAGCGCCAGCAGTCCCCGGCCGAGCCCGGCGAGCGGGACGAGGCGGCGGTCGACCAGGACAGCCAGCGCAGCCGCCAGGATCAGCGAGAGCAGCACGGCGACCGTTGCGCTGTGCGTTGCCGCGCCGACGGCGACGAGGACGATCAGCCCGGCGATCTCGGCGCGATGCAGCGTCTCCGCGCGCATCACCAGGAGATAGAGCGCCAGCACCGTAAGCCCGGCGAAAATATCGGTGAGCAGGATGCTGGTGAGCCAGGGCAGCGTGGTCGCCAAAGCAAGAAAGCTCGCGATCCCGAACAGCAGCAGCGGCCGGCGGCCGAGCCCGTGCGTATGCAGCATCAGTGCGAGAATCCACACCGTCAGCGCCGCCTGCACCACTGCGACCGGCCAGAAGTTCCACGGCGCCCCGGCCGCGAGCATCAGGCCGTAGACCACCGCGCGGCTCGGCACCAGCGTGCCCTCGTACCAGCGGGCGAGATAGCCGCCGGTGTCGTATTGCAGCAGCGCAAAGCCGTTCCACAGTGCAGGCGCGAGCAGCGTCAGCGTCGCGGCAACCCCCGCACCGAGACGAGTCATGGTGCTCATGGGTGAGGCAAAGCCAGGCCGCAATGCCGCGCCAGCGCCACAGCGAGGTCGAGTAGCGCCTCGTCGCCGCCGGCCCAGCCGATGAACGAGAGGCCGGCCGGGCACCCGTCGACCGTGCCGGCCGGAATCGAAACCTGCGGCAGGCCGGAGAGCCCCGCGGTGCAGGTCAGGCGCATCACGCGCACGCGGAAATCCTCCAACGCCTCGGCGGGCGTGTCGACGCGCGGCGCGATCGACGGAGCGCTTGGCAAGGCCAGCACTGTGCCGGGCGGCACCAGCGCGCGCACGTGCTCGCGGGCCAGTACCAGCACACGGCGGGCGGCTTCGCACTGGGCTTCGGTCACGGTGGCGGCGAACGCCATTCGCTCCTTGATGCCGGGTCCGAGCTTCGGCTGGTGGCGCCTGATGAATGGGCCGAAGGTGCGCCAGGTTTCATAGCCCTGGACGATGCGAAACGCCTCGCGCCAGGCTTCGAAGCCTTGCGGCGCGACCCGGACGTGGCTTGGTGTCGGCAGCGAGTCCGCGGCGCGGTCGAGGACGCTCCTGTGCAGCGCGGCCGCCGGCGCATCGGCTTGCGCGAAGGCATCGTCGGCGATCAGCAGGCGCTCCACCGGCGCATCGACCCGCGCGCGATCGAGCAGCACGGCGCCGGCCATGCGGAACACGCCGGGGCTCGCGGCAAACCAGCCCGGCACGTCGAACGACGGCGCCATGTCCATCATGCCGGAAACGTCGATACGCCCATGCGTCGGCCGCAGTCCGTAGATGCCGCATTGCGATGCCGGAATGCGGATCGAGCCGCCGGTGTCGCTGCCGAGCGCCAGATCGCAGACGCCGGCCGCGGTCGCTGCCGCCGATCCCGCCGACGAGCCGCCCGGCAGCCGTCCGGGCGCGCGCAGATTGGCCGGCGTGCCGTAATGCGCGTTGGCGCCGCTGACGCTGTAGAAGAACTCGTCGCAAACGGTCTTGCCGACGATCGTTGCGCCGGCATCGAGCAGTCGCAGCACCGCGCCGGCATGCTTCTTCGCCGGCTGCTGCGCGGCGAGCCATTCGGGATTGCCGCCGCCGGTACGCGTTCCGGCGACGTCGTACATGTCCTTCACCGCCGCGGTGAGCCCGGCGAGCGGGCCGGCGGCGGCGCCTTTGAGCGGCATCCTGAGATTGTGCGGGACGAAAAATCCGCCCGACTGCGTTGGCGTCCTGCTCATTCGGCTTCTTTCTGCGTGCTCGTCGGTGGCCGCGAACGGCAGGCGGCCGCGCGGCTCCATTGTGCGTTCCTCCCGGTCGGCAGCGGGGCGGGCCGGCGTGGTTCTTGTCTTGGCACGGAATAAAGGTCCGCAGGCCGGAGAGTCAAACCGGGCCGCCGTCGGCGGCTCGATCTGAACCTTGCTCGGACCGGACAAAGGGACGGGACGTTCAAAAGCCCGGAAGTTCCAAATCGTTGCAGAGCAACCGATCCATGGCTGTCCCGGCATCGACAAAATCCTAACGCCAACACGATGCAAATCTCTTGCGCTGCAACGCGGTCCAAGACAGGATAACTTCGCTCTAAGCGTTTTGCTGGTTTGTCCTTCACTCTTAGAGAGGGGGCGGGCATGAGCACTACGGCGGAAGTCGGTATCGACGTTCCAGTCCAGTAGACGCGGATCAGCCTGACCAGAAACCCCGACGGACTGCAGCGGCCTCGACTCGCCGCTTGATTTTTGGAGGCGATATTTCGAGATTCGTACTGAGAGAAAGGTGGAAGTCTATCGCGGCGGCGTCCGGATGGCGCAACCACACCGATGGCCTGTTGAATGACGGCAACGCAGTCAACATGGGAGGCAACGATGACCGACGTCAATTGGACGATCAAGGCGCGTGAATTTGCCAATTGCAATTGCTCCTATGGATGTCCCTGCCAGTTCAATGGACTGCCGACGCACGGTGACTGTCGCGCCGTCGTCGGTATCCAGATCGACTCCGGCCATCATGGGGACACGCGGCTCGACGGCCTCAAGGTGGCTGGTATTTTCAAATGGCCCGGTCCTATCCACGAAGGAAAGGGTGAAGCCGCCATCGTCGTCGACGAGCGCGCGAACGACGCGCAGCGGGGAGCGCTGCTGCGCATCCTGAGTGGCCAGGATACCGAGCCCGGCGCGACGATCTTCAATGTCTTCGCCTCGACGCTGGAAAAGGTACACGATCCGATCTTTAGCAAGATCGATTTCGAGGTCGATGTCGACGGCCGAAGGGCGCGCCTGATCGTACCCGGCGTCATTGAAACGCGCGGTGAACCAATCCTCAATCCGGTCACCGGCAACGAGCATCGGGCGCGTATCGATATGATCGGCGGCTTCGAATACAAGTTGGCCGAGGTCGGGCGGGGCTGGTCGAGGACGCAGAAGCCGATCGGTTTCGAGCTCGCGGATTCCTACGGGCACTTCTGCCACCTCAACCTCAGCCAGAGCGGCATCGTGAGCTGAAGTGGTGAGCGAGGCGGCACTCGAATCCGTGCTGCGGCGCGACCGAGCGGTTGTCGTCGTATCCCTGGCTGTGCTGACCATGATGGCCTGGGCCTATGTGCTCTGGCTCATGAACGAAATGAGCATGAGCGGCATGGAAATGCCCGACATGCGCATGAGCGCCAACCCATTCGGCGCAGCTATGATACCCGCACTGCAGCCGTGGACTGCCGCCGAGTTCGTCCTCATGTTCGCGATGTGGGTGATCATGATGGTCGGCATGATGACTCCGTCGGCCGCGCCGATGATCCTGATTTACGCGCGCGTTGGTCGGCAGGCGGCGATTCAGGGCAAGCCGCTGGCGGCCACCGGATTCTTCGCCGGCGGCTACCTGCTGGCCTGGACGGGATTTTCATTGCTTGCGACCGTAAGCCAGTGGGCGCTGGAGCGGGCGGTTCTGGTCACGCCCATGATGGCAAGTGCCAACGACGTTTTCGGCGGGCTGGTGCTGACCGCCGCCGGTGCCTACCAATGGACGCCGCTGAAGGATGCCTGTCTCAAGCAATGTCAGACGCCGCTGATGTTCATTCAACGCCACGGCGGATTTCGGCGAGACCCGCTCGGTTCCCTGAGCATCGGATTTCAGCATGGTCTCTATTGCGTCGGGTGCTGCTGGACTCTGATGGCCTTGTTGTTCGTCGGCGGGATCATGAATATCGTCTGGATCGCGGGCCTCGCCATATTTGTGCTGCTGGAGAAGATCACTCCTGCCGGACGCATCATTTCGCGAAGCGTTGGGCTGCTGCTGATCGGCTGGGGCGCATTGCTGCTGACGTCCGTTCTCCATTGATCGGCGACAACGATCTTCGCCGCGGCTCGGCTACTCTAGGTTGGCATTCGGCAGGTGGTTCTTCGCGCCTTACCATGGAGGCGCCTGGGACAAGCCCGGCCGGGACGGCCTGGCACTTTTGCTGCGGCTTGCCGTGACGAGCGACGCTGAGCCCGACGATTGATCGTGGAGTCAGAGGAGGCTGCCGATGCCATCCGAACGCTTCGATTTCCCCAATGCCGAGGGCCTTGAGCTCGCCGGCCTGCTCGATCTCCCCATGGCCGAACCCCGCGCGTACGCGCTGTTCGCGCACTGCTTCACCTGCGGCAAGGATGTGCATGCCGCGCGACGCATCGCCGAGGCCTTGACCGCGCTCGGTATCGCGGTGCTGCGCTTCGATTTCACCGGGCTCGGCGCGAGCGAAGGCGAGTTCGCCAACACCACGTTCTCCTCCAACGTCGCCGACCTGGTCGCGGCGGCCGATCACCTGCGCCGCACCCGGCGCGCGCCGGCGCTGCTGATCGGCCACAGCCTCGGCGGCGCAGCGGTGCTGGCCGCCGCGGGCGACGTGCCGGAAGCGCGCGCGGTGGCGACGATCGCGGCGCCGTGCGATCCGAAGCATGTGACCGGCCTGTTCCGCGACCATGTGGATCGGATCAAGGCGCAGGGCGAGGTCGACGTGGCGTTGGCCGGCCGGCCGTTCAGGATCCGCCGCGAGTTCCTCGACGACGTCGCCGAGCAGAACCTGACGCAGCGGATCGCCGAGCTGCGCAAGGCGCTGCTGGTGTTCCACTCGCCGGTGGACGAGTACGTCGGCATCGACAATGCGAGCTGCATCTTCCTCGCCGCCAAGCATCCGAAGAGCTTCATCTCGCTCGACGATGCCGATCATCTGCTCAGCCGCCGCGGCGATGCAGCTTATGTCGCGCACGTGATCGCGGCCTGGGCCGAGCGTTATCTCGACGCCCGCTCGCCGGTGATGGAGGGCGCATCAGCCGGGCCGGGCGTCAGCGTCAGCGAGACGCGGGAAGGAAAGTTCCAGCAGCTGGTGCAGGCCGGCACGCACAGAATTTTCTCGGACGAACCCACGTCCATGGGCGGACTCGACAGCGGGCTTTCGCCCTACGACCTGCTGCTGGCGAGCCTCGGCGCCTGCACGGCGATGACGGTGCGGCTTTATGCCGAGCGCAAGGCGCTGCCGCTCGATCGCGTCAGCGTGCATCTGACGCACGCCAAAATCCACGCGGAGGATTGCGAGAACTGCGAGACCAAGGAGGGCAAGATCGACCGCATCGACCGCGCCATCACCTTCGAGGGCGCTCTCGACGACGGGCAGCGGCAGCGGCTCATGGAGATCGCCGACAAATGCCCGGTGCACCGGACGCTGACCTCGGAGATCGACATCCGGACGGTGGAGCGGGGGCCGGAGGCGGCCGTACCGTTGTAGGCCAAGACGCAGACCCGGAACTGCTGTGGGATTCCCACCCGTCGCGGCCCCTACCGGGGCCGTAATCAGGGGGCGACCCATGTCACATGCTCTTTGCCACTGCCGGCTGCCGTTGTGCCGCCCCACGCAACCGGCGAGAATACCCGTGGACCATGCGGTCCTTGCGCCAGTCTCGCGGGGCCGTGCAACCGAGGGGGCTTGTCATGGTATTGCCACGTCGATCGCTTCAGACCACCGCCGCCGCGACACATCGCTGCCGCATCGACTTGTTGGTGAGCCGTGTGTTCGTCACCGGCGTGCTGGCGCTTGCCGCCGCTCCAGCCGTGGCCGGGTGCAACTCGGGCAATGTCGGGACTCCTGATCTTTTGACCAGCGCCAATTGCCAGGCAACCGCTAATTCAGCGGATGGCACCGCAGTAGGCGTATCGGCCTTTGCAGAGTTCGGAGGCACGGCATTCGGATTCGATGCAACGGCTTCCGGCGGCGTAAGCACGGCGATCGGTAACAAAGCTAGCGCAGCAGCTTTAAATGCGACGGCGGTGGGCCGAAGTGCGGGGGCAATTGCCGCCGGCGCCACCAGCGTCGGCACTTTTGCCGGCTTCAACGGGGCCGGGGTGTACGCGACGGCGATCGGCGCCGGACCCACCGGCTTCAACGGTGCGCGAGCGCACGGGAACTACAGCATTGCCATCGGCGGCGGTGACGGGGCCGGCGAGACTGCTGGTTCGTGGGCCCCGGGCGTCCTTTCGATTGCGATCGGCTCGGCCTCGATTGCGACCGGCGTGCGCACCGTCGCGGTCGGCCCGTTCGCGGGGACCAATGCCGGTGCCGGCAATCACCGCAACTCGTCGTTCGGGTCGGAGGCCGGCCGGTTCGTGACCGGCGCCGGCAACATCGCGGCCGGCCTTGCCGCTGGGCATACCGTCGACGGCGACCTCAACTCCGCCTTGGGCAATACCGCCGGTCAGCTCGTGACCGGCAACAACAACACGGCGGGCGGCGTGCTCGCCGGGGTCACCGTCAGCGGGGACTCCAACGCCGCCTATGGCGACAACGCCGGCCGCGATGTGAACGGCAGCGGCAATGTCGCGATCGGCCTCAGGGCCGGCCGAAACATCAACGCCTCCTATACGGTTGCCGTCGGCACCGCCGCGCGCGCGACCGCCCACAACGCGGTTGCCATCGGCCGCGGCGCTTCCGCGACCAACCCGCGGGCGGTGGCGCTCGGCTACGGATCGGTCGCGACCATGGCCGACACCGTTTCGGTTGGCTCCAATGCGCTGCGTCGCCGCATCGTCAACGTCGCCGCCGGTATCAAGCCGACCGATGCGGTCAACCTGGCCCAGGCGCAGGCGTTGCTGTCGGCGGGGACGGCTTCGCTGCCGTCAACCGGCGGCGCCGACAGCGCAAAGCGCCTCATCGACGGCATTCGGCAAGAATTGTCGGACTTGCGCGCCCTGGTGCAACGGCAGCAGGCGCTGCTCGCGCGGCAGCAGGACGAGATCGCCGAACTTAAGGGCCGCAAGGCCGCGGCGGCGCATGCCGCACCCGACACGAATTGAGACGCGTCACGCCGCCGGCGTGCGCTTGGCGACGAACAGCGCTTCCGCAAGGCGGAAGCTCAACTTTTCGCTGCCGGCATCCTGCACGTCGAAGAATTCCGCCACGCCGGGCGTCATCTCGGTCAGCATCGACCGCAGGAACGCCCGCATGGTCGCATCGTGGCGGTTCGCCCATGTGGCGAGCACCATGCGCTTGAACAGCTCCTCGCCGTGCGCGATCGCGAAGCCCGCCTGCGCCAACGCGGCCTGCCACTCTTCCACGGTCCAGGCGCGCAGGTGGCTCGGATCGCGGAATCGCTCGAAGGCATTGACGTAGTCGCCGACGCTGCCCGCCGGCACCACGTTGTCGACGATCGCAAGCGTGCCGTCGGGCTTGAGCACGCGCGCGGTCTCGGCGAGGAACGCCGAGATGCTGTCGAAGTGGTGAGGCGCGATCCGGCAGGTGACGAGGTCGAAGCTTGCATCCTCGAACGGCAGCATCTCCGCCTTGGCGTAGGCGGTGCGGATGTTGCCGAACTTGCGCTTTGCCGCCTCGCCACGCACCTGCGCGAGCATTTCCTCGGTGACGTCGGTTGCCCAGACACGGGCGACGTGCGGCGCGAAAGTGTAGGCGACGTGGCCGCCGCCGGTCGCGACATCGAGCACGTGCCAGTCCGGCTGCGGCTCGGTCAGCGTCACCAGCCGCTCCAGGCTCTTGCCCTGCGCATGCGGCGCATGCGTCAGATAGAACGCGGCATTCTCGCCGAACTGCTGCTTCACCTGGGCGGTCGACATGATGGGTCTCGTGTTGTGGCGGGCGACCCGGATGGGTACCCGTACGCCGGATTAGGTCAGACGAGGAACGCGCACAAGGCCAAGGCCGGTGGCTGGACGGCTCACTCGCAATTTGTTTTTGAGGTATTTGATCCCAGACTCTTGACTATATTCCTAGATATGCTATATGTCTCACATCCCGTCCCATCCGAGGGGCGTCTCATGAGCGTCGCGAGATGTGGGGCGGGATGCGGTGGCCGGTTGCGGCGCAGGACGTGGCGCCCGGCCGGAGGCCCAAGCTGCGATGATCCGGCTCACCGGCCGTGGGTCACCAGCGGAGGATACCAAGTTGGCCACCCGTGCCAGGGTGTCTGTCCTCCGGGGTTGTCGCGGAGCAAGCCTCAAACACCGCGCGCGGAGCGCCGGGTCGACGGCTGCCTCGCGGTGACTTGCCTGTGTGCTTGTTTAACAATCGCACACGGGGCCGTGGGCGTGGCCAACGCCCGGCGTTCCGCGCGCCCTCGGACCGGGGGCAAACAGGAATGCAGCAAACCTCGGGGGGCAAAAGCGCCTCGCGAGAACGATGATCCATGTTTGGAATTCAGATCGCGCCACTTGCGCGCTTCACTTCCCCCAGCGGGAACGGGCGTTTGCGCCGAGCGATCTCAACGCGGCAATGCGAACCAGCTTCCGCAGAACGCGGTCAGCATGCCCAAGGCGATCACCGCGAGGTTGGCGCCGAGTGCGTACGGCAAGTTCGGCGCCGGCGTGGCGATTGCAAGATAAGGCATGCCCGCGAGCAGCAGGAAGGCGAAGGCCCCGATCAGCCAGCGCAGGCCGCGCCGCCGCGGTCGCCCGCGCGGACCATCCTGCGCCAGCAGACCGGCCAGGAAGCTGCCGGCGAAACCCGTGCCGGCGATCGTCCACCAGCCGAGCGCGGAACGCACCGCATTGGCATCGGTCGGGAACAGTTCGCGCCAGATGCTGGTGAGGCCGACGCCGAATCGGCCCGACAGCATGTGCGCCGCGATCGCCAGCAGCACGCCGCTGGTCATCGCGGTGGCGAAGATGATCATGCGGGGAGGATCGTGCGGCATCCGGATCGACTGTTCGACGAATGCCACCGGGGCCAATGGTCTGGGTCGGAACATTGTCAGTTGCGCACGACCAGCACCGAGCACTCGGCATAGCGGACGACATGCCCGGTATGAGAGCCGAGGAAGTAGCTGCGCACCGCTCCCCTGCCGGAGCGCTTTGCGCTCATGATGATGAGATCGGCGCCCCAGGTCCGCGCTTCTTCGAGGATCTCCTGGTAGACGCCGCCCTGCCGGACCACCGTCGAGATGCGGCTCGGATCGAGCCGGGTTTCCATGGCGACGGTCGCCAGCGCCTCCTCCGACGACTTCTGCTGCTGGCGATCGAAGTCGGGAGGTACGAATTCGGCGAGCATCACCGGCGTCATCGGCAGAACGTTGATGATGCGGATCGAGCCGCCGGAGTTGCCGACGACCCGCAGTGCGGTGTCGATCGCCGACGTCGCGAGGGTGGTATCGGTCAGGTCGATAGGCAGCAGGACCTTCGAGTACATGGGGCAACCCCCTCGATCCGATGGGACGGCCGATAGTGGCACGATTGTGCAGCAACCGCGAGGAACTGAACCAAACCACACTAGACTCAATAACTTGCTAGTGTCCTTTCGAATCCGAAGTTCGCTAAGAAGGTGCTGCAACGTATTGCAAACTTCGGATTCGGGACGCTAGTCGACCGCCTCGTCGAGCGTGCGCGGCTCAATGAACTGTTCGAGCCGGCCGGACTGCGGATGCACCTTGCTCCAGGATTTCACCACGAAGTCGACGACGACCAGGCCTGCCGTCGGAAGGTGTTCCTGCAGCCGTTCGCGGTTTTCCACGTCCCCGGACGCGATCAGCAGCAGAGCCAGTTCGTGAAGGCCGGGATTGTGACCGACCACGAGCACCGCGCCAGCGTCGCCCGCCTCGCGGATGATGTCGAAGATCGTCTCCGCCTTTGCGTCATAGAGACGCGGATCGAAGACCGTCGCCGGCGCCGCGGGGCACGCGCGGGCGGCATACGCCCAGGTGTCGCGGGTGCGGACCGCCGGCGACACCAGCACCCGGTCAGGGAGTAGGCGATGGCGGGTCAGGAAGGCGCCGAGCTTTTCCGAATCGGTAACGCCGCGCGCCGCCAGCCCCCGATCGAAATCGCGAGCGCCCGGCTCGGACCGCAGCGCCTTGCCGTGTCGCAGCAACAACAATCGGCGCACCGCAGCAGCCTGTTTCATCAAAGCCTCCGTTAAAATATTGTCCGAAATTATCCGAAACGGCACGAATCGGCTGCCTGTTGCGGTGTCCGGGGCCAAATTCGGGCTCGTCGGGGCTCGTCACATCGCTTTCCGCCCAAAGGCAGTTTAGCATGAATGGTCCCGGAGCTGGCGGCCGGGGCAGGGACATTGAAGCGAGGCACTATGACGGCGGCTGCCGATGTCCCGGGGCGGGGCGCGAGTTGGTATGACGCTACGGCAGTCCCGGGCCGGGAGCGCGGCCCGCTGACCTTCGACCTCGACGTCGACGTCTGCGTGGTTGGCGCGGGTCTTGCCGGCCTGACGGTCGCCCGCGAGCTGGCGCGGCGCGGCTGGTCGGTCGCCGTGCTGGAGTCGCGCCGCGTCGCCTGGAACGCTTCCGGGCGCAACTGCGGGTTCGTGCTGCCGGGCTTTGCCGAATCGATGGCCCGCATCACCGAGCGCGTGGGGCTGCAGCAGGCCCGTGCGATGTGGGCGGTCGCCGACGCAGGCCGCGCCTATGTCCGCGACACCATCCGCGAGACCGCGATGCCCGGCGTCGATCCGGTGGACGGCTGGCTGCGGATCGCGAAATTCGCCGAGGAGCCGGAGCTTGCCGAAAATGCCGCGTGGCTCCGCGATCAATTCGGCGCCGAGGCGGACATCTGGCCGGCCGAGCAGGTCCGCGAGTCGCTGCGCTCGCCTCTGTACTTCAACGCGGTGCATTTTCCGACCGCGTGTCACATTCATCCGCTCAACTACGCGCTCGGCCTGGCTGCGGCGGCAGAACGCGCCGGCGCGCGCATCTTCGAAGCGACGCCGGCGTTGGGGCTCGATCCCGCCGGCATCCGCAAGCGCGTCGTGACGCCGTCGGCGCGGGTGCGTGCTGCCAAGATCGTGCTTGCCGGCAATGTTCATCTCGGGCCGCTGCAGCCCCGACTGGGTGCAACGCTGATACCGGTCACCACCTTTGTCGCAACGACGGCGCCCATCGGCGAACGCTTGCGCGAGGCGATCACATATCCAGGCGCGGTCAGCGATACCGAGGGCGCCGACAATCATTATCGGGTCGTCGGCGACCGGCTGTTGTGGGCTGGCGGCATGCGGGCATGGAACGCTGATCCGCGGCGTTTCGCCCGCCGGCTGCGCGCCGATATCCGCCGCGTCTATCCGCAGCTCGGCGCGGTCGAGATCGAGTACGTCTGGTCCGGAACCCTTGGGCGGACCGTGCATCAAATGCCGCAGATCGGCGAGCTCTTGCCCGGCATGTGGGTGGCGAGTGGGTTCGGCGGGCACGGGCTTAACACCACTGCCATGGCGGGGCTGCTGATCGCCCGCGCAATCGCAGAGAACGACGGCACGTCGCGCCTGTTTCAGCCGTACGAACTGGTCTGGGCCGGCGGAGCCGCGGGGCGTGCCGTCATCCAGATCGGTTACGCAGGTGCACGCCTGCGCAAGCGCGCGAATGCTCTGGCGGCACGATGGCTGCGGCGTCGGGACCGGCGGCACAAACCCGCTGCATCGCCGGGCCCGCCGATCGCACCGAGTGACGCGGCGGAATTGGCGGCAGAGATGCCAACGCCCGTCCTGGTCGCCTCCGCGCCTGGCGGCGGTGGGGTGCACCGGCCGAGGGGCGGCGATGCGCGGCGAGGTCGGGCGGCAAAGGCATCCCCCGAAGCGGTGGCCTCGCCGTCGATGCCGCCGACGGATCATTCCGAACGTGCGCCCGGTGGCAACCGTGCCCTTGACCGGCCGCGGTGAAACGGTTTGGTTGTAAGTACGGGCTAATAGTCGCGGCGTCGGGGCGAAGGAACAGGTCACGAGATGCGGCGATCGCTCATTTTTGCTGCAATACTTGCCGGAGGGCTAGCTCCTGCACCCGTCTGGTCGCAAGTCGAGGCGCCACGCGCCGTTCCCGCTGCCGACTGGACAGTCACTCTCGGAGTCGAAGGGCGCGTACTGCCCGCATTCGAGGGATCCGACCGGTACGTCGTGCGGCCGTTCCCGATTGTCGACATTCGGCGGGCCGGAACGCCGCGGCGCTTTTCCAGCCCGCGCGACGGCGTCAGCGTCGCGATCGTCAATGTCGGTCAGTTCCGCTTCGGTCCGTCCGGCAAGGCCTCGTTGCCGCGGCGCGAGAGCGACGACCCCGGGCTGCGTGGGCTGGGCGATGTGGACTGGACGCTCGAGATCGGCGCCTTTGCCGAATACTGGGTGCTGCCGTGGCTGCGGACCAGAGCGGAGCTGCGGCAAGGCATCGGCGGCCATCACGGCCTTGTCTCCGAGATTACTGCCGACGTGGTCGTGCCCGCGACCGAGACGCTGACCCTGTCGGCCGGCCCGCGGCTGATACTGGCGACGGCGGCGGCGCTGCGTCCTTACTTTGGAGTCGACGCGGCGCAGTCGGTGACGTCGGGCATGCCGGTCTACGATCCCGAGGGTGGCATCCGTTCCGTCGGGCTTGGTGCGCAGTTGCGCCAGCAATGGTCGGCGCAATGGGCGACCAACGTGTTCCTCGAATATGACCGGCTCGTCGGCGACGCGGCGCGGTCGCCGATCTTGTCGCGCAGTGGCTCGGCCGATCAGGTGACCGTCGGGCTCGGGCTAAGCTATTCGTTCAACATCAGCCTGCAGTAGGACGCAACGCGCCACGTCGTGCGGTCGCGTCACCGCCCCTCGCGCCGCGCCATGCACAGGCCGCTTCAGCGGCCTTCTCTTCGCGTCATAAATGCCAGCCGCTCGAACAGATGCACGTCCTGCTCGTTCTTGAGCAGCGCGCCGTGCAGCGGCGGGATCAGCTTCTTCGGGTCGCGCTCGCGTAGAATCTCCGGGCCGATATCCTCGACCATCAACAGCTTCAGCCAGTCGAGCAGCTCCGACGTCGACGGCTTCTTCTTCATGCCAGGCACGTCGCGGACCTCGTAGAATAGCCGCAGCGCCTCGGCGACTAGCCGGTGCTTGATGCCGGGGAAGTGCACCTCGATGATCGCCTGCATCGTGTCGGCATCGGGGAAGCGGATGTAGTGGAAGAAGCAGCGGCGCAGGAACGCGTCCGGCAGTTCCTTCTCGTTGTTCGACGTGATCACGACGATCGGCCGGCGCCGCGCGCGGATCGTCTCGCCGGTCTCGTAGACGAAGAACTCCATGCGGTCGAGTTCCTGCAACAGGTCGTTGGGAAACTCGATGTCGGCCTTGTCGATCTCATCGATCAGCAGCACCGGCCGCTCGTCGGCGACGAAGGCATCCCACAGCTTGCCGCGCTTGATGTAGTTGCGGATGTCCTTGACCCGCTCGTCGCCGAGCTGGCTGTCGCGCAGGCGCGAGACGGCATCGTATTCGTAGAGTCCTTGCAGCGCCTTGGTGGTCGACTTCACGTGCCATTCCAGCAGCGGGGCACCGAGGCTCTTGGCGATCTCCAGCGCCAGCACGGTCTTGCCGGTGCCGGGCTCGCCTTTGACGAGCAGCGGCCGCTCAAGCGTGATCGCGGCGTTGACGGCGACCTTGAGATCGTCGGTCGCGACATACGCGCTGGTGCCGTCGAAGCGCATGAAGCTGCTCATCCTGGATGGCCGGGCGCGGGACCATAGAGAGCCGACGCCCCGTCCGCAAGCTCACGCGGGACCGGCAAGAATTGCCGGCCGCCGTCGCCGTCACCCGGTAAGACTGATGCATGCGCGGTGGATACGGAACGATAAGCCTTTGATTTTTCTGCGATGCGGCGTGGCACGCGGCTTGCGCGGAGTGCGGACATCGGCCGGCGGTACCCGCATTGTGGTGCGGCCGTGTAACAGTTGGAAACAGTCGATGGGTATCTTTGGCGCCCTCACCACCGCGGTAACCGGCATGCGCACAGTCCCATGCGCTCGAAACCATCTCTGGCAACATCGCCAACTTCACAGACGACAGCGTTCAACGTCGACACGGCGTTCCGGGACCTAGGCAAGCACCGCACCCAAGCGGGCGGTGTGCCGTGGCCGAGCCGCCCTCGGTGCCATCGAATTCGGGGAGCCTGCGCAAACTCCAGGCCGTGGCGGGCGACTCAAGGGCGACACCGACAATCCGCGGCTCGACGCCGTGTCGCCGAGATCCAATTGGGGGTGAGCGTCGAGCCGGCCAAGGCGGGAATCCGCTAGGCGAGCCTGCCGGCGTCAAAAAATTCACCGCCGGTTAACCATACCAGCCCGCAATGCGCCCGCTTTTCAGTCATTTAGCTGAAATCTCCGATATTGCCCGACAGCCGGAGCGCGACTATAAGCGTGGCCCGCGAGGGCAAGACTCGCCATGGTCTAGGGATGGAGTTTGTGTGCATGGCATCGGCTAAAGAGAAAATCTACCGGCCGACCGACAAAGAGCCCTTCATGAACGAGCGCCAACGGGACTACTTCCGCAAGAAGCTGCTCGCTTGGAGGGAAGACATTCTCAAGGAGGCCAAGGAGACCCTGCAGCATCTGCAGGACGAGAACCAGAATCACCCCGATCTCGCCGACCGAGCATCATCGGAGACCGACCGCGCCATTGAGTTGCGCGCCCGTGACCGCCAGCGCAAGCTGATCGCCAAGATCGACTCGGCCTTGCAGCGCCTCGACGACGGCACCTACGGCTACTGCGAAGAGACCGGCGAGCCGATCTCGCTGCGCCGCCTCGAAGCCCGCCCGATCGCGACGCTCTCGGTCGAGGCACAAGAGCGCCATGAGCGGCGCGAGCGCATCTATCGCGACGACTGAGGGGTCGCCGTCGCGCCGGCCCCGCCGCGAGTCGTCCTCGCGAATGCGGGGACCCATACGCCGTGTGTTCTCGACGTGGCAGGGGCGGCGTTTCCTCCGCGAGTCCTGTGGTTATAGGTCCCCGCTTGCGCGGGGACGACCGCGTCGAGAGACTTGAGTGTCAAACAACCGCCATCGTTTCTCGCGAGGCACGTTGGTTTCTCGCGAGGCGCATTGCCCCCGAGGGATGCTTGCATTGCTTTCCGTGCTATCCGCTATATGCCGCGTCGAGGAGGCAGATCATGGAGCGCCTGTTCTTCGCATTGACATTCTTTGCCGCACTCGGCTCCGGACTCATGGCCGGACTGTTCTTCGCCTTCTCGGCCTTCGGCATGACCGCGCTTGGCCGTCTGCCGCCGCCGAACGGCATTGCCGCCATGCAGGCCATCAACGTTGAGATCTTGAACCCGCTGTTCTTCCTGGTGTTCTTTGGAACAGCCGCGGCGTGCATCGTGTTGGCGATCGCCGCTATGATCGGCTGGTCGGAGCCCGGCGCGGCTGTTCTCTTGGTCGGCAGTGTGCTTTATCTCGTCGGCAACATTCTCGTGACGATCGTGTTCAACGTGCCGCTCAACAACGAACTGGCTGCGGTCGATCCGGACGGCGTCAAGGGCGCGACCGTCTGGACACGGTACTTGTCGGTCTGGACCGCCTGGAACCACGTGCGGACGGTCGCGTGTCTCGCGGCGACGGCATCGTTGATCATGGCGCTGCGTTAGCCGCTCTTCGCCACCACCGCTTGATACGCCGCTTGCAGCCTCTCAGCGACCGACACGCGTGATTT
Source organism: Hyphomicrobiales bacterium (assembly GCA_009377755.1). Classification (GTDB taxonomy): domain Bacteria; phylum Pseudomonadota; class Alphaproteobacteria; order Rhizobiales; family Xanthobacteraceae; genus WHTM01. The sequence continues at coordinate 234,597 of WHTM01000001.1, read as the reverse complement.
CGACCTGCGTCGCTTCACGCCGAGATGCGTCTCGCACAATTCGTCCATGAACTCGCGCCACAGCTTCGGCCCGCCTTCCTCCAGCAATTGCGCGCGGATGCCGAGTTCATCAGTGACGGGGAGATACTTGCGGCCCCAGACCGACATCTGCGCGAGCACTGGCAGCAGGTCGATGCCCTGTTCCGTGAGGCTGTAGATTCCCTTCTGCGCGTGGCTCGGGTCGTCGGCTCTGCTGATGATCCCTTGTTCGGTGAGCCGCTTGAGGCGATCGGCGAGAATGTTGGAGGCGATGCCTTCCTCCGATTTCGTCAGCAGCGCGCGGAAATGCCGCCGGTTGCCGAAGATCATGTCGCGAACGATCAGCAGGCTCCATTTGTCGCCGACCACTTCGAGCGTGAGGTTGATTGGGCAGCCGGACCGGTGTGCGTCGCTCAATTTGCGCCTCGATTCGCCTGGAAAAAAACCGATTGCAATATCGCATCAGATTCCTTACGATGCAACTGGTTGCAAAAGAAGATCACTTGGAGAAGTCGCCATGGCGAAGCTGATCATGTGGAATCTGATGACGCTCGACGGGTTTGTTGAAGGGCCGGGCCGCGACATATCCTGGTTTTTGGACGTTTGGGGCGAGGAGCTTGAGCAAATCAGCATCGCCCAGGGCAAGGCCGCGGGCGGACTCCTGTTCGGCCGCGTCACCTATCAGTTGATGGCGAACCACTGGCCGGGCGAAACCGGCGAGGTCGCCGACTTCATGAATGCGCTGCCGAAATTCGTGTTCTCGCGGACGCTGACGCGGTCGGACTGGAATAACACGCAAGTCTTCAACGCCGACGCGGCCGAAACGGTCGCTCGGTTGAAGCGCGAGACCGCCAAGGACATCCTCTTGTTCGGCAGCGCGGACTTGGCAGGGAGCCTCATTCCACACCGTTTGATCGACGAATTCCGCATCGCCGTGAATCCGCTCACTCTCGGTGGCGGCACGCCGCTCTTCAAGTCAGGCAGCGAGCGGGTCAGGCTGAAGCTGCTCGACGCCAAGCCGCTGACGACCGGCGCCGTCATCCTGCGCTACGAGCCAGCGAAATAGGGAAGGCCCCCCGATGTCTCTCTCGCTCTATTTCCATCCGCTTGCGTCGTTCTGTCAGAAGGTGCTCATCGCCCTTTACGAGAACGACACGCCGTTTACGCCGCGCCTCATCAATCTCGGCGAAGCCGCCTCCCGTGCCGAATTGCAACGGGTCTGGCCGGTCTGCCGGTTCCCGGTGCTGCGCGATGATGCCAAGGACCAAACGGTGCCGGAATCGAGCATCATCATCGAGTATCTGGCGCAGCATTACCCAGGCACGACACGGCTTGTGCCTGCCGACGCTGATCTCGCGCGGCAGACGCGCCTGCGCGACCGCTTCTTTGATCTCTACGTCAACGTGCCGATGGGGAAGGTCGTGACCGACAAGCTGCGACCGGCGGGGAAGAACGACCTACTCGGTGTGCAAGAGGCGAGGTCGCTGCTGCAGACAGCCCTGGGCATGATCGAGCAGGACATGGCCACGAAAACGTGGGCGATGGGCGACACCTTCACGATGGCCGACTGCGCTGCTGCGCCGGCTCTGTTCTACGCCAACATGGTAATGCCGTTCGGCGACAGCTACCGGAACGTGGCCGCATATCTTGGCCGCCTGGTCGAGCGCCCGTCCTTCGCCCGGACCGTCAAGGAAGCGCAGCCGTATCTCGCGATGATGCCGAAATAGAATGCGGCCCGGCACCGGCTTGGTATTTCAAAGGCTTAGCAATGGTCCAAAAAAAAGTCGCCTAGGCATGTCGGTCTCGCTCCCGCCTGTTCGTCATTTGGACAGAACGGGAGTTCAGGTCTGATGCGAATGCGGATTGCCCGAAGCCTCGCCGCCAATGAAAGGGAGATAAGACGATGCGATTCATGATCCTGGTCAAAGCCAACAAGGACACGGAAGCGGGCGTGATGCCGAGCGAGCAGCTTCTGACCGATATGGGCAAATTCAACGAGGAATTGGTGAAAGCCGGCGTGATGCTCGCGGGCGAGGGGCTGCATCCGACCTCGAAGGGCGCACGCATCCGGTTTTCCGGCGAAAAGCGGACCGTGATTGACGGACCGTTTGCTGACAGCAAGGATCTGATCGCCGGCTTCTGGCTGTGGCAAGTGAAGTCGAAGGAAGAGGCGATCGAATGGGTCAAGCGCTGTCCCAATCCAACCGGCGCGGAATCCGAGATCGAGATTCGCCAGGTGTTCGAGGCCTCCGACTTTGGCGCCGAGTTCACGCCGGAACTGAGGGAGCAGGAAGAGCAACTGCGCGCGCGACTCAACAAAGCGGCGGCGCAATAAGCGCCGCCTTCGTGTTTAACTCCACGTCACGAAAGGAAGTCCCATGAAAGTTCAGCCCTATCTGTTCTTCGACGGTCGCTGCGAGGATGCGCTCGACTTCTACCGCAGCAAGCTCGGCGCCGAGGTGACGGCGCTGATGCGGTTCAAGGAGGCTCCGGATCCCAACATGTGCGCGCCCGGTTCGGCGGAGAAGGTGATGCATTCGGAATTCCGCATCGGCGATACCACGGTGATGGCTTCGGACGGCCATTGCCAGGGCAAGCCAAAATTCGACGGCTTTTCGCTGACGCTCTCCGTGGCGAACGATGCCGAGGCCGAACGGCTGTTCGGAACCCTCGCCGACGGCGGACAGGTGCAGATGCCGCTGGAGAAGACCTTCTTCGCTTCGCGCTTCGGCATGGTCGCCGACCGCTTCGGCGTCGGCTGGATGGTCATTACCGCGCCTTGAGCATCGTCGCGATCGGGCATACTCGTTCGTCCTAGTGGTCCGATTCTAACATTCGCATCCCGGCTCGGCAGGCTCTCTTGCGAATGTTAGAATCAAAGGACCACTAGCAAGTATTAAGTTCTAGTGGAGCGTTGGATTTGACATTCGCTTCACGAGCCCGCGGCCGGGTGGGTAGCGAATGTCAAATCCGCTCCACTAGTGTGGCGGATTTGACGTTCCTACCAGCATTGCGGCGAGTCTCTCGTAGGAACGTCAAATCCAAAGCCACACTAGAATCATATAGTTGCTAGTGTCCCTTTGGTTCCGATGTTCGAGCGCGTGCTGCAATGGGATACGAACGTCGGAACCGGGACACTAGGGACAACGACGGAGTGCGCACATTATGCTCTATGCCATCCTCTGCTACCACGACGAAGCCGTGGTCGGCGCCTGGAGCAAGGAGGAAGACGCGGCGGTCATGGGCAGGCTCGCGATCGTGCAGCAGCGGCTGGCGGGGGAGGGCCGTCTCGGGCCGGTCGCCCGCCTGATGCCCACGACCACGGCGACCACCTTGCGAAAGGACGGGGAGGCGCCCGTGGTGATCGACGGGCCGTTCGCCGAGACCAAGGAGCAGCTGCTCGGCTTCTATGTGGTCGACAGCGCATCGCTCGAAGAGGCGCTGGAGATCGCGCAGGAACTGGGGCGCGCGAACCCGGGCGGGACCTATGAAATTCGCCCGGTGCTTGTGCTCCACCCCGGGAAGGCCATGAAGTGACCGACATCGGCTGGATCGATGCCGCGCTGACGTCGGCACGGCCGCAGGCGGTCGCGGCGCTGCTGCGCTACTTCCGCGACCTCGATCGGGCGGAAGAGGCGTTCCAGGAGGCGTGCCTGCGCGCGTTGAAGAATTGGCCGGTCAACGGTCCGCCGCGCGACCCGACCGCGTGGCTGATCCTGGTGGGGCGCAACGCCGCGCTCGACGATGTTCGCCGCAGCAGCAAGAGCCAGGCGCTGCCCGCCGACGAGCTGATCTCGGATCTCGAGGATGCCGAGGCGGACCTCGCCGAGCGGCTCGACAGTGCGCACTACCGCGACGACGTGCTGCGCCTGCTGTTCATCTGCTGCCATCCCGATCTGCCGGCGACCCAGCAGATCGCGCTGGCGCTGCGGATCGTGTCCGGCCTTTCGGTCAAGGAAATCGCGCGCGCCTTCCTGGTGAGCGAGAGCGCGATGGAGCAGCGCATCACCAGGGCCAAGCAGCGGGTTGCGGCGGCAGGCGTTCCCTACGAGACGCCGGGGGCGGTCGAGCGGGCCGAACGGCTCGGCGTCGTCGCCGCCATGATCTACCTCTTGTTCAACGAGGGCTATTCGGCGAGCGGCGGCACGGTGCATGTGCGGGCGCCGCTGTGCGACGAGGCGGTCCGGCTCGCCCGTCTGCTGCTGCGGCTGTTTCCGAGCGAGCCCGAGATCATGGGACTTACCGCGCTGTGCCTGTTGCAGCATGCGAGAACGCCGGCCCGGCTCGATGCGGACGGCGCGATCGTGCTGCTTGACGACCAGGATCGCGCGCTTTGGAACCGCGAGATGATCGCCGAGGGCTTGGCGCTGGTCGACAAGGCGCTGCGCCATCGTCGCCCCGGTGTGTATCAGGTGCAGGCTGCGATCGCCGCATTGCATGCGCGAGCGGCCCGGCCCGAGGACACGGATTGGGCCGAGATCGATCTTTTGTATGCGACGCTGGAACGGTTGCAGCCGTCGCCCGTCGTCACCCTCAATCGCGCCGTCGCGGTGGCAAAGGTGCGCGGGCCGGCGGCAGGACTGGAAATGATCGAGCCGCTCGGCAATCGCCTGTCGGGCTATTTCCACTACTTCGGGGTCAAGGGCGCGCTGCTGCTGCAGCTCGGCCGCGCCGAGGACGCCCGGGTGGCGTTCGACCGGGCCATCGCGCTCGCTAATACGACGGCGGAAGCCGCTCACATCCGGCAGCATCTTGACCGCCTGATGAAGGACAGCCAGCCCGTCTGACACCTATCCGGTTATCCGATGCCGCCGCCCTGCCACGGAACCGTCAATTCTCGCGAAAAAAATATCGGTCCTAACTGTCGGGTGGCTGGTTGCCCGCCCGTCCTCGGGTGAAATCGCTCGGTTTGCTGAGGAGAGGAAACATGCCTCACAAGATCGTATCCCGCGACGAATGGCTCGCCGCCCGCAAGGCGCATCTCAAGAACGAGAAGGCGCTCACCCGCCTGCGCGACCTGGTCAGCGCCGAGCGGCGCGCGCTGCCCTGGGTCAAGGTCGAGAAGCAGTATCTGTTCGACACGACCGAAGGCAAAAAGACGCTCGCCGAACTGTTCGGCAGCAACAGCCAGTTGATCATCCATCACTTCATGTGGCGGCATGATCTCGGCCAGGGCTGCGTGAGCTGCTCGCTCGAGGCCGATCACGCCGAGGGCGCGATCGTGCATCTTGAGAATCACGACGTGACCTATGTCCGGGTCTCGCGCGCCCCACTGGCGATGCTCGAAGCCTACAAGAAGCGCATGGGCTGGACGGCGAAATGGGTGTCGTCCTACGGCAGCGACTTCAACTACGACTTTCACGTCTCGTTCACGAAGGAGCAGCTCGCCAAAGGCAACGTCTACTACAACTACGGTATGGTCGAAGGCTTCGACGAACTGCCCGGCCTCAGCGTCTTCACCAAGGACGAGAACGGCGACGTCTTCCACACCTATTCCAGTTATGCGCGCGGCAACGAGGAGGTGAACGGCGTGTTCATCTATCTTGACATCACGCCGAAGGGCCGCAACGAGACCGAGATCATGGATTGGGTGAAGCGCCACGACGAGTATGAGGACGAGGCGCGGGCGCAGACGAGCGCGGCATAGCCCAGATCACCGGAGGAGGAAATCGAAATGTCCAGTTCCCATGGCACCTTCGTTTGGTACGAGTTGATGACGACCGACACCAAGGCTGCGGAGAATTTCTACCACAATGTCATCGGCTGGGATGCGAAGGACGCGGGTATGCCGGGCGTCCAGTACACGCTGCTCTCCGCCAACGGCACGCAAGTGGCGGGGCTGATGGAATTACCCAAAGCAGCTTCCGAAGCCGGGGCGCGGTCGGGCTGGAACGGCTATGTCGCGGTCGACGACGTTGACGCGCGTGCCACCCAGTTCGAGAAAGCGGGCGGCCACATCCATCGCGCGCCGGACGACATTCCCGGAGTCGGTCGCTTCGCCATGGTTTCCGATCCGCAGGGCGCGGTCCTCGCGCTGTTCAAGGGCGCGCCGGGGAGCGAAGCACCGCCCGCGGCATCCGCCACGCCCGGCTATGGCGGCTGGCGCGAGCTGCAGGCGGCGGAGTGGCAGGCAGCCTTCGCCTTCTATGCCGACCTGTTCGGATGGACCAAGGCTGAAGCCGTCGATATGGGGCCGATGGGCGTCTACCAGATTTTTGCGATCGACGGCGAGATGATTGGCGGCATGATGACCAAGCCGGAAGCCGTGCCTGCTCCGTTCTGGCTTTACTACTTCAATATCGATGCCATCGAGGCCGCCAAGACCCGCGTCGAGGCGCGCGGGGGCAAGATCGTCAACGGCCCGCATCAGGTGCCCGGCGGCAGCTGGATCGTGCATTGCCTCGACCCGCAGGGCGCCATGTTCGCCCTTGTCGGGCCGCGGCTCTGATACGCGGCTATTGCGGGCGGAGAGTCAGCAGGTAGCCCGCATAAGGCGAAGCCGAATGCAGGAGCAGACATTGGAGTCGGTGCTGGATCGCGGCCCCGGATGATGCTTCGCTCCATCCGGGCTACGGCTGCGCGCCGGAGAAACGCGATAGCGCTGCCTGATCCATCGTTTGCTCGTCAAGCCAAGTCAGCACGGTTTCTTTGAGGGAAAAGAAATCCGTGAAATGTCACGGCATCTGAAAGGAGGAAGCCATGCAAGTCACCACACAAAAGATCACGCCCTGCTTGTGGTTCGATACCCAGGCCGAGGAGGCGGCGAAGTTCTACTGCTCGATCTTCAAGAACTCGAAGCTTGGAACGATCAGCCGCTACGGCAAGGAGGGTTTTGAGATTCATGGCCGGCCGGCCGGCTCGGTCATGGTCGCCGAGTTCGAGATCGAAGGGCAGAAATTCGTCGCGCTCAACGGCGGCCCGCAATTCAAGTTCGATGAGGCGATCTCGTTCCAGGTCCATTGCGAGTCGCAGCAAGAGGTCGATTATTTCTGGAGCAAGCTGACCGAGGGCGGCGGCGAGGGCCCCTGCGGCTGGCTGAAGGACAAATTCGGACTCTCGTGGCAGGTGGTTCCGACCGTGCTCCTGGACATGTTGATGGACCCGAACACGGAAAAGTCGCAGCGGGTCACCAAGGCTTTTCTTCAGATGAAGAAATTCGACATAGCCGAACTCAAGCGCGTATACGAAGGAAAAACCGCATGACGCTCGATCGAGGGAGTCGGAAGATGAGCAAGTCCGCGGCCGTGACACGCGAGACGCCGCGTTTCGAGGATGGCAAGGCGATGCTCGTCGCGGGTCTCGCCGAACGTCATTGCGGCACCAATACGGGAATCCCTGCGCAATGGCAGCGCTTTGCGCCGCACATTGGTAGGGTTCCCGGCCAGGTTGGGCGCACGGCCTATGGGGTGGTCTTCGACTCGCTCAAGGACGTGCACAGCTTTGGGTATCTCGCCGGCGTCGAGGTCTCCGACCTTCGCGGCCTTCCCGGCGGATTCGGCCACATGGAAATCCCGGCGCAGCGGTATGCGGTATTTCCGCATCACCGCCATGTTTCCGCATTGGCGGGTACAATCGATGCCATCTGCAAGGACTGGTTTCCATCGTCCGGCTATCGACACGCCTCGGACGGGGTAGACCTGTTCGAACGCTACAGTGAGGCGTTCGATCCGCAGACCGGGACCGGCGGCATCGAGACTTGGATTCCGATCGTTGGATAAGTATCACCGCGAGGGAGAGGCTTCAAAATGTTCAAAACAATCGCACTTGTCGTCGGTGCTGTTCTGGTTGTCGGCATCGCTGGCGTCCTCGCCTATGCTGCCACACGGCCCGACACCTTCACGTTGCAGCGCTCGGCGAGCATCAAGGCGTCGCCCGACAAGATCTATCCATTCATCAGCGACTTCCACAATTGGGGTGCATGGTCGCCCTGGGAAAAGATGGATCCCGAGCTGAAGCGGACGTACAGCGGCGCGCCAAGCGGTGCCGGTACGGTCTATGCCTGGGAAGGCAATCGCAAGGTCGGTCAGGGGAGGATGGAAATCATCGAAGCATCTCCACCATCCAAGGTGACGTTGAAGCTCGACTTCGTCAGGCCTTTCGAGGCGCACAACCAAGTCGACTTTGTGCTGGAACCTCGCGGCGAATCAACCGATATCACATGGAAGATGCAGGGACCTCAGCCCTATTTCGCCAAGGTGATCGGAGTCGTGTTCAACATGGACAAGATGGTCGGCAAGGATTTCGAAAGCGGCCTCGCCAATCTGAAGGCGGCCGCCGAGAAGTAACCCGAGCCGGAGGCTATGAAGCAAAGCGTCCGGTCCGCCAATAGGAGGAAGCACATGCCATACGTCGACGGATTTGTCGTGCCCGTTCCGAGGAAAAGCCTGTCAGCCTATCGCAGCATGGCGCGCAAGGCCGGCAAGGTCTGGCGCGAACATGGCGCGTTGGAGTTCCGCGAATGCGTCGCCGACGATGTCAAGGTTGGGAAGTGGACGTCGTTCCCGCGCAGCGTCAAGCTCAAGCGCGGCGAGACGGTGATGTTTTCCTATATTGTCTATAAGTCGCGCGCCGATCGCGACCGGATTCTTGCCAAGGTGATGAAGGATAAGCGGCTGGCGAAGATGATGGACCCAAAGGCGATGCCCTTCGACGGCAAGCGCATGATCTATGGCGGCTTCAAGAGCCTGGTCGACCTCTAACGGCTGCGCGATGGTCCGTGTGGACTCCGTGCGGGAGCGTCAAAGCTGGTACAGGTACATCACGAACGGCTCGGCCGCCGCGCCGCGGGAGTCGTACAGGCTGCGCGCTGGAAGGTTGTTATGCTCGGTGCCGACCCAGGCCTCCTCGCATCCCAATGCCTTGCCCAGCACGAACATCGCGTCGAGCATTTGCCTGGCGATGCCGCGCCGCTGCAATGCAGGCGTGACGCCGACCTCGTCGATATAGAGCTCGGTCGGCTTGTCGGGATGCCTGTGGATAACGGCGGCGACCTGGCCCACCACTTCACCGTCCGCGAGAGCGACGATCATGAGGTGGCCCGGCGCGGCCAGGTACGCGGCGAGACGCTGAGGATCGATAGGTTCGTCGAAGACCTCGGCCGCAACACGACCGAGGACCGCGGCGCCGTCTGGAGTCAGCCGTTTGATCTCGATCTGCATGGGCTGCGGCTTCAGTGCGATTGAAAACAACGGACTTGGCCCCCTCGCACGGAGACCACGAATCATCTTTTGCACTCCAAGCGAACAAAAGTGAGGCCGGACTGGCAAAATGCACCCGTTACCTATGAGGACGGGCGCAATAGCGACTGGCAGTCGCCGCCAGCCGAGACGCGCCATCTTTGAGCTGGCCCGGCTGCGATCCTGGTCGCTGCCGCCGGCAGGATGGCTTGGCATAGTGGAGCCTCGGCGGTTGTCGCCGTTCGGCCGGCGCAATAGGCTTTCGGCCTTGCGCCATGCGGTCCGCCGGGCCGCGCGACGAGAGCAATGGTCATGGCAACGATGGACGATTTCGATTTCTCCGCACAAGTCATCAAGGCCGGCGGCGCTGTTGCGGAAAAGAACTGGCAACGGCTGGTGGAGCACACCGTCGCCGAATGGTCGGGCGATCTCGACGCCACCATGGCGACCATGACAAAGAACGATCCGTTCCAGATCATGCACGCGACCGGCTTGCATGTGGTCGGCTACGAGGCGGTGCGCGAGTTCTACCGCAACCGCATGTTGACGTTCCAGGGGCAGGGATTCTACGCGCACCGCTGGGTCGCGTCGGACGAGGCAATCGTCGGCAACGGCTATTTCGAAGGCACGCCGAACGGCGTGTTCTTCGGCACGCCGACCACGGGCAAGAAGTTGTGCCTGCCGATGAGCATTTGGATCTACTTCGAGGACACGCTGGTCAAGGGTGAGGCGGCCTACCTCGACGGACGCGAATTGGAGCGCCAGATCCGCGAGGGAACGGATCAGGACCGGCACACGCCGGTGTACTAACGATAAGAATCCGCGAGAGCTAATCCTCGAACACCGCCACCGCACGGATCGGCGAGCCGGTCCCGCCGCGCCACTTGAGCGGCAGGCCGATGAAGCGGAACGTACCCTGGCCGATTAGCGCCTCGAGATTGCACAGGCTCTCGATGTGGGTGATGTCGAGCTCCAGACAGGCCTTGTGCACGAGCGAGTTGACGTTGCCCTCCGGGCCCGGCCGCATCGAATCGATGCCGAAGTGCACGATGCCCTGCTGAGCCAGCCACTCGGTCGCGGCGACATTGACGCCCGGATTGTCGGTCGCGTAGGCGCGGCCCGGGAAGGTGCGTGCGTGGTGTCCGGTGCAGAGCAGCACCGTGCCTTTCTGCGGAACCGGGACGCCCGCTTCTTTCACCGCCGCTTCGAGGTCCGCCGGCGTGATCTCCGCCTTCGGCGCGATGTGCCGCAGATCGAGACAAATGCCAGGGACGATGCAGTTCTCCAGCGGATACTCATTGATCGGAGTAGCATCCGGCCCGAAGTGGCGCGGCGCATCGATGTGCGTGCCGCCATGGTCGGGCATGGAGAAGTACATCACGCTGTTGCCGTGCACATTGCCGGAATCGGCGAACGCCTCGGCATGCGTCTTCCAGACGCCATGGATGATGGGAGGCTGGCCCGGATAGCTCGGCGTGCGGTGGTAGAGCTCCCGACTCAGATCGACGATGCGCATTGCTGCTTCCTCCCTTGTCCACTGCCGACGTAACACTAGACGTGGCATCAACACGAGACAACGGTGCGGCAAACCGGTTACCATCGGTCCCTCGCCGAGGCACCCTTCTACCCAACAGGTGATCCATGCGGCTTTTCCAGTTCGACAACGCCGGGCACGCGGCCATCGGGGTGGCCGTCTCGGGCGCTGAATTCATCGATCTGTCGAACGTCGAACCGAGCCTGCCGCGCGATCTGCAAACCTTGCTCTCCGTGCCGGGCGCGATCGAGCGTGCGCGTGCCGCCGTTGCGCAAGGCCCGGTGCGCCGGCCAATCTCCGACGTCAAGTTTCTTCCTTTGATCGCCCGGCCGAATGCGATCTGGGCGCTGGCGCTCAACTTCAAGCGGCATATCGAGGAGACCGGGCTGACGACCTCGACCGAGCATCCGCATGTCTTTCTGCGCATGCCGGCGTCGATCGTCGCCCACAACGAAGCTCTGCTTTGTCCGCCGTCCGAGATTGCGCGCGCGTTCGATTACGAAGGGGAGCTCGCTGTGGTCATCGGGCGGGGAGGCCGCCATGTTCCGCCTGACAAGGCACTCGACCACGTTGCCGGCCTTACCTGCTTCAACGAGGGTTCGGTCCGCGAATACCAAAGTCACAATCGCCAATTCGGTCTGGGCAAGAATTTCGAGAGGTCCGGCAGCTGCGGCCCCTGGCTGGTGACGCCGGACGAGGTCACCGATTACAAGTCGGCGCGCCTGGTCACCCGCCTTGACGGCGTCGTGCGCCAGGACTCGAGCCTCAGCGACCTGTTGTTCGACGTTGAACGGGTCATCAGCTATCTATCGTCCGGCTATGAGCTCCGCGTCGGCGACATCATTGCGATGGGGACGCCTGGGGCTAGTCCGCTTGCCGATCCGAATGACGTCGGCAACGATCTTTCCAAGCAGTTCGGCCGCATCAAGGTGAAGGGGCTGGTGCACATGCGTCCCGGATCGACCGTCGAGGTCGAGATCAGCGGTATCGGCACGCTGCGCAACCCGATCGTCGCCGACCAGTCGCGCGAATATCGGGCATCATAGGCAACGGGACCAGGACGGGATCACGGCATGAAGACCAGTACCGACCACATACTCACGACCCATACCGGAAGCCTGCCGCGGCCGAAGCCGCTGATCGACATGGTGCTTGCCAGGGAAAAGGGCGCGGCCATTGACGCCTCTGCGTTCGAAGCCGAGACCGAAAAAGCGATAGACGCCATCGTCGCGCAGCAGGTCGCCGCGGGCGTCGATGTCGTCAGCGACGGCGAGCTTAGCAAGCCATCCTACACGATGTATATCCGGCATCGTGTCACCGGCATCGGACCCGACCCGCGAGCCGCCGAGAAAGGTCGCGACATCATGGTCGGGCGCGATCTTCTGGCGCATCCGGATTTCGCCGCGCGGCAGGCGCAGTTCGGCGGTGTGCCGTTTCCCGGCTGCATCGGCCCGCTCAGCTACCGCGGCCGCTCGGCGCTCGACCGCGACCTCGCAAATCTTGCCCGCGCCGTTGCCAAGGCGAGGCCGACCGAGGCCTTCATGACCGCGCCGTCGCCCGGCATCCTCACGCGCTTCATCATCAACCTCCACTATCCGAGTGAGGATGCCTACGTGGAGGCACTCGCGAATGTCCTGAAGACCGAGTATCAAGCGATCGTGAAGGCGGGCTTCGTCCTGCAAATTGATGCTCCTGATCTCGGCTCGGCGCGCAATAACCAGTACCGGCACCTCACCGACGACGAATTCCGCAAGATCGCCGCGCGCAACATCGAAGCGCTCAATGCCGCTACGGAAGGCCTGCAGGCCGAACGCATGCGACTGCACATCTGTTGGGGCAACTACGAAGGACCGCATACCCACGATCTGCCGCTCAACAAGATCATCGATCTCGCTTTTAAGGCGCGCCCGCAGGCAATCAGTATCGAGGCGGCCAATCCGCGCCACGACCACGAGTGGGAAGACCTCAAGGAGATAAGCATTCCAGACGATAAGATTTTGATTCCCGGCGTCATCGACTCGACGACCAATTTTGTCGAGCACCCGCGGCTGGTGGCGCAGCGCATTCGGCGCTATGCCGACATCGTGGGCCGCGAGCGGGTGATCGCCGGCGTCGATTGCGGATTCGGAACTTTCGTACGCGCCGGCGAACCCGCCATTGCGGACAGCGTGGTGTGGTCGAAGCTCAAGGCGCTCAGCGAGGGCGCCGAGATTGCCAGCAAGCGCCTGTGGGGCTGAGGGCGCGCGGAGAAGGGCCGCGGTCTCCGGCAGCGGAGGTGCCGGAGGCCGCGTGGTTTCGCGACCTCACGCCGATGGGACGACGCGGCGATGAGATGATCCGGCGGCACGCCCTATCCGATACGCGGCGTAGCCGTAGGCTTCTGCTGGAGTCGCCGCGCTGGCGAAACTCAGCCGGCCTGACGTGGCGTTAGAGATGATGACCGTGAGCAGGGCGACGAGCTGGATGACCCGCTCGGCCAGGCCGGCGTCGTGTCCGAAATTAATGCCGATGTCCCGGGGGTGGCCGGCTTGGCTGCGGCCAGCGTGACGACGAGGAGTGCGGGTGCGGTTAGGGTTGTCCGTGTCGTCACGTCTTTCCTGTCGGACGGCCCAACAGACTCGCCATCTCTTGCTCGAGATCTTCGTAGAAATTCTTCGAGACGCCCGGTCGCGCCTCGGGTGGAACCGGCCGCACCTCGGGAATCTCCCGGTGCGCCGGTTCGGGCGCGTGCGCGACTGGATGCGGCTCGATTGACGGCTCGATCGGCCGTGGCTGATCGGTCGGGATGTCGAGCCGCGGCGCGCCACCTGCCGGGCGGCGCAGCACCGCCTCAAGCTGTTGCGCCATCTCGGCGAGATTCGGATCGGTCGCTGGCGTTGCAAACTGTGCGCTGACCCTTGGTTCTGGTGCTGGATCTGGCTCCGCGCGCGGCGGCGACTGGGCGGCGAGCGTATCGGGATGCTGCGCGCGCACGGGGATATCGGCCGGCTGGTGGTGGGCGGACGCGCTCCATTGGGACGCGACCGGGGTGGCGGGACGCTGCGGGCGGGGCGCCGGTTCCGGCTGCAGCGGCCACATCGTCTCTTCCTCGAGCGGCACGGGGCGGGGGATCGCTTCTGGAATCGGGGCAGTCCGGGCAGTGGGAACGTCGCGAACGCCTGACGTCGCGCGGACGATGGTTGGTTCGATGACTACGTCGCTCGGCCCGCCGATCATCAGCAGATGCTCGACATTGTCCCGGCGTACGAGGATGAGCTTGCGGCGGGCGTCCACTACCGCGGCGTCGATCACGGCAAGGCGGGGCTGGCGTCCACGACCGCCGCCCGACGACAGGGCTCCGCTGCCGAATCGGCGCACCAGCCACGCGGTAACGGCGATCAGCGCGAGCACCACCACAAACGCGATAATGAAACGTGCGGCCCCGGTGACTTCAACGCCGAACAGACTGTCCATTGAAAGCTCCCACGCTTGCTCGATGCCCCGTGCTTGAAGTCATCGTGGCCGCGGAGAATCGCCGGAGGGCTAACTCCCGAGGCAGCCGCCCATGATGCTAACAAATTGTTAACGCTAAGGGCCAGAATCCGTTTATCGGCACCGTGTTTAGGGCATTGTTATGGTAAATACGCGGTGAACAAAAGTGCCGGCCAGGCACGCCGGATTGGTGATCTGGCGATGGTGCATCCCGAACGTCGAAAGCCCACCGCCTGCCCGAACGCTTGGCAGGCGGTGGCAGAAGTGATCGGCTACGTGATGCATCTGCGGCGAGCGGTGCGGCACGACGTGTCGTTGCTGTGGCACGGCCTCACGTTTCCCTCCCGGAGGGAGAGGGCGGGGTCGGGGTAAGGGGGTTCCGGCGCTTACTGAGACCCTCGTAACCCCTCACCCCCCGACCCTCTCCCCCAATGGGGGAGGGAGCACGCCGAGTATGCCGGACGACCTTGAGTCCCTTGCTTACCACTGCCGCCTGAGGCACTGAGAGAACACAACGATTCAGGGCTATCCATGGCAACCCAGGACATGAGCGAAGGGGCGGCGCGGATGGCCCTCGACCGTGGCCACGCCCGCCAGCAGCATGGCAGCATCGGCCTCGTTCTGCTGATCGCCGTCGTGCTGGTCGGGGCGGCAACGGGCCTGTTGCTCATCGGCCGCACCAATGCCGAACCCTACATCCTGGCGTTGCTCGCCGCTCTCGCCACGGCCGGCGTGTTCTCGCTGTTCGCGCTCGCCGCCGGCATTCTGCGCTTCGCCGGCAACACGATGGACAACCCGCTGCTGCGGGGGATCGTCGAGGCCGCCGCCGACGCCATCGTTGTCAGCGATCAGAGCGGACGCGTTCTTTATGCCAATGCCGCCTATCTCGATCTCGTCGAGGCGACCAATCTCGACGATGTGCGCCCGGTTGAGCGGGTGTTCATCGGCGACCCCGATGTGTCGGAAGCGGTCTATCGGCTGCTCAAGGCGGCCCGCGAAGGACGCCGGCAGCAGGAAGAAGTCCGCGTCTCGGGACCGAAGGGAATCTCGGCGCGGTGGCTGCACCTACGGGTGCGGCCGTTCGGTCCAAGCAAGCGCGATGCGCGCCTCACCGTCTGGGCGATCGCCGACGTGACACGCGAGCGCGCACACCAGGAGAACATCTTCCAGGAGCTGCAGCACGCCATCGACTATCTCGACCACGCTCCGGCCGGATTCTTTTCGGTCGATGCCGAAGGCAACATCAGCTATCTCAACGCGACGTTGGCCAACTGGCTGGACCACGACCTCGCGCAGGTCGGTTCTGGCGGGCTCACGCTCGCGGACATCGTCTCCGGCGCCGGCGGCTCGCTGCTGACGACGTTGAGTGCCGCGCCGGGTGAGGTGAAGACCGAAGTCCTTGATCTCGACCTCAAGACCCGCGGTGGCCGCCCGCTGCCGGTCCGCCTGTTCCATAAGGTTGCCTTCGGCATCGACGGAACCGCCGGTGCGTCGCGCACGCTGGTCCTGAACCGTGCCCGCGACGAGGATGCCGATCCGCAACGCGCCGCGGAAGTACGCTTCATGCGCTTCTTCCACAATTCGCCGATGGCGATTGCCGCAGTAGACAAGGCCGGGCGCATTGCACGCAGCAACGCGCTGTTCGCGCGCATGTTCGAGGGCACGCTCAAGAGCGAGGGCGACGACCGCTCAATCCTGTCCGTCGTGGTGGACCGTGATCGGGCGGCGTTGGAAGCGATGATCCGCAAAGCGGCCGACGGGCAGGGCGATATCGCGCCGGTGGATGCCGCACTCGCCGGCCGGGGCGACCGCTGGGCAAATTTTTACGTCGCGGCGGTCGAAGAGGCGGATCGCGACACCGAGGCGGCGATCGTCTATGCGCTGGAGACGACCGAGCAGCGCACGCTGAAGAGCCAGTTCGACCAGTCGCAGAAGATGCAGGCGGTCGGTCAGCTCGCCGGCGGCATCGCACACGACTTCAATAACGTGCTTTCCGCCATCATGATGGCGACGGACTTTCTGCTCAACGCCCATAAGCCGACTGACCCGTCGTTCGAAGACATCATGCAGATCAAGCAGAACACCAACCGGGCGGCGAGCCTGGTGCGGCAGTTGCTCGCGTTCTCACGGCGCCAGACGCTGCGGCCGCAGGTGCTTGATCTCGGCGAAACGCTATCGGACCTCACCATGCTGCTGCGCCGGCTGATCGGCGAGAAGGTGACGCTCGATGTCGTGCACGGCCGCGACCTGTGGCCGGTCAAGGTCGATATCTCCCAGTTCGAGCAGGTGATCGTCAATCTCGCGGTCAATGCCCGCGATGCCATGCCGGACGGCGGCCGGCTGACGCTGCGCACCGCCAACGTCGTCCCGCAGGAAGCCGGCGCCTTCGCCTACAAGGGCATGCCGGAAGCGGAATACGTGCTGGTCGAGGTGCGCGACACCGGCGTCGGCATTGTGCCGGAGATCAAGGAAAAGATCTTCGAACCCTTCTTCACCACCAAGGAGGTCGGGAAGGGAACCGGGCTTGGACTTTCAACGGTGTACGGCATCGTCAAGCAGACCGGCGGATTCATCTACGTGGAATCCGAGCCGGGCAAGGGGACGGCGTTCCGCATTTTCCTTCCGCGTCACGTGGCGGGCGTCGAGGAAGCTCTGCCGCAACCCCCCGAGACCGAAGCGTCGACGATCTCTGACGCGTTGGCGGCGGTGAGCGACGCGAGCCGCTCGGTTTCGGCGGACCTGACCGGGCGCGGCGCCATCCTCCTGGTCGAAGACGAGGAGGGCTTGCGCGGCCTCAACGCACGCGGCCTTGCTTCGCGCGGCTATACGGTGTTGGAAGCTGGCAACGGCGTTGAGGCAATGGACGTGCTCGACGAACGCAATGGTCAGGTCGACCTCGTCATTACCGACGTGGTGATGCCGGAGATGGACGGGCCAACCCTGTTCAGGGTGCTTCGTGAGCGCAATCCCGAGATCAAAATCATCTTCGTGTCCGGCTATGCCGAGGAGGCATTCGAGAAGAACTTGCCGGAGAACGGCAAGTTCGTGTTCCTGCCGAAGCCATTCACGCTCAAGCAACTGGTCGCCGCCGTGAAGGAGACGATGGCGTCGTAGGTTGCTCGGCTGGCCAGCAAAGGTGCAGTGCAAAATCGGCGGGTTGATACCGAAGCCACGCGTTGTGGTGCGTGCTCGAGTCGCCGCCGGTCGTTTCCAGGCGAGATAGCCGTTTCCTACCAAGCCGTTACGAAGATATTCGCGAAACCTCTTTCGATTGGCTTGGCAATTGGCTTGGCAATCCCGATATTCGCCGGGTTCGCGCCGTCGGGGCGCGATTTGGGAGGCGACGATGATCCCTCGGCGATATCAGCCTTGGACCATTGCATTGATTATCTTTGCCGCGCTGGCGTTTGTCGCGACCGAGGTGGACGCGCGCGCGGGTCGTGGTGGAAGTTTCGGGAGCCGCGGCGTCCGCACCTATACGGCTCCGCCGGCAACGAGTACGGCACCGAAGGCGGCAGCGCCGATCCAGCGGTCGATCACCCAGCCTTCTACCGCCACGTCAGGCCAGGCCGCCGCCGGCCGGACCGCGACGTCGCCTGGCGGCTTCCTGGGTCGACCGGGGTTCCTCGGCGGACTCGCCGCAGGCTTCCTGGGCGCCGGCTTGCTCGGAATGCTGTTCGGCCATGGATTGGCCGGAGGCCTCGGCGGACTTGCTTCTATCCTCGGGCTCATTCTGCAGATCGGTCTCGTTCTGCTGGTGGCGCGTCTGATCTGGAGCTGGTGGCAGCGGCGTAACCAGCCGGCCTTCGCCGGGGCGCCCAGGCAAGGCGCGTACAACTTCGAACGGACCAGCGGGACGCAGGGCGGTGCGTCAATGATGCCCGCAATGCACGGCGAGGTGACGATCGAGCCGGCCGACTACGACGCGTTCGAGCGGCTGCTGACCGAGATCCAGGTCGCCTTCAGCAACGAAGACCTTGACGCTCTGCGCCAACGCGCCACCCCGGAGATGCTTGGCTATTTCGCCGAGGATCTCACCGAGAACGCGAGCCACGGCGTAGTCAACAAGATTTCCGACGTGACGCTCGTGTCGGGCGATCTGGCCGAGGCATGGCGCGAAGGCAACGCCGAGTATGCGACGGTGGCGATGCGCTTCTCGCTGGTCGACTCGACGGTTGAGCGCTCCAGTGGCCGTGTCGTCGACGGCGATGCGACCCAGCCGGTCGAGGTCACGGAGCTCTGGACCTTCCGTCGCGTCAGCGGCGGCCAGTGGCTGCTCTCGGCGGTACAGCAGGCGTAAGGCCTGCATTCCCCGCACGCGGGGCATCACGATGTGGTGCACCGCAGATGCGGGCCGTTCCAGATGCCGAACTCGTACGGTCCTGGGTCTGCACAGCGGCACTTCACGCCGCAGTGCGCCCGGGACACGGCACTCAATCGCCGAACCCGATCGGCGGGCGGCCGCCCCAGTAGCTGCCGAGCGTGTCGGCCGGCCAGACCTTCGGCCGCTGCGGCTGATCCTGATGCCACGGCCGCGGCTCGAAGTAGCCGAGCGCCTCGTCCTTCATTTGATCGAGGCCGGTGTAGCACTCGATGATCAGCCGGTCGCTGTTGCGGTGATAGATGAAGATGTTGTGGCCGATGATGTGGCGGCCCGGTCCCCAGATCAGATGGATGTTCTTGCCGCCGAGATAGTCGCAGGCGCGCAGGATCTCGCCCCAGTCCTTCACCTCGAACGCCATGTGGTGCAGCTTCACCACGTCGCCGTGCTCGACGAAGTTGACGGTGTGGTGGTCCGGTCCGCAGCGCATGAAGACGAAGAAATTCTCCCGCCAGTCCGAGACGCGGAAGCCGAGCAGCCGCTGGTAGAAGCCGACGACTGTCTGAATGTCGCGCACATGGAAGGCGACGTGGCCGAGCTTGAGCGGGCCGATGCCGTAGAGCTGCTGCTCGACAGGCAGCATTTTTTCTTCGGCGAAGATTTCCAGGATGGTTCCCTTCGGATCCTCGAAGGTCAGGACCGTGCCGGTGCCGGGCGTCGATGAATTGCGCAACTCACTTTTGATTCCTTCGTTCGCCAGCGATTTGGCCACGTCCTTAAAGTCGGTGTCGGGCGCGACCTGGAAGCCGATCCGCGTGCAGCGCGCCGCGTCGCCGCGCTCCAGCACCAACGCCTGCTGCCCCTGCTTGGTGGCGAGAAAGGCACGGCCGTTATCGTGCCCGACCAGGCTCAGGCCGAGGATCTCGGTGTAATAGCCGACCTGCCGGTCGACGTCCGGAGTCTCAAGCGTGGTGTAACCGATCCGTCTCACCTGGATCATGGACAGCTCCTGCATTGCGCACTGTGAATGATGTTAGCAGGTTATTGCCTGCCCCTCAGCTGTCATCCCGAACGGCCCGAAGGGCCGATCCGGGAACCATGTACCCCTGCGCTTTCAGATTGATCACCGACACCGGGGTACATGGGTCCCGGCTTTCGCTCGCAAGCTCGCCGGGCCGGAATGACAGCGGCAAACGATTTACTCCACAACTCAGCGGTTTGCGGCGCCCGGCCGTCTTCCGGTCTCGTTCCACAGCAGGAACAGGCCTGACCCGACGACGATCGCCGATCCGATGAGCAGGCTGACCGTTGGCACATCGCCCCAGAGCAGGAAGCCGAGCAGAATCGCCCAGACCAGCGAGAAATAGTAGAACGGCGTCACGGCGGATGCCGGCGCAAGGTGCAGCGCTCGCGTCCACCAGTACTGTCCGAAGGCGTTGACGACGCCGATGAGCAGCATGATCGAGCCGTCGATCCAGGTCGGCACGATGAATCCGAACGGCAGGAAAGCAGCGAATATCACGGTGAGCAGGACCATCTGGTACATGATCAGCGTCTCCGCCGATTCCGTGGCGGTCATGCCGCGCACGCCGGCCGTGACGCTGCCGTAAAGGATGGCGTTGCCGATCGCGAACACGGCGCCGATCTGGAACGTGTCCGCACCTGGAGCACTGATGACGAGTACGCCCAGAAAGCCGATAAGCAGCACCGTCCAGCGTGCCGGGCTGACGGCCTCGCGGAGGAACACGGCGGATGCCAAGGTTGCGAACAGCGGCGCCGAAAAATTGATGGCGACCGCGCTCGCCAGCGGCATCAGGCTGAAGGCGATGATGATCAGCGTTTGCGCTGTCCCCTGCGAGACGGCACGGATACCGTGGGCGCGCAGCCGCCGGGTGTGAAAGACCGCGAGCCCCGTGAACGGCAGGATCATCAGCGCGCACGTCACGAGCGAGGCAACCTGGCGCATGAACAGAACCTCGCCGACCGGATAGATCGCGACCAGCCATTTCGCGGCCGCGCTCGAGCCCGCAAACGATACGGTTGCGGCGAGCATGTAGAGGATGCCGAGCGGAATATTGGTGCGGCGGCCTGGCTTGGCGGGGGAGGGCGCCTTGGCGGCGCCGGTGTCGCTCACGGGAAATTCTTCTCCTGACAGGGCCCTCAGTACCTGCGCCTATGCATGAAAGGAACCCGCGGCCCCGCATGATGCGGGCCGCCGCCGCGCATGACCGGACTCACCAAAGCTGCCGCGAGGCCAGCGCCGCACCATCGGCGAGCGATTGCAGCTTCATCCAGACGATCTTGGAGTCGACCTGGACCCGCCCGGCGAAGGTGCCGAAGCCGCAATCGACGCCGGCAATGACATTCTGGCGGCCGGCTGCCTGCGCGTATTGGACGATGCGGTCCGCCACCAGTTCGGGGTGCTCGACGAAGTTCGAGGTGGAGTCGATCACCCCCGGAATGATGATCTTGTCGTCGGGGAGCGTTACGTCGTTCCAAACCTTCCACTCGTGGCCGTGACGCGGATTGGCGCCGGGAAACGACACCGCCTGCGGGCGGGCCGTGAGCACGATGTCGATGATGTCCCTGATCGGCACATCGGTGTGGTGCGGCCCCATGGTCGAGCCCCAGCACAGATGCATGCGCATGCGCCCGGCCGGGATGCCGTTGACCGCATGGTTGAGCGCCTCGACGTTGATAGCAACCACCTTGCGGTACTCGGCGATGCTCAGGTCTGGATAGAGCATGTGCCGCGACATCGCGAGATCGGGGCAATCGAGCTGCAGGATGAAGCCGGCATCGACAATGGCGCGATACTCCCGCGCCATCACGTCGGCGAGCGCGAACATGTAGGCTTCCTCACTCGGGTAGTGACGGTTCTTCAGATAGCGCGCGATCTGGCCGGGCGACGGCGAGGTCATGAACACCTCGCGCGCGCCTGCCCAGGCGAGCAGCTCCTTCGATCGTGCGATGTCGGCCTCGGCCGCGGCGAAGTCCTTCCATCCCACCGGGCCGTTGCAGGCCGGCCGATGCTGGAACGGGGAAGCGAACTGGCTGAGCAGCGCGGCCAGCTCGGGAAACTCCGGCTCGCCGGTGCCGAGCGGCGGCGAGCTCGGTCCCTCATAGCCGGTGAGGCGGTCGAGGACGTGCACGGTATAGTCGGTTCGCCCCTGCTCGCCGTCGTTAATCACGTCGAGGCCGCAGGCGGTCTGCTTCTCCACCACCTCGGCAATCGCATCGCGCACCGCGGCGTCAAGTGCCGCCGTGTGCGCGCCGGGATGTTCTTTCTCCGCGAGCATCAGGTCCACCACCGTGGGTGGACGCGGGAGGCTGCCGGTATGGGTGGTGAGAATCCGGTCGGTGCTGCGCTGCATGGTCATCGATCCCGCTTCTGTGGAGCACACGTGGCGCAGCGGCAACCGGTTTGCGCGAAGAATAGCGCGAAATAGCTGCGCCCGTAGTCGTAGGTGATCTCTTCGCCGGGCTCGATCGGCCGCCGCGCCCGCAGGAAGATGTGGCCCTGGTCGTCGATGGCCTCGGCATTCGGCTTGCAGGCGTGATTGGCGTAGCGCGCGATGTTGCTGCGCGGCGAGCCGTCGATGGTCCAGCGGCTGTCGATCTCGAACATGTAGCGGGCGCCCCGCTCCCGCTCTCGCACCCTCGCTTCCCTGGTGGGAATGCGCGGGCCGGTGTATTCGGCGATCAGCGCGCCGCGCTTGATCGGCGTGGTAGCGAACAGGCCGAGCCCCGTGCGCGAACGGCCGATCCTGCAGGGTGGAAATCGCATGCCTGCCGATGTACCAGCTTCGCGCCGGCTTCGGAAAGCTGTTGCACCGTGACGCCATCGGAACTTGATTTTCTCATTGCTGCAAGGCTTATCGGGGCATTCGCCGGCGGGCAAGTGTTCGCCGGCACAGGAGGACGCATCCATGCAGTCGTTTTTCCGCTGCGGCGCCGCAGCGCTGGCTGTTGCTTTGGCTCTGCCGTCCGGTCCGGCGAATGCCCAGGCATATCCGACACGATCAGTCACCATCGTCGTGCCCCTTGCCGCCGGCACCGGCATGGATTCTCTGGTTCGCATCTACGGCGACAAGCTGTCGCATGCGCTCGGCAAGCCGGTCGTGATCGAGAACAAGCCCGGCGCCGCGCTGATGCTGGGCGCGGCCCACGTCGCGGCCTCGGCCCCGGATGGATATACGCTCGGAGTCACGACCAGTTCGGTGATGGCGTTCAATCCGGTGCTCTACAAGAAGGTCAATTATAATCCGGACGGATTTGCACCGATCTCCTTGTATGTGAAGTCGCCGTTCATTCTTGTGGTTGGCCAGGATGTGCCGGCCAAATCGGCGGCCGATCTCGTCAAGCTCGCCAAGGAGAGCAAGGATCCGCTCACCTTTGCCTCGACCGGCACCGGCACCGCGCTGCACCTCGCCGGCGAGTACATGAAGCATCGCTTCGGCCTGACCATGACGCATGTGCCTTATCGCAACACGGCGCAGTCGCTCGGCGACGTCATGACCGGACGAGTCACCTTCAGTTTCGCCGAAGCGGGGGCGTCGATTCCACTGGTCAAGCAGGGCAAGCTGCGGGCGCTGGCGGTGTCGTCGTCGACCCGGTTGCCCAATCTGCCTGACGTTCCGACCTTCGCCGAAGCGGTCAAGGTGCCGGATTTCGAGATCGTGTCCTGGCACCTTCTGGTCGCGCCGAGCGCGACGCCGAAACCGATCGTCAACCGGCTGCAGGTGGAGATGAAAACGATCATGGACATGCCGGACGTTCAGACGCGAATTTCGAACATCGGACTGATTGCCGTGAACATGCCATCGGTCGAAGACGTCCAGAAATTCATCGCTTCGGAGCGGGACAAGTGGTCGACCCTGGTGAAGGACTTGGGTCTCGTGGGTTCGCAGTAGAAGGCCGAGCGACCACGTCGCGGCGCCCGCGCCTGGCGCGGCCGTCAAATCCTTCCCGACTCGCGCCAGAGCAGGAACAGGCCCGAGCCGGTGACGATCGCAGACCCGGCGAGCAGGGCAAGCGTCGGCACATCGCTCCACACCAGGAAGCCCGCGATCATCGCCCAGATCAGCGAGACGTAATAGAATGGCGTCACCGCCGATGCCGGCGCCAAATGCAGCGACCGGGTCCAGAAATATTGCGCCAGCACGTTGAGCAGGCCGCTCGCCACCATCGCGCCCGCGGCAATCCAGGTCGGCATGACAAAGCCGAGCAGCAGCAGCGGCGCGAACAGCAGCGTCAGGAACGTGACCTGATACATGATCAGCGTCTCGGTCGACTCCGTCGCGGTCATCCCGCGCACCGCCACCGTGACGCTGGCATAGAGCACGGCGTTGCCAAGCGCGAACAGCGCGCCGACCTGGAACATGTCGGCGTCGGGTGTCGTCATGATCAGCACGCCGACGAACCCGACGAGGAGCGCGGTCCACCGCGTCGGCCCGACCCGCTCGTGCAACAGCAGCGCCGCCAGCAGGGTCGCGAACAGCGGAGCCGTGAAGCTGATCGCCACCACCCCGGCGAACGGCATCATGCTGAAGGCGATGAGGATGAAGGATTGCGAGAACGCCTGCGAGATCGAGCGCATGCCGTGGTGGCTGACCCGCTGCGTGCGGAACACCGCGCGCCCGCGCCGCGGCAGCACGATCAGCGCGCAGGCGGCGAGCGCAATCGCGGCGCGCGTGAACAGCACCTCGCCGATCGGGTAGGTCTCGGTCAGCCATGTCGAGATCGCGCTCATCACTGTGAACAGGAGCGTCGAGGCGATCATCAGGACAATGCCGAGCGGAATCCGGTCGCGCCGCGCGGGCGGCTGCGGCGCGCGCCGCTCGAAGGGGCTGATCTCGCTCACCGGGGTTGCGTCTCCTCGCCGTCTTGTCCGTACAGGTGCGGACGTATCGGCGGAAGCCGTTCAGCCGCATGCCGCCGGCTGCTGGCGCGCATGGCGCGGGGCGACGAAATCGCCGAGTGACGCTATAGCTTGCGCCATGAGCCAGCCCGACGATCCAGGCGAAACCGAGCGCGACCGCCGCGGGACCAACATCTTCCTGCTGGTCATGTTCGCGCTGGTCGCCGGCGGCGGTATCTGGCTCGCCAAGGCCATGGTCGATGCGCGCCGGGCCGACGAATGCATCGCGATGGGCCGCCGCGACTGCGCGCCGATCGAGGTCCCGCCGCGCTGATTGGCATTTCCCAGTCCGGCCACATTGACTTATGCTGACCGCAATGCGGCAAACGTAAGCATGGAAGGGGAGGACGATCTCATGAAGGTACTCGGTCGAATTCGCGGTGCGATCGCGCTTGCCGCCGGACTCCTGCTCCTCCTGGCAGGTCACAGCGCGTCGGCGCAGACCACCAAGATCATCGTGCCCTATCCGCCGGGGTCCGGCCCCGACATCCTTTCGCGCATGATGGCGGAGCAGATTGGCAAGGCGCAGGGGCCGACCATGGTGATCGAGAACCGTCCCGGCGGCGGCACGCTGATCGGCACCGAGGCGGCGGCACGCGCCGCGCCCGACGGCAACACCGTGCTGCTGGTGGCGAATTCCTTCGTGGTCAATCCGGCGCTCAAGAAGGGCAACTATGACGTCTCGAAGAGCTTCGAGCCGGTCTGCTATCTCGCCGCCACGCCGATGGTGCTGGTCGTGCAGGGGTCCTCGCCGTACAAGACGCTCGACGACCTGGTCGCGGCCGCGCGTGAAAAACCCGGCGAGATCGTGTTCTCGAGCGGCGGGCCCGCATCCTCGCTGCACGTCGCGATCGAGGTGCTGCGGCGCGCCGCCAACATCACGATCACCTACGTGCCCTATCCCGGCACCGCGCCGTCGATCAACGCGCTGATGGGGGGGCATGTAACGGCGGTATGGGCCGACTATCCGACGGTGGTGTCGCAGCTCAAGGCCGGCACGCTGCGCGGCCTCGTCACCACGTCGGCCGAGCGGGTCGACGCGCTGCCCGACGTGCCGACGCTTTCCGAGACTGGCATCGTCAAGTACGAGATCGACATCTTCTATGGCCTCGTCGCGCCGGCAAAGACCCCGCCCGAGAGGCTCAAGCAGCTCACCGGCTGGTTCTCTGCCGCCTTGAAGGCGCCCGACGTGCAGCCGAAGCTCGCGCGGCAGGGGCTGTTCCCGGTCGGGATGTGCGGGGCGCCGTTCGGTGAGTTCATGCAAAAGCATGTGGCGGAGTACGGACGGATCATCAAGGAATCGGGGATCGGGGGGAAGTAGGTTTGCGCGGCACCGACGTTTGTTTCGAGAGAAGCCGTTATGCCAGCAGCGCCGCATGCCGAAGCGTGGCCCGCGTTGCCTTATGCGGCGTGGAAGGACACCTGCGCCACGCTGCATTTGTGGACGCAGATCGTCGGCAAGGTCCGGCTTGCGCAGACGCCGTGGCAGAACCATTCCTGGCACGTGGCGCTGTATCTCTCCGCGCGCGGGCTCACCACCTCGCCGATTCCGTTTGGTGCCCGCACGCTCGAGATCGAGTTCGATTTCATCGACCACGTGCTGTGGCTTCGCGCGAGCGACGGGCATGTCCGTCAGGTGATGCTGAAGCCGCAGTCCGTCGCCGCGTTCCATGCGGAGGTGATGGCGGCGCGCTCCGAACTCGGCCTGTCCGTGCGCATCAACGAGACGCCGAGCGAGATCGCGGACGGAATCCGCTTCAGCGAGGACCAGGTGCACGCGTCGTATGATCCCGAGTATGCGCATCGCTTCTGGCGCATCCTCATGCAGGTGCATCGCGTGTTCTCGCTCTTCCGCACCGCGTTCCTCGGCAAGACAAGCCCGGTGCATTTCTTCTGGGGCAGCTTCGACCTGGCGGTGACGCGTTTTTCCGGGCGCCGCGCGCCGACGCACCCCGGCGGAGTGCCGAACCTGCCGGATTCTGTCGCTCAGGAGGCCTATTCGCACGAGGTTTCGAGCGCGGGCTTCTGGCCGGGCGGCGGCCCGATCGACTATGCGGCGTTCTACTCCTATGCCTATCCGGCCGCGGAGGGATTTGCGTCTGAGCCGGTCAAGCCGGCTGCGGCGTTCTGGTCGAAGGAGCTGGGCGAATTTCTGCTGCCGTATGATGCGGTGCGCACCGCGGACGACCCCGACGGCGCGCTGATGGATTTTTTGCGGAGCACCTACGAGGCTGCGGCGAATACCGGCCGGTGGGACCGCGCCGCGCTCGAATGCGACATCGGCGTACCGCGTGTGGCCAGGAGGCTGTGAGCGGCGCACGGCGGTCCTTGGCCTCATGCCGAGGTGATCGATTCCGCGACGACGGCGTTCCATTCGCCGACCGCCTGCCATTCCTCCCAGAGATCGTCGAGCGCTTCGTCCCAGGTGAGCCCGGCCTCTTGCGCTTCGCCGAGACCGACGAAGAAATCGCGTACCGGCTCCGGCAGCAGCGGCAAGCAGCGCCCCAGGCATGCGAGCCCATCGCCGCGGCAGCGGCGCGCGCGCAGGCAGGCGGTGTTGCCGCACAGGCGCCAGATGCAGACGAGGTTGCCGTAGTCGCGCGCGGCAGCGGCGATCTCGGCGGTGGTGTGCTGGGTCATGCGGGCAAGCTCCATCGCTCTCGCGGCGCGCTGCGCCCGAGGTTTGCCACCGGATGCCGGGCCTGCCCGGTATCCGGCACTTCATGGCCCCCCGCCGAAACGAGCGAGGGGGGCGGAGCGCCGAGAGGCGCATCCAAGTCGCGCCTTGCGAGACGCGACGCGCGCAATGACGCTGCGCGCTCGCCTCTCGGCGCTCCACCGCGGCGTTCTCCTTCCGGCGCCGGGCCGCGCTTTCGCCTGGGTATTCCAGCCCAGGTCGTCAGCCTGCTCCAGGCGGGGGGCCGTAGTACCCCCGGGCGGAGCCCCGGCGCCGCCCGGGACGGAGCGTGCGAGGCTCCGGCGCGGGCGCCGCATCCCGTCCCGCTGTCACGACGCCTCGCGAAGCGCCCTCGGTGGACAAGACGATAAGGAATTTAGTCCCATAATGACGGATGTCAAGGGGTGGAGGAAAAAAATCATACAGGGAGGCAAGTCGTGGGATGGGTTGAGCCGAAGGCGAAAGCCGATCTCCATATCTTGATCCATACGAATATATGGGATATATGCCGTATGCCGATTGATCCAAGCTTCGAATGGGACGAAGCCAAGAATCGCGCCAACCGGGCGAAGCACGGCGTGTCGTTCGCGCAGGCGCAGGAAGCCTTTTCGATCCGCGCCGCGTGATCGCCGAGGACCTGGAGCACAGCGGCAGCGAGCAGCGCTTCTTCTGCTTCGGCCGTGTGGGCGATGGGGTGATGACGTCCGCTTCACTTGGCGCGAAGGTCGCATCCGCATTTTCGGCGCCGGCCACTGGCGCAAGGGAAAGACGATTTATGCGCACCAGAACCGCCAAATACACAAAAGGTGAGATCGGCCGCGTGCGCGTGGTCGAGGACTTCCTGCCAGCGCCGGATCAACTGGTGCCGCGCGAGGACAGCGTGAAGGTGACGCTGTCGCTCTCGCGCCGCAGCCTCGACTTCTTCAAGCGCGAGGCCAAGAAGCAACGCGTTCCGTATCAGCGCATGATCCGCTCGCTGGTGGATTTGTATGCGGAAAGGCAGGAGGGGAAGGGGAGGTGATGCGAGGCCTCTCCGCTTGTCGTCCCCGCGAAGGCGGGGAGCCATAGCCACAGGTCGTTCGTATCGTGTGCGGTGGCTATGGATTCCCGCTTTCGCGGGAATGACTCGCGGTGAGGTCGCGCACAACACGACCGCTGTGGCGGCACTCGCGCGAACCTCTCCCGGCCTCATGCTGAGGAGCGACGCGAAGCGTCGCGTCTCGAAGCATGGGCCGCCACGGTGGCCGCCCTCGTCCTTCGAGGCTCGCTTCGCTCGCACCTCAGGATGAGGGCGGGGATAGTGCGGTAGGGCGGGCAAAGGCACGTAGCGCCGTGCCCGCGTAAAGTCGTAGATTGACGCAGACAAACGCGTGGGCACGCTTCGCTTTGCACCCTACGCTTGCTGCTCAACCTCCTACGCCACTAAGCTCGGTACAATCTCTCGGAAGGTCAGGCTGAATTCTCTCGGCTGCTTCACCGCCTGAAATATCCTGGAGTGCGGAAACCTTCGCGTGACCAAGTCAATAATTTCGAAACGATCTTCATCGGGCATTTGGCAACCCAAATAAATGGCTAACAATTCTTGCTGGTGAAACGAGTTGTCCTCATAGTCCTTTTCTGCACCTGTTCGGCCACCGACGAGCCGCCATTCTTTTTCGTACGCCCAGTCAATCGCTTTTGAGTATACTGCCTTGGCAAAAATCTCCGCGACATTGATCGATGCTTGACCCGATCCCATTCGCACTATGAAGTCTTCGTCGAACAGCAGAGGCATCCGCTCGCAATATCGAACCGGAAGCGCGGCGCCGAAAACACTATCAAGTTCTTCAACACATCTAAATTCAAGAACAGCTCCTTTGTGGTGTTCCGAGTAATGTGACCACATCAAGAGATTGTGGTTCACTTCGGATAAGCAGAGAACTTTGGCGTCCGCTAACTGACGCTTAAATTCGATCTGGGAAAGCGCTACGTTTTTGTTAATCGTGGCTAGACCAGAACGCACGGCAAGCCCAAACTCCTTGCCAAATTCGTCGCGATTCAGGCGTGGAAAGCGGTCCCGGAAGACCGCAATCAACCGTCCCAGCTCATTGCCTGGTGCGGGCGGCACTTCCGCATAGTGTGCTTCCCACAGTTGGCTAAGGATCCGATGTTCTGCGCGCTCATAATCAAATTCGACGTAGAGATCAAACTGAATATCGAATGGATCGTTGAAAAGCCGCGGCGACGAAAAACGCAGCGTTCGATTTCTTAGGACGCTCTTAGTTGTTGATCTCGTTGCAAATTTGTAAAAAACGTCCCTGTCATGGGTCCAGTGCTTGGGTCTCATTATTGTGGCTCCGTCGCCCTTGGAGTAGTGCTCTTGCTAGTCGGTACAAAATACTCGCTTCTACAGACCTGTCGAAAATGCACGATTACTGCTGAGCCCAGGAAATTGGTAGCCAATCCGACCAACCTCCCACAGCTCTTCCATCAGAGATATCAAAGATTCGAGCCCCCATGAACGCGCCCCTTTCACCCCTCATCCCCCCCTATCGCCACACGCCGCTGTTCCCCCTCGGGCCGGACACCACCACCTATCGCAAGCTCACCGCCGACGGTGTCCGCGTCGAATCTCTCGACGGGCGCGACATCATCGTCGTCGAACGCGAGGCGATGCGCGCGCTGGCCGAGCAGGCCTATATCGACATCAATCATCTGCTGCGGCCGTCGCACCTCAAGCAGCTTCGGAACATCCTCGACGATCCGGAGGCGACCAGTAACGACAAGTTCGTCGCCTATGATCTGTTGAAGAACGCCAACATCGCCGCCGGCGGCGTGCTGCCCATGTGCCAGGACACCGGCACCGCCATCATCATGGGCAAGAAGGGGCGGCTGATCTGGACCGAGGGCCAAGAGCCTTACAGCGACGAGGCGGCGCTCTCGGAAGGCGCGCGCGATGCGTACCTGAAAAAGAACCTGCGCTATTCGCAGGTGGCGCCGCTCACCATGTTCGACGAGAAGAACACCGCCTCCAACATGCCGGCGCAGGTGGAAATCTACGCGGACGGACAGGGGGGCGAGGATGCCTACAAGTTCCTGTTCATCGCCAAGGGCGGCGGCTCGGCGAACAAGTCGTTCCTGTATCAGGCGACGCCATCCATCATGACTCACGACCGCATGATCGCGTTCCTGAAGGAGAAGATCCTGACGCTTGGCACCGCGGCGTGCCCGCCCTATCACCTCGCCATCGTCATCGGCGGCACCAGCGCCGAGTTGACAATGAAGACGGTGAAGCTCGCCTCATGCCGCTATCTCGACGACCTGCCGACGCAGGGGAGCGAGGATGGCCACGCGTTCCGCGATCTCGCGATGGAGAAGGAAATCCACGCGCTGACGCAGGCGCTCGGCGTCGGCGCGCAGTTCGGCGGCAAGTATTTCTGCCACGACGTGCGCGTGATCCGGCTGCCGCGCCACGGCGCGTCGCTGCCGATCGGGCTTGGCGTGTCATGCTCGGCCGACCGGCAGGCGCTGGGCAAGATTACGCGCGACGGCGTGTTCCTGGAGGCGCTGGAGCAGCATCCGGCGCAATACCTGCCGGAGGTCGAGGACGCAACGCTCGGCGGCGATGTGGTCAACATCGACCTCAACCGGCCGATGAAAGAAATCCTCGCCACGCTGAGCAAGTATCCCGTAAAGACGCGGCTCTCGCTCACTGGGCCGATGGTTGTGGCGCGCGATTCCGCGCATGCCAAGCTGCGCGAGCGGCTGGAAAGCGGGCAGGGGCTGCCCGACTATTTCAAGAGCCATCCGGTCTACTACGCCGGTCCGGCGAAGACGCCGGAAGGTTATGCTTCCGGCTCGTTCGGCCCGACCACGGCCGGGCGGATGGACTCATTCGTCGACGCATTCCAGGCGGCCGGCGGCTCGATGGTGATGCTCGCCAAGGGCAATCGCTCGTCACAGGTGCGCGAGGCGTGCCAGAAGCACGGCGGCTTCTATCTCGGCTCGATCGGCGGGCCGGCGGCGCGGCTCGCCCGCGACTGCATCAGGAACGTCGAGACGATCGAGTATCCCGAACTCGGCATGGAGGCGATCTGGCGCATCGAGGTCGCCGACTTCCCCGCCTTCATCGTCATCGACGACAAGGGCAACGACTTCTTCAAGGAATTGAATTTGGGGTGAGGCGTCGGATTCGGGACACTAGTGCCGCCGATTTGAAGTTCCCGCAGCAGTTGCAGCAAGCTCGTTCAGGAACTTCAAATCGAAAAGCGGCACTAGAATCATAGACTTACTAGTGCCCCTTTGCTTCCGAAGTTCGTGTCAGAGGTTGCTGCGATGTATCACGAACTTCGGAAGCAAGGCACTAGACTTGATTCCAAACAGCGGAGGGAGGTGACCGCCATGCCATGGATCAAAGCGACCGATATCGCCTACGCGCGGCTGCGCGTGCCCGATCTCGATGTCATGGAGGAATTCCTCACCCGTTTCGGCCTGGTGCGGGCCGACCGCACACCGACGTCGCTCTATATGCGCGGCACCGACCCGGTGCATCACCTGCACGTCAGCCACAAGGGCGATCCGAAGTTCCTCGGGCTCGCCTACCATGCGCCGAGCGAAGAGGCGCTTAAGAACCTCGCCAAGGCGCCGGGCGCCTCCGGCGTCGAGCATATCGACGAGCCGGGCGGCGGCATGCGCGTGCGCCTGACCGAGCCGAACGGCTACCAGATCGAAGTCGTGGCCGGGATGGACAAGGTGGCACCGATTCCGACCAAGCGGCAGAAGCTCAATACCGGCGACGAGCCGTTGCAGCGCGCGGGCGAACTGATGCGGCTGCCCAAGGGGCCGTCGCACTGCAAGCGGATCGCCCATGGCGTGTTCATGACGCCGAAGTTCGACGAGACGGTGAAGTGGTTCCGCGAGACGCTCGGCTTCATCTGCTCCGACGACGTCTATGCCGGCGAGCAGAACAACCTGATCGGCTCGTTCAATCGCTGCGATCGCGGCGACGACTACGTCGACCACCACGTGTTCTTCTGCCTGCGGCACGAGAAGGCAGGACTGAACCACATCTCCTTCGAGGTGCCCGACATCGACGACGTCGCGATGGGCCACGACTATCTGAAATCGTTCGGCAGCTACGAGCACATGTGGGGGATCGGCCGGCATGTGCTCGGCAGCCAGGTCTACGACTACTGGTCGGACCCGTGGGGGCACGTGCACGAGCATTGGGCCGACAGCGACCGGCTCAATCTCGCCAACGGCTCGAACCTGGTGCCAGTCGATGCGGCCCTGGTGTCGCAATGGGGCGAGGCACCGCCGGACAAGTTCATCAATCACGCCAGTCCGTGACGCGCGGCATCGGCGGTCCCACCGAAGGCGTTAGCTACCGTTGTGGCCGTTCACCGGTTTCAGGTGGGACGCCGGTGTTCGATCGTTGAATATTGCGCACATCGGCAGCGCTGACGCGCAGATACTGCGCGACATGCGCAGGCAGCCGATAGGCCCACGTCGCGTGCCGGGCGTTGAAGCGCTCCGCCTGCCGGGCCGGCTCCGTGGTTTGCGATCCGGTCGCGCGTGCGGAGAAGGTGGCCCAGGTCTGATCCTTGTCGGACAACCAACGGATCGTGTAGCTCAACCCGTCCGCCGTCGCGACAGTCGTGCTGCCATCATCCCTTGCACGATCCTCTACCGTCCGAGCGCGACGAACGTCGTTGAATTGCAGGCCCTTGAGTGCACCCGCCGCGGCCTCAAGCTGCGGTTCGCCAGTGAGGTCACGTCCCGCGGCGCCCTCCGCAACCCGCAGCCCGCCCGCGTTCGAACGCCGAAGGGCGATCCGGCCGCCATCGGAAGAAGTTGTGACCAGTTCCGCGACACGGTCCCGCGGCACGTCGACAATGTCGCGCTTGAGCCAGGTGCGCGGATCGGTCTCGATCCGGACCACGGGTGTCGCCAGCCATACGCGTCGATCGCGGTCACGGCGCACCAGCATTTTCGTCGGATCGGCGTCGCCGGGAACGGTGAGCGTGTGACCGAATACTCCAGCGGCGACGACCTCCTTCCCAGGGCCGAGCAGTCGCACGCGAATCGCGAGGCTCGAGGCATCGCCGGGATCCGTCACGCCGGAGATCCCATTTCGCGATGACTCGGCAGCAACGTAGTCGGCGCGCAATGATGCAAAGACCTGCAACACCTCGTCGATCTTGTCGCTGCGGGCCGGATATCCATGGTGCTGCGGAACCCGCCATTCCTCACCTGCCTTCTCCAAGGTCAGGGGAGGGCCCGACGATTCGATCGCCATGGTGCGAACTTGGTCTAGCCGCGCCCCGACCCCGGGAAACAACTCTCCCTCATCGGTCGCCGTAAAGCCGCTCACGGGCCGATCCGTCGGTTGGGCGACCAACAGGATGACGACAAAGAGACCCAACGCTGCCACGGCGCCGGTCAAGAGAACCCAAAATCGCATTGCCGGCTTCCTTCTCGGTCTGCCTCAATCGCTCCCGCTTTGCGTCCGCCCAATTCGAGAGATAATTCCTCGACGCGCACAGTCAACGTCACCAGCCTAAGGCATTGCCGATCATGAACAACGCACTTGCGACAAGTCCGTACGCAATTCCCGAAAGCAGCAGCGTGCCGACCATCCCGACGAGGCCGCCCGCGAGGATCACGCGTCCGTCCCGCTCGAGAATTCCCAAGGCGAGAAGCGCCAATGCGAGTGCTGGAAGCATGTTGCCGAATGGCACCGGAACGAAAAGGGCGATCGAAAGGGCGAAGCCGAAGGACCCGATCAAACGCTCTCCGGCGGGTTCCGTGAGCCACAGGTGCCGGGGGCCGATCATCTGCTCCACGCGCTCAAGCCACGGCACGATGCGGTCGACGAGGCGTGAAAAATCGCGGCGATCAAAAGATCGCCTGCGGATGCTGGCGGGCAGCAGGGGGTGGCGACGCCCGACCATGAGCTGCCATGTCAGCAGGAGCAGAGGCACCCCGAGAATGGCCGAAATGCCCGGAACCGGTATCGGCAGTGCGATCGGCGCGGCGAAAACGAACATCAGCACGCCAAACGCTCGATTGCCAATGGTGTCCATAAGCTCGCCGATCGTGATCCGGCCGGGAGCGCCGCCGCGAGACACATGTCTCAGGAGGGTTGAAAGCCGGCTCCGCCGCGAGAGGTGTTGAGGGGCAAGCAGGGTCCCGATGCTCATGTCGTCGTTCATGGTCCCGTCGTAGCGGCTAAAGGGAGAAGCGCAATGTGCACATACAAGTTCCGCGGGAGTGCGGCGAAATCGTGGGCGGGCCTATCGCAGTTGATGGAAACAGCCCTGCGTTGACGGCGCCGCAGGGTCGTTCGATTGCAGCCGAGGGCGAAACGCACTAATGCTCGATGGTTGCGGACCGGAGGCATGGTTGCCGTTGCTTCGGTCGACGTAGCATCGGTCCCGCGTCTCACGACAAAGCTGTATTCGCACGATGGCCGACACAGGCAGTCCAAGCTCCCGCCTGCCCGGCGCAAGCGATCCGTCCGAGAACCCGATCCTCGCCGGAATGTATGCGCGCATT
This sequence comes from Hyphomicrobiales bacterium, assembly GCA_009377755.1. Classification (GTDB taxonomy): domain Bacteria; phylum Pseudomonadota; class Alphaproteobacteria; order Rhizobiales; family Xanthobacteraceae; genus WHTM01. Next base: position 199,944 of record WHTM01000001.1, on the reverse strand, counting down.
CGTGCCCACCGCGGCCACGTTCTCAACATCCACCGGGTCGTCGGTCACGCGCCGAAAATGCTGCGGGCGCAGGCGGCCTACGCCACCGCCATGCGCAATGATTCGTCGCTACCGAGGGACTTGCAGGAACTGGTGATCCTGCGGGTCGCGCAGATCAATGACTCCGCCTATGAGCAGTCGGTGCACCGGCCCATCGCCGTCGCCTGCGGCGCTTCGCCGGAGAAGGTCGACGCCATCGCGTCCTGGCGCGATTCGGCGCTGTTCGACGCGCGCGAGCGCGGCGCGCTCGGCTTCGCCGAGCAGGCGGCGCGCGGCGGCGAGGTCGACGATGCAACCTTCGCAACCCTGCAGCGGGCGTACTCGCCGCAGGAGATCGTCGAGCTGACCGCGATCGTGGCCTGGTACGTGGGCAACGCCCGCTTCGTGCGGGCGCTGCGGATCGCGCCCGAGCCGGAGCAGACATGAGCCGACGCCCTTTCGGCCGCAGGGTGCAATGACGGTAACGGCTTGTGTCCCGAGCGTACTGCGTCACTTCGTGCTACACCGCGTCCGGGGCACAGAGTCCTGCTATCCCCGCCCGACGACCTTGCCGATCACGGCGTCCGCGTCATCGGGCCTACTGTCGCCGGTCCAGACCACGTACTGGTCCGGACGCACCAGGATCAGGCGCTGCGCGTAGGCCTCGCGCCCGTCGCGATAGCTATCGCGGATCACTGTCAACGGAACATGCAGCGATCGCGCCGCCTGCTCGAACGCCGCAACCGTTCCGTCGCCGGCGTCGAACGCGAGCAGCGTAAAGCCGCGCCCGAGCTCCTCGAACACGTTGCGGCCCGATGACAGCGCCAGCGGCGTGAGATGGTAGCCGGCTCTGGCCTTGAACGAATGGACGCCGTGCGCGCCGCACACGCCGCCCGGCGGGCCGCACACGACGGATGAGCCCTCGTAGCTCGGGACGTAACTCCGCACCCGCGACCCGACATCGGTCACGCGCGCGCTCCAGACGCGCTCGAACTCGTCCCGGTCGCGGTCCGGATTGTAGCGGGCGAGGAACTCGCCATCCTTGCGGATGCGCGCGGCGATGAAGTCCTCGGCGGTCTGGTGAAAGATCGGGCGCCGTTCTTCGCTGTACGACCGCAGCAAGGCGTCGCTCCCCCAGCCATCGAGCCTGGCCGCCAGTTTCCATCCGAGATTGACCGCGTCCTCCAGGCCGTTGTTGAGACCGAAGGCGCCGTACGGCGGATGGCTGTGCGCCGCGTCGCCGGCGATGAACACGCGGCCGACCTGGTAGCGCTCGGCGACGGAGACGCGCAGGTCCCAGAAGCCGACGTGATCGAACTCGCAGGCGAATTCGAACCCCGCTGCCTCCTGAAGCAGGCCCTTGAAGTCGAAATTATCCTTCGTGGTGTCCGCCGGCACCGGCGCGTGGAAGAACCATCCCTCGCCAACGTCGATGCGGCCGAAGAACTTCCAGTAACCTTTCAGATGTGGATGCAGAACGCGATAAGTGGAACGCTCGGGGAAGCGCTTGAGCCCCTCGTGCAGCTCGCGCGAGCGAAACACGACCAGCACCATGAGCTGGTCGAAGTCGGTTCCGCCACGCTCGATGCCGACCTGGCTGCGGACCACGGAGTGTCCACCGTCGCAGCCGACGACGTAGTCGGCCTCCCAGACCTCGCGCCCCGCGCCTCCCTCTTCAACGATCGTGACGCTCGCCCCATCGTCGTTCTGTTCGAGGGACTCCGCGGTCCAACCGAAGCGGCTCTCGACGTTCGGCAGGCTCGCCAGCTTGTTCCGCAGCACCGCTTCCATCTGATACTGCGGCATCCGCTCATTGGCCTGAAAGTAGTAGGGGTGAACGACTTCCCGGCCGGCCGGCGCCTGCCAGTACGGGCTCATCAGGTTGCCGTAGGCGGTGACCTCGCCGATCGGGTGGCCCGGCGGCATGAGGCGCGCGGCTCGCAGCTCGTCGACGATGCCCCAGAAGTAGAAGTGTTCGAGCGTCCGCTGCATCAGATTCTGCCCCTTGGGAATGCGCGACAGCCCGGTGCGGGTTTCCACGAGCGCGCAGGATATGCCGCGCAGGCCGAGGTTGACCGCAAGCGCCGCGCCGACGGGCCCCCCGCCGACGATGACGACCTGGTATCGCTTTTTCATGAGAGTCCTTTCCTGTGGGCCGCGACGGGAGACCGAACGCCCGGGTGTTATCAAATCGGGCGGCGGCCAGCGAGAGGCCTGGGAGGACGCTGTTTTTGCCGTTGAGGCGTGTGTTGCTGGCCGGTGCAGGGGCCGCAAAAGAAAAGCACCCCGCTGGGGGCGGGGTGCTGCTCGAACCGGACGGCGCGGCCGTCAGTGCGGTCGAGCTGCGCTGGCTCCTCCGGGGCTCCTTCTCAGGGCGTACACGGTCGTCGTGCCGGAAATCTCATGGATCGCGACGACCAAAGGCTCCCCCGTCGGGCTGCCGCCGCGCGGGATGAAGAGCAGCCCTTCGGGGCCGGAGTCGCCGGCAACGGCGTCATCCCCGTCGAATACCCGCGTGTTCAGGTAGTGCTGAAACACCGGGGCGCGCGGATCGCTGATCTCGAAAGTGGCGATGCCGCCAATACGCTCCATCCCGACGAACGCGAAGGTGCGCCCAAAGGCTTTGCCGACGGTCACGCCTTCCGGCTCCGGGCCCTTGTTGTCGCTGCGCGAATCGAAGCTGTTGTCTTCGTCGTTGTTGGAATTGAACTCGTTCGGGAGCGCCGCGGCGGTGATCTGCTCGAGTTGGTCGCCGCTGTCGAAGATCAGCCTGCCGCGCGCATTCCAGATCGAGAACGATCGTCCGCCGAAAGCGAACAACTGGTCGAAGTCCCCATCCCCGTCAATGTCGCCGTTGACGCTGGTAACCGTGAGGCGGCCGAGCTTGTTCTCGTCCTTCAGCGCCGGATCGACGATCCGATCGAGCTTCAGGTCTTTGACCCGGGCCTCCTCGGCAAAGCCGTCATAGTCGCGGGCATCGCCTTCGTTCGCGGTGATCAGATAAGTCCTGCCGTCCACCTCGAACGCGGCGATGGCGTCGGGCATGTACATGCCGCGAACAGGCCATCGTCGGATGTTGATGCCATTGTCCCTGTCGCTCGCATCGAGCTTGTTGCGTCCCAGCGAATGGTCCTTGAAGCCGAGCGGGGCAAGCCTGCGGACGGCCGCGCGCTGGATGTCCACGATGGCGAACGCGTTGTTCTCCTGCAGCGTGACCCAGGCGGTCCGTGAGTCGGAGGAGACCGCGATATACTCCGGTTCCAGGTCCTGGGCGGCCGAGGCATTGGGTCCGAATATGCGGATGCCCTGCGCTCTTAGAGCGGCCTCCTCGCCGTTGAACTTCCTGAAGCTTGCCGTGCGGACATCCGTCTGGTTCACCCTGCCGTGCGATGTATTGATGATGCTGATCGACCCTTCCGGGTCGACTGAGTCCGGCTGGTTGTAGCTGTTCAGCTCGCCTTCGTTGGCGACCAGGAGGTAAGTGCCGTCCGGCGTGAAGGTCAGCATGTCCGGCAATGCGCCGACCTGCACCTGACTCCTGAAATTCCCGTCGGTATCGAAGAAGACCACGACCCCGGGGTCGGTCTTCGGGGCGACCTCGACCGCAACGGCGACCTTGCCGCGCGACACCGCCACGCTGTTCGGGCCGGCTCCATAGGGGCTCAGGTCAATGGAATTGACTTCGGTCGGTGCGGAGGGGTCGGAGATGTCGATAATGACCAGCGCGTTGTCAGTGGCGTTGGTCACGAACAGGCGCTGCGATCGCCTGTCGTAAGCCGCGATTTCGGCGGCGCCGACCCCGCCGCCATTGTGCCGGCCGAGAAACTCGAGACGAAAACCGGATGCGGCAAGCGCGCGGTCGCCCATCGGAGCGATGGCCGCGGCGCAGGCGAGCGCCGCGGCCATGCCCATGCCGCCCAATAAACAACGGATCGTTCTCGTCATAACCCCTCCTGCCCATGCGATGCGAAACGCCGGCAGAGTGGTCGAGGTAGGTGACAGAACTTTTTGCTGCAGATGACAGTATGATGACGCCCACAGCCGGTGCATGTAGCCCGTGCGACGAGAAGACCCGCCGGCGCTGAAGCGCTGCGCCGTCAACTGCCAGGGCAGCCGATCGCGTCGCCGCTGCAGCGGCCTTGGCGCGCCGCAGCCGGCTGACGGCCCGGGAATTGAGGGGCTACGCCGCGCGCAGCTTGTGCTTGCCGTCGAAGGCCGGCGCCACGTCGCGCATGAAGCGGTCCATCTCCTCCTTCACCTGCGCGTGCGGCTTCATGCCGACGTTGACGTAGAGGATCACCTCCTCGAATCCGGCGGCTTCCACCTTCTTCAAGGTGTTGGTGATTTGCGCCGGCGAACCGATCAAGACCGAGTTTTCGGTCAGGTGTTCCGGCTTCACGGTGTGCAGCTTGGCGACCATGTCGACGAAGTAGCGGTAGCTGGGCGGCGCGGTCTTGGGATCGCCGGGCAGCGCCGGGATCACGCATTCCTTGTAGTAGCGGATCTGCCGCTCGCGCTGCGCCGCTTCCTGCGCCGGATTGTCGGCGAAGTGAGTGAAATAGCTGCACATCAGCCGGCCCGGCTTGTTGCCGTACTTGGCGCAGGTCTCTTTGTAGAGATCAGCGACCTGCTTGAGGCCGCCGAAGGTCATGGCGGCGGCAAACGGCGCGACGATCAGCCCGCAATCGAGCCGCGCGGCGAGCTCGATCGAAGGCTTGGAGAACGAGCCGACATAGGCCGGCAGCGGCTTCTGCACCGGCTTCGGCGTGATCCTCACGTCGTCGAAATGATAGTGCTTGCCATGATGCGAGATGCGTCCGTCGGCGTTCCACAGCTTGCGCACCACTTCGAGGCCCTCCTCGAAGATGCTCTGGTTGTCGGAGAAATCGACGCCGAACGGCTCGTACTCACGGGCGTCGTAGCCGCGCCCGGTGGCGAAATCGACACGGCCGTTGCTGAGCAAGTCGAGCGTCGCCCACTGCTCGGCGACGCGGATCGGATTGTGCAGCGGCAGCACCGTGACGGCCGGCGCTAGCCGGATATGCTTGGTGCGCGACGCGATGTAGGCGAGCACCAGGTCGGGGCAGGAGAGCACGCCGAGCGAGTTGAAGTGATGCTCGCCGATCCAGGCCGAGTGCATGCCGAGCTGGTCGGCATAGAGCGCCTCCGCGGTGATGTCGGCGACGAACTGGTTGGCGTTGCGCGGATTGTTGTCGTAGTGATTGTCGCTGAGCGTGAAGTAGCCGAATTCCATGATGCGATCCTCCCTGTTCCGGGCCGCCCTGGGAAACGTCCGGCGTTTGTCGTCAGTTTACTTGCCAATGCAACTGTTGTAAATGCACTTATCCCATCGCGCGCTGATGATGCGTCAGGCCTGCTGACCAATCCTGCGAAAAGGGACGCTTGCGTGACCGATCACCTCCGTCTCGATCTCGACGATTATCTTCCGTACCTGGTCCACCGGGTCGGCTCGGCGTTGGCCGCGCGGTTTACCGCCGAGACGCTCGCGCGGCACGATTTGAGCATCGCCATGTGGCGCGTGCTGGCGGCCTTGTCGGCGAACGGCGAGCAGCGGCAGATCGACCTTGCCGCCATGACCTCGATCGACGTCTCGACCCTGTCGCGGCTGGTGACCCGGCTGGTGCGCCGCCGGCTCGCGATACGCCGCCGCTCCAAGAGCAACAGCCGCGAGGTCGTGGTGCAGCTCAGCCCGGCGGGCCGCGCGCTGGTGGAGAGGCTCATTCCGGTGGCGCGCAATCTCGAAGACACGGCAATCGCCGGCGTGTCGCGCAAGGATCTGGCGGTGGCGAAGCGGTTGCTGCGCCGCATGCACGGGAATATGGCCGGCCAACCATAGGTGGAGACGGGACGGGCTTGAAAAGGTGTCCGCGCCGTCGTTTATTCCCATCACGTTATCGATCGGATGGTGCCGACCGGCGCCGAAAGGAGACACTGTCGTGCAACAGGTGACCTCGGCTCCGTCGATCGTGCGCACAAAGGGTCCGCTGGTCTGGCTCGACATGGACCAGAAGGAGCTCGATGACGCCTATGACCAGAGCAAATACGCATTCAACCAGGAGCAGCTCGGGCGCCGCCGTGCGCTCCTGAGCGAGCTCGCGCGGCAGCGCCTTGGCCGGCCGCAGCGGTTCGCCTATGGCGCGGCGCCGATCGAGGGCCTCGACCTCTATCCCGCGCGGCAGCCGAACGCGCCCGTCGTGGTGTTCACCCATGGCGGCGCCTGGCGCCACGGCGTTGCCCGCGACAATGCCTATGCGGCGGAAATGTTCGTCAATGCCGGCGCACACTACATCGCGCTGGATTTCTCGAGCGTCGTCGAGGTCGGCGGCGACTTGATGGTGCTCGCCGATCAGGTGTGCCGCGCCATGGCCTGGGTCTACGATAACGCCGCGAGCTTCGGCGGCGACCGCGAGCGCATCTATGCGGTCGGGCATTCCTCCGGCGCCCATCTCAACGGCGTCCTGCTGACCACCGACTGGAGCCGCTACGGCCTCCCGGCGAACATCATCAAGGCCGGGCTGTGCTGCAGCGGCATGTACGACCTCAAGCCGGTGCGGTTGTCGGCGCGCTCGACCTATGTCGCGTTCACCGACGAGATCGAGGAGGAGTTGAGCGCGCAGCGGCATATCGACCGGCTCGACTGTCCGATCATCGTCGCGCACGGCACGCTGGAGACTCCGGAGTTCCAGCGCCAGGCACGCGACTTCGCGGCCGCCGTCAAAGCGGCCGGCAAGCCGGTGCGGTTCATCGTCGCCGAGGCCTACAATCACTTCGAAATGTCGGAAATGCTCGGCAGTCCCTACAGCCTGCTCGGCCATGAGCTGCTGAGGTTGACGGGGCTTTCTCCGCCTGCGTCCTGACAAGCGTCGCCCCCCCGAAAGATGGAGCGATCCGTCATGCCGGGCCGGCGGCCGGTGAGATGCAACGCGCATCCTGCCGGGTGTGCGCGGACAGCCGGGCGGCCGGCTCTCGGCCGTCCGTGGGCATCGCGTTCATCGGCCTGTCAGGGATTTCGGAATAAAACGTTGTGCCGCCTGTTTCACAAGCGGGCGGCGGCTGCGGTGGCGGAACCCGACGGCGTAGCGAAGCCTGACTGAAAATCGATACACTTCTGGCGGCCTCGCAATCTTGCGGGCTCGAAAGGCATGGGAGGCGACCGATGGCTATGCGTGACAGGTTCCTGGCACTTGCGGTGTTGGCGGGGGTGATGTGCGGCGCTTCCGCCGCCTCGGCGCAAGGGATGCATTTCTTCGCGGTCCTCAACGGTGGCAACGAGGTCACCAATGCTGGCGCCGCCAACGCGGGCGACCCCAACGGCTACGGTACGGCGCACGTGATGTTCGCCGGGTCCGGACGGCTCTGCTTCGGCATCAGCGTCAATGCCGTGTCGAAGCCGACCGCAGCGCATATTCATGAGAACGTCGCCGGCGCCAACGGACCGATCGTGGTCCCGCTGACGCCGCCCAGCGCGGGCAGCCCCGGCACCTCGTCCGGCTGCGTGAGCGACATCGCTTCGGCTCTGCTGAACCGCATCCGCAACACGCCGGGCAATTTCTACGTCAACGTACACACCGGCCAGTTCCCCGCGGGCGCAATCCGCGGGCAACTGTTCTAGCGCGAGATCAGCCAGGGTTGACGCGCCCATATCCTGGCCGGGCGGCTCGGTTCTGGACGCATTGCGGCTTGAACGAATGCGAAAGTCCGGCTCCGCCTCAGGCGGAACCGGGCTTTCGCGCGAGCCGTTGTGGTGCCTGCCGGGGGATTCGCTATCGGCCCGACCGGCAAGCCGGTCGGCACAGATGACAAGTCCCGCGGCCGCCGGTGACGGTCAGGAACCCGGGCAGGTCTTGAGGAATTCGCGCAGCGCCGGACCGCGCAGGCCCTTGTCGCGGCCTTGCGCGCGGCAATCGTCGCGTTTCGCCTTGCGCGCCGCGCGGCGCTCCTCACGCCGCTCCATCTGCCGCTCCCCGCGCCGCTGCTCACGCCGTTCCATCTGCCGCTGCTCGCGGGTCGACTGGCCGGGCTTGGCAACGGGGTCGGTGGGGGCTGCCGATGGTGCGGGCGCAGGCGCGGGCGTTGCCGGCTGCGCGGGTGCGGCGCCCGGCGTTTGATCGGGAGGCGCCGTTTGCGCGACGCCGGGGTTGGCAAGACAGGCGGTGATCGCCGCGGCCATCAGCGCGGTCGTGAGGCGGGACATGCAGGTTCTCCATGGGCTCTGTGCGTCAGAGACGGGCGCATGGAGTGAGCGATCGATCTGCGGCAAAGTCAGGGCGGACGGCGCTTCGGCGCAGCGGCATCTCCCACCGGCCGGAAACCCGCGGATCGATGAATCTTTGCGGGGCGGGGACTTCGGGTAACCTGATCACATTTAAACAAGGCATGATTCAAATTGACACGAATGATTTCAAACGCCGGCGATCCCGCAAAGAACATATTGCGAACGGAGAACAAATAGTGTACGATGGGTTATCCTCGGAAGAGGGGCGCGAGGGCAGGGCTCCCGCGTTGTCGCTCGTCCGAATCCCGGCCATAAGGAGCGCGACCATGAGTCAGGCGGCACTGCGTCTCGTCGAAGGATCGTCCATGGACAAAACCAAGGCCCTCGATGCCGCGCTCTCGCAGATCGAGCGCGCGTTCGGCAAGGGCTCGATCATGCGGCTCGGCAAGAACGACAAGGCGATGGACATCGATACGGTCTCGTCGGGCTCGCTCGGCCTCGACATTGCGCTCGGCATCGGCGGGCTGCCGCGCGGGCGGGTGGTCGAAATCTACGGCCCGGAATCCTCCGGCAAGACCACGCTGGCGCTGCACACCGTCGCCGAGGCGCAGAAGAAGGGCGGCACCTGCGCCTTCGTCGATGCCGAGCACGCGCTCGACCCGATCTATGCGCGCAAGCTCGGCGTCAATGTCGACGACCTGCTGATCTCGCAGCCGGACGCCGGCGAGCAGGCGCTGGAAATCGCCGACACGCTGGTGCGCTCCGGCGCGATCGATGTGCTGGTGATCGATTCGGTGGCCGCCCTCGTGCCCCGCGCGGAACTCGAAGGCGAGATGGGCGACTCCCTGCCCGGATTGCAGGCGCGGCTGATGAGCCAGGCGCTGCGCAAGCTCACCGCCTCGATCAACCGCTCCAACACCATGGTGATCTTCATCAACCAGATCCGCATGAAGATCGGGGTGATGTACGGCTCGCCGGAGACCACGACCGGTGGCAACGCACTCAAGTTCTATGCCTCGGTGCGGCTCGACATCCGCCGCATCGGCTCGATCAAGGACCGCGACGAGACGGTCGGCAACCAGACCCGCGTCAAGGTGGTGAAGAACAAGCTGGCGCCGCCGTTCAAGCAGGTCGAGTTCGACATCATGTACGGCGAGGGTGTGTCGAAGATGGGCGAGCTGATCGACCTCGGCGTCAAGGCCGGCGTGGTCGAGAAGTCGGGCTCCTGGTTCTCCTACGACTCGCAACGCATCGGCCAGGGCCGCGAGAACGCCAAGTCGTTCCTCAGGGCCAATCCGGACATGGCCGGCAAGATCGAGGCGTCGATCCGCCAGAACGCAGGCCTGATCGCGGAGAAAATTCTCGCGGGCGATGGCGATGAGGACGACGCGGCGGAGGGGTGAGGCGACTGCGCGGCACAGACCTCGTGTCCCGGGCGCAGCGCGGCATGCAATGACGCGCTGCAGAACCGGGACCGTTCCAGAGAAAACGTGGAGTTCTTGGCGGTCCCGGGTCTGCACAGCAGCACACCGCAAGTTGGATGTTTCCGACTTGCGGCACTTAAGGAGATGCCGGAAGTCGGGTGTACCCGACTTCCGGTGTGCCGCAGTGCGCCCGGGACACAACACATTCACCGCCCCAGCCGCTCCCGCGCCGCCTTAAGCACGTCGGGCACCGCGCCGTCCTGGCCCGGCGCCATGATGTGCGCGCCGGACACGCCCGGAATGCCGGCGAGTTCCTCGATCAGGTCGACGCAGATTCTTGCGCCCTCGGCGGCAGGATCGTCCGCCGCCTCGAGTCGCGCAACGATCGCCTCGTCGATGATCGTGCCGAACAGGTGCTTGCGCATCCAGCGCACCGACTTGGCCGAGCGCAGCGGCGCCACGCCGATCAGGACGTGGAAGTCCTCGATTCCGTCCTCGCGCAGACGCTGGGTGTAGCGGCGCACCACGCCGGCATCCATGCAGAACTGGGTCTGTGCGAACTGCGCGCCGGCGGCGATTTTCTTCTTCAAGGCATCCGGCTTCCAGTCCGGCTTGGGATCGACCGGCAGATCGGCGGCGCCGAGGAAGAACGCGAGCGCGCCGGAAATCTTGCGGCCCGACGGCAGCTCGCCGCGGTCGCGCATGTCGCGCGCGGTCGCCAGCAGTTGCTGTGAGTTGAGGTCGAACACCGGCTTGGTGTCGGGCTGGTCGCCGGCCTTCGGGTCGTCGCCGGTCAGCAGCAGGAGATTGCGCACGCCGAGCGCGGCGGCGCCCAGCAGGTCGGACTGCAAGGCGATGCGGTTGCGGTCGCGGCAGGTGAACTGCAGGATCGGCTCGATGCCTGCGCCGATCAGCAGGGCCGCCGCGGCGACGGCGCCGAGATGCGCGCGCGCGCTCGCGCCGTCGGTGACGTTCACGGCATCGGCAAGCCCGCGCAGCGGCAGTGCCTTCGCCAGGAGATCGCCGGCGACACAGGATAGCGGCGGCGCGATTTCGGCGGTGAGCACGAACTGGCCGCCCCGCAGCCTGGATTGCAATGTCGTGGTGGAAGCGTCCGAGGTTTGCTCTTGCATCCGTTCCTGCCGGTAGGGGGGATCGCCTGCACATTGAACGCGCAGGTCGGGCTGTTATATCGGCCGGTGTTGCGGGGGTAAACGCATGGGCAGAGTGGGACGCGCGCGTTTCTTGCCCAATTTCGCAGACATGCGCGCGCCCGCCACAGTGTGCATCATGCCTTGGGACGGCCTCGCTTACTCGTGGAACGTAGTGTCCGCGAAGTCGTCACGGCCCGGTCCGGCCAGCACCAGGAAAACGAGATTTTCCTCGCCGGTCTTGTGAAAGGCGTGCCTGCGTCCGCGCGGCAGGCTCAGAATGTCGCCGGGTTTGATCGGACGCGTCTCGATCGCCCCGCTTGCATTCTCGAGCCGTGCGATGCCGTGGCCGCGCGCGAGATAGAGCACGTGATCCTGGTTGGCGTGGTGATGCAGGCGGTTTCTGCTCATCACCAGAATTCCGAGTTCGTTGTCGCCCGATGGAAACGAAGCGATCATCGCCGCCGTCTCACCGCCAGGCTGTAGCGGATTTTGCATGACGATGGCATCGAGTTCAGCCACCGCGATCTCCCGTCGCTCTTCGGCGCCGGCGGTCGGAAGCGAAAACGTCACCGCAACGGCGATCGCGGCGGCGACGCGCGCGGCGGGCGAAATCCGTCCTATGATCATCGGTCCTTCTCCCGGCTTCCCAAGCTCTCGTGCCCGGCCGTTCGCTGCGGCTTGAACGATTCCCGGAGGGTTCCGGGACGGTCCCGCCCCGGCGCAGGCGCCGGCGGACAAATCTTATGTCCCGCGGTTGCCCGCCGGGGCGCTATCACCGGCATTTGATCTGCAGTGCGTTCCTGGACTTCACCGGACCCCCCCGCTAAATACGGAGACGAAACATCAAGCCCGCCCACGATTTAGGCGCTGGGACGGCGGAAAGTGACAATGAGCGGCGTCAACGAGATACGGTCGGCCTTTCTCGGCTACTTCGCGCGCAACGGCCACACGGTTGTGCCGTCGTCGCCGCTGGTGCCGCGCAACGACCCGACCCTGATGTTCACCAATGCCGGGATGGTGCAGTTCAAGAACGTCTTCACCGGGGTCGAGAAACGGCCTTACGTCCGTGCGGCCACCGCGCAGAAATGCGTGCGCGCCGGCGGCAAGCACAACGACCTCGACAATGTCGGTTATACCGCGCGCCACCACACCTTCTTCGAGATGCTGGGCAACTTCTCCTTCGGCGACTATTTCAAGGACCGCGCCATCGAGCTCGCCTGGAACCTGGTGACGAAGGACTTCGATCTTCCCAAGGACAAGATGTGGGTCACCATTCATCCGTTGGACGACACGGCCCGCACCCTTTGGAAGAAGATCGCGAACCTACCTGATGCGCGCATCATCGGGCATGCCGACAATCTCTGGGCGATGGGGCCGATCGGTCCGTGCGGCTATTGCTCGGAGATTTTCTACGACCAGGGCGACAAGCTGATCGGCGGTCCCCCCGGCTCGCCTGAGGAAGACGGCGACCGCTACCTCGAATTCTGGAATCTCGTTTTCATGCAGTTCGAGCAGGTCGACGAGAAGACGCGCATCGACCTGCCCCGGCCCTCGATCGACACCGGCATGGGGCTTGAACGCATCGCCGGCATTCTTCAGGGTGTGCACAGCATTTATGAGATTGACCTATTCCGTACCCTGATTGCGGCGGTACACGATCATATCGGCGCGCCGTCGGGTGCCGTGAACCAGGCCAGCCCGCGCGTTGTGGCCGACCATCTGCGGGCAACCGCATTTCTCATCGCCGACGGCGTTTTGCCATCGAACGAGGGCCGCGGTTATGTGCTGCGCCGGATCATGCGCCGCGCCATGCGGCATGCCGAACTGCTCGGCGCCAAGGAGCCGCTAATGTGGCGACTGGTGCCGACGCTGGTGCGCGAGATGGGGCAGGCCTATCCCGAACTGGTGCGCGCCGAGGCGCTCGTTACCGAAACGCTGAAGCTCGAAGAGACGCGCTTCCGACGCACCCTGGAGCGGGGCCTCGCCATTCTCGAGGAGAAAAGCGGCACCCTGAAGAAGGGCGACATGTTCGACGGCGAGACCGCGTTCACGCTCTACGACACCTACGGCTTCCCGCTCGATCTCACCCAGGACGCGCTACGTGTGTGCGGCATCGGCGTCGATATCGCGTCCTTCACCGACGCGATGGAGCGCCAGCGCGCGCAGGCCCGCGCCTCGTGGGCGGGCTCGGGCGAGGCCGCCACCGAAGCCGTGTGGTTCGCCCTGCGCGAGCGGATCGGTACGACCGAGTTCCTCGGCTACGATACCGAGAGCGCGGAAGGCGTGGTCGCGGCGCTGATCCGCGACGGCGCCGAGGTCGATGCGCTTAAGACCGGCGAGAGCGGCGCCGTCATACTTAACCAGACGCCGTTCTATGCGGAGTCAGGCGGCCAGGTCGGCGACACGGGGATCATGACCGGCGACGGTGCGCGCTTCCGCGTCGTCGATACGCAGAAGAAGGCGGGCGACCTGTTCGTGCACCTCGGCACGGTGGAGGCCGGCACGCTCAAGCAGGGCATGGCGCTTGCGCTCGACGTCGATCACGACCGGCGCACCGCGATCCGCGGAAATCATTCCGCCACGCATCTGCTGCACGAGGCGCTGCGCCAGGTGCTGGGCGACCATGTCGCGCAGAAGGGCTCTTTGGTCGCGCCCGACCGGCTGCGCTTCGACTTTTCGCATCCCAAGCCCATGAGTGCGGAAGAGATCGAGCGCGTCGAGGATATCGCCAACGACATCGTGCTGCAGAATGCGCCCGTGACCACCCGGCTGATGGCGCAGGACGACGCCATTGCTTCAGGCGCCCGTGCGCTGTTCGGCGAGAAATACGGCGACGAGGTGCGCGTGGTGGCGATGGGCGAAAGCGGCAACGCGCTCGGCTGGTCGGTGGAGCTGTGCGGCGGTACGCACGTCCGGCGCACCGGCGATATCGGCCTCATTTCCGTGCTCGGCGACAGCGGCGTTGCAGCCGGCGTGCGGCGCGTCGAGGCGCTTACCGGCCACACCGCGCGCAAGCATGCGAACAGCATCATCCAGGTGGCAAAGGCCGCGGCGGGCGAACTCAAGGCGCCGCTCGAGGACGTGCCGGCGCGCATCGCGGCGCTGTTCGACGACCGCAAGCGGCTCGAGCGCGACCTGACGGAGGCGCGTAGGAAGCTGGCGATGGGCGGCGGTGCAAAGGCCGACGCCGCCGACGGAGTGCAGGTGGTCGGCGACGTCAAGCTATTGGCGCGCGCCGTCAACGGCATCGACATCAAGGACCTCAAGAGCCTTGCCGACGAGGGCAAGAAGCAGGTCGGCTCCGGCGTTGTCGCCATCGTCGGTGTCACCGACGAAGGCAAGGCCGGCATCGTCGTCGGGGTGACCGCCGATCTGACCGGCCGGTTCAATGCGGTCGATCTGGTGCGCAAGGGCGCCGAGGCGCTCGGCGGTAAGGGCGGCGGCGGCCGCCCGGACATGGCGCAGGCCGGCGGGCCCGACGGCACGAAGGCCGACGCGGCGCTCGCGGCGATCGCTTCGGCGCTGAGCGGTTGACCGCGCCCGCGCGCACGCAATTGCGTGCGAGCGACCGCGTGCGAGCGACCTCCCCCTTTCAGGCGGAGGTATAGCGCGACGAGACTTACGCCATCGCCCTCTTCAGGTTCTCGTCGACCTTGTCGAGGAAACCGGTGGTCGACAGCCACTTCTGGTCGGCGCCGACCAGAAGTGCCAGATCCTTGGTCATGTCGCCGGCTTCGACGGTGTCGACGGTGATCTTTTCCAGGGTCTTTGCAAAGTCCGCCAGCGGCTGGTTGTTGTCGAGCTTGGCGCGATGCGCGAGCCCGCGCGTCCAGGCGTAGATCGAGGCGATCGAGTTGGTGGAGGTCTGCTCGCCCTTCTGATGTTGCCGGTAGTGACGTGTGACGGTGCCGTGGGCCGCCTCCGATTCCACCACCTTGCCGTCGGGCGTCATCAGCACCGAGGTCATCAGCCCGAGCGAGCCGTAACCCTGCGCGACGGTATCCGACTGCACGTCGCCGTCATAGTTCTTGCACGCCCACACATAACCGCCTGACCATTTCAGCGCCGCCGCCACCATGTCGTCGATCAGCCGGTGCTCGTAGGTGATCTTCTTCTTCTCGAACTCGGCCTTGAACTCCTTGTCGAACACCTCCTGGAAGATGTCCTTGAAGCGGCCGTCATAGACCTTGACGATGGTGTTCTTGGTGGAGAGGTACAGCGGATAGCCGCGATTAAGCGCGTAGTTCATCGAGGCGCGTGCGAAGTCGGTGATCGACTGGTCGAGGTTGTACATCGCCATCGCCACGCCAGCGCCGGGGAAGCTGAACACCTCGCGCTCGATCCTCTGCCCGTCGTCGCCGACGAAGGTGAGCATCAGCTTGCCCTTGCCGGGCACCTTGAAATCTGTGGCGCGGTACTGGTCGCCATAGGCATGACGGCCGATGATGATCGGCTGTGTCCAGCCTGGCACCAACCGCGGCACGTTCTTGCAGATGATCGGCTCGCGGAAGATGACGCCGCCGAGGATGTTGCGGATGGTGCCGTTCGGCGAGCGGTACATCTCCTTGAGGCCGAATTCCTTTACACGGCCCTCGTCGGGCGTGATGGTGGCGCATTTGATGCCAACGCCGACCTTGCGGGTCATTTCCGCCGCCTCGATGGTGATCTGGTCGTTGGTTTCGTCGCGCTTCTGGATGCTGAGGTCGTAGTACAGCAAATTGATATCGAGATAGGGATGGATCAGCTTGTCCTTGATGAGCTGCCAGATGATGCGGGTCATCTCGTCGCCGTCCATTTCGACGACGGGGTTGGCCACTTTGATCTTCGTCATTGCCGTTAGAGCCTGCTTCAAAGGTGGGGGGAGTCGTCCGCGGAGCCCGTGCGGGCGCCGTTATGGCCTGCCGGACCGGAACCCGCAAGGCGCGGCGAGAAATAATGTCGGCGGATGCGGCAGGATCGAGCGATGTCGTCGACAGCGCCGGCGGGATAGGCTAGTCGCTCGAATTTCCTGAACGAAGCGGCTCGAGAAATGCCCGGATCCGGAACCGACAAGACGAAACGCTGGATCGCGAAGCCCTGCCCGGTCGTTGTGCTGGTGGAGCCGCAGCTCGGTGAGAACATCGGAGCGGCGGCGCGCGCCATGGCGAATTTCGGTCTCTCGCAACTGCGCCTGGTCAAGCCGCAGCAGCCCTGGCCGAACGCAAAGGCGCGGATGATGGCGTCCGGCGCCGATCGAATCCTCGACAGCACGCAGCTCTATCCGACGTTGAAGGACGCCATCGCCGACTGCACGCTGGTGTTCGCCGCCACCGCGCGGGCGCACGATCAGGCAAAGCCCGTGGTCGATGCAGCGGCGGCGGTGCAAGAGATGGCGCCGCACATCGCGGCGAGCGAAACCGTCGCGCTGGTCTTCGGCCGCGAGCGCAATGGGCTGGAGAACGACGAGGTCGGGCTCGCCGACCGCATCGTCACGCTGCCGGTCAATCCCGCCTTCGCCTCGCTCAACCTGGCGCAGGCGGTGCTGATCCTTGCCTACGAGTGGTTCAGGCTCGCCGGCGGCGGCGTGCTGCCGTTCGCGATGCCCGAGAAATCGGCACCGGCGCCGAAGCAGCAACTGCATGCGTTCTTCGACTCGCTCGAACGCGAACTGGAAAAGGTCGAGTTCTTCCGCCCGCCGGAGAAGCGCGAGACCATGATCACCAACCTGCGCAACATCTTCCATCGCATGCAGCCTTCGCAGCAGGACATCCAGACGCTGCACGGCGTGATCATGACGATCGCCGAGGGGCGCAAAGGCCCGGCGCGCGGCGGGGTGCTCGACAGCGAGGAAGCGAAGCGGCTGCGCGCACTGCTCGCCGAACACGAGCAGGGACGGGTGCCCGGCGAACGCGGGCCGGTGCGCGGCCTGTCGCGGCTGTTGCGGCGCAACCCGACCGAAGCCGAACGCATGCTGTGGGACACGCTGACCAGGGACCGCCGCTTCGCCGGCTTCGGCTTCAAGCGGCAGACGCCGATCGGCCCGCACATCACCGACCTCGTGTCGTTTCCGCTGCGTACCGTCATCGAGATCGTGACGGGTGAAGAGAGCGCTGTGGCGGCCAAGGCGCGGACGGCGCGGCGCGACTGGCTGGAGGAACGCGGCTATCGCATCATCGAGGTGCCGGCGGCCGCGATCGAGGCGGACTGCAAGGGCGCGATGGAGGTTCTGCTGGGACGGATCGGCGAGACGTCGTAGCCAGGATTTCGCCGACGCTCCATCCGGGCTACAGTCGCAATGACCTTTCAATTGGGAAACGCCCACATGAGCGCCATGATGCGCCTTGCGGCTTATTTCAACCCGACGGGGCATCACGTCGCCTCGTGGCGGCATCCGCGCGCGCAGATCGACGCCCACGTCAACATCCGCCACTACGTCGAGATCGCGCAGACCGCCGAGCGCGCGAAGTTCGACATGATCTTCCTCGCCGACAGCGTGGCGACGCGCGAGGCGCACATGGATGCGCTCAG
The DNA here is from genome assembly GCA_009377755.1 of Hyphomicrobiales bacterium. Taxonomy (GTDB): domain Bacteria; phylum Pseudomonadota; class Alphaproteobacteria; order Rhizobiales; family Xanthobacteraceae; genus WHTM01. The sequence continues at coordinate 182,605 of WHTM01000001.1, read as the reverse complement.
CCGCTCAGTGCAGTTCGTCGCCCACTTCGAGCCGCTGACCTTGCTGTCGGCGCTGGCGATGGTGACCGAGCGCATCGGCCTGGTGGCGACCGCGTCGACCACCTACAACGAGCCGTTCCACGTCGCCCGCAAGTTCGCCTCGCTCGACCATATCAGCAACGGTCGCGCCGGCTGGAACGTGGTGACCTCGGTGCAGATGGGCGAGGCGCGCAACTTTGGCCGCAACTCCGTCGATTCCCACGCGGTGCGCTACGAGCGCGCCGGCGAGTTCGTCCGGGTCGTCACCGGGCTGTGGGACAGTTGGGACGATGATGCTTTCGTGCGCGACGCTGAGAGCGGGCTGTTCTTCGAACCGGACAAGCTCCACGTGCTTGACTACCAAGGCAAGTACTATTCGGTGGCTGGGCCGCTCAACGCGCCGCGTCCGGTGCAAGGCTGGCCGGTGATCGTGCAGGCCGGCGCGTCGGAGGAGGGCAAGGAGGTCGCCGCCGAGTTCGCCGAGGCGATCTTCAGCCCGCATCTGACGCTGGAAGCGGCGAAGAGCTACTACGACGACGTCAAGAGCCGCATGCGTCAGTACGGACGCGATCCGGAGCATCTGAAGATCCTGCCTGGACTGAGCGTCGTCGTGGCGCCCACCGATGCCGAAGCTCGCGCCGACCATGAGCATCTGCAGTCGCTGGTGCATCCGATCGTCGGGCGCGAGATTCTGTCGACCATGCTCGGCGGCGTCGATCTCTCGCCGTATCCGCTCGACGGGCCGCTGCCTGACCTTGCGCCGAGCGCGGGCGGCAGCCGCGGCCACTACGACGGCATTGTCGCGAAGGCGCGCAAGGAGAACCTCACCATTCGCCAGCTCGGCGCGTGGTGTGCCGGCGCGCGCGGCAAGAATGCGATCCACGGCAGTGCGGCCAGGGTGGCCGATTACATGGAGGAGTGGTTCGTCAAGGGCGCGTGCGACGGGTTCTGCCTGATGCCGCCGTACATCCCAGGCGCGCATGACGATTTCTGCAATCTCGTGGTGCCGGCATTGCAGCGGCGCGGCCTGTTCCGCAGCGAATACGAGGGCATGACATTGCGCGAGCACCTCGGGCTGCCTCGGCCGAAGAGCCGGTATCGGCGGTAGCCGCTCGTGTCCCGGGCGCAGCGCAGCGCGAAGCGGTGCGCTGCTGAACCGGGACCCCGGTTTCTTCCTTCGTCGCCCGGCAAAGCAACCGGGACCCCGCATCTGCGCAGCAGCGTTGCACGCTGCAGCGCGTGCGGGGAACGCCGCGAGGTTATTGCCCTTTGATCGTCTTCAGCTGCCCGGCTGTTCCGGCGCGCAGGAACTGCAGATCGCTGCCGACGGCGAGAAAGCGGAAACCGCGGCGCGCAAGCGCGACCGCGCGCTCGGCGTTCTGGCAATAGGCGCCGGGAACCTTGCCGGCCTCCTGCGCAGCAGCGGCGATCCGGTCGAGCGCGCGCTCCACGTCGGGCGAATGCGGGTCGAGCACAATCCCGTTGCTCAGCGCGATCGACAGGTCGGACGGGCCGACGAAGATCGCGTCGATGCCGGGCGTGGCGAGGATGGCATCGAGGTTGTCGAGCGCCGCCCGCGTCTCGATCATCGCGATCGCGACCGTGAGATCGTTGGCCTCGCGCAGATGCGCCCGCGGGTCGGCCATGCCACCGAGCGTCATGGCGCGGTGCGGCCCCCAGCTGCGCTCGCCGAGCGGCGGGAACTTGGCGGCGGCGACGAACGCCCTCGCGTCGGCCGGCGTGTTGATCAGCGGCGCGATCACGGCTTCGGCGCCGAAGTCGAGCACGCGGCTGACGGTGGGAAACTGGGCGAGCGGCACCCGCACGATCGGCGCGGCGCCGGCGAGATGGATCGCCGCGATGGCGCTCACCGTCGCGGCGGTGTCCCACAACCCATGCTGTTGATCGATGGTGACCGCGGAAAAGCCCTCGCGCGCCAGCGCCTCGGCGACGAGCGGCGAGGCGAGGCCGCACCAGCCGGTATAGACCGTTTCGCCGCCGCGCAGTCGCCGCGCGAGCGAGAACGACGCGGGCATCAGCCGCTGGCCTTGATCTGCAAGATCGCCTGCTCCATCAGGTCGTTCATGGTGCGGCGGATCTGATGGTCCGACTGTTCGACGTTCTTGGCGTCGAAGTCCTTGCGGATCTTGCTGAACACGTCCTCTTCCCCGGGGCCCTCGAAGTCGGCCATGATGACTTCCTTGGCATAGACGTCGGCCTCGGTTCCGCTGAGCCCGAGCTTCTCGGCGGCCCATAGGCCGAGCAGCTTGTTACGCCGCGCCGTCGCCTTGAAGCGCAGCTCCTCATCGTGCGCAAATTTCTTCTCGAAGCCTTCCTCGCGCTTGTCGAACGTCGTCATGATGATTAATCCTCGACAATGGGTTGCAAAGGCGGCGCTGTTGCGCCGATCGGGGTTGCAAAGGTGGCGCCATTGCGCCGATCGTGGCGCCTTGCATAGCGAGTGGCCATGGTCAAGGCAATATGATGGCGAATCACATCCGACCTTTTGCGCGTGTGCGTGGACCGAGGATGTCGATTGTGCTGCCATCGCCGATCGGCTAGGTTGCCGATGTGACCGGTGAGGCCGCTTACGTTTCTTCATGAGTAGCGCGCCGCCGGTTCCGCCGCCGACCTCGCAATCGCACTCGGAGCCTCGGCACAATGGACTTTCACAAGCCACGGTACACCCCCATGAGCCGCCGCCGTCGCATTTACGAAGGCAAGGCCAAGGTCCTGTATGAGGGACCGGAGCCGGGAACCCTGATTCAACACTTCAAGGACGACGCCACCGCGTTCAACGCGAAGAAGCACGAGGTGATCGAAGGGAAAGGCGTGCTCAACAACCGCATCTCGGAGTACGTCTTCCAGCACCTCAATGACATCGGCGTGCCGACGCACTTCATCAAGCGGCTCAACATGCGCGAGCAGTTGATCCGCGAGGTGGAGATCATTCCGCTCGAGGTGGTGGTGCGCAACGTCGCCGCCGGCTCCTTGGCGCAGCGCCTCGGCCTCGAGGAGGGCACGCAACTGCCGCGCTCGATCATCGAATTTTATTACAAGAATGATCAACTTGGTGATCCGATGGTGTCGGAGGAGCACATCACGGCCTTCGGCTGGGCGACGCCGCAGGAGATCGACGACATCATGGCGCTGGGAATCCGCGTCAACGACTTCCTCTCCGGCGTGTTCCTCGGCGTCGGCATCCGCCTGGTCGACTTCAAGATGGAATGCGGTCGGCTGTGGGAGGGCGACCTGATGCGCATCGTGGTCGCCGACGAGATCTCGCCCGACTCGTGCCGGCTGTGGGACATCAAGTCGAACGAGAAGCTCGACAAGGACCGTTTCCGCCGCGACCTCGGCGGGCTGCTGGAGGCTTACACCGACGTGGCCAAGCGCCTCGGCATCGTGGGCGAGAACGAGCCGCCGCGCGGCGCCGGCCCGGTGCTGGTGAAGGGCTAGCGCATGGGCGTCCCCCCGCTCAATCCGGCGCCGATGACGATTGCGGAATTTCTCGCCTTCACGGACGCGCGGCCGGGCGAGGAGAAGTGGGAGCTGATCGAGGGGGAGCCGGTCTTGCATGCGACGCCAAGCGGTTTTCATCAGCGGATCGTGGCCAATCTGATCTATCTATTGGGCGCGCTGGAACGGCAGGAGCTGCGATCCTGGACCGCGATTCCCGGGATCGGCGTGAGAGTGTCAGACAGCGATTTGCCCGAGCCTGATGTGCTGGTGCGGCCACGCGAGGCGGCTGAGCGCGATCTTGCCAGCCGCGCGTGCGATGACATCATCGTTGCTTTCGAGGTCCTGTCGCCGTCGACGCGCGACCGCGATCTCCGCTGGAAGCGCAATGCCTACATGGGGCTGCCGTCGCTGATGCAGTACGTGGTGATCGCGCAGGATGCCGTGGAGGTCGTTGCGTTCGGTCGCAATTCGCGGTTCCCGGATCGGCGTCTCAACCGGCCTGAGGAGTCGCTGGACCTGACAGCGATCGAGGTCTCGCTGCCGCTCTCGGAAATCTACCGCGGCACGGGTCTGGCCGGCTGAGGTCGCCAAGCGCCTCGGCATCATGAGCGAGGGCGAGCGCCCGCAGGGCACCGGCCCGGTGCTGGTGAAGGGGTAGCGCTCGCTCCTTGGTCTACCCTCTGCCCCCAGCCGCCCGGTAAGGCTTACGGGCAGGCCGGATCGCAGACGTTGGGATGCAGCGGGGGTGGGGGGAAAAAACCCGACCCTGCGACCTGCGGGCCGCCGCCATTATTTTCAAACAGGAGGTTGTTCCCGTAACCGCATGTCCCCGAGCAAAATAAGCCTTCATACAGGTTCGAAACGATGAGATTTCCGAGCACACTGTCGCCTTCTCCAACGATAGCCCCATAACCAAAGTTGAGCGATATCAAGTTTTGCTCAAGCAGGCATCCGAAACAACCCACGCCGGCAAAGTGGTTGCCTGCGATCGTGCTGTCCGACACCCTGGAATAGGCGGCGGACACGCCGATGCTGTTGCCGATGATCCGCATATTCTCGATGACTGCAAACCAGCCGGCGGCGATTCCGTATCCATCGTCTCCTGCTGCGAATCCTGAGATGGTGCCGTTACGTACTCTCAGTCTTTGGGCCATCACCCCGCCCCCCACCGGGAGCGCCAGCACTCCGGCCACCACTGTCGTCGAGGGCGCGCCGGAAATCGTGAAGCCATTCAGATCGATCGTGACGTCGTGCTGCGCGACCTCGATGCCGTCCTTCTCCGCAGGCGCCTTGAGGTTGCCGGTCAGCTTGTAGCGGCCGGGCCGGCTCAGCGTCGCCGGAAAGCCCGGCGTGTCGCCGGGCGTGATGCCGCCGGCGTTCACGCGCGCCTGGTCGAGAAGGATTTCGCCATCCACGGCGAGAGCTGGCGTCGCCAACAACAGGAGGCCTGCCAGTGTCTTTGCGAAGCTGATGGCCGAAGGCATCGGTTCCTCCATGCGGTCCGTTCATCCCCGTGGGCGGGTTTCAAACCCGCCCCTACAGGCTCTTCCGTGCGGCGCTCATGGGCATGCGCCCTGACAGACGTTGGGATGGAGCGGATCGACCAGTCCCGAGACCTGCGACCCGCCGGCGTTGTTGCCAAAGAGGATATTGTTGCCGTAGCCGATGCGCTGGCCGCTGGACTCCAATCCGCGGAGTCTGTTGGAGACGATCGCGTTTCCGAGCACCAGTCCACTGCCGAAAGGGCTGGGGTCAAAGAGAACTCCTGTGCCGTTCCCACTGATGACGTTCTGCTCGATCAGGCAATTGGTACCGCAAAAAATGCCAAAGCCCCCGGTACTTGCGATCGTGCTGTTTCGTACCCGCGATCCATGCCCGGTGAGGACGCCACTTCCATTGGACACCAGGCGCATATTTTCGATGACGTTGCGCTCGCCGAATGCGTGGATGGCCCTCAGTGAGAAGCCGGTGATCGTGCCATTGCTGATTTGGAGCCCATTTCCGGCTCCGGACCCCAAGCTCACTCCTGACGCCGCCTGAGTCGACGGGCTGGTGCTGATGGTGAAGCCGTTGAGGTCGATGGTTACATCGCTCTGGCGGACGTCGATGCCGTTCGTGCCCGCTTGCACGTTGAGATTGCTGGTGAGCTTGTAGCGGCCGGGCCGGCTCAGCACCGCTGGAAAGCCGGGGTCGTCGCCGGGCGTGATGCCGCCGGCGGTCACTTTCGCCTGGTCGATGAGGATTTCGCCGTCCACGGCCGCAGCCGGTGTCGCCAGCAACAGGAGGCCTGCCAGTGCCTTTGCGAAGTTGATAGCCAAAGACATCGGTTCCCTCCCTGCGGTCCATTGATCCGCGTGGGTAGGGGCGGGTTTGAAACCCGCCCTACCGGCTGGCGGAGGTCACGGGCATGCCGGTTGGCAGACGTTGGGGTGCAGCTGGAAGGCGGGCCCGAAAACCTGCGCGTTGCCGCCATTGTTTCCGAACAGAAGGTTGTTGCCGTAACCCGCCCATATAGCATCCCCAGTGCTGGACACCAGTCCGTAATCTCCGTTGCCCGCGATGACATTGCCGAGGACCGATCCTCCGGCGACGGAGATGCCGGAGAGGCCATTGCCGGTAACGACGTTCTGCTCGATCAAGCATTGCTTGCAGCTGGTGATGCCAGCGGCGCTGCCGTTTGCGATGGTGCTGTTGCGGATTCGGGATCCCTTTTCGAGGGCGACGCCGTGCCCGCTCGAGACGATTCTCATGTCCTCGATGACGCCAAGTTCGCCCGTGACGATGGCGTAAAAGAATCCCGTGATTGTGCCGTTCGTGACGCGTAGCCCGCTGACATCCTGTGCGTCAACTGCGGTCGGCGCCTCTCCGGGCGGGTTGCTGCTGATGGTGAAGCCATTCAGGTCGATGGTCACGTCGTGCTGTGCGACCTCGATGCCGTTCTTTCCCGCAGGCACCTTGAGGTTGCCGGTCAGCTTGTAGCGGCCGGGCCGGCTCAGCGTGGCCGGAAAGCCCGGAGCGTCGCCTTGCGTGATGGCGCCGGCGTTCACCTTCGCCTGGTCAATCAGGATTTCGCCGTCCATCGCCGCCGCCGGGACCGCCAGCAAGACGGTGGATGCTGCGACGAAAGCGGCGATCGTCTTGCTTCGAGTGGTCATCGGTCGCTCTTTCGAGTGAGTGTCCCGGGCGCGGTGCAGCGTGCAACGCTGCACCGCCGAACCGGGACCGTCGCAAAACGCGGAGTCTGGAACGGTCCCGGGTCTGCGCAGCAGCACTGCGTGCTGCAGCGCGCCCGGGACACGGGTTCGTTGCGGGTCGGCAATCACGGGCATGCCGGCTGACACACATTCGGATGCACCGGGATTACGCCGGTGACGCCTAGGTTGTTCCCGGTCAGGGTGTTGTTGCCGAAGCCGGTGAAACCCTCCGAATAGATTCCGTAGAGCTGGTTCGCCGAAATGACGTTGCCCAGCACGAGATGGCCTCCGGCGTTGGTGAGCAGGACGATGCCCGATTCCGTGACTGAGCGGGCGACGACGTTCTGCGCGATCAGGCACTTGCTGTTGCAGAAGATGTTGGCGCTGACGTTCTCCGAGAGCGTACTCCTCAGCACCCGGCCGTTATTGTCGAGCTTGACGCCCATTCCGCCATTGCTGGTGATCTGCATGTCCTGAATGATGGCGTAGGCGCGCGTCTCGATCCCGTGCGATGTGAAGTTCGAGATCGTCCCATTCATGACGGTGAGGCCGTCACGATTGATGCCGTTGATGCCCCTGATCGCCTGATTACCGCCGAAAATCCGGAAGCCGTTGAGGTCGATGGTCACGTTGTTGGCAGTGACCCTGATGCCGTGCGTCCCCGCAGGGACGTTGAGGTTGCCCCTGAGCTTGTACTTGCCGCTCCGGCTGATCGTGACCGGAAATCCCGGATCGTCGTTCGGCGTGATGCCGCCCGCCAGCGCTGCCCCCTGACTGATAAGCACCTCGCCGTCCAGCGCGGTCGCCGGGCCTGCCGACAGCGCGACGAGCGCCAAGATTGCCGCAAATGTCCTTGCCTCACGATTTCGCATCCGGTTCCTCCCGAGGCACGCCGGGCTCGCCGCCCTAGCGAATATTCCGTTCATTCCCGCGCAAGCGGGAATCCAGGGCCACACGGCGAGTTCCTCGCTCTGCTGCTCTGGGTCCCCGCTTTCGCGGGGACGAACGGATAGACCGGAATCCGGTCCAGGTTGCCCTGAGCAGGGTCCCCTCCGCGCAGACCGCATGACTCTGCCATCGAACGCATGGGCGGTCTTGGGCGCCTGCGCCAGCCCGCTTGGTGGATTGCGCCATTGTGCGTTTCCACCGGCTGCGCCATGATGATCGATAGAAGCTGGTGGAGGCTGCGTTGCCTCAGTTGCTGCGCTTCTCGACGGAGATGCTGCCCGAGCGCGATCGCATGGCGGCGTTTCGGGAAGAATTTGCGCGGCAGGTTCTCAAAATGGACTTCCACCCGATTGGCGGCAGGACGCGCGTCGACATTGCCTACCTCGAACTCGACCTGGTCGTGGTCGGTCGCTGCAGCGGCTTCGGCGGCGAGTTCATTCGCAACGCGCATCATGTCAGGGACGGCAGGGGCGAGTTCATGCTGGGCTTGGCCCATGGACCGCTCCGTTCGCGCCAGGCAGGTCACGATCATGCCTACAGCGGCGGGTCGGCCGTTCTCTTTGACTACGGGCAGCCGTTTGCCTCCCGGAGCATGATCAGCGCCGAGGCGAGGAACATCGTCGTGCCCGCGGCCATGCTGAAGGCTCTGGTTCCCCACCCGGAGGATCAGGCGGGCCATCTCATCCGACCCGGCCCGGCCCTGCAACTCCTCGATGGCTACCTGGCCTCGCTCCTCGCCCTCGACGAACCCCCGGCGCCCGAACTCGCACATTCGATCGGACTGCACCTGCTCGACCTTTTGGCCGCCGCGATCGGGCCGACTGCCGAAGCAGCCGAGATCATCGCCGGGCGCGGGCTCAAGGCAGGGCAATTGCGCGCGGTGCTGGCCGAGATCGCGCGGCGGTTTGCCGAGCCGGGCTTCGATGTCGACGACATCGCCGGCCGGCTCTGCCTGTCGCGGCGCAGCGTCCAGCGATTCCTCGAAGAGACGGGGAAATCCTTCACCGAGCATGTCACCGAGCATCGCCTCGAGCGCGCTCACGCGATGCTCAGCGATCCGCGCTTTTCGCATCTGCGGATCGTCGACATCGCCTTTGCCGCGGGCTTCGGCGACGTCTCCAATTTCAATCACCTGTTCCGGCGGCGGTTCGGCGAGACACCGTCGAGCGCCCGCGCCACCGGACGCGCCGTCTGAGGCTGGCGCCCGTGCGGCTGGCGCTGGCGATCCGCGTCAACGACTTCCTGTCCGGGCTGTTCCTCGGCGTCGGCATCCGCCTGGTCGACTTCAAGATGGAATGCGGTCGGCTGTGGGAGGGCGACCTGATGCGCATCGTGGTCGCCGACGAGATCTCGCCCGACTCGTGCCGGCTGTGGGACATCAAGTCGAACGAGAAGCTCGACAAGGACCGTTTCCGCCGCGACCTCGGCGGGCTGCTGGAGGCTTACACCGACGTGGCCAAGCGCCTCGGCATCGTGGGCGAGAACGAGCCGCCGCGCGGCGCCGGCCCGGTGCTGGTGAAGGGGTAGCGGATCGCACGCTCGACCTCGTAGGGTGGGCTGAGGGCAAGCGAAACCCACCGCGACCGAGCCGACAATGCAAGTGATGGGTTTCGCTGCCGCTCAACCCATCCTACGGGCTCGCTCTTGCTGGCGGAAATTTATCAAGGCACGAATCTGGCCGACCGGTAGCGCGGGCTCAAAGACTTCCGGGATCCGCTTGATGCGACGCTGGTGAAGGGGTAGCGGGGGCGCTCCGTCATTGCGAGCCGCAGGCGAAGCAATCCAGGGGCCGCAGAAAATGGCCTGGATTGCTTCGTCTCGCTTCGCCCCTTCGGGCTCGCGGGCATCGAGTGCTCAGCCGGGATGACAACGGCTGGCTTTTGCGATCAAATCCTCCGGCGCCATAGCCGCAGCAGGACCCGAGCCCATGCCCAAAGCCTCCCCGACCATCGGTCTCGTCGTTCCCTTCGCCCACGACGAGGTTCCGATCGAAGGCCTCACGATGTATCCGGACGTCAGCTTCGTCCCGAAGGGCGTCGGCGTGCGCTCGCTCACGCCCGGCGGCTACGATCCGGCGATGGCGGCGATCCTGCCGGCGGCCGAGTATCTCGCCCGGCAGGGCGTCGACGCCATCATGGTGATCGGCACCTCGCTCACCTTCTACAAGGGCTACGAGGCGCACGAGGAATTGCTGGCAAAGCTGCGCGCCGCGACCGGCCTGCCGGTGAGCACCATGAGCGCGGCGGTGGTCGACGGCCTGCGCAGCGTCGGCGCGAAACGCATCGCGGTCGCCACCGCCTATGGCGAGGAGGTGAACGAGCGGCTGCGCGATTTCCTCACCGCCTCGGGCTTCGATGTGGCCTCGCTCGAAGCCTTCGGTCTCACCGAGTTCGGCGGGCCGGGTAAGAAGAGCGAAGCGGAGATCATCGGCCTCGGGCTCAGCGCATGCGCTGCGGCGGACGAGCCGGACGGCCTGCTGATCTCCTGCGGCGGCCTGTTGACGCTTCCCTGCGCGGTGCCGATCGAGGCGCGCTGCGGCGTGCCGGTGGTCAGCTCGACGCAGGCGGCGTTCTGGTCGGCGCTGCGGCTGACGGGCCTGAGCGGGCACTTGTCCGGATACGGGCGGATGCTGAGCATGTAGCATGTAGGGTCGTAGGGTGGGCTGAGCGCAGTGAAGCCCACGCGGGCGCGCGATGCCGCGCTTGGCAAATTCAACGGTGGGCACGGCGCGTTCTGCCCCGTTGCCCGCCCTACGTTTCTGGAGGCGCGCGCCATGCCGAACGATGAGACGCTCCGCCGAACCCTGCTCGTCAGGTTCACGCTGCCCGGCGGCGACCCGCATCAGCTACTGACGATGATGCAGGCGGCAGCGCCGTTCTATCAGGCGTTCGGCGGCATGCAGATGACGCTGCTGCAGAACGTCGACGATGCGAGCCGCTTCGTGCAGGTGATCGCGTACGAGACGCGGGCCGGGCTCGAGGCCAATCGGCAGCAGGTCGCCAGTGATCCGCGCGTACAGGCCTATCTGCAGGCGATACGGATGCTGGTGCCCGGTGGGGTGGACGTGGACGTGCATCGCGAGATCGGCGCCGGCGCCGACGGAAAGGAAACAGCATGAGTCTCAACCTCCGCCGTGTCGTCACGGGCCATGATCGCGGGGGCAAGGCGATCGTGCTGATCGACGAGATCGCCACCCATGAGAAGAGCAGCCGGCCGGGTGCGACCTCGTGCAACGTCTGGACCAGCGAGGGCTTTCCGGTCGACAACGATGGCAGCTCCGACGCCGGCCAGCGCGCCGTCGGCACCACCCTCGCCAACGGCAGCGTGTTCCGCGTCGTGCGCTTCGATCCAGGCGTCGCTGCGCGCAACCACCGCACCGACTCGATCGACTATGCCGTGGTGCTCGAGGGCGAGATCGACATGGAACTCGACAACCAGACGGTCCACGTCAAGGCCGGCGACGTGCTGGTGCAGCGCGGCACCATCCACAACTGGGTCAACCGCGGCAGTGCACCCTGCACCATCTGCTTCGTGCTGATCGCCGGCAAGCCCGTGACCGCGGGCGGCAAGGTGCTGAACGCGGTGGGGTAGGGGCGAGCCCGCAGCAAAGCGTAGGATGGGCACGGCGTATGGCCTTTAGCCCGGACGGCAACGCAGGCAAGCTTACGCAGCCTGCGTAAACTTGGCTGCGAGCGCCGATCCGGGTACGCCTTTGCCCACCCTGCGGTTCTGCTCAGGTGAAGGTGGATAGCTTTCCGAAGTTGTCGGCCAGCAGATAATAGACCGTCACCCTGTTCTTGGTCGGATCGCCCTTCATCTTGTCGTCGACGGCTTTGATGGCCTTGTCGAGATCGCCGTCGGAATGGGTTAACCCTAGTTTCTTTTTCAGGAAATTGTTCCGAACGCGGTCCACCTCTTCCTTGTCGGTGAAGGCGACCAATGACGAATCCCGCTTCTGCAGAGCGATCCCGCAGTAGCGCACAATTCCTTCAATCGCCTTTGCGTCGGCATTGGGTGCATATTTCTTGACATCCGCCGCCCAATCTTCAGCCATGACCCTTCTCCTCTGATGCAGCGTGAATCGCTAGAGCGCATCCCGTTCGGATTAAATCGGGATGCGCGCTCTCGGGTTCCTTTGGTGGCGCATGTCCTTATCGGAAAACCGGTATCCGCTTTTCCGGGACATGCGGTAAGCGCCCCTCGGCCTACAAAACACCTCTCCGTGCCGGCAGGCCGCGAAGGGATGGACAAAACCTACCGTCGCCGGTTGTCCCAGGCAACTGGAGCGGGCGCGGGCGCATGCGAGGCCGAACGGCCGGGACCACGCCATCCGACGCCGGCCCGTTGTCCCCGCGCCGCGCGCCGTGCCAGAATGCGTGGAACGCGCCGCGCCCGCGTGCATTTAGTCTGCACGGGTGCCCCGACGTGAACAAGCCGCAACGTGACGATCATGACTTGTTCAGAATTGGACCGATAGGTTTCAGCGTCGATCCGAAATCGCGTTTTGGAGGAAAAAGCCATGCGCAAGTTGATACTGCTGACGATGACGGCCTTTCTTGCCGTCGGCGCCGCATTGCTGCCGAGCCGCAGCAACGCGTTGCCGATCGGTTCGGCCGCCGATATCAGGCTGTCGTCCGACAGCCTGAATCTTGTTGAAAAGGCCCAGTTCGCGTACCGGGGCCGCGGATACTGCTTTTATCCAGACGGCTGGCGTGGCCCGGGCTGGTACTGGTGCGGCTACCGGCTGCGCCGTGGCTTCGGCTGGGGCGGCGTCTACGGCTGGCGGGGCTGGCGTCACCCGCGCTACCATAGACGGTACGTCCGTCGTCCCGGCATTATTCGCCCGCGTCCCGGCGTTCGTCCGCGTGCCCGCGTTCGTCCGCGTGCCGGGGTTCGCCCGGGCCGTATCGTGCGTCCGCGTGCCGGTGTTCGCCCGGGCCGTATCGTTCGCCCGGGTGGCGGCGTGCGCCCGCGCGCCGGCGGTGGCGTTCGCCCGGGTGGTGGCGCGCGCCCGCGTGCCGGCGGTGGCGCTCGCCGCGCCGGCGGCGGCGGCCGCCGTCGCTAGTTGAGAGCGGTCCCTCTACGGGAGGGCTGCCGGCTCGGCCGGCAGCCCTTTGCCGCGTGCGGCGAGGTGATCGAGGGCGCGGCTGGATAGAATTGTAGGGTGGGCAAAGGCGCGGCACGCGCCGTGCCCACGTGTGACACGAGACGATGCTTGAAAAATGTCTCGCTATCGCCGTGCGAAAATCAAGGGCGGCACATTCTTCTTCACCGTAACGCTTGACGATCGGCCGAGCGATCTCTTGGTACGGCACGTCGATCTGCTGCGGCGTGCTTGTCACGCTGTGCGGAAAGGTCGTCCGTTCGAAACGATCGCGATCTGTGTCTTGCCGGACCATCTGCATGCGATCTGGTCGCTGCCCGACGATGACGCGGATTTTTCCATGCGCTGGAATCTCATCAAAGGGGGCTTTTCGCGCGCCCTTCCGGCCGCTGCTTTGCGCTCGCCGAGCAAGATTACCAGGCGCGAGAAGGGAATTTGGCAGCGCCGCTATTGGGAACACGCGATTCGCGATGACGCCGACCTCGAACGCCATGTCGATTACATCCACTTCAATCCGGTGAAGCACGGGCTCGTGACGCGCGCCGGCGATTGGCCGCACAGTAGCTTTCACCGGGATGTGGCCAGGGGCCAGCTTCCGCAGGAAGGTGCGGCGACACGCGTGATGTGACAGGCTCGTTCGGAGAGTGATCACGCGGGCACGGCGCGTGCCGCGCCTTTTGCCCACCCTACGCTTGCTGCCAGGTTACGCCGGCTTGCGGCAGATGAAGATTTTTTCGCCCCGGATCAGCCCATGCTGGGATACGTAAGGTTCCACCGCGGTGAATTCCTCGAGGCGAAATCCCGGCGCGGCGAGCCGATCGCGGAAATCGCGGCCGAAGAAGCGGATATGGTCTTCCTGATTGAAGTAGAGCTTCCTGTCGTCGTCAGTGGTCGCCTTTGACGGATCGGCAAAGCTCTCATCCCATCCCTCGGTCAGCGGCACCATGGCGAGGAGCAGGCCGTTCGGCCTGACGATCCGATACAGTTCGGAAATGGCGCGGCCGTCGTCCACGTGTTCCAGGATGTGCGAGCAATAGACGACATCGAAGGCATTGTCGGGCAGCGCGATCTTCTCGATGTCGAGCTGCAGATCGGCCGCGCCGGCATAGTCCGAGGTCACGTATGATTTCGGATGACGCCCTTTGATATAGGACCGCAAGCCCGGCTCGGGCGCGAAATGCAGCACGTCCCTGCCTTCAAACAGATTGTGCTCGCGGTCGCACAGCGCCACCAGGCGATGCCGCTCGAGGCTGATGCATTTCGGGCAGCGCGAATCGATGTTCACCCCGATATGCAAGGGATTGTCGAAGGCGTGAAACCGCCCCTTGTAGCCGCACACCGTACATTCGCGCGGGAACCGGCCATATAGCGATTTCGCCATGCGCAGGCCGTACAGCGCCGTGCTGAAATAGGGACGGAAAGGCAGCCATTCCATTCGCATGTTGGGGGCGTCGCACCGTTGAGATTGAGGGCGCGATTATGGGCGGGGGCGATAAAAAATCTCCTTTTTGCGACCTCTGAAAATCGTCGCCCGGTCGTCACGGATCGTTAACGAAGCGAGGAATCGTAGCCCGGATGAGCGAAGCGACATCCGGGACTTGCTTCGAAGCCTTTGCTCCCGGATATCGCTCCGCTCATGCGGGCTACGCCTAATTCCCCGTCGCCATCCGCGCGATCTGCCCCGCATCCTCCGGCGCAGCATTCCCGCGCCACACCACATGCATGTCCGGCCGATGGTGAGCCAAGCGAAGCGGCCCACCATCGGCCGCGCCTCTGGCAGTGGTGGTGTTGCCGCGCGGCACCGCCAAGCCGCGTGGGCACGGCGCGTGCCGCGCCTTTTGCCCACCCTACAGAACCGACATGCGTAGGGTGCGCAAGGCGAAGCGTGCGCACCCCTTTGCACGGCTGCGATCAGATGAACACGACCGTGAACGTGGCGTTGTAGAGGTAGCAGGTGACCCCGGCATTCTGCAGCAGGCGCGCGATCTTGAAGTAGTAGCGTTGCGTGCCCGCGCCATCGATCTGGAACACCCGGGTCGAGGCGAGATTGAATGTGGTCGACCAGTCGAAAGCAGACGAAATGTCATAACGAATGAAGTACGCTGCATGCCTCAGGCTTCCCCCTTTGCTGAAATCTGCAACGTCATTCTGTTTGTTGACAATCTGGCTGGCGAAATCGACAAACGCCATGCGTGCGCCGTCTAGGGGAAAGGAAGTGGCCTGGCCCGCACAGTACAGGCTGCCGTGGAAGGTGACTTGGGCCGTGCCGGCTTTCGGCGCCGCGAAATTAATGCTCCGGATGACGGGGATGGCAGCCTGCGATCCGAACGACAAGCAGTAGCCGTCGGGCCCGGCGCAGCGCGCCTGGGTCGTGATGGTCGCCGCAAAGGCGAGCGATGGCGGCGTGATCCAGACGAGACTGCCGAAAAGGAAAGCAAGTCCCGAAGACGCAACTCGAGTAAGCATGGCCATGCGAGTCTCCTGTGTGTTTGGTATGAACCCCGCAACGTCAAAGCCCCCAGCCCGTTGGAGTTGAGCCAGGGACCCGCTCAATTTGTTACCACCGCTTGGGTGCGGCCCGTTCACATTTTTCGCCACAATCTGCGCAACGCCGTAGGGTGCGCAAAGCGAAGCGTGCGCACCGTTTGCACAAGTGAGCTGACGACTGCGTGGGCGAGCGTCCGCTGCAGCGGACGCGAGGGACGGCGCGTGCCGCGCCTTTGCCAACCCTACGCCGTTGTAATCGTTGCGCTTTCAAAAAAGATCAAAGTCCTAGGAAAAAAGTCATTGACAGCGTGACGCTGGTCGGGTAGGGTCCAGCCACGCTCGATAACTGCGGCTGACGAAACGCGCCGCGCAAACCCCAAGACGCTCCGATCATGAATGCATCTCGCCCGCTCAGCGCGGCGATGCGCTGCCGCGTGTCGCTGCCCCCGGAGACCGTTGCCGAGATCCGCCGGCAATACGCGGGCGGCGACATGGTCGAGGCGATCTGCCGGCAATTCACGCTCAGCAGGACCACGTTGTACCGTTGCCTCGACCGCGCCCGTGACGCCGAGGGAAAGCCGCTGCCGAAAATTCCACGCCGCCGCAGCGGCGTCCGGCGCCAGCGGGTGCTCACGGGCGACCGCACCACCCTGGTCGCGCGCCTGTGGCGGACCGCGGAAGGCCAGGTCCGCGAGATCGAGGATCGGTTGGCGCGGCGCGAGCAGGAACCCGGCGAGCGTGAACGCGATGCTCGTGTGATGGCGCTGCTGTCGCGCACGCTGCGCGAGCTGATCGCCGCCGACAAAGTTGCTCCGTCCGCTCCTCGGCCATCCCAGAATGCCGCCACCGATGACGACGATCCCGTGCCTCGAGACCTCGACGAACTTCGACGCGTCGTTTCACGCCGCCTGGATGGCCTTATCGCCGATGCAAAGGCAACATATCCAGACGAGGGCGAGGAGCCTTGAGCTCAACTACGTCAACGCGCGCTTCGGCATTTTTGCCCACGAGCACCAGCGCCAGCCCGAAGGCGACTGGACCACGTGGCTTGTGATCGGCGGACGCGGCTCGGGCAAGACGCGGGCCGGCGCGGAGTGGGTCAAGAGCATTGCCGCGGGGGACGTGCCGAGCGCCAAGCGCATCGCGCTGATCGGCGAAACCGAACACGACGTGCGCGAGGTGATGATCGAGGGCGTCTCCGGGCTGCTCGCGATTCATGCCCACCACGAACAGCCGAAATGGATTTCCTCGCGCCGCCGGCTGGAATGGAACAACGGCGCGGTCGCCTATGCGTTCTCGGCGGAGGACCCGGAAAGCCTGCGCGGGCCGCAATTCGACGCGGCCTGGTGCGACGAGCTCGCCAAGTGGCGCCATGCCGATGCGACCTTCGACATGCTGCAGTTCGGGCTGCGCCTTGGCGAACGGCCGCGGCAAGTGATCACCACGACGCCGCGGCCGATCCCTCTGATCAAGCGCCTGCTCAAGGATCGCAAGAGCACGGTCGTCACCCGCGCGCGCACGCAGGCGAATGCCTACAATCTCGCGCCGGCCTTCCTCGATACCGTGCTCGCGCGCTACGCCGGCACGCGGCTCGGCCGCCAAGAGATCGACGGCGAGATCGTCGATGACCGGCCCGACGCGCTATGGTCGCGCACGCTGATCGAGTCATGCCGCGCGGCGGAAGCGCCGCCGTTGCAGCGCATCGTCGTCGCGGTCGATCCGCCGGTGTCGTCCAGCAAGGGCGCCGATGCCTGCGGCCTGGTCGCCGCCGGCCGCGCGGAGGATACCCGGATCTACGTGATCGCCGACGAGACCATCGCGGGGCTTTCGCCCAGCGGCTGGGCGGCGAAGGCGATCGCGCTGTGGCGCAGGCTTTCCGCCGATGCGCTGGTGGTCGAGGTCAACCAGGGCGGCGACATGGTGCGCGCGGTGATCGCGGAGGCGGACGCCAGCGTGCCGGTGCATGCGGTGCGCGCGAAACGGGGCAAGTGGTTGCGTGCGGAGCCGGTCGCCGCGCTCTACGAGCAGGGCAGGGTGAAGCATGTCGGCGCCTTCCCGGCGCTGGAGGACGAGCTGTGCGACTTCGGCCTCGACGGGCTGTCGTCCGGCCGCTCGCCCGACCGGCTCGATGCGCTGGTCTGGGCGATCGCAACGCTGTCGTTCGGTGCCAAGGATGGGCCGAGGATACGGGCGCTGTGACTGTGTGTCCCGCACGCGGTGCAGCGTGCAACGCTGCGACGCAGATGCGGGACCCCGGTTGCTTCTTTGGCCGTGAGAGAAAGAAACCGGGGTCCCGGGTCGGCGGCGCACCGCTTCGCGCTGCGCTGCGCCCGGGACACGTGAGGTCAGAGCATGCCCAACTCGTCGGTGAGATCGCGCCAGTCCGGACTGATCGACTCGATCAACGCAAACATCCACTCTCGCCGCCATCGCTTGAGGACATGCTCGCGCGCGGGCATCGAGGATCGATGGGAACTCTTCGACATACACGAGCTTGTCGACGCCGCATGTCTTCGTGAAGCCTGGGACCAGCTTTGCCTTGTGCGCACCGACACGGTTGGCGAGATCACTCGTAACGCCGGTGTAAAGCGTGCCTTTGTACCGGCTGGCGAGGATGTAGACGTAAAACCGATCGCTCATTGCCGAAGGATATCAGCAGCCTGCGTATCCCGCACGTGCCGCTGCGCGCCCGGGGACACGTGAGAGGATACGATCTTGCTCCAGCAACTGAAGAATCTCCTCCGCGCGCCGGAGGCCAAGGCGTCGCGCACCGCGCGGTTGCTCGCGCTGGAAACCGGCGGCCGTGCGCGCTGGACGCCGCGCGACTATGCGGCGCTGGCCCGCGAGGGCTACGCCAGGAATGCCGTCGTGCATCGCGCGGTGAAGCTCGTCGCCGAAAGCGCCGCGTCGGGTTCCTTCCTGCTGTACGAAGGTGCCGCCGAGCGCGATCGGCATCCGCTGCTCGATCTGCTGGCGCGGCCCAACCCGCGGCAGGAGCAATCGGCCTTTCTGGAAGCGCTCTGCACGCACCTCATGCTCGCCGGCAACGCCTACGTGGAGGCGGTCGCGCTCGACGGCCAAAGCGGGCGCGACGTGCGCGAGCTGTATGCACTGCGGCCCGACCGCATGCATGTGGTGCCCGGCCCGGACGGCTGGGCGGAAGCCTACGAATACACCGCCGCCGGCCGCACCGTGCGCTTCGACCAGGTGGCGGCACCGGTGCCGCCGATCCTGCATCTCACCTGCTTCCATCCGCTCGACGACCACTACGGGCTCTCGGCGCTGGAAGCCGCAGCCATCGCGGTCGACACGCACAATGCGGCGGCGACCTGGAACAAAGCGCTGCTCGATAACGCCGCGCGGCCTTCGGGTGCGCTGGTCTATACCGGTCCCGACAATGCGCTGCTCTCGGACGCGCAGTTCGAGCGGCTCAAGCGCGAGCTGAGCGAGACCTATCAGGGCGCCGTCAATGCCGGCCGGCCGCTGCTGCTGGAAGGCGGGCTCGACTGGAAGGCGATGTCGCTGTCGCCGAAGGACATGGATTTCATGGAGGCCAAGAACGCCGCCGCGCGCGAGATCGCGCTCGCGTTCGGCGTGCCGCCGATGCTGCTCGGCATTCCCGGCGACAACACCTATTCGAATTATCAGGAGGCGAACCGCGTGTTCTGGCGCGGCACGGTGCTGCCGCTTGCCAACCGCATTGCCGGCGCGCTGGCGCAATGGCTGGCGCCGGCCTTCGGCGCCGATCTGCGGCTCGCCGTCGACAGCGACCGCATCGAGGCGTTGAGCCTCGACCGCGCAGCGCTGTGGGAGCGCGTCACCAAGGCGCCGTTCCTCACGCTCAACGAGAAGCGCGTCGCGACAGGTTACGGCGCTGTGGAGGGCGGGGATCGGCTCGGATGATTCGTGTCCCGGGCGCGGCGCAGCATGCAATGCTGCGGCGCTGAACCGGGACCGTTCCACACTCGGAGTTCGTAACGGTCCCGGTTCCGCAGCGCATCACCATAGCGCGTCGAAGACGCGCGTGAACGCGCTAATGGTGCTGCGCTGCGCCCGGGAAACGCGGCTACTTCACGCAGACGGCGACCATCGGCGCGCGGTTGCCGTAGCCGCAGGAGATTAGCCCCTCGCTGACGAACATCGGCGGCTCGCGCTGCGGACAGAACGCGCTGAGCGCCACCTCGTTGGCCGCGCAGGCGACGACGCAGTCGCGGTTGCCGACGCAGTCCTGGCGCACGTGCCGCAGCGCCAGCGACGCGCCGGGCGGGCCGGCGGCTCCGCTCGGGCCGGGAGCACCCGGCAAACCGGGATCTCCCTTCGGGCCGGGCGGCCCCGCGACGCCTTGCGGTCCCGGTGGTCCCGCGACGCCTTGCGGTCCCGGTGGTCCCGCGACGCCTTGCGGTCCCGGCGGCCCGGCCTCGCCCCTGGATCCGGCCGGACCCATTGCGGTTGCCGGTGTGCCGGGCTGAGCGAGCGTTGCAGCGGGACCGGGCGGGCCCTGTGGTCCCGGTGGTCCAGCCGGACCCGCAGGTCCGGCTGCGCCTGCCGATCCGGATGGTCCGGGCGGACCCGCCGATCCGGGAGGACCGGCCGCGCCGCGCTCGCCCGCCGGTCCTGCCGACCCGGCGGGACCTTGCGGTCCCGGAGGTCCCGCGGTGCCGGCATCGCCTTTCGGCCCCGCCGGCCCACGCGACCCCGCGGGCCCGGCGGCTGGCTCACCAACGCGGACGGGAGCGCCCGGCGGTCCGGGAGGCCCTTGCGGCCCCGGCTCGCCGGCCGCGGCGCAGCCGTGGACGACGGCGCGGCGCACGTCGTCGCCGGCCCTGAGTTCGACGATGCAGTCCTGCGGATAGTGGGAAACACGGAACTTGAAGCGCCGGCGCCAGTTGCTCCGGGTCGAGAACTTGCCGTCGAGCATGATCTCCTGGTTGGGCGTCTCCGTCCAGCCGGAGACGATCAGCACCCCGGACAGGATTTCGGAGCCGCGGATGCCAATATGCGCGGCGGCAGGCGCTGCGCAGACAACGACCGCGGTCGCGGCAATAGCCGCTGTCATTCGCACTGATGCCAGTCGCATCGGCTCCCCCTGTCCCTGCGCCCCCCGTTTCTCTTGCCGGAACTATAGCAAAGGCTTTGCCCGGCGATACAGAGCGCCGTTCGGCGCCGCTAGGTCACTCCGTGGATGAGCTTGTTCGCACCTTCGCGGCGCGCGGCGATCTCGCGCACCTCGCCCTGTTCCTGTGGGCGTCCTCGGCGAGCGCGCTGCTGTTCCTCACCCTGCGCGAGCTCGCCGCCTGGGTGCGCCGCTTCGACGAGTTCGTGCGCGAGCTCGCGCGCTTCAACGAGCGATTTGGAGGTCATGACTGATGGACACCTTGCACACCGTTCTGCGCAGCATCCGCGAAGGCAAATCGCGGCGCGATCATCTCGACGTGTTCCGCGAATTCCTGGGGCATCTCGACCGCATCGGCCGGCGCGCCAGTTTGCGCGCGCCATCGGTCGGCCGACGGACGAAGGGTACGACGCGGCGCAAGGGGAAGTAGCACCGGCGAACTCGTGTCCCGGGCACGGTGCAGCGTGTAGCGCTGCACCGCTGAACCGGGACCGTTGCGAATTCGTAGTCCGGAACGGTCCCGGATCAGCGCCGCAGCATTGCATGCTGCGTCGCGTCCGGGACACGTGCGTCCGTTTCCTGGAAAATGCCATGCTCACCACCACCGACATCGCGCCGCCGCGCGCGGCGATTCACCCCGACGGCACGGTCGAAGGCTACGCCAGCCTGTTCGGCGCGATCGACCAGGCGAACGACATGGTGATGCCCGGCGCGTTCGCGCAGACGCTGCGCGCGCGCGACATCCGCCGCATCCCGATGCTGTTCCAGCACGACCCGGCGGAGCCGATCGGCATCTGGCTCGAGCTCACCGAGGACTGGCTCGGCCTGCGCGTGCGCGGCCGGCTGATCCCCGAAGTGGTGCGGGCGCGCGAACTGCTGGCGCTGCTGCGCTCCGGCACCGCCGACGGTCTGTCGATCGGATTTCGGACGGTGCGCGGGCGCATCGATCCGAAGACGCGCGTCCGCCGCCTGCATCAGGTCGATCTCTGGGAGATTTCGCTGGTGACGTTCCCGCTGCTGGTGGGCGCGCGGGTGCGAGCGGTCAAGCGTGCGCGGCACGACCCGTCCGAGCGTTTGTTTCGCCGCCACCCGCGCTTCTCCTTCGCCCGCACCCGTGCCCCGGACGCGGTGCAGCGTGAAACGGTGCACCGCTGATCCGGGGCCGTACCGAAGGCGGCATCTGGAACGGTCCCGGCTCTGCGCTGCAGCGTTGCACGCTGCAGCGCGTCCGGGACACGTACAAATCCACAACCCACACGAGGTGAACACATGGACTACGACATTTACGACCGTACGCAGGAGCGCACGTTGTACGACCGCGCGTCGGAGCGCGCGGTGCATTCGCTTGCGCCGGAAACCAAGGCCGGCATCGGCTCGGATGCATCGGGCGTCTACGACGAACTGATGCGCGCGTTCGATGCGTTCAAGGAGACGAACGACGAGCGGATCGCGGCGATCGAACGTCGCGGCAGCGCCGATATCCTCAGCGAGGAGAAGGTCGACCGCATCAATGCCGCGCTCGACGCGCACGGGCGGCGGCTCGACGAGATCACGCTGAAGCACGTCCGCCCGCTCCTTTCGTCGGAGCGCTCGGGCGGACAAACGTATGACTCGCGCGAGCACAAGTCCGCGTTCGAGGCCTATGTGCGCACCGGCGAGAGCGCCGGCCTGCGCGCGCTGGAGACCAAGGCGCTGTCGGTCGGTTCCAATCCGGACGGCGGCTATCTGGTGCCGGCGGAGGTAGAGACCGAGATCGGCCGCAGGCTCGCCGCCATCTCGCCGATCCGTGCGATCGCCGGCGTGCGCGAGATTTCCGCCAACGTCTACAAGAAGCCGTTCATGACGGCCGGGCCCGCGACCGGCTGGGTCGGCGAGACCGCGGCGCGCACGCAGACCGCGTCGCCGACGCTCGCCGAGCTCACCTTCCCGGCGATGGAGCTCTACGCCATGCCGGCGGCGACCGCGACGCTGCTCGAGGACGCCGCTGTCAATGTCGACGAGTGGATCGCCTCGGAGGTGGAGCTCACCTTCGCCGAGCAGGAGGGCGCAGCGTTCGTCACCGGCGATGGCGATAACAAGCCGACCGGGTTCCTATCGTACGACACAGTGGCCAACGCGTCGTGGGCGTGGGGCGATCTCGGCTACATCGCGACCGGCGTCGACGGGAGTTTCGCGGCGGCCAATCCCTCCGACAATCTGGTCGACCTGGTCTATGCACTCAAGGCGGGGTACCGGCAGAACGGCGCCTTCGTGATGAACCGCAAGACGCAAGGCATGATCCGCAAGTTCAAGGACACCAGCGGCGGCTATCTCTGGCAGCCGCCGGCGCAGGCGGGCGGGCGCGCGTCGCTGATGACCTTCCTGGTGGTCGAGGCGGAGGACATGCCGGACATCGACGCTGACTCGCTGTCGGTGGCGTTCGGCGATTTTCGCCGCGGCTACCTGATCGTCGACCGCCAGGGCGTGCGGGTGCTGCGCGATCCGTTCACCGCCAAGCCCTACGTGCTGTTCTATACCACCAAGCGTGTCGGGGGCGGCGTGCAGGACTTCGACGCGATCAAGCTGCTGAAGTTCGCGGCGAGCTGAACTGTAAAATGGAAGGGAATCGACTACGATCTCACCCCCTGGCATGCAAAGAACGCCAAGGCATTGAAAAGGATGGGGAAGCGCGCTAAGTTGCTGGAATCTTAAAAGATTCCTAGGGAACCCGCTTGCAATGAGCGAGTTCTCTTGCTATATAGCAAGTCCCTTCCGCACTCCGATACGATCACGTGGGTGCGTGGGGCTACAAAGGGCTCCCCGCGGGGGGCCCTTACTATTTGGGGGGGATGGGCATGAAACGCACGGTCGCGCAGCTCCCTTGCCGATGACCGACCATGGCAAACCGTGTGTTGTGGTAAGTTACGGCTGGGTTCCGCCCTGCTCTGGTGACAGCAGCGTATCCCCTAAAGCTTAGGACGAGATCGCGAAACTCAAGATTGGTCGCCTGATCCAATTCGCGATCAACCGTCATCCTCTGGAACGCGACTGATTGGCTGGCGGCATCTATCTCCGCGCCGTCGACGGCTCCGATCCGCCGCCCGTTCTGATAAACGGCGTTTGGCTCCCTGAGCGGGCTTTGAATTTCAGCGAGTTGCCTCCTTGTCTCGATGAGCTGGTCATTGAGCGATTGCATTTCGCCGGCAGCTTGTTCGGGGCTCGCCCCGCCGAGTTTGTCTTGATAGGCGGAGGCGCGGGCGTTCAGACGCTCGATTTGAGCATTCTTGTCGGCGAGCACCGAACTGTAGGACCAATTGACGGCCGCCCACGTGATTGCAGCAGGGACGACAACGGCGGCGGCAAGAGACATTGGAGCAGCCGAAATCGCCGTCCACTCGCGCAACAGTTTCGAAAGCCAGCCTGACATACCGATCTCCTCGAGGGCAAGGATGCCGAATGCTGTCTCGGACGCTACGAGTCAGAAGGGGCGGGCACAAGGCCCACCTCTGCGGACATGCCGGTAGGCAGGCGCCCCTCGGGCGCCCTGCCGATGTTGCCGGGAGAGCGTGACGTGCTTCAGTGGTGATGGGCCGAAACGCTCTTGGCCCATTCGGAAAGCAGATCACTCGGGGCCAAATGGCTGATGTCGCCCAGACTGAGGATGCCGACCATCCGCTTGCTCTTGTTGATGACCGGCAGCCTGCGGACCTGCAACTCCTCCATGTGCCGCACCGCCTTGGCGAGATCATCGTCGTCGCGGCAGCAATGGATTCCCGGCGTCATCACATCGCGCGCCGTTGCACGGCCATCGAAGCTGTCCCGCGCCAATCCTTTGCAGACGATGTCGCGGTCGGTCACCATGCCGATCAGCCGGTCGTCTTCTCCGATTGGAATGGCGCCGATGTCATGGTCACGCATCAGTTTTGCGAGTTCGGTAAGTTGGGTGTCCGGACTGACCCAGTCGACCCCTTTGTGCATTGCGTCCTTGACTTTCATGGCGGATCTCCGTCGTTGGCGTTGGGTGCACTCGGATGAAGTGCAGCGTTAGCTCCCGCCTCTTGGCATCAATATACAACGGAGTGGGTCCCGTGGCACCCGTGGCTGAGATGAGGTGCGCAGAGACTATGAAAAAATTTAGCGAAAAAATTCCCAGACAACGTCACGGTGCTTGGTTCGGTCCGCGCACGCTCGATAATCGCGCGTGCCGGAGAGCGCGGTGAAGATCACGGAGCGAGCGGACTGCCGAGCTTCCGCGCCGTCTCGACGATCCAGCCGCGGTAGCGCGCGAGCGGCGTCATGCCGGTGATGCCGCCGCATCCGGAGGTGTATTTCGCTCCGGTGGTCCAACTGATGACGCCGACGAGGGCGAACTGCCCGGCCGATTCGGCAAACACCGGCCCGCCGGAATCGCCGGTGCAGGCGCCGCGCCCGGCGCGCGTGTTGTGCGTTGCCGGATCGGTCAGGCGCACGTCCATGCGGTCGGGCTTGCCGGTGGCAACGAGCTTTGCCGAACGGATCGTGCCGCCCGAGCGCGGATCGCCCGGCCGCGTGATGCCGAAGCCGACGGCGGTGAAGGCATCGCCGACCTTGACCGGCTCGTCGGAGCGGCCGAGCGGCGCCGGCCGGATCGACGCCGGCAGCGGCTCGGCGAGCTTGACCAGCGCGACGTCGGCGGTGCCGCGGTGCGTGGTCATGCCGCGCGCGGTGAAAGCGGGGTGCCGCTCGACCGCTGAGATGTGCTTCAGCCGCGGCTCGGCGCCGCCGAACTCGACCAGCTTGTAGTCGGCGCGGCGCGGCAGGCAGTGCACGGCGGTGAGCACCAGATCGCGCGCGAGCGCGGTGCCTGTGCAGAACGTACCGTTCGAACCGACGATCATCACCACGTGGCGGCCGAGGCCGTTCGTGCCGATCGCCGGCGCATCGCCGACCATGGCGGCGGCGGGATGCACCAACAGGGCGAGGATGAAAGCGAGAGCGCGGGTCACGCCGCGCGATCAGCCTTGTTCACACCGAATTGTCAACGCTTACCCCTCGGTCGTCCCCGCGAAAGCGGGGACCCATACGCCGTGTCCTCTCGGTCGGTGGTTATGGGTTCCCGCTTTCGCGGGAACGACCGCGGAGAGGGAATAGTAAATGTCCTCCATCCTCCTGACCGGTCCCGCCGCCGAGCCGCTGTCGCTCGACGAGGCCAAGGCCTACCTGCGCGTCGCGCATGATGACGATGACGACCTGATCGCGGCGCTGATCGACGGCGCCCGCCATCATGTCGAGGCGCGGACGCGCCGCGCGCTGATCACCCAGACCTGGCGCATCAACTGCGACGCCTGGCCGGCGGACGGCCGCATCGCCGTGCTGCCCGCGCCGCTGCGGGAGCTTGCCGCCGCCCGTGTCTATGACGAAGCGGGCGAGGCGCAGGCGATCGACCTGCAGGCGTTCGTGGTGGATACGATCTCGGTGCCGGGTGTCGTGTCGTTCGCGCCGTGGTCGGTGCCGGGCCCCGGGCGGGAGCAGGGCGGCATCGAGCTCGACATGATCGTGGGCTACGGCGATGCGGCGGGCGACGTGCCGACGCCGCTGCGGCTCGCGATCCGGCTCCTGCTGGCGCATTGGTACGAGAACCGCGGCATCGTGACCGCAGGCGCCGCCCCGCTGCCGGCGAGCGTCGCCGAAGTGATCGCGCCGTATCGGGTGCTCTCGTTATGAGCGATCCCGGACGGTTGCGGCATCGCCTGGTGCTGGAAGCGCCGGTCGAGGCCGACGATGGCGCCGGCGGCGTCGTGCGCAGCTACGAGAATATCGCGACCGTCTGGGCGGCGATCGCGCCGGTGACGCTCTCCGAGCAAGTCGCCGCCGAAGCGCTCGGCGCGCGGCTGACGCATCGGATCGTCATCCGCACCGGATTCGACGTGACCACGCGGCATCGCTTCAAGCTCGGCAACCGCATGTTCCGCATCGTCGCCATCCGCGACCCGGACGAGTCCGGCCGCTTCCGCGAGATCCACGCGGAAGAGCGCAGCAACTGATGTGTCCCGGACGCGGTGCAGCGCGATAGCGGTGCACCGCAGAGCCGGGACCGTCGCAAAGGCAGCATCTGGAACGGTCCCGGTTCTGCAGCGTGTCATTTCACGCCGCGCTGCGCCCGGGACACGCGCCCCATAGGAATTTGCCATGCCAACCACTGCCGCCGCAGCGCTGCGCGCCGCGATCCACGACGCGCTCGTTTCCGACGGCGCCCTGAGCGCCCTGCTGGGCGGACCGCGCGTCTACGACGAGGTGCCACGCGCCGCCGAGCTCCCCTACGTGACGCTCGGCGAATGCCGTATCTCCGACTGGTCGACCGGCAGCGAGGCGGGCGCGGAGCACCAGCTCACGCTGCACGCCTGGTCGCGCCAGGGCGGCCATCGCGAGGCGCACGAGATCGCCGGCACGCTGTTGCAGGCGCTCGACGATGCGCCGCTGACGGTCGAAGGCCAGCACCTCGTCAACTTGCGCTTCGCGCTCGCCGACATCCGCCGCGAGGCCGACGGCCGCACCTATCACGCGCTGGTGCGGTTTCGCGCGGTGACAGAACCGGAGTGAGTCAGGAATCAGGAGTCGGGCGTCAGGACGATCCCGCACCCGCGCCGCCGTCATTGCGAGCTCCGAAGCGAAGCGAGGGGCGAAGCAATCTACGGCTTGAGGCAAGAACTGGATTGCTTCGTCGGCTCCGCCTCCTTGCAATGACGCGTCTAGAGAGACTTGCAACATGACCGCGCAGAAAGGCAAGGACCTGCTCATTCGCGTCGACGGCGGGGCGGGTTACGTCACCGTCGCGGGCTTGCGGGCGCGGCGTCTGTCGTTCAACGCCGAGACGATCGATGTGACCCACGCGGAATCCAGTGGGCAGTGGCGCGAATTGCTGACCGGCGCCGGCAGCAAGCGCGCAGGCGTTGCCGGGCGCGGGCTGTTCAAGGATGCCGCGTCCGACGCGCTCCTGCGCCAGACATTTTTCGACGGAGCAGTGCAGGACTACCAGATCGTGATCCCGGACTTCGGCACGGTGCAGGGGGCGTTCCAGATCGTGAGCCTCGCCTTCGCGGGCGAGCACGACGGCGAGGTGATCTACGACCTCGCGCTGGAATCGGCGGGCGCGCTGATGTTTACAGCGGCGTGATGCGATTGAACAGGAGCGATACCCATGAACGATGACGCCTTCGATGCACGAGTCGCCGCCGCCGGCGGTCTGCCGCCGCTGCCGGACAGGCCTTCGGCCGAGGCCGATGCCTTGGCGAGCGTCGCCGAACGCCTCGCGACGTCGATGATGAATGTGCTGGCCGCGCGCGGCGCCTCGGCCAACGTCACCGTCAACATCGCCGCGCCCGACGCGGACTCGTTCCGCCGCTCGGAGGCCTATCTCGCCGGGCAGATCGCCCGCGCGGTGGCGCGCGGGCAGCGGGTGTTGTGAGGTCCCATGACCGCTTTCCATGAAGTGCTGTTTCCGCTCGACATCGCGCTGCGCAGCGCGGGCGGGCCGGAGCGGCGCACCGACGTCGTCACGCTCGGCTCCGGCCGCGAGGAGCGCAACGCCCGCTGGGCGCATTCGCGCCGCCGCTACGATGCCGGCTACGGCATCAAGACCTTCGAGGCGCTGGCGGTGGTCGTCGCCTTCTTCGAGGAACGGCGTGGCCGCCTCACCGGCTTCCGCTGGCGCGACCGGCTCGACCATGCATCGGCGGCGCCAGGCGCCGCGGTCGCGCCGGCCGATCAGGCGATCGGCGTCGGCGACGGCACGACCGCAGCATTTCAACTGGCGAAGAGCTACGGCTCGATGCACGCGCCGTACTCGCGGCCGGTGCGCAAGCCGGTGGACGGCAGCGTCCGTGTCGCGGTGGCCGGCATCGAAGCGGGCGACGGGACCGATTTCACCTGCGACGCCGCGACCGGCATCGTGACCTTCTTGCCCGGGCACGAGCCGGCGCTCGGCGCGGCGGTGACGGCGGGCTTCCTGTTCGACGTGCCGGTGCGCTTCGACACCGATTACCTCGAGGTGGACCTCTCCGCCTTCGCCGCCGGCGCGATCCCGAAGATCCCGTTGGTGGAGATCGTGCCGTGACCGCACGTGGCCCGGGCGCGATGCATCACGAAGTGGTGCATCGCAGACCCGGGGCCGTCGCGAACTCTGAATGTGGAACGGTCCCGGCTCTGCGCTGCAGCGTTTCTCGCTGCGGCGCGTCCGGGACACGGAGGTCACCATGCGCATCATCCCGCCCACCCTGCAGGCCAAGCTCGACTCCGGCGTCACCATGCTCTGCCGCTGCTGGCGGCTGACGCGGCGCGACGGCGTGGTGCAAGGCTTTACCGATCACGACCGCGACCTCGATCTCGACGGCGTCACCTGCCGCGCGGGTGCCGGGCTCGCCGCCTCGGAGGCGACGCAGGGCCAAGGCCTCGCAGTTGCGGCGTCCGAGGTGTTCGGCGCGCTCACAGACGACACGCTCAACGAGGACGATCTCGCCGCCGGACTCTATGATGCCGCCGCGGTCGAGGTATGGCTGGTCGACTGGTCGGAGCCTGCCCTGCGCGTGCTGCTGGCGAAAGGCGTGCTCGGCGAGGTGCGCCGCGGGGGGCAAGCCTTTGCCGCCGAGCTGCGCGGTCTCGCGCATCGCCTCGCGGAGGACTCGGGGCGGCTCTACACCGCGACCTGCTCCGCCGATCTCGGCGACGCACGCTGCACCGTCGATCTCGATGATCCGGCCTATCGGGGTGAGGGGACGATCGTGGTGCTGACCGGCACGTCGGCGTTCACCGCGTCGGGCCTCGATGCGTTCGGCGACGGCTGGTTCACCGCCGGCCGCTTGGTGTGGACCGGCGGTGCCAATGCCGGGCTCGCGATCGAGGTGAAGCACCACCGCAGCGACGGCGCGGGCGTCACGCTCGATCTCTGGCAGGCGATGCCGCACGACATCGCGCCCGGCGATACGTTCACCGTCACGGCGGGCTGCGACAAGCGCTTCGCCACCTGCCGCGACCGCTTCGCCAACGGCATCAACTTCCGCGGCTTTCCGCACATCCCCGGCAACGACTTCATCGTCGCCTACCCGGTGCCGGGGGCAGCGGGGAATGATGGGGGGAGCCTGAATCTCTGACGCGTGTCTCGGGCGCGGCGCAGCGCGAAGCGATGCGCTGCAGAACCGGGACCGCGAACTCCGAGTGTGGAACGGTCCCGGATCAGCGCCGCAGCATTGCATGCTGCGGCGCATCCGGGACGCGGAGTCATTACGCATATGCAAACTCAAGGCATCACCCGCGCCGCCATCGTCGCCGAGGCGCGCGCGTGGATCGGTACGCCGTATCGGCATCAAGCCTCGCTCAAGGGCGTCGGCTGCGATTGCCTCGGCCTCATCCGCGGCGTCTGGCGCGTGGTGATCGGGCCGGAGCCGGAGCGCGCACCTCCCTATGCACCGGATTGGGCGGAAGCGTCCGCCGGCGAGCCGCTCGCCGACGCGGCGCTGCGGCATCTCGTGGCGATCGCCCCCTCCCTTTCCTCCCCCGCAACATCCCCACCTTACCCTCTCCCGCAAGCGGGGGAGGGTAAGGGAGGGGGAGGGTTAGGGTGGGGGCCCGGCGACGTGCTGCTGTTCCGCTGGCGTGCAGGCCTCACCGCGAAGCACGCGGCGATCGTCACCGCGCCGGACCGCATGGTGCACGCGCATGACGGCGCCGCCGTCGCCGAAGTCGCCGTCGCGCCATGGTGGCGCCGCCGCCTCGCCTATGCCTTCCGCTTTCCTGGAGTGACCGACTGATGGGCCAGCTGCTTCTCGGCAACGCCGGCGCGTCGATCGGCGGCGCGATCTTCGGCCCGATCGGCACGCTGTTCGGCCGCGCGCTCGGCGGCTTCGCGGGCCGCTACATCGACCAGGCGCTGTTCGGCGGTGGCCGGCACCGCTATGTCGATGGGCCGCGGCTCGCCGATCTCGACATCATGGCTTCGACCGAAGGCGCGCCGATCCCGCGCGCCTACGGCCGGGTGCGGCTGTCGGGCCAGCTCATCTGGGCGACGCGGCTTGAGGAAGCCGTCACCACCCGCACCGAGACAACCGGCAGCAAGGGCGGGCCGAAACCGGGCACGACGACCACCACCTACAGCTACTTCGCCAACCTCGCCATCGGGCTCTGCGAGGGGCCGACCGGCGCCGTACTGCGCGTCTGGGCCGACGGCAAGGCGCTGGACCTCACCGGCCTGACCATGCGTGTCCATCGCGGCAGCGAGGACCAGACGCCGGATCCGCTGATCGTCGCCAAGGAGGGAAGCGACAATGCGCCCGCCTATCGCGGCCTTGCCTATGTGGTGTTCGAGCGGCTGCCGATCGCCAACTTCGGCAACCGCATTCCGCAGCTCTCGTTCGAGGTGGTGCGGCCGGTCGGGCAGCTCGAGCAGATGCTGCGCGCCGTGACGCTGATCCCGGCGACGACCGAATTCGGCTACGAGCCGGCGGCGGTGGTGCGCACGCTCGGCCCGGGCGTGACGGCGCCGGAGAACCGCCACGTGTTCTTCGCCGCTTCGGACGTGGAGGCCTCGCTCGACGAATTGCAGGCGCTGTGTCCGCTGCTCGAACGGGTCGCGCTCGTTGTCGCCTGGTTCGGTACCGATTTGCGCGCCGGCGAGTGTTCCGTCACGCCGGCGGTCGACAACGGCGTCAAGCAGACTCACGGCGCCACCTGGTCGGTCGCGGGGCTCGACCGCATGGCGGCGCCGCTGGTCTCGGCGGTCGAGGAGTGCCCCGCTTATGGCGGCACGCCGTCGGACACAAGCGTGGTCAATCTCATCACCGCGCTGAAGGCACGCGGGCTGAAGGTCACGATCTATCCGTTCGTGATGATGGATATCCCGCCGGACAACGCGCTACCCGATCCGTGGACCGGCGCGGCGTCGCAGCCGCCGTTCCCGTGGCGCGGACGCATCACTTGCGATCCGGCGCCCGGCCGGCCCGGATCGCCGGATGGGACGGCGGCCGCCGCCGATCAGGTGAACGCCTTCTTCGGCGATGCCGGACCGGAGGACTGGAGCTATCGCCGCATGATTCTGCACTACGCCGGGCTTGCCGCAGTGGCGGGCGGCGTCGACGCGTTCCTGATCGGCTCCGAATTTCGCAGCCTGACGCGCGTGCGCTCGGCCTCCGGCGTCTATCCGGCGGTCGACGCGCTGGCCGCGCTCGCCGGCGAGGTCAAGACGATGCTCGGCGAGGACACGATCGTGACCTACGGTGCGGACTGGACCGAGTACGGCTCGCACGTCGTCGACGCCGGCGCGAGCGAGGTGCGCTTTCCGCTCGATGCGCTGTGGGGATCGCCCGACATCGACGTGGTCGGCATCGACTATTACGCGCCGCTCAGCGACTGGCGCGACAGTGCCACGCATCTCGACCGGGCGCTGACGGCCTCGATCCACGACCGCGATTATCTTGCCGCCAATCTCTCGGCGGGGGAGGGCTACGACTGGTACTACGCCGACGATGCCGCGCGCGCGGCGCAGGACCGCGCGCCGATCACCGACGGTCTCGGCAAGCCGTGGATCTTCCGCGCCAAGGATTTGTGGAGCTGGTGGGCGAACCCGCATCACGAGCGCGCCAGCGGCGCCGAGCTTGTGAGCCCAACCGCCTGGGTGCCGGAGAGCAAGCCGATCTGGCTGACCGAACTTGGCTATCCCGCGGTCGACAAGGGCACGAACCAGCCGAGCGTGTTCCCCGATCCGAAATCATCGGAAAGCGGCCTGCCGTATTTCTCCAACGGCGCGCGCGACGATCTCATCCAGCGCCGGGCGCTGGAGGCCGTGCTGGCGCGCATCGATCCTGCGTTCGGCGCCAGCCTTGCCGACAATCCGCTGTCGTCGGTGACCGGCGAGCGCATGCTCGACGCGTCCGCGCTGCATCTGTGGACCTGGGATGCGCGGCCTTATCCGGCGTTTCCGGCCGCACTCGACGCCTGGAGCGACGGCCCGAACTGGGAGACCGGGCACTGGCTCACCGGCCGGCTCGGCGCCGCGCCGTTCGACGCGCTGGTTAAGGCGATCCTCGCCGACAGCGGGATTGCGGATTGCGATTCTTCCGCGCTCATCGACGGCGTCGACGGCTATCTGGTCGACCGGCCGATGCCGCCGCGCGCCATGCTCGATCCGCTGGCGCTCGCCTATGCCTTCGATGCCGCCGAGGACGGCGAGACCTTGGTGTTCCGCCCGCGCGGCGGGCTGCCGGTCGCCGAGCTGACCGAGGACGATCTCGTGCTGCCCGACGATGCCGTGCCGGTGCGGTTGGCGCGGGCGCAGGAAACCGAGCTGCCGCGCGAGGCTTCGCTCGGCTTCACCGACATCGGGGCGGAATACCGCCGCTCGGCGGTGACCTCGCGGCGCCTCGTCGTCGGCGCCACGCGCGGCTCGCGCGCCGAGCTTGCGGTGGTGACCCATGATGCCGCGGCGGAGCGGCGCGCCGATATCTGGCTGCAGGATCTGTGGGCCGGCCGCGAGGCCGCGGAATTCGCCGTGCCGCCGAGCCGGCTGGCGCTCGTCCCCGGCGACGTGGTCGGGCTGACGGCGAACGGCCGGCGGCGGCTGATCGAGATCAAGGAGATCGTCGACACTGCCAGCCGGCGCATCGAGGCGCGCGCCATCGATCCGGAGATTTTCAATCTGCCGCTTGCCGTGCCGCGCCGCCGCGCGCCGCTGGTGCCGATCGCGCTCGGGCCGGTGCATGCGCTGGTGCTCGATCTGCCGGCGCTGACATCCGCGACGGCGGACGTGCTCACCTGGCTCGCCGTGTTCGCCGACCCCTGGCCGGGGCCGGTGGCGGTGTGGCGCTCTGCCGACGGATCCAGCTACGAGCGGCTGACGATCGCGGAAGCGCCCGCGATCGTCGGCGAGACGCTCGATGATCTGCCGGCGGGGCCGCTCGGCCGATGGGATCGGGCCAACCGCGTGCGCGTGAGGCTCTATGGCGGGGCGCTGGCCTCGCTCGCCGATCTTGCCATGCTCAACGGCCGCAATGCCGCAGCCGTGCGCAACGCCGACGGCGCCTGGGAGGTGCTGCAATTCGCGCAGGCCGACCTCGTCGGCGCCAATACCTACGAATTGTCGCGGCTCCTGCGCGGGCAGGCCGGCAGCGAATGGGCGATGGTTGCGCCGCTCGCAGCCGGGGCGCCGTTCGTCCTCATCGATGCGCAGGTGGTGCCGATCGCGCGCGGTCTCGACGACCTCGGCCGGCCGATGTCGCTGCGCGTCGCCGCCGCCGCCCGCGACCACGGCGATCCGTCGGTGGTGGAGATCGCGGTGACGCCGCAGGCCACGGCGCTCAGGCCGCTCGCGCCGGTGCACATTTCTGCGCGGCGCAGCGGCGAGGGTGTGGAAATTTCATGGATTCGCCGCACCCGCATCGACGGCGATAGCTGGGAGGCCGGCGAGGTGCCGCTCGGCGAGGAGAGCGAAGCCTATGCCGTCGACATCCTCGATGGCGAAACGGTGCTGCGGACACTCACCGCTACAGCGCCCGCGCTGCTTTACCCCGCAGCGGAAGAAATCGCCGATTTCGGTGCGCCGCAAGCGAGCCTAAGCGTCCGCGTCGCGCAGCTCTCCGCCACCGTCGGCCGGGGCTTCGCGGCGGAAGAAATTCTGAATCTCTGACTCGTGTCCCGGACGCGGTGCAGCGTGAAACGGTGCACCGCTGATCCGGGACCGTTCCACATTCAGCGTTCGTAACGGTCCCGGTTGCGCAGCGCGTCATTGCATGCCGCGCTGCCCCTCGCATCCGCTGTAGCGGACGCTCGCCCGGGACACATGGTGAGATTCCCTCATGACCGACACCGCCAATCTCGGCCTGCCCTCCATCGCCGCGGCGCAGGCGCAGAAGCACGTCACGCACAATGAGGCGTTGAAGGTGCTGGATGCGCTGGTGATGCTGAGCGCGCTTGACCGCACCGGCACGCCGCCGGGCGCGCCGGACGAAGGCGACCGCTATCTCGTCACCGCGACCGCAACCGGCGCATGGGCCGGCTGGGAGGACTCGATCGCTGCCTATCAGGACGGCGCCTGGGTCAGGTATCAGCCCGGCAACGGATGGCGCGTGCTGGTCCTGGAGGACTTGACGCTGTACCTGTTCGACAGCGGCGCATGGGCGGCAAAGCTCGACTTCAACCACGCCATCTCCCTCGGCGGCGCGCTGACGACCGCCGGCGCGCTCTCGGTGACGGGGGCGCATGCGCTGACGCTGGCGCTGACCGCTGCGACAAGCCTCACGCTTCCAGCCTCCGGCACCCTCGCTGATATCGAGACAGGCTCCTGGACTCCGGCGCTGACCTTCGCGACACCGGGCGATCTCAGCGTCGTGTATTCGACGCAAACGGCGTCATATGTTAAGATCGGTTCGCTCGTGTGGGTCCGCTTCGCGGTCGCTTGCTCGACCTTCACGCACTCAACTGCATCGGGTGCA
Source organism: Hyphomicrobiales bacterium (assembly GCA_009377755.1). GTDB lineage: Bacteria > Pseudomonadota > Alphaproteobacteria > Rhizobiales > Xanthobacteraceae > WHTM01. The sequence goes on along the minus strand of WHTM01000001.1, from coordinate 147,847 downwards.
TTGCGGATCACCGGCCTCCCGTACGCGTCCGATGGATCGGGTCGCGGCGCGATCGAGTTCCAGGGTATTACAAAAGCCGGCTACACTCAGATCGCGGCCCGCGTGTTGGGTGGCCAGACCTACGTGGATTTTCGTGCTAGCGGTTCCGGGCAGACATCCGCAAGTGTTTCCTTCTCCGATGTGCCATCCGACGGCACCGTCGACATCCGCGGATCGGTGCAATATGCAGCGGAATGAGGACGGCGCGTCGCAGGTCAGTGATGCGCAACCGATATCACGACGCGAGCCACGCGCCGGCTGTCGGCTATCACGCATAGCGCCCGCGCCACCTGCGGGTGGCGCCGCAGCTGCTCATAGAGCCACGTCGTGCCCGATTTTTGCGCGCCGATGCCGAGGAAGTCCAGCATCCGCCCCGACCTCCTGTTCCGGGCACCGCCAAACCGGACCATCGCAAACGATGCCGCGCGATACAAGATTGGCGCTCGGGATGCGATCAAGAGCGAACCGGATGCGACCGTTGGGGTGACGGTATCACCAGAAGGTGCAAGCCTCTCCGGATGGCAGGAATAGACATTGCGCGTCCGCGGGACAACAAGCTAGTGTCCCGAATCCGAAGTTCGCTTGATCTTGCAGCATCCTCTGAGCGAACTTCGGATTCGAAAGGACACTAGCAACTCCATGATTCTCGTGTGGTTTGGTTCAGAAGTTCGCTTCCCGGATTCGCGGTAAGAATAGAGCGAACTTCTGAACCACCACACTAGAGCATCAATCGCCGGGACGGCCTGGAGCTGGCGATGCACGGTCCGGAGTTTCCAATGTCCTGCCGCCCGATGGAGAGCGGCACCGGGGCCGATCCGGTCTTCGACGCGATCGTCGACGGCCTTCTCGGCAACCGGCCGACCGGCTACACCAAACTCAATCACGGTTTCTGGGAGCGCCTGGTTCGCATCGAGACGCTGATCGGGACGTTCAGCGTGTCCGACGAGGACCGTGCGCGCGAGATCGACCGCCGGACAGGCACGCCGTTCTTTCTCGAAACCGGATTTCTGCCGGAGTTTCTGGATCTGTATCGCGAGACCGCTCCGCGCTTGACCAATGTCGTATTCGCGGTCAGCACAGGCGCATGGCCCGGCAGCGACGTGATCGAGGGCACGCCCTACATGGGCAAGGCAAACTGCCAGAAACTGATCGGCCGCCTGACCCCGGCCGGCCTCAATCGTGCAGGCGACGGGCTGGAATTCAAGCGCGCCGTCATCAACGGCGAGATCACGAGGCTGACGGACGCCTTGAGACGGCATCCGATTCTGATCGTGGGCCCGAAGATGATCGCCGCACTTGCGGAGTTCCTCGGGCATCACGACGCGACGTTCATCGACATCCACGAGAGGGCGGCGCGCGGCGCGCGCCACGACATCCTTGCGGCCATCGGCCAGGCGGTCGACCGGCCCGGCCAGCTTCCGGTCGTGCTGATCCAGGCCGGGAGTCTTTCCACCTGGCTCACGATCAAGCTCCGCGAGCGGTTCGAGCAGCTCACCATTCTCGATCTCGGCAGTGTGTTGAGTCTCTGCAACATTCCGCTCGTGGCCAGACAGAATTGGGGGAAGGTCTATTCGCGCGCGATTGCGGCGGCCATCGGCAAGATCAGGCCGGGCTGGAACAATAGCGAGGCTGCCTATCCGGGGGTCGACCGCCCCCAGCAACGCCGGAACATCTGGACGACTCTCGTGACCGGCCGTGACGGCGCGCTGGTCGGCCGCGCCGAACGGGCAGGATGCAAGCGCCCAGGTCCGCCCGCCGGCGATGCCACCAACCAGCCCGTTCCCCCGAACGAAATGCGGCCTCTCGCGTTCATCGAGAACAAGAGGCCCGACTATGCCCGGGTCCGGCAGATCATGGCGCTGTCCGAGCGTCAGAATGCATACGCCAATGGCGGCCCGGTGAGCCGGCTGCTGGAAGGTGCCGTCGCGAGCCTGACCCGGGCGGCCGGTGACGACCGGAAGGCCGTCGCGGTGGCCAGCGGCACGGCCGGCCTCCACGTGCTGGTGGGAGTGGAGGCGATCAAGCGCGGGCGGCATCTGCGCTGGATCAGTTCAGCCTTCACGTTCTTCTCGGCCAATACCGGACCGCTCGAGGATTGCGCGCTGGTCGATTGCAATGCCTCGGGCGTGCTCGACCGGCAGGCGTTGGAGCGGCTCGACGCCGCGAGTTATGATGGGGTCATCTACACAAACGTCTTCGGCGCCAATGCCGACGTCGGCGATCTCGCCGCATTCTGCACCGAGCATGACAAGGCGCTGATCGTGGACAATGCCACGGGTCTGCTGGATTCCCCGGCCGGCAAGGATCGGCATCCGCCGCAGGTGATCTCCTGTCATCATACGAAACCGTGGGGGTTCGGCGAAGGCGGGGTGATCGTCATCGAGGCGGCGGACGAGGCTGTGGCGCGGCAACTCATCAATTTTGGAAACGGTGCGCCGGATTGGGCTCGCCGCTATGGCACGAACAGCAAGATCTCGGACTTGAGTTGTGCGCTGATCCTCGAACGCATGGAGCGGATGCCGGCCTGGGGCAACCTCTATCGCATGCAGGTCCGCAGGATCATGGCTCTCATCGAACAGAACGGATTGCCGCTCAAGCCGTTGTGGCGCGCGCCATCGAAGTCGCCAGTCAGCAGCATCCCGTTGCTGGCGCCGCACCCGGTCTCGCCGGCAATGCTCGCGAACGAGCATCTCGTGTTGCGCAAATACTATCGCCCCTTGAACTGGACCAAGGACGATGTGAAGGACTGGACGCAAGGCGCTCCCGTCTATCCCGCCGCCGAGGATATCTTTCGCCGCATCGTCAATTTCCCGGCTCATTCAGGGCTGGCCGCGCTGGACGACGAAGCGATCATCGTCGTGCTGCGCCAGCTCTGCATGGCCTCTGCGTGATCCGGACGATGGCGCGGGTGATGGCCGAGCCGATCTTTCTGATGTGCTCCGAGCGCTCCGGCAGCAATCTGATCACGCGCATGTTCGACAGCCACTCGCAGTATCGTGCTCCTCCCGCCGTGCACCTGCTGCGCATTCTCGGAGAGAGCCTGGTCCGGTACGGCGATCTTCGCAGCCCCAGGAACTGGGCCATCCTGGTCGACGACTGCATCGCGCTGTTCGACGCAAAGATCGGCATCTGGACGATCGGCACGACAGAGGTGGAGCGGCTCGCAGCGAAGACTGCGCCCGGCTCGCTCGGATCGCTGGTCCTGTCGCTTTATCGGGCGGAAGCCGATGCTGCCGGGAAGGAGTCGTTTTTCGTCAAGGAGAACCAGATCTACGGTTTCGCTCCGGTCATTCTGGAGTCCTGCCCGACGGCGCGCTTCATTTATCTCGTCCGCGATCCGAGGGACATGGCGCTTTCGTGGCTGGAGGCGGCCTCGCTGCGAGGCGGGCCGGTGCGCGCCGCCACCGTCTGGGCGGCTGATCAGAGCGGCTTTCTCACGCTGTGCAGCCAGATCGCGGCAACGCGGCATGTCGCGCGGCTGACCTACGAGTCTCTCATCGGCGCCGCCGCTCTCGCCCTGGAGCGCGTCTGCGCCACGTTGGATATCGCCTTTGAACCGGACACGCTGGCGTTTCACCGCACTGAGAGTGTGGTCGCAAATGCCAACGAGGCCGTCGATTGGCGCAACACGTCAAGACCTCTGATGACAAACAACAGCGGTAAGTACAGGACCGGGCTGCGCCGCGACCAGGTCGCATTCATCGAGGCCACCTGCGGCGAACTCATGGGCATGTTCGGTTATGAAGCATCCCTCGAAAGGGCTGAAGACCTGCCGATGCTGACCGCCCGGTTGACCGCGGAAGAGCCATTCGAAAAGGCCGCCTATCAGACGATCCCGGCGGCGGAACGCGAACGGCGCAAGCAATGGCAGGCTGTCGTGGCCCGAATACGATCACGGACCCATGCCTAGTTCAGCGTTTTCGAAATTCGAATCATATCCCGCCGCACAAGGTCTGGATTGCTTCGGCGCTACGCGCCTCGGGAGTTTTGCGACATACACGGTGCACTGCCCGAAGGAGCCACGCATGTGATTTGGGAAGACCTTACCATAGCCGGGTGGCTCGATTCTGGGCAGCGGGAGCATTTATGCGGAGAATTCTTACGGGATTGCTGATCCTTGCCGCCTTCATCTATCTCAACAATACGAATCTCTTCGCGTCACGCACGATCAGCGAACCAGTTCTCCTTGCTCATCGCGGGATCGCTCAGCAATTCGATATGCGCGACCTCCGAAATGACACTTGCACGGCCTCGCGCATGTTGCCGCCAACGCATGAACTTCTCGAAAACACTATTGTATCTATGCGCGCGAGCTTCGAGATCGGAGCCGATATCGTAGAGATCGATGTGCATCCGACCACGGATGGTCAATTCGCCGTGTTTCACGACTGGACGGTGGATTGCCGCAGCAACGGTAAGGGGGTCACCCGCGAGCATTCTATGGATGAGTTGAGGAGGCTCGACATCGGCTACGGCTATACTGCTGACGGAGGAAAAACTTTTCCGTTTCGGGGCAAGGGGGGCGGCCTCATGCCGTCGCTGGCGGAGGTGCTGGCCACCTTTCCCGATAGGCGCTTCCTGATCAACATCAAGAGCAACGATCCGAGTGAAGGGCAACAACTCGCCAAGGCATTGGGGACGCTACCGGTAGAGCACCGGGAGCGGATCATGATCTACGGAGGAGACGCCCCTATCGCTGCTCTCAGCAGCGCGCTGCCGAATCTCAAAACCATGTCCCGCAATACGCTAAAGACATGCCTCCTCTCCTATATCGGCTATGGCTGGACGGGCGTGGTGCCGGAGGCTTGCCAAAACAAGATCGTCTATCTGCCGATCAACATTGCCCCATGGTTGTGGGGGTGGCCCAACCGCTTTCTGTCACGCATGGGTTCTGCCGGAAGCAGCGTCTTTGTCATCGGCCCTTACCACGGAGGCGAGTTTTCGGCCGGGATCGACACGCCGGACGACTTCGCCCGGCTCCCTGTCGAATATAGCGGCGGCATCATGACCAATGAAATCGAGACAATCGCCAGCGCGACAGGCCGATCACGTCGGCCATAGAGACCAGAAAGCTCAACGACCTTTCGCGACAAGTCCAGGTCCCGCTTCCCACCCAAACCCGAACACTACCCGGCGTTGACGGGCATCCATCCCCCTCCCTAACCCCCGCTTGCGGGGGAGGGTTAGGGTGGGGGCACGATGGATTGCCGGGTCAAGCCCGGCAATGGCCTCAGATGAGTCAGTCTCTACGCCGCTTGGCATAAGCAATCATCGCGGCGCCGCGGAGGAAATAGCGAGGAGCTCCGACGCTCGATACCGTGGGAAGAAGGCGGATGTGGTCGTGCCGTGCGTCTCGGACAAAAAACGATAACGGTCCGGATCGAGAATCTCGCCGCAGAGATACGTGCGCGCGGTCGCGTTGCTCCAGCCTCGCTTGAAGCGGCTCAGTCCGTCCTCTGGATCATCCGACAGCCCGGCGCCGCCGCCGAGATCGACCTGATCGACGCAGTTGGAGAAGTGGTCGAGCGCCGCCTCATACAGCAAGTAACTTGCCCCCAGTGCATATGCCTTCTCCGTCTGGGCGTGCAGATGGATATGGGCCTCGCGTTCATCATGAACCCAGAGCGAGGAGGCGATGACCTCGTTCCCGTCCAGGACCTCGACCGCCACAACACCAGGGAGGACGCATTGCGCTGCCACGATGTCGCGGCTCAGCGCCTGAATGCCGGTGATGCCGTGGCGTGCGACCAACACCTGGTACAGCGGCCAGAAGGTCGCGGCATATTCTACGGTCGTGGTGGAAATCCTCGTGACCAGCGGCCCTTTCCGAGCCAATCGAAGCTCGCGGAGATGGTGAGCGCTGAGATGCTTGCGCCATGGCTTATGGAATTGGACGAGGTTATGGGCCTTGAAGGGTTTGCACGCCGTCAAGCCCCCAAGGTCACGCGCGACCGCCGTTTCGTCGAAGGCATTCGTGACGAACACAACGCTGACGCCGCCAACGCCGCGCAAAGCCTCGACGTCGTCCGCAAGAGCGCGATAATCGGCGACCGCCACGCATGGATACGGGCCGGTGAAGTCGAACGCATCCGCACCCGCGATGGGGCGCTTCATCCAGGTCACGGGCGCAATGCGGGACCTGTGAAGCGCGAAAGCCGAACGAAAAGTCCCGCCGTAGTCAGAGGTCTTATAGGGATGCGTCGGCAAAGATCGTCTCCCGGCGGCGACGCCCGTCTTGCCACGACCGAACCGCGCCGTCCGGCAGTCGCACACGTCGAAGCTTGGTTAGCACACATTAGCCGGGCTCTCCCAGCCAGGCGCGCAAGTCACGGCCGGTCAGCCGTGACAAGGCCAAAATATCATCCCGGAAGTAGGTTCGATTGATCTCGACAGCTTCGTCTTGCGACAGGGGGCTGAGCTTCTCAACGGCGTCGTTATAGTCCGCAACGAACTTCGTGAGCCATCGGGAGGGCTCCCTGATGACCTTCCCTTTGTATGCGATGGTGTTGGAAATAGTGTCGGCCCTGATTTTCTCGGTCCTGGGCTGACCCTCGTTCAGGCTTTCGAGAAATCGAAGGGGCTCCACGCCGATGAACCGGAAGATGCGCTCGAACAGCGCGCTCTGGTTGGATACGAGATCATCGAAGAACGCGACCAAGATATTCTCCCGGGGAAAGAGTTCGAAGTATCGTACAAGCTGTCCTGCGTAATATCCCCGTGCGAGATAGCCGAACCGGCCCAGCGCGGCCGGATTTCGGGCGATGCGCTCGGGCTCGGCCGCCAGTGCTTCACGAAACAGCAGGGACTCGAAACCCAGCATCAAACTGTGCCGATAGCCGGAATGGGCCCGCTCCGCCGGGTTGCGCAGCAGGGCAACCAGTTTCACGCCGTTGCCCAGGACCTCGCGTATCCGCGATGCCGAATTCGGCATCACCAGGTATTCGGGTGTTTTTTCGCCGCAAACGGACTCGCCGTTCCAGCCTTGGAAGAACGTGGTCTCGTAGAACGCCACGCCCCGATTGAAATTGTGATCGTTCGAGAAAAAGCCGATCTCCCGCGCCGGCGACATGAATATGTCCGGGTGCCGGTCAAGGGCGTGCCAGACGGTGGTTGTTCCAGACTTCTGCGCCCCAATGACGAGGACGTTCGGCAGCATCGCCATCATGATCCTAGCTGAGCGTGAATGGCAAATATCGCCTCGCGTGGCAAGGAATGCGTCGAGCCGCTCCTCGGCGGGGAATCGCTAGTGTCCCGAAACCGAAGTTCGCACCACCTCGCAGCGCCTTCTTAGCGAACTTCGGATTCGAAAGGACACGAGCAAGTTGTTGCGTCTCGTGCGGTTTGGCTCAGAAGTTCGCTCGATGGACTCGCGGCGACAATGAGCGAACTTCTGAACCACCACACCAGCTCGACCTCATGGTGAGGAGCCGGGCGAAGCCCGGCGTCTCGAACCATGGGCCGCCCATCCTTCGAGACGCTTTCGTGCGCTCGCTGCGCGGGAGCGGCGGCTAGCAACGGCCTCGCGGCGCCGCCGCGGAGACTCACCATTCATTTCTGAGGTGCACCATGGCCACGTCGAGCTATGACGATGCTTTGCGCCGCCTGCTGGCGCATGAAGGCGGATACAGCAACCATCCGTCCGACCCCGGCGGGCCGACCAACTTCGGCATCACCATCATCGACTACCGCAAGTACCTGAAGCCGGACGCGACGGCGGCGGACGTGAAGGCGATGCGGCTCGACGAGGCGAAGGCGATCTATCGTGCCAAGTACTGGGACGCGATGCGCTGCGACGAGCTTCCCGCCGGCGTCGACTATTGCGTCTTCGACTACGGGGTGAACTCCGGCATCGGCCGTGCGCCCAAGGTCCTTCAGCGGGTGGTCGGCGTCGCCGACGACGGCCGGATCGGACCGCTGACGCTCGCCGCGGTGCGTGCGCGCGAGCCGGCGACGATCGTGGCCGCGATCTGCGGCGAGCGGCTCGCCTTCCTCCAGCGGCTCAAGACCTGGCCAGTGTTCGGCAAGGGCTGGGCCCGCCGCGTCGCCGAGGTGCGGGCGGCGGCGCTCGCGATGGCGGAACGCGCGGGGCGAATGAGCGAAGCGTCATCCGCCGTTAGGAACTGACCGCGTAATACGCTTCGCTATTGCGCCGTACGGAGAGCAAACCATGATCACGACCGTTCTCGGCCTAGTGCTCGGGCCGATCACCGAAATCCTGAAGACGGTGATCCCCGACGCCGATAAGCGCGCGCAGGCACAGGAGGAGATCACCCGTGCGCTGCTCGCCAACGAGGCGGCGATCATCGGCGCCGCCCGCGACGTGATCGTGGCGGAGGCTCAGTCAGGCTCCTACGCCGCGCGCAACTGGCGCCCGCACCTGATGTACTTCCTCATGGCGCTGCTCGCCTGGATCGCCGTTGTCGCGCCGATCGCCGGCGTCGCCAAGGACACGATCGGCTCGCTGCGCGATGTACCGTCGGAGGTCTGGCAGCTTCTGATGATCGGCATGGGCGGCTATATCATCGGCCGCACCGGCGAGAAGATCGCCGCGAGCTTCGCCGAGCGGATGGGGAAGACATGAGCCCTCACTCGAACTTCAACCCCGCCTTCTTGACCACGTCCGCCCACTTCACCGTCTCGCTCTGGATGTAATCGCCGAAGTCCTTGGCGCCGAGCGGCGTGACGATGGCGCCGAGATCGCCGAGGCGCTTTTTCACGTCCGGCATGGCGAGCACCTGGATGAGCGTCGCCTCCAGCTTGGCGATCACCGCCGGCGGCGTGCCGGCCGGTGCGAGCAGGCCGAACCAGTAGGCCGCCTCCACCGGATAGCCGGCTTCCGCCATGGTCGGCACCTGCGGCAGCACGTCGAGGCGCTGTTTGGACGCGACCGCAAGCGCCGTGAAGCGGCCCGCATCGATGTGCGCCTTGCTGACGACCGCGCTGGTCATCATGGTGTTGAGATGCCCGCCGACCAGATCGTTGAGCGCGGGCGCGCCGCCCTTGTACGGCACGTGCTGCATCTTCACGCCGGCGGCGCTGGTGAACAGTTCGGTGGTCAGATGCGGTAAGCTGCCGGGGCCGACCGACCCGTAGGTGAGACCGCCGTCCTTCGCCTTCGCCGTCGCTACCAGGTCCTTGATCGACTTCAGGCCCAGACCTGGGTGCCCGACGAACACCAACGGCGCCGAGCCGACGAAGCCGACCGGCGCGAAATCCTTGGTGCTGTCGTAGGGAATGCTCTTGAACACGCTCGGATTGATCGCGAGGTTGTCGTTGATCATCATCAGCGTGTAGCCGTCCGGCGCGGACTTCGCGAGGGCGGCGGTGGCGAGCGTCGAGCCTGCGCCGGGCCGCGCCTCGATCACGAACTGCTGGCCGAGCAGCGTGCCCATCTTCTCGCCGACGATGCGCGAGACCGTATCAAGCAGGCCACCCACCGGGAAACCAATGAAGAGCTTGACCGGACGTGTGGGGTAACTGGTCTGCTGCGCCTGCGCTGCGGCGGCAAGAGTTGCAACCAACATGAGCGCGGCGCAGGCCGCGACAACCCATCGTTTCATACCATCCTCCCCTGTCAGCATGGCTTCTACCGGCGCGGCGGCGTTTGCCCGATCCGGCTAGCTTGGCATAAGTCGCGGCGCACGGCCATGCGGCGTGCGGGACGTACCGGCAGGACGAACCCGTCCAACCGGATCGTCCCACCCGCCATTCAGACCTCCTTCACCCCGACCCCAAGAACGTCCGCCCACAAGGCGCCTGAATTGGCTACCATTGATGTCGACAGGCTGGGGCGGCCGCGGGTAGGGGGTTGAGCGACGTGCGCCTACTGGTCATCGAGGACGAACCCGATCTCAATCGGCAGCTCACCACGGCGCTGACCGACGCGGGCTACGTCGTCGACCGCGCCTTCGACGGCGAGGAGGGGCACTATCTCGGCGAGTCCGAGCCCTACGACGCCGTCATCCTCGACATCGGCCTGCCGAAGATGGACGGCGTCTCGGTGCTGGAATCCTGGCGCCGCGCCGGCCACTCCATGCCGGTCCTGATCCTCACCGCGCGCGACCGCTGGAGCGACAAGGTGCAGGGCTTCGATGCCGGCGCGGACGATTATGTCGCCAAGCCCTTCCACCTCGAGGAGGTGCTCGCCCGCATCCGTGCGCTGCTGCGCCGTTCCGCCGGCCATGCCAAGAGCGAGTTCACCTGCGGCCCGGTCCGCCTCGATACCCGCACCGGGCGGGTGACCGTCGACGGCAATCCGGTCAAGCTCACCTCGCACGAATACCGGCTGCTCTCCTACCTGATGCACCACACCGGGCGCGTGGTGTCCCGCACCGAGCTGGTCGAGCATCTCTACGACCAAGATTTCGACCGCGATTCCAATACCATCGAAGTGTTCGTCGGCCGCATCCGCAAGAAGCTGGAGGCCGACGTGATCCAGACCGTGCGCGGTCTCGGCTACCTGCTGACCCCGCCGAGCGCATGATCCCGAAAAAGCATGTCCCGGACTTGATCCGGGATGGGAACCGGCTTTCGATTAGGGTCATGCGCAAGAAAAATTTTGGGTCGACACTGATTCAGCTTGAACGGATCAGCGTCTGATGCGCGCTAACTCGCTCGCGCTGCGCCTTTTCCTCTCGGCCACCGCCTGGATCGTCATCATCCTGGCTGGCATGGGACTGGTGTTGTCATCGCTGTATCAGGAGACGGTGGAGCGTTCATTCGACCGGCGCCTCGACGTCTACCTGCGGACGCTGGTCTCCGACCTGGCGTCGCCAGAAGAGCCCGCGGACAGGTTTCCCCAGTCGCTCGGCGAGCCGATGTTCGAATTGCCGCTGTCCGGCTGGTACTGGCAGGTGGCGCGCACCGACAAGACGCCGCCGGAGGTGCGCACGTCGCGCTCCCTGTGGGACGCCAAGCTGCCGCCGCTCGACGACACCAATTCCACACAGAACCTGCTGGGCTCCCGGCAGGGCTACGTGCAAGGCCCGGAAGAGCAGAAACTGCGCCTGCTGGAGCGGCCGATCGATCTCGGCGACGACGGCCGCTACACGGTCGCGGTCGCCGGCGACGCGCTGGAGATCGACGACGAGGTGCGCAGCTTCGACGGTGCGCTGTTTCTCACCTTCGCCATCTTGTCGCTCGGGCTGCTGCTCACCACGATGTTCCAGGTCCGCTTCGGCCTGGCGCCGCTGGCGCGCATCTCGCAGTCGCTCAAGGCGATCCGCGCCGGTACCGCGGAGCGGCTGGAAGGCGAGTTCCCGGTGGAGATCGCGCCGCTCGCGCGCGAGACCAACGCCCTGCTGGAGTCCAACCGCGAGATCGTCGACCGCGCCCGTACCCACGTCGGCAATCTGGCGCATGCGCTGAAGACGCCGCTGTCGGTGATCGTCAACGAGGCGTCGGCCCGCGGCGACGATCCGCTCGCCGTCAAGGTGCGCGAGCAGGTCGGGGTCATGCGCGACCAGATTACCCGGCACCTGGAGCGGGCGCGCGTTGCGGCGCGGGCGACCGTGATCGGCACCGCGACGGAGGTGCCCCCGGTCGTCACCGCGCTGGCTCGCACCATGGAGAAGATTCATCGCGACAAGGCGGTGGCGATCGACATCAGCGCGCCGCCGCAAGCGCGCTTCCGCGGCGAGCGGCAAGACCTGGAGGAGATGGTCGGCAACCTCGTCGACAATGCCTGCAAGTGGGCCCTGTCGCGGGTCGCCATCGAGGTGGTGCCGGAGCCGGGGACGTTCCAGGCGGGGGCGCCGAAGCTGCGCATCATCGTCGACGACGACGGGCGCGGGCTGTCGCCTTCGGAGCGCGAGCAGGTGGCGCAGCGCGGCGAACGGCTCGACGAGAGCAAGCCGGGCTCGGGGCTCGGCCTGTCGATCGTTGTGGAACTGGCACAGCTCTACGGCGGCGGCCTGACGCTGGGCACCGCCCCGATCGGCGGCTTGCGGGCGGAACTGGTGCTGCCGGCGGCGTGAGAGGGTGGTCGAGGCCGGTAACCACGTCGGGCAATCGCGTCCGCACGCCGGAGTTTTGCCGCAAATCTTTGCGAGGTGTGGCGTCGGGTCGGCCATCGGCTCGTCGGGGGATTTCCATGCTCAAGGCTGCATTTGCCGCGCTGGCGCTCGGGGCTGTTGTGCTTGGCGGCTGTGCCGGCGATCCGTACGGGTACGGACCCGGCCCGCGCGAGAACACCGGCACGCTGGTCGGCGCGCTGGCGGGCGGGCTGATCGGTTCGCAGTTCGGCGGTAGTGCGGGCGCGCAGGTAGGCGCGGCGGTCGCCGGCGCTGCGATCGGCGGGCTGATCGGCAATCGCATCGGCGCCGCCATGGACGATGAGGACCGGCGCCGCGCCTACGCGGCGGAGATGACGGCGATGGAGGCGGAAGGTGCCGGCGGCCCGATCGAATGGCGCAACCCCAACTCGGGCCACTACGGAATGATCGTCCCCGGTCCAGTCAGGGTGGCGCGCGGCACCCGCTGCCGCAACTATACCCACACCATCTATATCCGCGGCCAGCCCGAGGTCGCGCGCGGGGTCGCCTGCCGCAATCCCGACGGCACTTGGACGCCGGTATAGGGGACGATGCATGACCATCGATCTGTCATCCCGGACGCGCCGAAGGCGCGATCCGGGACCCATGTATCCCTGCACTTATCATTGAGTACCGGGGTCGTGGATCCCGGTTCTCCGCTTCGCTCCGTCCATACATGACAGCTGAGAGTTCGCCGCTCACCCCAGCTCCGCCGCCCGGCGCAAGCTCGCGATCATCGACGTGCGCATCAGATAGTCGCGGCGGCGCTGCGGGTCGGCGGCGATGGCGCGGATCAAGTCCTTGAAGCCGCCGTCGGGGTTCTCGATGTTGCGCTTGTTCTGAATCGATTGCGTCTGCACGTATTCCAGCGTCACCAGCCGCCGCTGGCTGTCGTAGCGGTCGAGCTCTCCCTCCGGCATCTCCCCCCGCCATACGCCCGCGAGCCGCCCGGTCAGGTTGACCGCGTCGTGGATACCGCCGTTCATCCCCATGCCGCCGAGCGGATTGTTGACGTGCGCGGCGTCGCCCGTGAGGAACGCACGGCCCTTCCGATACGTCCCCGCCACGCGCTGATGCACATGATAGAGCGTCGTGTGCACGATCTCGTAGCCCGTGACGCCGGCGAGCACGCCCGCCATCATTGCCTGCGCATAGTCCTCGCTGCGCGCGGTCTCGTCGCTCACCTCGGCGGGGATCGGGAACATGATGCGCCACATTCCCGGAATCTCCAGCAGGAAATGCCAGCGCTCCGGGTCGGCGACATAATTGACGTGCACCAGATCCGGAATCGCCGCGTGGAAGTCGTAGGGCGTGCTCACCACCAGGAACCGCTCCGGCCAAGTGAAGCCCTCGAACTCGACTCGAAGCGCGCGGCGCACCTCGCTGCGCGCGCCGTCGGCGCCGATCAGCCAGCGTCCGCGGCGACTCTCCGTCTTCCCTCCCTTGCGCTCCAATCCGATCGTTACGCCCGACGTATCCTGTTCGACCGCCATCACCTTGGCATCGAACACGATCTCGAAGTCCGGCTCGCCGTGCAGCCGGTCGTAGAGAATCCGCGTCAGCTTGAACTGCTCGCTCTGCACCCGAAACGGATGCTTCGTGGCATCGGCGATCTCACCGAAGTCGAACTGCGCGAGCAGGCCGTCCGGCTTGGTGCGGTACTGGAACTGCGGCGCCTTCAGCCCCTGCGCGATCAGCGGCGCGGCGGCGCCGAGCGCGTCGAGCATGTCGAGCGTCGACGGATGGAACGTCGAGGCGCGCGATTCTTCGCTCAGCGCCGCCCCGGCCTCGAACACGGTCACCGGTACGCCGGCGCGCACCAGCTGTGCCGCCGCCACCATGCCGACCGGGCCGCCACCCGCGATGAAGACGCGCTCCTGACTCTCCATGCGCTAACGAATGATCGGAATGCCGCCCTTGGTGATGACCTCGCGCCACTTGACGATCTCGGCGGACACGAATTTGGCGGCATCCTCCGGCGACACGGCCATCGGCTGGGCGCCTTGCTGGGCGAAGCGCTCGCGCACGGCCGGCTCAGCGATCGCTTTCGCAAGCTCCTGGTTGAGCTTCGCGACGATCGCCTTCGGCGTTCCCTTGGGCGCCAGCATCGCGAACCAGCCGGAGGCCTGATAGGTCGGCAGGCCCGCCTCGGCGGTGGTGGGCGTATCCGGCAGCGCCGCCAGACGAGTGCCGCTGGCAACGGCAATGGGCTTCGCGCCGCCGGCGTTGATCGGACCCAGGACGTTCGGAAGCCACTGGAAGCCGAGCGGCACCGTGCCGGCCATGAGGTCGGGCCCGTATTGGGCGATGTTGCGATACGGCACGTGACTGAGCTTCACGCCGGCGACCTGCTCGAAATAGGCGCCCGACAGGTGCTGCGAACTGCCGATGCCGACTGAGCCGTAGCCGAGCGGGTTCGGACTTGCCTTGGCGTAGGCGATCAGTTCCGGCAGCGTTTTGACCGGCAGCTTCGCGCTGGCGACGATAACGATCGGGAAGACCGCGAACGGCGAGATGATCTCGAAATCCGTCTGCGGATCATAGCCGAGATTGGCGTAAAGGACGGTGTTGGCGGCGATCGGTCCGGAGCCGGATCCGACCAGCGTATAGCCGTCGGGGTCGGCCTTCGCCGCCGCCGCCGTTCCGATATTGCCGCCGGCGCCGGGGCGGTTCTCGACGACGATCGGCTGGCCCATGGACTTGCTCATGCGGTCGAGCATGATGCGGCTGACGACGTCGCTGGCGCTGCCGCCGGCAAACGGTACGATCACCGTGATCCGTCGTGTCGGATAGTCCTGCGCATTCGCTGCGGCGGCGCCAAGCACAAGTGTGAGCGTCATTGCTGCGGTTCGCAGCCGGTTGGCTTTCGTATTCATTGTTACTCCCCGTTCCATGAGCTTCGCCCCGTATCTCCGCAGTCGCTGGTAGCTTGCGATCAATCCTCCTGCAACAGCCGCGGCAGCCAGACCGCGATCACCGCCGGTACGCCACGCCGCGTCTGCGCCAGCCCGCGCTCCAGGGCTTGCAGGATCTGTGCCGGATCGCGCACGTTCTCGCCATGGGCGCCGGCGGCCTCCGCCTCCTTGGCGAAGTCCATCGGCGGATCGAAATAACCACCTTCGTACCCGCCCTGTGCCGAATGGCCGCCGGGATAGACGCTGTTGATGCGCATCGTGCCGGTTGAATAGCTGCGGTTCTGGTAGACGACCTGCAGGTACGGCGCGCCATAATGCCGCGCCGACCACAGCGCCGCTGTCGGTGTGCCGAACATGTAGAATCCGTCGCCGGCGATCGCGATCACGTCGCGCTCGGGCGCCGCGAGCTTGGCGCCCAGCGCCGCGCCCGGCGACCAGCCGCCGCTCGATCCGGGATTGTAGAAATACGAGCCCGGACGGCGCATGCGCATGAAGCGGTGCGCCTCGGATATGCCGATCGTCTCGTCGATCAGCAGCGCGTTGTCGTTGGCATCGATGAAGCGGCTGAGCTGGTGGTTGAGCCAGTAGACATCGATCGGGGTCTTCGCCGATCGCGCGCGCGCATCGTCCTCGATCTTCTTCCAGCGCGCCTGCGATGCCGCGGCAAGTCGGGCGCTGCGCGCCGCGAAGCGCGCGGCGTCGCTCTTGGCGGTCATGCCGCGCACGGCCTCGGTCAGCGCGGTGATGGTCTGCAAGGAATCGGCGCCGAGGCGCAGGTCGGCGGTGAATTCGTAGCTCGGAATCCGTCGCTTGGCGGGATCGACGTCGACGAAAGCGACGAAGGCATCGTCCGGCGGCTCCTTCGGACCGGGCATCCACGGCACGTCGGCCTCCAGCACCAGCACCATGTCGGCGTCGTTCAGGTCGGCGCGTCCCTGGTAGAGCGGATGATCGAGCGGGAAGCACAGATACGACGGCGGTGTTGCCGGATCGTAGACGCCGAGGCCGAGCATTTCGCACAGCGAGACCAGCGGCGCTACGGTGGCAGGATTGCGGCCGGAGCGGGAGATCACGACGGCTGGATTGCGCGCCTCGATCAGCCGCTCGGCGATGCGCTGCACGCTGTCGGGATCGGGCGCCGCCGGCTGCGTGAGGCCGAGCTGATGCACGGTCGGGAAGCGCGCGCCGCTCATCTGCGTCAGCGAGACCTCGCGCGGAAAGCTGATGTAGACGGGCCCGCACGGCTCGGTGCGGGCAACCTGCAGGGCGCGGCTCACCATCAGGCCGGGATTGTCCTGGGTCTCGAGCCGTTTGTCCCACTTCACGTAAGGCCGCACGATCGAGTGCTGGTCGAAGCCTTGCTGCACCCAGATGTGGCCGCCGCCGTCGCGCGAGCCGCGCATCGCGCCGACCGGGCTGGTCGGCGGCGCGCCGGAGGTGATCAGCACGGGCAAGCCGCTGTGCAGGGCGGTGTGCACCGCGCCGCCGTAATGCTGCGTGCCGACGTCGACGTGCGCCGCGGTCGCGGCCGGCTTGCCGGAGACCATGGCGTAACCGAGTGCCGCATTGAGATTGGCATGCTCGTGCGTCACGGTGATGAGGCGCGGCGCCTTGCATCCCTGCGCCTTAGCTTTCGCCGTGGCTTCCTGGAAGAAGCCGATCTCGGATCCGGAGGTGAAGAAGATTACGTCCACGTCGCCGAGCGCCATCGCGGCAACCACGGCATCGCCGAATTCATCCGCCGGCACCTCGGCCCACGCGCGGGTGTCGCCATTGATTGCAACGTCAGTCTGCGTGGCGCCATGTTCCTGTGTGGCGATCGCGTGCCTTGCCATATGGACATGCTCCCTTTGCGTACTCGATCGTCAGGATGTTATCATTATCTTGAAGCGCTCGCGCAAAATCGAGATTTTGGGAGGAATTATCCTGATGCGACGCGTTTTCTCTATCCTCGTTGCCACGCTGCTCGCAACACCGCTCGCCGCGCAGCAGAATTATCCTGAGCGCACCGTGACGATCGTCGTCGGCGTCGCGCCGGGGGGTGGCGTGGATACGCTCGCGCGTGTCGTCGCCGACAAGCTGAAGGGCAGGATCGGTCAACCGGTGGTCGTGGAGAACAAAACCGGGGCAGGCGGTATGATCGGTGCCGACTATGTCGCGAAATCGAAGCCCGACGGATACACTTTGCTGCTGACAACGACGGCGGAAGCCCTGGACAAATGGTTGCACAAGTCGGTTCCATTCGATGTCGTCAATGACTTCGCGCAAGTTGCCGAAGTAGCGCGGGCGCCCCTGGTCCTGCTGGCCAACCCCGCGCGGCCATACAAGACCATCGGTGAATTCGTCGACTATGCCAGGAAGAATCCAGGCAAGCTCAGCTATGGATCGCCTGGTGTCGGAACGCCGCATCATCTGGCGGCTGAGATGTTCAAGAAGGCCGCCGGCGTCGACATTGTCCATGTGCCATATCGCGGGACCGGGCCGGCGCTGACCGATCTTCTCGCCGATCAGGTGCCGATGATCATCGCCACAACGATCGCGGTCATGCCGCACGTGCGCTCTGGCAAGCTCGTTGCGCTCGCAAGTGCCGAGGACAAGCGTCCCGAGATACTCGCGAACGTGCCGACGCTGAAGGAAAGCGGCTATGACGTCGGCGTCGCCACCTGGTTCGGCCTAGCTGCCCCTGCCAAGACACCGAAGCCGGTGATCGAGAAGCTGAATGGCGAGCTGAAGGCCGTGATGGCAATGCCGGATGTCGTTTCGCGCCTGACGTCGCTGAACTACACGGTCGGCGTTTCCTCACCGGCCGAATTCCGCAAGACGGTTGCGTCCGATCACGAAAAGTACGGCAAGGTCACGGCGGAGCTCGGGTTCAAGCCGAGATAGGCCCGATGCGCGCGTCCGGCGGCATCAGCGTGCGCGGACACCTTCAAGATTGGCGATGAAGGCATTGAGCAGCGCGCGCACCTCGCCGACCTGCGTTGGCGGCAGGCCCTGCGTCGCCTTCTCGTTGATCGCGTGGGCACAGGCCATCAGCCGCGCCTCCAGCCCGCGGCCGGCTGGCGTCAGCCGCAGGTTGATCTTGCGCCGGTCGTCGAGGTTGCGGGCGCGCAGGATCAACCGCTTCGCCTCCAGGCCGCTGAGCACGCCAGTGAGCGATGCCTTCTCCACCCGCATCCGCTCCGCCAGCTCCACCTGGGTCACTCCCTCCTGCATCCACAGCACCCGCAGCGCCGACCATTCGGCGGTCGAGATGCCGTGCGGCTCCAACTCCTGCGCCAGCGCCTTGACGAAGGCACGGTGGGCGTAACGGATCAGGTAGCCGAGGCTCGGATCGGCGGTGGCGGATGCCGAACGGGGACCCGGCGGCGTTGTGGGACTATGGTTCGGGCTGGCCACGATGCGAATTGGTCTTGCTCGAAACTCGGTTCGATCGTAAGGTACCATACGATTAAGCGGCGGCCAAGCCGCGCGGGAATCGAGAAAGGTCAGTCCATGGCGGAAGTGTTCGTGGCGAAGGTCTCGGAGATTCCGGACGGCGAGCGCCGCATCGTCAAGCACGACGGCCACGAGATCGGCGTCTTCCACTGGCAGAAGCAGTTCTACGCCTACCAGAATATGTGTGTGCACCAGGGGGGGCCCGCCTGCGAAGGCTCGATCATGCACAAAGTCGAAGACGTCATCGGCGAAGACCGCACCTGGCAGGGGCAGCGCTTCTCGGCGACGCAGGTGCATTTCGTCTGCCCCTGGCACGGCTATGAATACGATCTCAGGACCGGCGAATGCGTGCCGGACCGCAGCCTGAAGCTGAAGACCTATCCCGCGATCCGCCGCGGCGAGGACATCTATGTCGTCGCCGAATAGCGTGGCATCGCCCGATGGCGCGGATGCAACCGCGCTGCGCGCCGCCTGCGCGTTGATCGTCGCTGCGCGGAGCGCTGAGGGGCTCGGAGACGGCGACATCCAGGTGCTGTTCGGCGCGGCGGTGCGGCTCTATGCGCAACGCGCCGCCGAGCGTGACGAGCCGCTTGCGGCGTTCGTTGCGGAAGAGGCTGGCATCACCGCGACCGATGCGATGCTGGCGACGACCGCGATCCTCAAGGCGGTCAATGTGGCGACTTTCGAACTTGGCATGTGGCAGGCTTGGACGCGCGGCTGACCGCCGCCGCAGAGACGAGGCGATAACCATGGATTTGCCGCTCAGCGACTTCCGCAAGATGTCGGTGCAGGAATTCGACACGACCAAGCTGCTCGATCATGCGGCGCAGCAGGCGCGCGAGCGCAAGTATTCCGAGTTCCCGATCATCGACGTCGACTCGCACCACTATGAAAGCGAGTCGATGGGCGAAATTCTCGAATACATGGAAGACCCGGTCATCGCCCAGCTCGCGCGCGCGGCGAGCACCAGCAATTCCAAGGGGCCGGGCGTGCTGAACGCGGGCGGCATCGGCTACCAGGACATGGGCGGTCGCGTGTCGCGCTATCAGTTGCGCACCATCGAGAAGGTCGACGGTGGCGGCAAGCACCGCGACATCGCGCTGACCAAGCGCTGGATGGATGCCATGGGCATCGACATCGCCGTGCTATTTCCGACGCCGATGCTGCAACTCGGTCTGCACCCGCAGGTCGAGGTCGAGGTCGCGCTGGCGCGCGCCTACAACCGCTGGCTCTGTGAGCGGATTTTGGCGCAGGAGCCGCGCGTGCGCTCGATGCTCTATCTGCCGTTCAACGACGCCGAGGCCAGCTACAAGATGGTCAAGGAGTTCGGCGACAAGAAGGGCGTGTGCGGCTTCATGATTACGTCCGCGCGCTACCGCCCGGTGCACCACAATTCCTACATGAAGACCTACGCGCTGATCGAGGAGATGGGGATCCCGCTCGCCTTCCACGCGGGCTACAACTGGGGCGACCAGTCGATTTCCATGCTGAACCGCTTCATCTCGGTGCACGGGCTCGGCTTTGTCATCCCCAACATGATCCACATGGCCAACTGGGTGATGAACGGTCTCCCCGAGCGGTTCCCGAAGCTCAAGCTGATCTGGATCGAGAGCGGGCTTGCCTGGCTCACCTTCATGATCCAGCGTTTCGACAACGAATACATGATGCGTAGCTCGGAGGCGCCGTCGCTGAAGAAGCTGCCGGGCGAGTACATCACCGACATGTTCTACACCTCGCAGCCAATGGAGATGCCGCGCGACATGGGCATGCTGGAGGCGACGTTCCGCATGATCAAGGCCGAGACCCAGTTGCTCTATTCGTCCGACTACCCGCACTGGGACTTCGACCTGCCGAGCACGATCTACGACCTGCCGGTCCTCTCGCCGCAGGGCAAGCGCAACATCCTCGGCGGCAACGCGGTCAAGCTGTTCAACATCCAGGATGTCGGCAAGAAGCTCGCCCAGGTGGCGTGAGCCCGTGTCGCGGGCGTAGGCTGCGCATGTCGTCCCGGGCAAGCCGCGCAGCGGCGCGACCCGGGACCCATAACCCCTGCCGGCCCCGGAACGACGGCAAGCGCCGTCATCGCGCCCCATTTTCCGGATTGCTGGCGCCTTGGGGACATGGTGTAACCCACGATCATGACACTCTGGTTTGTCTTCGCGCTGATGACGGCGGCGGCCGTATTCGCGGTGCTGTGGCCGCTTGGCCGGCGCGCGGGCGCGTCCGGCGGCAGCGAGATCGCGGTCTATCGCGACCAGCTTGCCGAGGTGGACCGCGACCGCGACACCGGACGGATCGGCGCGGCCGAGGCCGAAGCCGCGCGCATCGAGGTGTCGCGCCGTCTGCTCGCGGCGGCGGACGCTGAACGCAATGCCGGTGCTGCCGCGGCGGCGAAGCCGTCTGAACGGCCGCGCCGCATCGTCGCAGTGGCCGCCCTCGTCCTCCTGCCGCTCGGCGCGGCGGCACTCTATCTGGCGCATGGCTCACCGTCGCGGCCTGGCCAGCCGCTGTCCGCGCGTCTCGACAAGCCGCCGGAGCAGCGGTCGATCGAGACCCTGGTGGCGCAGGTCGAGGCGCATCTCGATAAGAACCCCAACGATGGCCGCGGCTGGGAAATCCTGGCCCCGGTCTATATGCGGCTTGGCCGCTTCGGCGACGCGGTCAAGGCGCGGTCCAACGCGCTGACGTTCAACGGCGAATCCGCGGAACGCTACTCCGGGCTCGGCGAGGCGCTGGTCGCGGCGGCGCAAGGCATCGTCACCGCCGAAGCCGCAAGGACGTTCGAGCGGGCGGTCGCGCTCGACGCGCAGGCGCCGAAGCCACGCTTCTTTCTCGGGCTTGCCGCCGAGCAGGACGGAACGCCCGGCGAGGCTGCCAAGCGCTGGGGCGAGCTGATCGCCGAGGCGCCGGCGGACGCTCCCTGGCTCGGCGTCGTGCGCGAAGCGCTGGCGCGTGTCGATCCCTCAGTCTCTGCCAGGCGTGGTCCTTCGGCAGCCGATGTCGCAGCGGCGGCCGAGCTGTCGCCCGAGCAGAGACAGGAGATGGTGCGCGGCATGGTCGCCCGGCTTGCCGTGCGGCTGAAGGACGACGGCTCCGATCTCGACGGCTGGCTGCGCCTCATGCGCGCCTATATGATTCTCGGCGAGCGCGACAAGGCGCGTTCCGCCGCCGCCGCTGCGCGCCGGGCGCTCGCCGGCGATGTCGACAAGCTGCGCCGTATCGACGACGCCGCGAAGGGACTGGGCCTCGATGGCTGAGCGGATGCAACAATGGCCATGACCCGCAAGCAGCGCCGCCTGATCCTGATCGGCGCCGGCGTCGGCGTGCTCGGCCTTGCCGCGACGCTGGTGCTCACGGCGCTGCGCGATTCCATCGTCTTCTTCAATTCGCCGACCGACATCGTCGAAAAGCAGATCGCCCCAGGGACGCGCGTGCGCCTCGGCGGGCTGGTCAAGCCCGGCAGCGTCGAGCGTGGCGAGCAGCTCGCGGTGCGCTTTGCGGTCACCGACGGCAATCGCGACATCCGCGTCGCCTATCAGGGCCTGCTGCCGGATCTGTTCCGCGAAGGGCAGGGGGTGGTGGCGGAGGGCACGATCGAGCCGGGCGGCAGCTTCCGCGCCGATACCATCCTCGCCAAGCACGACGAGAACTACATGCCGAAAGAGGTCGCCGACGCGCTGAAGAAGCAGGGGCATTGGAAGGCGGGGGAGGCGACGCAGGCAAAGGCGCCGGGCGCGCCGCAGGGGAAGCTGCAATGATAGGGGCAGGGCGGTGCCGCAGGTTACCCTCTCCCCTTGAGGGAGAGGGTGGTCCCGAGGGAAGCCCGGCTTCGCGCCTGACGGCGCTCAGCCACCCTCTCCCTCAAGGGGAGAGGGTAAGCGCGCAAGCGGCGACGTGCCATGATCGCTGAGGTCGGCCATTATGCACTGGTGCTGGCGCTTGGCTTGGCGCTGATCCAGGCGGTCGTGCCGATGCTCGGGGCGCGCATGGGCGACACGACGCTGATGGATGTCGCCGGCACCACCGCGGTGGTGCAGTTCGTGTTCGTAGCCGGATCGTTTGCCGCGCTGGCGTGGTGCTACGTCACGTCGGATTTCTCGGTCGTCAACGTGTTCGAGAATTCGCACTCGCTGAAACCGCTCATCTACAAGATCACCGGCGTCTGGGGAAACCACGAAGGCTCGATGGTGCTATGGGTGCTGATCCTCGCGCTGTTCGGCGCGCTGGTCGCGCTGTTCGGCGGCAATCTTCCGGCGACGCTGAAAGCCAACGTGCTGGCGGTGCAGTCGTGGGTCGCCGCCGCCTTCTATCTCTTCATCCTCGGCACCTCGAACCCGTTCTTGCGCCTGCCGCAGGCCCCTGTCGAGGGCCGTGATCTCAACCCCATTCTCCAAGATCTCGGCCTCGCGATCCATCCGCCGCTGCTCTACCTCGGCTATGTCGGCTTCTCGATCTCGTTTGCCTTCGCGATCGCCGCGCTGATCGAGGGACGCATCGACGCCGCTTGGGCGCGCTGGGTGCGGCCGTGGACGCTTGCTGCGTGGATGTGCCTCACGCTCGGCATCGCCATGGGGTCGTATTGGGCCTATTACGAGCTCGGCTGGGGCGGTCTCTGGTTCTGGGACCCAGTGGAGAATGCCTCGCTGATGCCATGGATCGCCGGTACGGCGCTGTTGCATTCCGCGCTGGTGATGGAGAAGCGCAACGCGCTGAAGATCTGGACCATCCTGCTTGCCATCCTGACCTTCTCCCTGTCGCTGATCGGCACCTTCCTGGTGCGCTCGGGCGTGCTCACTTCGGTGCACACCTTCGCCAGCGATCCGACGCGCGGCGTATTCATCCTGATGATCCTGGTGCTGTTTATCGGTGGCGGGCTTGCGCTGTTCGCCTGGCGCGCGCCGCTGCTCAAGCAAGGCGGCATCTTTGCCCCGATCTCGCGCGAGGGCGCGCTGGTGTTCAACAATCTGTTCCTGACCACCGCCTGCCTGACGGTGTTCGTCGGAACGCTCTATCCTCTGGCGCTCGAGGCGCTGACCGGCGAGAAGATTTCCGTCGGGGCGCCGTTCTTCAATCTCACCTTCGCGCCGCTGTTCATTCCGCTCCTGCTGGCGATGCCGTTCGGCCCGCTGATGGCGTGGAAACGCGGCGACCTCTACGGCGTCGCGCAACGCCTGCTCGCGGCCTGTGGAATCGCGGTCCTGGGCATCGCAGTGACCTTCGCCATGACCTCAGGTGGGCCTGTGCTGGCGCCGTTCGGTGTCGGCCTTGCATTATGGGTGATTGCCGGCGCCGTCACCGATCTCGTCGAGCGTACCGGTTTGTTCAAGCTGCCGCTCAGCGTCGTTGCACGCCGCACGGCCGGCCTGCCGCGCTCGGCCTGGGGGGCCGCGCTCGCCCATGGCGGCATCGCCGTATCGTTGCTCGGTATCGTCGGGGTTACCGCGTGGGGCACCGAGCGCATCGCGTCGATGAAACCGAACGACACGATTTCGCTTGGCGGCTACGAACTCACATTCAATGGCGCGCTGCCAAGGCAAGGCCCCAACTACCGTGAGCTGGTGGGCCGCTTCACGGTCCGCCTGGGTGGAAACGTCATTGCCGTGATGGAGCCTTCGAAGCGCACTTTCCCGGCGCGGCAAAGCAGCACCACCGAAGCGGCGCTGCTGACTCGCGGCGTGAGCCAGCTCTATCTGTCGCTCGGCGATCCCGGACCGGACGGCTCGCTGGCGTTGCGGGCCTACCACAAGCCGCTGGTGCTGCTGGTCTGGCTCGGGGCGGTGTTGATGTTCATCGGCGGCGGCCTGTCGCTGTCGGACCGCCGCCTGCGCATCGGCGCGCCGAAGCCGGCGCGCAAGCCGGCGCTGGCGCCGGCGGAATAAATTTGTTCCCTCATCCTGAGGAGCCGCCGAAGGCGGCGTCTCGAAGGATGAGGGCGTCGAGCAAAGGCGCCTCGCCCTTCGAGACGCTCGCTGCGCGAGCTCCTCAGGGTGAGGCGCACAGGCCCCACATGAAGCTTGTACGCCTGACGATTGTTCTTCTTGCCGTGCTGGCCGCTCAGCCTGCGCTTGCCGTGCAGCCCGACGAAATCCTCGCCGATCCGGTGCTTGAGGCGCGGGCGCGGGACTTGTCGAAGGAACTGCGTTGCATGGTCTGTCAGAATCAGTCGATCGACGATTCCGATGCACCGCTCGCGCGCGACCTGCGGCTCTTGGTGCGTGAGCGGCTCACGGCGGGCGACAGCGACCGGCAGGTGCTCGATTTCCTGGTGGCGCGCTACGGCGAGTTCGTCCTGCTGCGGCCGCCGTTCAATCGGCATACCGCGCTGCTGTGGCTGCTCGGGCCGCTGGTACTGCTGGCGGCCGGGTTCGGCCTGTTCCGGCTGATGCGGCGGCCGGTGGCCTCGCCCGGCGGCGTTGGCGCGACGCCGGCCGCGGCTCCTCTGACCGATGCGGAGGTCCGCCGTCTGCGCGAACTGCTTGCCGAGGAGCCGCCTCAATCCCCTGCGGCAAGACGTTGATTATATTTGATTTTTGTGTCTCCCGGAACATTACCGATATTTAATCCTGGCGCAACTTGCCGGTAATCCAGCGCCTCCCATCTTGGACGAACGGTGCCCGACGTACTGGTCCTGATGGAGGGGCTAATGACAGCGGAGGTTCCACTCAAGCAACCGCGGCGAAGCCTCGCCGTGCGCCGGATGTTGTTGCTGGCTACGACGATCGTTGCGCTTGGCGCCGCGTTTGTGTTCGCGCCGAATCTTGGCACCGACGTCTCGGGACCGGGCGCGCAGGCGCAGAATCTGACCGAACAGGTTGACCGATTGTCGAGGCCCGTCGGGTTTGCCGACATTGTCGAGAAGGTGAAGCCGGCGGTGATCTCCGTCCGCGTCAAGCGCAACGGCCCCGCGACCAGGAGCTTCAACGGGCAGCGCATGCCGTTTCCCCAAGGGTCGCCGCTCGAGCGCTTCTTCCGCGAGTTCGGCATGCCCGACAATTTCTTCCGCAACGCGCCGGGTGGTCCGCAGCGCCGGCAGTTCGTCACCGGGCAGGGCTCCGGCTTCGTGATCTCGGCGGACGGTTACGCCGTGACCAACAATCACGTCGTCGCTGATGCCGAGACCGTCGAGGTTGTGACCGACAATGGCAAGACCCAAAAAGCGAAGGTGATCGGCACCGATCCACGCACCGATCTGGCGCTCATCAAGCTGGACGGCGACAACCATCCGTACGTCAAGCTCGCCGACACCGCTCCGCGCATCGGCGACTGGGTGATCGCCGTCGGCAATCCGTTCGGCCTCGGCGGCACCGTTACCGCCGGAATCGTCTCCGCGCGCGGGCGCGACATCGGTGCCGGGCCCTACGACGACTTCATACAAATTGACGCACCTGTGAACAAAGGCAATTCCGGCGGACCGACCTTCGACGTCGACGGCAACGTGATCGGCGTCAATACGGCGATTTTCTCGCCGTCCGGCGGCTCCGTGGGCATCGCCTTCGCGATTCCCGCTGACACTGTGAAAAGTGTCGTGACCCAACTGCGTGAATATGGCGCGGTGACGCGAGGCTGGATCGGTGTGAAAGTACAGCCCGTAACGGCGGACATCGCCGATTCGCTTGGTCTCAAGGAGTCCACGGGCGCGCTCGTCGCCGAGCCGCAGTCCGATGGGCCGGCGGCAAAGGCGGGCATTGAGGCGGGTGACGTCATCACCGAGGTCAACGGCGCGCCAATCAAGGACGGCCGCGACCTCGCCAAGAAGATCGGTGCCATCGCCCCCGGTTCGGCGGTGACGCTGAAGGTCGTACGCAAGGGGAGCGCGAGAACCTACTCGCTTACCCTCGGCACGTTGCCGAAGGAGCAACTGGCCAAGGCGTCGACCCGCGACGACGGCGAGCGCAGTGCTACGGTGCCGCGACTCGGTCTGACGCTGGCGCCGGCCAAGGAGGTCGCCGGCAGCGGTGACGAGGGCGTCGTGGTGACTGCTGTTGATCCGGATGGGCCTGCGGCCACCCGTGGGTTCAAGACCGGTGATGTCATCCTCGAGGCCGGCGGTAAATCGGTTTCGGCCCCGAGCGACGTGAGCAAGGCGATTGCCGACGCTCACAAGGATGGCAAGCGGTCAATCCTTATCCGGGTCAAGTCCGGTGGAGCGACGCGGTTCGTCGCGCTTCCGGTCGGCCGGGCATAGTTTTGGAATGGGAGCGTGACGCCGGCATCCGTCGCCCCCGCCGGCGGCACGCAGCCCTGGGGGCGGGCTCCTAGCCCGTCCCCTCCCATACGGTCTTGCCTCGGCATTCGTCGCCCCCGCCGGGGCAAGGTCGGTCGAAGGGGTGGTGGGTTCGTCCTGCCGCCCCTTCGTGCATCTGGGCCTGCGTCAAGAACAGCCATCGGACAGCGTGTGCGAATCTGTCGCAACACCCTAGATTAGTGGCGCAGGTGCGCGGATTGGCCGCGTGGCCGGCGTGCCCCGACAACGGGGCGGGGAATGGCTCCGATGCGTCTTCTGATCATCGAGGACGATCGCGACGCGGCCGAATACCTCGCGAAGGCTTTCCGCGAGGTCGGGCATGTGGCGGATCTTGCCACCGATGGAGAGGATGGCCTCGGTCTGGCCCAGGCCGGGCAGTACGACGTGCTGATCGTCGACCGCATGCTGCCCAAGCGTGATGGCCTGTCGGTCATCGCCGCCCTGCGTACGGAGGGCAATGAAACGCCGATCCTGATCCTGTCCGCGCTCGGTCAGGTCGACGACCGCGTCAAGGGCCTGCGCGCCGGCGGCGACGACTATCTGCCGAAGCCGTATGCGTTCTCGGAACTGCTCGCGCGCGTGGAGGTACTCTCGCGCCGCCGCGGCGGGCGCACGGAGGAGACCGCCTACAAGGTCGGCGATCTCGAACTCGACCGCCTGTCGCACCGGGTCAGCCGCAACGGCGAGGAGATCGTGCTGCAGCCGCGGGAATTCCGGCTGCTGGAATACCTGATGAAGCATGCCGGGCAGGTGGTCACGCGCACCATGCTTTTGGAGAACGTTTGGGACTATCATTTCGATCCGCAGACCAACGTGATCGACGTGCATATTTCCCGGCTGCGCGGGAAGATCGACAAGGGTTTCGCGCAGCCGCTGCTGCACACGGTCCGTGGCGCAGGATACATCATCCGTGACGGCGCTCGGTAAGCTCTTCCGCACCACTGCGTTCAAGCTGACGCTGATTTATCTCGTCATCTTCTCCGTGTTCGCGGTGTTCCTGCTCGGCTATTTCGCCTGGAACACTCGCCGCCTGATCACCGAGCAGATCCACCAGACCGTCGATGCCGAGATCACCGGGCTCGCCGAGCAATACCGGCTCGGCGGAATTCGCCGCCTGGTCCTGGTGATCGATGCCCGCACCCGGCGGCCCGGCTTCAGCCTCTATCTGGTCACGACGCCGGCCGGGCAAGGACTCGCTGGCAATGTCGGCTCGCTGGCGCATGGCGTGCTCGATACCGACGGGTGGTCGGAGACCGAATACCGGCGGCTCGACGAATCCGAAGGCTCGCGGCACGGCGCGCTGGTCCGGGTCTTCCAGCTTCCGGGCGGATTCCGCCTGCTGGTCGGGCGCGACCTCGAGGAGCGCGAGCGGCTCTACGATATCGTCGTCGCCGCCGGGCGCTGGTCGATCGCGCTGATCGTCGTGCTCGGGCTCGCTGGCGGCTTCTTCGTCACGCGCCGCGTGCTCAAGCGCGTCGATGCGATGACGGAGACGGCGCGCACGATCATGGCGGGAAATTTCTCCGGACGGCTGGCGATCGCAGGAACCGGAGACGAGCTCGACCGGCTGGCGGAAAATCTCAACGCCATGCTCGAGCGGATCGAGGCGCTGATGCGCGGACTCAAGGAGGTCTCCGACAACATCGCCCATGACCTCAAGACGCCGCTGACTCGGCTGCGCAATCGTTGCGAGCAGGCGTTACGGACGAGCCGCGACGAGGCCGGCTACCGGGCAGCGCTGGAGGCGACGATCGAGGAATCCGACGCGCTGATTCGCACGTTCAACGCACTGTTGATGATCGCGCGGGCGGAGTCGGGGCAGGCGCGCGAGGACATGGGCAATTTCGATGCCGCTGAGATCACCCGCGACGTCGCCGAACTCTACGAACCGCTCGCCGACGAGAAGGGGTTGATGCTGTCGGTGGACGCCTCGGCCGCTGCGCCGGTCCACGGAAACCGTGAGCTGGTCAGCCAGGCACTCGCCAATCTGCTCGACAACGCCATCAAATATGTCGGATCAAGGCCACACGTGGTCAATGGCGCGGAGGCGGACATCGTGGTGAAGGCGCTCAACGACAACGACCACATCCTGCTGACCGTTGGCGATCGGGGGCCGGGCATTCCCGAGGCGGACCGCGGCCGTGCGACCGAGCGGTTCGTGCGGCTGGAGCGGAGCCGCTCCGAGCCGGGATCCGGACTGGGGCTAAGCCTCGCCGCCGCTGTGGCACGGCTGCACGGTGGCGAGCTGCGGCTTGAGGACAATCATCCCGGTCTCAACGCCGTCATCGCCCTGCCGCGGGCAGAGCCACCCCGGAACGACGCATGAGCGCCAGGACCAAGCCGGGGCCAGCCGCCTCCACGACACTGGCGCAGCGCATCGCCAGTGCGCCGGAGCTCGCCGCCCCCAAGGACGCGCGCAAGCAGGTGCGGGACTGGCTGTCCGCGCTCGGCGCTGATGCGGGCGACGCGGCGCTGAAGGCGCTGCTGTCGGACAATCCGAAGGTCGTGTGGCTCATGACCGGACTTGCCGACGGCTCACCTTATCTGTGGGGGCTCGCGCGCGAGGATTCCGACCGGCTGGTCCGCGTCCTGCTGTCCGATCCCGACGATCGGCTGCGACGGCTGCTTGGCGAGAGCGCGGCGGCCATGACCAAGACGCAGGCCGAGGCCGAGGCGATGCGGCTGCTGCGGCTGATGAAGGCGGAAGCCGTCCTCATGATTGCGCTCTGCGATATCGGCGGCGTCTGGCCGGTGGCGCAGGTGACGCGGGCGTTGACCGAGCTTGCCGACACTGCGGTCCGCAGCGCGGTCCGCTTTCTGCTGGCGGAGGCGGCGCGGCGCGGCACGCTGCGTCCGCGCGATCCGGCCGATCCCGAGGCCGGCTCCGGCTATATCGTGCTGGCCATGGGGAAGATGGGCGCGTTCGAACTCAACTTCTCCAGCGACATCGACCTCATTGTCTTCTTCGATCCGGACGCGGCACCGTTGCCGCCGAACGCGGAGCCGATGCCGCTGTTCGTGCGCGTCACCCGCGGCCTGGTGAAGCTCTTGCAGGAGCGGACCGCCGACGGATACGTGTTCCGCGTCGACTTGCGCCTGCGTCCCGATCCCGCCTCGACGCAGATCGCCATCTCGACGCCCGCGGCAATCAACTACTACGAGTCCACCGGACAGAACTGGGAGCGCCAGGCGATGATCAAGGCGCGCCAGTGTGCCGGTGACTTCGCTGCCGGCGAGGCGCTGCTCAAGGAGCTGTCGCCGTTCGTCTGGCGCAAGTATCTCGACTTTGCCGCGGTCGCAGACGTGCAGGCGATAAAGCGGCAGATTCATGCCTACAAAGGTTTCGGCGAGATCGCCATCGAGGGCCATAACATCAAGCTTGGCCGCGGCGGCATCCGCGAGATCGAATTCTTCGTGCAGACCCAGCAGCTCATCGCCGGCGGCCGGCATCCGGAGCTGCGCGGGCGCGATACGCTTGCCATGCTCGACAAGCTGGTCGAGGGCGGCTGGGTCGACGCCAAGGCGCGCGATTCGCTCACTCAGGCCTACCAGTTTCTGCGCGTCATCGAACACCGGCTGCAGATGGTGGCCGACGAGCAGACCCATATACTGCCGGACGACCGTGAGAGCCTCGACCGCTTCGCCAACTTCGCCGGCTTCAATGACCGTGATGCCTTTGCTGACGTTCTCGTCCCGCACCTGTGCGCGGTGCAGCAGCACTACGCGCAGTTGTTCGAGCAGCCGGCCACGGCGGAATCCGAGCAGGCCGCGCTCGTCTTTCCGGTGGACACGGACTCCCGCGAGACGCTTGATGCGCTCGGCGCCATGGGGTTCCGACGCCCGCTCGAAGCATCGGCGACCGTGCGCGCGTGGTTTGCCGGAGGCTACCGCTCGTTGCAGAGCGAGTTTGCGCGCGAGCAGCTGCGCGAATTGGTGCCGCTCCTGCTTGAACACCTGTCGCGCACCGATAATCCCGACGACGCTCTGGCGCGGTTCGACCGTTTTCTATCAGGCCTCCGCGCCAGCGGCCGCCTGCTATCGCTGTTGCGGCAGAATCCGGATGTAGTGGCGTTCCTGGCGCTGATCCTGAGTGCCGCGCCACGACTCGGCGACAGCTTGGCGCAACAGCCGCAGGTCATGGACACGCTGATCGATCCGAGCTTCTTCGGCGCGTTGCCCGACGAGAACAAGCTTACGGCCGATCTGCAGGAGTCGCTGCGCCAGGCATCGGCGCTGGAAGACTTCCTCGACCGCGTGCGGTTGTTCGGACAGGAACACATGTTCCTGATCGGCGCGCGCATCCTCTCCGGGACGGTCTCGGCGGCGCAGGCCGGTGCCACGTTCGCGCGGCTAGCCGATGTGCTGATCCGCGCCCTGCATCGCGCCGTTGAGGAATCTTTTGCCGAAGCGCATGGACGCATCCGCGGCGGCGAGGCCGCTGTGCTCGCGATGGGCAAGCTCGGCGGGCGGGAAATGACCGCCACCTCCGACCTCGACCTGATCATCGTCTACGATTTCGACGAAGAGCACCCGGAGTCGGATGGCCGCCGCCCGCTCTATGGCAGCCAATACTTCGCGCGGCTCACGCAACGCCTGATCAACGCGCTGACCGCGCAGACCAACTACGGTGTGCTGTACCAGGTGGACATGCGCCTGCGTCCTTCGGGCCGTTCGGGCCCGGTGGCAGCCGCGCTCCGGAGCTTCGAGAACTATCAGCTTCATGAAGCCTGGACCTGGGAACAGCTCGCGCTCACGCGTGCGCGTGTCGTGTCGGCGTCTCCCGGCTTCGCCAAACGCATCGAAGAGGTCATCCGCAAAGCGTTATGCAGGCCGCGTGACCGTACCCTGATCGCGGGCGACGTGGTGGAGATGCGTCAAGCCATCGCTACGGAGAAAGGCGACTCCGACCGCTGGAATCTGAGGTATGCAGCCGGCGGACTGGTCGATATCGAGTTCATCGCCCAGTACCTGCAGCTCGTGCATGCCGCGGAGATGCCGGGCATTCTCGACACCGCGACCATCGGTGCGCTCGACAAGGCCTGGCAACTCGGCTTGCTGGCGGCGGAGGACGCGGAAATCCTGCGTTACGCGGCGCGCCTCCATCACAGCCTGACGCAGGTGCTGCGCGTCTGTTGGCCTGAGGATTTCGATCCGAAGCAGGCGCGCCCCGAGTTGCTCGGGCTGCTCACGCGCGCCGCCGACGTTCCCAACTTCGCCGCGCTCGATGCGCATCTCACCGATACTCAGGAGCGGGTGCGCGCGAGCTTTGTCCGTATTCTTTCGGGGACAAGTAGGGTGGGCTGAGCGAAGCGAAGCCCGCGCGGGCGTCGGCGACGCGCAGAAACTGGCGCGTGGGCACGGCGCGGTCCGCGCCTTTGCCCACCTACCGCGTTCTCTTTCAGGGGGAGGTAAGCGGAGAGTCCTGTGGATCAAATCCCGGGCAGCGACGCCTGCCGGTCGTCGTTGCCGCGCGGCTTGCGCGACGACGTGGGCGCAGTGGCCGATTGCGCCTCGCTTGGCATCCGGAACGTCGGGCTGACCGGCAACCGCACCAGCACGGTCGTTCCCTTGTCCAGCGTCGAGCGGATGCGCATCGAACCGCCGTGCAGCTGGATCAGCGACTTGGCAATGGCGAGCCCGAGGCCCGAGCCTTCATGGCGCTTGGTCAACTGTCCGTCGACCTGCTCGAACGGGCGTCCGAGCCGTTCCAGCGCCTCCCTGGCGATACCGATGCCGGTGTCGACGATGGCGACCGTCACGATGCCGCGTGAGGCGCGGCCGCGTACGGTGACGCGGCCGCCCTCGGGCGTGAACTTGACCGCGTTGGAGAGCAGGTTGAGGGTGATCTGCTTCATCGAACGGCGGTCGCCGAAGAAGCGGACTTCCGGCGCGATCTTGGCCTGCAGCTTGAGGCCCTTGTCGTCGGCGCGCTGCGATACGATTCGCATCGACTCGACGAGCAGACGGTCGAGCTCGATTTCCTCCGCATCGAGGCGGATGCGGCCGGCCTCGATCTTCGACATGTCCAGGATGTCGTTGATGACGTCGAGCAGGTATTGGCCGCTTTCGTGGATGTCGCGGCAATACTCATGATATTTTTCGGCGCCGAGCGGGCCAAACATCCCGGAGTCCATGATCTCCGAGAAGCCGATAATGGCGTTGAGGGGCGTGCGCAGCTCGTGACTCATGTTGGCGAGGAACTTGGACTTGGCCTGGTTGGCCTCCTCGGCGCGGTTCTTCTCGGTCGAGTATTTCTCCGCCAGCTCCGCGAGCTGCCGGGCCTGGTGCTTGAGCGTTTGCTGCGAGTTGCGCAGGTCGGCGACGGTCGCCATCAGCCGGTGCTCGCTGCTCATCAGGCGCTCCTCGTGCAGCTTCAGCGTGGTGATGTCGGTGCCGACCGAGACGAAGCCGCCGTCCTTGGTGCGCCGCTCGCTGATATGCAGCCAGTGCCCGTCATCGAGCAGCGCTTCGAAGGTCCGCGCGCCGGCGGCCGCGTTGCCTTCGCTGGTGACCTTGGTGTGCACGACCGGCTTGCGCCCGGCCGCGA
This sequence comes from Hyphomicrobiales bacterium, assembly GCA_009377755.1. Lineage (GTDB taxonomy): Bacteria > Pseudomonadota > Alphaproteobacteria > Rhizobiales > Xanthobacteraceae > WHTM01. The sequence continues at coordinate 114,631 of WHTM01000001.1, read as the reverse complement.
CGACCGCCTCGTAGGAGGTTCCGGCGGCGATCGCGTCATCGCCGAGATTGTGCAGATCCTGGAAATTTGAATTGCACAGGACCAACCGGTTCTCCGAATCCCATAACACGAAGGCTTCGGGAATCGTCTCGATGGCGTCGCGCAGCCGAATGTCGGCGGCGGCGGTCCGCTCGACCAGGCTCTTCTGTTCAGTGATGTCGACGGCGATGCCGATCAGGTGCAGCCCTGGCTCCCGCGGCTGGCGCACCAATTCGCAACGGGCGCGCAGCCAGATCCATGACCCGTCAGCATGCCGCATGCGAAAGGCGTAATCGAACGCCTGGGCACGCTCGTCGGCGAGACGCGTAGCGATCTCATAGAGATTGACGTCCTGCGGATGCACCAGGGCGTTGACCTCGCCGAAGGTCAGAAGATCGTTCTTCGGTTGCAGTCCGAGGATGGCGAACATTGACTGGGACCAGAAGATGCGGCCGCTGCCCAGGTCCCAGTCCCACAGCCCGCAGCGGCCGCGGTTGAGCGCGGTGTCGATGCGGCTGCGCACGGTGTCGTAGATCAGGTCGGCTTCGCGGGCGCGCGTCGCCTGCCAATGGAAGGCGAAGCCGAGGATCAGGACGATGAAGCCCGTGGTCGCCGACAGGGTCACCGTGAGGGTCGTATCGGAGCGCCAGGCGGCGAGTGCGTCGGCGCGCGGCTGGATGACGGCGATCTGTCCGAATGGAGCAGGCAGGGCGCGAACCGTGGCAAGCACCGGCGCGCCGTCCGGCTCGGTAATTTCCATCACGCCGGCCGCCGCGCCGAACGTGGTCAGCGGTTGCGTGGGACCGAGGATGTCGAGAAGCCTGCGTTCGTTGGCGCTCGCGTCGCGTGGGGCCGATGCGACGACGATGCCTTGCTCGTTGGTGATCAGCAGCCGCCGGCCCAGCGCCTTGCCCCAGGATGGAACCGCCTGCGCGAGCGTCGTCTCCCCATCGCCGGCGGCGTTGGGTTTTCTGGCTTGCGACGGACGGCGGAAACGTTCGGCCACCAGATCGGCAACCGCCTCGAGATCGCCGACGGCGACGCTCAGGGCCTGGCGGCGCTGATCGAGGACGACGACAAAGGAGCCGATGCTGATGGTGATGAGGAACGCGATGATCAGGGCAGGGACGGCGCGGCGCAGCGCGGGCTCAGCGAACAGAAGTCGGCGGTACGCCGGCTTGGCGATCGATTGCGCCAGGCCTTTGATCGAATCCGAACGTGCAGACGCACTCGCCGCTGCGGCGCGCGCCATGCCGACCTCCGCCTTGGATGATGCTGAACGCCTCGCTCGGGACGATGTGCCGCACCTTCCCGAATCACGGCCGATAAGAATCGAATCGGTTCGCTTTGTCGAGAGTCCACGAGTCAATAATTTTTCTTACGCCGCTCACAAGTCTCTGTGTACGCGGCGCGAATTGCCGAGTCTTTGCAATGCGCTGACTCCGGCGGCCGGTAGCAGCCCGTGGGCCAAGCGCCGACTGACGCTCTGTCGCGCAGCGTGAAATTGCATACCCCAGCGAGCGCCTTGGCGGGCGGTCCCTCAACTTTCGCCAAGCGCCCGCCGGGCGATGTCCTGGACGTCGGCCGAAAGCCCGCCTGCGGCCGCGACCCGGCGCAACGCCGCCTCCGCCCGCTGCCGGCGAATGGGCTCGAGCGCCCGCCAGCTCCTGAACGCCGAGAGGAGTCGCGCCGCGACCTGCGGATTCTTGGCATCGAGCGACAGCACCGTATCGGCGACGAAACCGTGGCCGGCCCCGTCCGGGCGGTTGAACTGAGTGTGATTGGCCTGCGCGAACGCGCCGATCAGCGCCCGAATGCGATTGGGGTTGGCGAACGAAAACGCCGGATGCCCGGTGAGCGCCCGCACCCGGTCGAGCGTTCCAGGCTCAGGGATCATCGCCTGCAGCGACAGCCACTTGTCAACGATCAGCGGGTCGCTCGCGTGGCGGCGGTAGAAGTCCTCGATCGCGGCGGTGCGCTCCGGCCGGTCGTGCTGTGCGAGCGTGGTGAGCGCCGCTATCCGGTCAGTCATGTTGTCGGCGGTCTGGTATTGGCGCATTGCCCGCGCGATGCCGCCGACGGTGCCGGCGGCCGCCAGCAGATCAAGGCATGCATTGCGTAACGCCCGCCGCCCAGCACCGGCGGCATCCGGCCGGTAAGGGGAGGGATCGGCGAGCCGTGCATAGGTTTCGGCAAGGGCTTCGCCGAGTCGCTGTCCGACCGCAGTGCGTAAGCCGCGGCGCGCGGCGAAGATCGCGTCGGGATCGACGTCGCGGCCGATCTCGCGGGCGATGTCGGCTTCGCTCGGCAGGGTCACGGCCTGCGCGATCAGCGCGTGCTCCAGCGCTGGGTCGGCGAGCGTGGCGCCCAGCGCCGCGATCAGTCCGGCGTCGTTGCCGCCGGGAGGCGCCGCGGACGTCGCGCGCGCCACCAGCAGGCGGGTGGCCAGCGTCTGGATCGCCTGCCAGCGATTGAATGAATCCGGATCATGCGCGGCGAGGAACTGCAGGTCGTCCGCCGACAGGTTGGCGGTGAGCTTGATCGGCGCCGAGAAGCCCCGGTTGAGCGACGGCACAGGGCGGCGCGCGATGTTCGTGAAGGTGAAGCTTTCGCTCGACTGCGTCAGGACGAGCACGCCGCGCTCGATGTGCCGCCCGTCCGACAGCCTCAGCGGCAGGTCCTTGCCATCGGGGCCGACCAGCCCAATCGCCAGCGGGATCACCATCGGCTGCTTGACCGGTTGGCTGGGCGTCGGCGGGATGGTCTGCGTCAGGTCAAGCCGGTAGCTTCGCTGCGCCGCATCGTAGCTGCCGGTGGCGACGACGTCCGGGGTGCCGGCCTGCGAGTACCAGCGCATGAACTGGGTGAGATCCGTTCCCGATGCATCGGCAAAGCACCGCACGAACTGCTCGACGGTCGCCGCCTCGCCGTCGTGGCGTGCGAAATAAAAATCCATGCCCGCACGAAACCGCGCCGGTCCAAGCAGAACGCTGAGCATGCGCACGACCTCGGCGCCCTTCTCGTAGACGGTCGCCGTGTAGAAGTTGTTGATCTCGTGATAGAGCTCCGGGCGCACCGGATGCGCCAGCGGCCCCGCGTCCTCGACGAATTGGAGGGCGCGCAAGGCGCGCACGTCTGAAATCCGCTCCACCGGCCGCGAGCGCTGGTCGGCGGTGAACTCCTGATCGCGGAACACGGTCAGCCCTTCCTTCAGGCAGAGCTGGAACCAGTCGCGGCAGGTGATGCGGTTGCCGGTCCAGTTGTGGAAATACTCGTGCGCGATCACCGCCTCGATGCCGGCGAAATCGGCGTCGGTCGCGGTCTCCGGCGAGGCGAGCACGTATTTGTCGTTGAAGACGTTGAGTCCCTTGTTCTCCATCGCTCCCATGTTGAAGTCCGATACGGCGACGATCATGAAAATGTCGAGGTCGTATTCACGCCCGAATCTTTCCTCGTCCCAACGCATCGCTCGCTTGAGCGCATCGAGCGCGTAGCCGGCGCGGTCCGCCTTGCTGGGCTCGACGTAGATCTGCAGCAGCACCTCGCGCCCCGACATGGTGCGGAACCGGTCCTCGACATGGACGAGGTGGCCGCCGACCAGCGCGAACAGATACGACGGCTTCGGAAATGGATCGTGCCAGACGGCGAAGTGCCGGCCGCCGGGGAGCTCGCCTGCATCGATTCGGTTGCCGTTGGCCAGCAGCACCGGCGCATCGGCCATCTCTGCCTCGATGCGCGTGGTGTAGACCGCCATGACGTCCGGCCGGTCGGGAAAATAGGTGATACGGCGGAAGCCTTCCGCCTCGCACTGGGTGCAATAGGTCTTGCCGGATCGGTAGAGTCCCATCAGCGCGGTATTGGCGGACGGATCGATGGCGGTCTCGATTTCGAGCTCGAACGGCCCGGCCGGCGGCTGCGCGATGGTGAGACGGTCCGGCGTCGCAACGAAGCGATCGGCCGGCAGCGGCGCCCCGTCGAGCGCGAGGCCGGTAAGTGTCAACCCGTCGCCATCGAGCACCAGCGGCGCCGGCGCCTCCGCCGCCGGATTGGGCTTCAGCCGTAGCCGCGCCCGCACCTTGGTCTCGGCGGGATGCAGCGTCACGTCGAGATGGACGGTCTCGACCAGCCAATCGGGTGGGCGGTAATCTTGCAGACGGACGGGGCGGGCCTGTTCGGTACGCATGCGGTTAATCTCTCCAGCCTAGGGATACCGCCATCTGGTGCGGAAACGTGGGCCTGCTACCATGACAACACGTCGATAGCCATGGCTGTCACGTAGAACATCAAGGAGGGGCGTCATGAAACAATTCCGAAAGCTGTCGCTTGGCATCGCGGCGGTTGCCGCAGCCAGCATGGGTGTCATTGGGCAGACATCGTCGGCCTCGGCACAAGCCTATCCAAACCAACTGGTGCGGATCGTCGTTCCGTTCTCCGCCGGCAGCATTACCGACGGCCTCGCCCGCATCCTCGCCGACAAGCTGACCGGGCTGTGGAAGCAGCAGGTGATCGTCGAGAACCGGCCCGGCCTGCCCGGGACCACGGCGGTGGCGAAAAGCGCACCCGACGGCTACACGCTGATGCTGACATCCAACGGACACACCATCGCCGGCGTGCTCAACAAGAACATCCAGTTCGATCCGGTGAAGGATTTCGCAGGCGTGAGCCGCGTCGCGTCCGTGCCTCTCGTGGCGATCGTTCCGCCTGACCTTCCGGCCAAGACGCTGAAGGAGTTCGTTGCGCTGGCGAAGGAGAAGCCCGGCCAGCTCAATTTCTCGTCGGCAGGTGTCGCCAGCACATCATTCTTGTCGGCCGAAATCTTCCGCCAGAGCGCCAACATCAATCTCGTCCACGTGCCCTACAAAGGTGCACCGGAAGCGGTGACGGCGGTGGTCCGCGGCGACGCGCAGATGTACTTCGCGCCGATCCCGTCGGCGCAGCAATTGGGCGCCAGCGGCAAGGTCCGTCCGCTCGCCATCAATTCCGACAAGCGCGTTCCGCAACTCCCTGACGTCCCGACCATCGCCGAGGCCGCGGTGCCGGGCTACAAGTATGAATCCTGGTTCGGTGTGCTGGCGCCCGCTGGGACGCCGCCGGCGATCCTCGCCAAGGTCAGCCAGGACATCGCCACGACGCTGAAGATGCCCGACGTAAGCGCGAAACTGATCGCCCAGGGGTCCATCCCAGCGCCGAATACGCCGTCGGAGTTCAACGCGATTGTCAAGAGCGATACCGAGCGGTACGGCACGATCCTGCGCGCTGCCGGTCTCGGCGCGAAGTAATGGCCGTTGAAATGATTGTGTCCCGGGCGCAGCGCAGCATGAAATGATGCGCTGCAGACCCGGGACCCGGTTGCTTTGTTGTGTGCCTAACCGGGACCCCGCATCTGCGGTGCACCACTTCGTGCTGCGCCGCGTGCGGGGAACGTTGAGATGCGCGCCATGGTCCTCGAAACCCCCGCCACCCCGCTCGTCATGCGCGAGCGGCCGGTGCCGACGCCCGGCGCCAACGAGATCCTGGTCGAGATCGCGGCCTGTGGCGTTTGCCGTACCGACCTGCATGTGGTCGACGGCGAACTGCCGCATCCGAAGCTGCCGATCGTGCCCGGGCATGAAATCGTTGGGCGCGTGGCGGCAATCGGCGTGAACGTCTCCGGCTTCGAGCTCTGCCAACGCGTGGGTGTGCCGTGGCTTGGCCATACTTGCGGCGTCTGTCCTTACTGCCGGAGCGGGCGGGAAAATCTCTGCGATGAGCCGCTGTTCACCGGCTACACCCGCGACGGCGGCTACGCGACGTACACAATCGCCGATGCGGCATTCTGCTTTCCGTTGCCGGACGGCGGCGACGATGCCGACACCGCGCCGCTGCTGTGCGCCGGCCTGATCGGCTGGCGGAGCTACCGCATGGCAGGCGAGGGCGACTCGCTTGGCCTTTACGGCTTCGGTGCGGCCGCTCACATCATCGTCCAGGTGGTGGTGTGGGAGGGACGGCGTGTGCATGCCTTCACGCGCAGCGGCGATAGGGATGCGCAACAGTTTGCCCGTTCGCTCGGCGCCGTCTGGGCCGGCGGCTCCGACGAGATGCCGCCGGAGCCGCTCGATGCCGCGATCCTGTTCGCACCGGTCGGTGCGCTGGTGCCGGCGGCGCTCAAGGCGGTGAGGAAGGGCGGCCGCGTCGTCTGCGCCGGCATCCACATGTCGGATATTCCGAGTTTCTCCTACCGGCTGCTGTGGGAGGAGCGCCAGGTGGTGTCGGTCGCAAACCTAACGCGCCAGGACGCGCAGGAATTCTTCGCCATCGTGCCTGAGGCGGGAATCAAGACGACGGTGGTGCGCTATCCGCTGGAGCAGGCGAACGACGCGCTGGCCGATCTCCGCTCGGGGCGGCTGAAGGGTGCGGCAGTGCTGATTCCGTGAGCAGCGTCACGGATGCAATCGTTATGGTCCGAGCGGTCCGGGTTGGACGTTGATCTTGAGCTGCGCCGGACCGAGTCGCTGCCCCGCGGTTACCTCCGGCGGAACCGCAGGCTCCGTGCGGAGCTGACGGCGTTAGATGGACAAATCCCGGCGCGGAAACTGTCACGCCGATCCATAATTGTAGGGGCACCGAGCCTAACCTTTGATTACAGGCCCGTGTGAGGCCCATATGATTACTGCGGCTCGGCGTGGCCGATGACGCGCGTGATCTGCGGTAGCCGCCGGCGCAATCCGTACTCGGCCTCATCGACCAATTCGTGCACGGTTTGCACCGGAAGGGCAGGATCGACGCGGCAGTGAAAGTTGACGATCTCGCCGTCGCCGGTTTCCCGTACGCGCACGTCATGCACGTCGCGCAAGGTACCAAGCTGCCGGACCACCTCGATCAAGACGTCGGAAACCTCACGCACCCGCTCTGGGCTGGCATCACGTCCGGTGGCATCGGAGGTTTGCAGCGGCTCGATGTGGGTCTCGACCTCCACGTCCGGGCCGAGCTCGTCGCGGACCTTCGCCTCGAACGCATCGGCGACGTCATGCGCCGCCTGGAGGGTGAGACGGCCGTCGACCTCGAGGTCGACCGCGACGAGGAGCTGGCCGGCGACGGTGTGGACTGTCACGTGGTGGATCGCCAGCGCACGATTGCGGGCGATCACCATGATGCGCTCGAGCACGGTCTCGTCGTCGAGCGCGTGCGGCTCGGTCATCACCGTGACTTCCGCGCCCGCAATGTCCGCGGCGATGGCCTGAGCCACCGCCTGCTTGATGGCGGCGACGCGGTCGAGCGGCAGCGTGCGGCTTACGCCGACGGTGAGCTCAATGAACATCTCGCCGCCCACCGGCCGCACGCGCACCCGATCCACGACGACCACGCCGCCGATGTCCGCCGCGATCCGTGCGATGCGCGGCGCGATGCCGGCGGGGGCGGTGTCGGTCAGCGTCTCGATGGTCCGCTTGCCCAGCCGCCAGCCCGCGATACAGATGAAGATGGCGACCACCAGGGCCGCCGCCGAGTCCGCCCATGGATAGCCGAGCGCAATACCGGCAAGTCCGATCAGTACCGCGAGCGAGGACCACATGTCGGAGGAAAAATGCAGTGCGTCGGCCTCGAGCGCTTGGCTCGAGGTTTCGTCTGCGACCCGATACAACACACGCGCGCGAAAAAAGTCGATGACGATCGAGCCCGCAATGACCGCAAAGGCAATAGGGGTCGCCTCCACCGTATGCGCGGCGGCGTCGGCGAGCCGGTGGACGGCCTCCCAGGCAACGACACCCGCCAGCAGGAACAACAGCGCGGTCGCCGCCAGCGCCGTCACGCTCTCGACCTTGCCGTGGCCGTAGTGATGCTCCTCGTCGGCCGGCTTGCCGGCGATGCGCACGGCGAAATAGGTCATCACCGTGGCAGCCAGGTCGAGCAGCGAATGCGCCGCCTCCGACAGGATCGCCAGCGAACCGGTGGATATCCCGACCGCGCCCTTTGCCGCGGTGAGACAGGCGGAAGCGACGATCGAGGAGAGCGCGACTTTTTCCTTCTCGTCCTGCATCGGGGTCCATCGCGTTAGTCAGCACTCGTTTAGCGGAATCCGCGGCGAATGACACCTTGCGGGCGCTGGCGGCGGCACATGCCGTCAATTAACATGACGCCCGATCCCCGCAGCGGTGCCCATCCGGGCCTCGGCATCCTCCCGACAGGTCATCTCATGAGCGCGCGCCTCGACCAGCCCTCCACTGACAGCCGCGCGGCGACCAATCCGATATTCAACGACAACCCGTTCAAGCTCGGGCTCTTCTGCCACAATGCCTCGGTTATCCAGATGTCGACGGCGCCGGAAAAGTACTCTCCGACCTGGCCGCGGTCGCTGGAGATCGCCCGGCTCGTGGACACGATCGGTCTCGAAGTGATCGTGTCGTTTGCCGGATGGCGCGGTGCCTATCCGGATGATCCAAAGCACTGCTCGCACCGAGAGTATGAGCCGTTCACCTGGGCGGCGGCGATGGCCGCCGTCTCGAAATATCCGGCGATCATCGGCACCTTTCATGCGCAATTGACCCATCCGGCCTTTGTGGCGAAGGCCGCCAGCACCATCGACCACATCACCGGAGGGCGTGCCGGGCTCAATGTCGTCGCAGGCTCGAGCCGGCTGGCTTTTGCCCAATTCGGCCAGACCATCGAGGATCACGACACCCGCTACGAGCACAGCGACGAGTTCCTCGCGGTGATGAAGAAATTCTGGTCTGCCGAAGAGGAGTTTGATTTCGACGGACGCTTCATGAAAGTCCGCCACGGCATTTCGGAACCGAAGCCGATCCAGAGTCCGCACCCGGCGATCATCAATGCCGGTGTGTCGGAGCGGGGCCGGCGGTTTGCCGCGCGCCATGCCGACATTGCACTCACCCATCTGCGCGGCGGCGAAGACGAGTGGCGCGAGATCATTGCCGCCTACAAGATGCTGGCGGCCGGCGAATACCAACGCCCGGTGCAGGTCTGGACCCATGGCTATGTCGTGGTCGGCGACACCGAAGCCGAAGCGAACGACTACCTGAGCTACTATGCGGAGCGGCATGCCGACAAGCGCTGGGTCGACGCTTGGATCGCCGAGCTCGGCGAGAACGCCCCCACGTTGCGGCCCGATCAGCTCGTGCATATGTCGCGCAACTGGGCGGCCGGCGGTGGGCAGAGCCTGGTGGGTACGCCGGGGATGATCGTGGACAAGATGACGAAACTCTCCCGCGCCGGCCTCAACGGAATGCTGATGACGGCGCTCGAGCCGGAACTGATGCTGAGCCGGATGCACACGACGGTCGTGCCGCTGATGGAGCAGGCCGGCTTGCGCCGCCCGCATGTGATGCCGCAGGTGGCGTAACCGCGCAGTTGTGCAAGATTGCGGCGCTGAGCGCCAGATCTCAGCCGCGCCCACGCCGTCAACGTTCGTCGTGACCCCTGCGTGCCAGCACGCCGGTAGGCCAACTCAGATCAAGCTTCTTAAAATCAAAGGATCTGCAGTCTCCGGGCCGTATTCGCCTCGACAGGCTCACGAATGCCCGACCATGAGGTGCGGAATCTCTTCCGATAATCGAGCGGACTGATGCCGATATTGCGAACGAAGGTACGCCGCATTCCGTCCACGTTGCCGAAGCCGCAGGTGTGCGCGATGCGCTGCAGCGGCGCCGTTGTGTCCACGAGCAAGCGCCGCGCGGCGTCGAGGCGCGCCGCCTCGACGAATTCGGCCGGCGTCACCTTCATCTCGCGGCGGAAGACGCGCGCGAAGTTGCGAGGGCTCATGCCGGCACCCAGCGCCAGCGAACCCACGGAGAGATCGGCCGACAGATTCTCAAGCACATATTCCTGCGATCGCTGGATGCTGGTCTTGCTCGACATCTGCGCCGCCAGATGCGCACCGCCCGGCCGATTGAGGAACATCACCATGTAGCGGGCCACGATGAGGGCGAGCTCGCGCCCGAAATCCTCTTCCACCAGCGCGAGCGCCAGGTCCATTCCGGCGGTGACGCCTGCCGTCGTGCACAGCGCACCGTCGTAGATGAAAATCTGGTCCGGATCGACGACCAGGTTCGGATACTCGCGTGTGAGTTTGGCGGCCCATTCCCGGTGTGTGGTCACACGCCGGCCATCGAGCAGTCCCGTCGCGGCGAGCAGGAACACACCGGTGCAGACCGAACCGTAGCGCCGGACCGAAGGCACGCGGCGCTTGAGCCAGGCGATCACCGCCGGATCGATTTCGTCAAAGGACGGATCGCCGGCGACGAGCAACGTGTCGATGGGCGTATCCGAATCATAGATGGTTCGGTCCGCCACGAAACGCAGGCTTCCGGTGCCGCAAACCGGCCCCTCCTTCGTTCCCACCACCTGCACTTCATAGGCGGTTGGATCACCGAGGCGGCGCGCCGCCTCCCAAAATACCTCCGCAGGTCCAACCACATCGAGCGCCTGGACACCCGGGGGGGCGAGAAGCGCGATCCGCATGATCCCGGCCCTTCAAATATCTTGGACGCCAGCCCCCGGACACATTGCCGGATCACGGTGCAGGACTCGTGCCATCGTTGGTTATGTGGGAACGGGATCGCCGAGCCGCCGGGCCTGCCGCTCCCAGATCCAGCCGCAGATCAGGCCCAGCAGGACCCACATCAGGCCCTGAAGAGCCAATGATCTCGCCGCGAACAGCGCGGAAAGCTCCGCTGGCACCGGGCTGCCGGCCATCTCGGCGCCAGGAGCCCCCACCGCATGCGGCGCGACGATGAGGACGAGGCCGAGAATCTTGAACGCAAGACGAGGACCGAAGACGATCGCCGCGAGACCCGCGGCGGTCGAAACCGCGGTGCCGAACCACCACGCCTGTCGCAGGACGAGGCCGGCCGCCGCGCTGCCCGGAAGCTCCGGCGCCAGGCCGAGACTGGTCGCGAGCCCGGTCGCGGCAAAGCCGGCGATCCCGAACCCGAGGCCGCTTAAGATGGTGAGCTCGCCGCGCCCATAGACCGCGGCGGAGACCAGTATCAATGAGAAACCGACGGTGGACAAGATCGTCGCCAGCAGAGTCAGTCCGACGCGTTGCAGTCCCGTCGGCGCCCAGCCCTCCGCATCATCATCCGCGTTCGCGTGGTCGTCATGGTGATGCGCAGCCGCGTCGTCGCTGTGCTCATGCGTGCTGGTCGAGGCGGGACCGGAACTCGCCCGCGCCTCGTAGATTTCGGCACGCAGGATGAGCGGTACGGTCAGCATCGCGTGCAAGCCGGACAGTAGCGTTCCGGTCGCGAGTCCCGCGCACATCAGGATTCTCTGGAGCACGGCGCGTTCCTCAGTGGCAGGGAAAGTTCATCGAGTGGCGCCAGTCGTGCGCCGCGTTGTGGATGAGTTCCGGATGGGCGAAGCCGACGGTAAAGACCAGAGCGGCGCCCAGGCTGGAGGCGATGAGCATCGCGAACAGCGTCGACGGTTCGGCGGTTGCGCGCACAAGCGGCAGCGATTGCGACGTGTCAGTCATGGTGAGACTCCTGTGTTGAACGCTCATGGTGGCGCGTTGCAGTTCTTGCATCATCCGCACTTTGGGATCGGGCGCCGCCCGCCGGATCTCCGGACATTATCTCCGCCGAATCGAGACCTGCGGCTTCGCCGCTGCCGGCCAGCACGCTTGCAGCACTTGTCTCGGCCTCTTCGCCGCTCGAGCACCGGGCGTCGATGACCAGGCCTTCGATCGCCGCGAGCTCCTCAGGCGTCGCAAGCCGCTGCTCGACGACGAGCCGTTCGAGCGCGGTGAGCCAGCGCTCGTAGTAGCTCCACGATGGGTTGTCGAGGGAATGCGAACTCTCCCACTCGCCGATCGCGGCGATGAGCTTTTGCCTAAAATCCTCCCAGTCGAAATGCCCGCTCTTGGAGAGAGCGAGCGCGACGCCGAATGCCTGCCGCTCCCAGGTCTCGCTGAAGCAGAGCTTGCCGTCGAGGCGCGGTGGGGAACCGCTTTGCCCCAGCATGCTGGTCACCGCGAAGTGCTCGAACCGGGTTTGCATCGGTTGCAGTCCTTTGGCACGCGGAAGGTCGCCGCAGCACGGCAGTCTCTAGGCCCGCGCAACGCCCATCATGCCCTCAGGCGTGACCAGCTTCGCGAGTTCGGCTTCGCTTATGCCATCGGTGCCGGACGGCCGCTCGGGGATCACGAACCACCGGATCTGCGCGCTGCTGTCCCAGGTCTTGATCTCGACCGAGGGAGCGATGTTGAGTCCGAACTCGTTGAGCACCGCACGCGGCTCGCGCGCAGCCCGCGCGCGGAAGGTCGGATCTTTGTACCAATAGGGCGGCAGGCCCAGCACCGGCCACGGATAACAGGAGCATAAGGTGCAGATGATGAGATTGTGGACCGTCGGCGAGTTCGCGACGGCACGCATGTGTTCCCCTTCGGCGCCGGCCATGCCCTTGGGCAGATCGAGCTTCGCGATTGCTGCCGGCGTGTCTTTGACCAGCTCCTGCTTGAACGCGGGATCGACCCAGGCACGGGCGACGACCTTGGCGCCGTTGAACGGTCCCATCTGCGTCTCGAAGAACGATAGCACGGTGTCGACCGTATCGCCGGTGATGACCCCCTTCTCGATCAAAAGCGCTTCGAGCGCGAGCGCCCGTGCGGCGCTGCGGGCTTCCCGGTCGACTGGATATTCGAAGCGCTGCGGTTGCTGCTGCGCGTTGGCGGTTTTGACCAAGCCGCCGCCGATCGCCGGAGCCACGGCGGCGGCCGAGCTCGCCAGCAGCAGCTTGCGCCGAGAGAGACGAGTGATGGCGTCGTCCTTGGTGATGTTCACGGAGTCCTGAAGTGAATTCTCTGGATGCGTGCTCATGGCTTGGTCCTTTCATTCATCGCGATCAGATGCGCGTCGTCCGGCGGGAAATCGTTCGGCCCGACATCGGGAGCGGCGCCGCCGTTCGCGCCCTCTCCCAACTCCCGCATGACCGCGCCGTGACCGCCGGGTCGCACTCGCCAGCCAGCGCGCGAGTATCAGTTGAGCTTGTCGAGATAGGCCTCGTAGAGATCGGCATAGATCGTCACGTTCTTTTCCGTGTTACCCGGCCAGATCGCTTCCGGGTCGAAGCGCACACAGTAGACCGGCATCGCCTCCCCGACTCCGTCGGGTCCCGTCGAGGTGAGGTAGGTGTAGGTCCCGGGATAGACCGTATCGATGACGCCGGTCCTGTTGCGCAAGTAGCCGGGGAGACGCGTGTGCTCGATGGTCGGCACGTTCTTGACCAGCACCTTTTCGCTGGCGCTGAAGCGCGGCTTCATGTTGGTGTCGCGCTTTGGGGAGTCGCCTTCGACCAGGTAGGTGACAACGCGCTTGTCGATCGCCGAATCGCCGCCCATTTTCGGCGGAGTACCGGGGTTTTTCAGGATCTGCTGCGTGCGCGCCTCGAGCTCGGCTTCGGTGATGTAGCCGTTGTCAACGAAGTAGCCGGAGATGCCGCCCAGCCACTTCTCGTAGTAGCGGTATTTGAAATAGTCGAACGGATTGAGCGACTCCGCGCCTTTGCGCAAATCCGCCCAGGTCCAGAGGTCTTGAAGCCGCTCGGCGTCTGCGGTAGCGGCAATTGCGTGCTCAGCGCCATCATCGCCACGTGAATGCCGAAGATGCGCTTCTCCCATGGCTCGACGAACACCCGCCTCTCGAATGCCACGGGTCCCAGGTCTTCAAGACCTCCGAGGTAATGCTGCAGCTTCATGGAAGGGTCTCCTCGATCAGTATTGAACATGTTCCGGTTTCACGAGATCAGAGCCAAGGCGGCGACTCCGCAGCCGGCGAATCCCTTACGCAACGCGAGCGGGTCGAGATTCCGGCCGATGAACACCAGCTCGTTGATCCGCGGCTCCGCCGGCTTCCACGGCCGTCCTGGACGGCCGTCGAGCGTCATGTGAACGCCGTGGAAGACGAACCGCCTGCTTTCGCCATCGAGGTCGATGATCCCCTTGATCCGCAGCAGGTCCTTGCCCTGCTCTTGAACCAGCTGGTTAAGCCAGCGCGTCAACAGCGTGGCATCGACTGCACCCGGCTCGCGGATGGCGACACAGGAAATATCCGCAGTGTGCTCATGCGTGCTGTCGGCCAACAGCTGCGGGTCGAGCTTCAGCGCGTTTTTGAGGTCGAAGGCGTACACGCCGAGCACGTGACCAAGATCGATCTCGCAGTTCGTCGTGCGATGAATTCTGGCGAGCGGATTGAGGGATCTAAGCAGGCGATCGAGATCCTCAAGGCTGCGTTCGGATACGAGGTCGGCCTTGTTGATCAGGATCACATCGGCGAACACAACCTGCTCGCGGGCCTGTTCGTTTTGCATCTGCTCGACTACGTATTGCGCGTCAACTACGGTAACAATCGCGTCGAGCTCCGTATTGGATCGCAACGTCTCATCCAGGACGAACGATTGGATGACGGGAGCCGGATCGGCGAGCCCGGTGGTCTCGATCAGGATGTGGTCGATCGCGCGGCCGCTCGCGAGCAGGTTGGCCACGGCACGCGTCAGATCACCGCGAACCGTGCAGCAAATGCACCCGTTGTTGAGCTCAAGGATGTTCTCCTCGGCGCTGATGACGAGCTGACCGTCGATGCCGACTTCCCCGAACTCATTGACGATGACAGCAACCCGCTGCGTGCCTTGACGCGAGAGAATGTGATTCAGCAGGGTCGTCTTTCCAGCCCCGAGAAAACCTGTCAGGACTGTGGTCCGGATCGACCGCGTTGCAGATTCCATCGGCCGTTCGCCCCGTCAGAAATGACGTGCGTGACGCATTCCTGAACTTACGAAACCATTGGGCCCGGCACCTTCATTGCAGCGCAACAATAGGGGTCGGCACAAGACGACGAGGGCGCCATTTTCGGACAACAGGACGGCAATTTCGGCCAAAGTTGCTAAGCGACACTTCATGCCTATTCGTTAGGCATTACGCGCTGGGTGATACATCCAAGCGTCGGCGATCCATTCGGTGGCGAGCCGCCGGCCAGCTTGAAGGCCAGGACACCTATCGGGCGAAGCAACACGTGATTCGAAGTCACTTGTTAGAGCCCGATTTCCTGTTAGAGCCCGATTTCCGACATGGTAGGTCCTGATGGAGTTGAGAGGCTGCCGCGTCAGGCTGCCTTCATGGCGAGACCGCGCTTCAGCGATTCGATCGCCTCGTCGACTGTTTGCACGTCGCCGAAGATCGAATAGAACGTTCTCAGCGTGGCGTTGTGCTCCTCGTCGGTATAGGTAGCAAGCGCGTCGTGCACCATCACCGTCTTGAAATTCAGCATCATCGCGTCGCGGGCGGAACTTTCGCAGCAGACGTTGGTGGCGGTGCCCCCGATCAGAATCGTATCGATGCCGCGGTTACGTAGATAGGTGGTGATCTCGGACGAACCCTGGATGAAAGCGCTGAAGCGCTTCTTCACAATCTGGGCGTCCTGCGGCTTAGCGTCGAGCAGGGGCCATAATGCATGGCCCTCATGTGCGGTATCCATGGTGGCATAGCGGCGGTCGCGCCGGTCCGGCGTCATCAGCCAGTCATGGAATACCGACCAGCTTTCGCGGGTATCGTTGGTCGCGTTCTTCACCCATACGACATGACCTCCCGCCTCGCGTATGGCGGCGGCGAGCCGGTTGACGTCCGGAACGATCTCCCGTGCCATCGGCACTTCGCCCTGATAGTCGGGGTGCATGAAGTAATTCTGCATGTCGACGACGACGAATGCCGTCTTCGACGGTTGCAGGACATCGAACGGGTGCGCACGGCCGGCGCGCCGGGTCACGCGCTCGGTCAGTTCGGTGGGGATTGAAAGCTTGTGCATCTGAATCTCCTTCAGGAACTCGCGCACACACCGCAGCAAATAGCATGCCGAAGAAGAGCCGTGGAATTTCCGCCTCCGCACGCCATCGCCTGACCGTGCCGCCGTCTGTTTCATAGGCGCCCTGCCGCGAAGCGCAGCACAGGCCGTGGGCGCGCAGCAGCGCATCGATGCAAAAAGTCCTGTGGTTCCAATCATCGACCCATCTTGGAATGTTGGCATGTCTGTTGCAGTGCAACATGCAGCTCTCGATGACGAAAGGACCACCGATGCTCAAGAGGATCGTCAGCCGCGTTGCATGGTCTGCTGTTGCCGCAGTCTTGACCCTTTCGGCGGCAAATGCCGCGGATCTCATCAAGGTCAAAATGGCCGAGGTCGTGAGGTCGCAGTTCTATGTGCCGATGTATGTTGCGCTCAGCAAAGGTTTCGTGAAGAGCGAAGGGCTCGACGTTTCGCTCATCACCACCAACGGCGGCGACCGCGCTGGTGCGATGATCCTGTCCGGCCAAGCCGATTTCGCGCTCGCCGGTCCAGAAGTGCCGATCTACATCTACAATGGCGAATCGCCCGACAAGCCGGTCATCTTTTGCGCGCTGACGGCGACCGACGGACTGTTCCTTGCCTCGCGCAGGAAGATCGACAATTTCAAGTGGTCGATGATCGACGGCAAGAAGGTGCTCGGCTGGCGCCCGGGCAGCACACCGGAACTCTATCTCGAATATGTGCTCAAGCAGCACAAGGTGGCTGCCGCGACGGTAAACGGCATCATCACCAATGTCGGCCATGCCGCTCGCGACGGGGCCTGGATCTCCGGCGTCGGCGACTTCGCCATCTTCAATGAGCCGAATCTGACCAAGCTCGTCGGAGCGGGGCATGCCCATCTCATCACCTCGATCGGCAAGGAAGTTGGCCGCGCCGACTACACCGTGTTCTTCGCCAAGAAGGGCTGGCTCGAGAAAAACCAGGCCATCGCACAGAAGTGGACCAACGCAATCGCGCGCGCCCAGGTCTGGGTGCAGACGGCCAGCGAGCGCGAGATTGCGGAAGCGATCGCGCCGTTTTTCCCGGGGCTGACGATCGACGACAACATCGCCGTGGTCAATCGCTACCGCACCGTCGGTGTGCCGATCTGGGCGACCAGCACGGTCGTCGACAAGGGCGGCCCTGCGAAGGCGCAGGAGATCATGGTGGTGGGCGATGTGCTGCCGGTCGGCAAGGAAGTCGCCTACGACAAGATCGTCGATACCTCCTACGGCGAAAGCGCCACCAAGAAACTCGCCAGCAAATAGGCAGCAGGAAATACCAACGATGGCGGTGCCAGACCAAACCATACCCACGCATCCGGCGGTCGAGATTCAGGGCGTCACGCTGAACTACTTCACGCCGGATCGCGAGACGCTTGCGCTCGCCAATGTGTCGCTCACGGTGGAGCAAGGCGAATTCGTCGCCATTGTCGGATCGTCCGGATGCGGCAAGAGCACGCTGCTTTCGCTCGTGTCCGGACTGCTGCCGCCCTCGCGCGGCAGCATTAGGATCGACGGCAAGGAGGTGGCAAAACCGTCCCCGCGGGTCGGCTATATGTTCCAGAAGGACACGCTGCTGGAATGGCGAACCATCATTGACAACGTGCTAATCGGCGCCGAGCTCCTCGGCATCGATAAGATCGTGGCGCGGCGCCGAGCCGAGGACCTGCTGGTCCGCTACGGTCTCGGCGATTTTCTGCATAGCCTCCCAGGTCAATTGTCGGGCGGCATGCGGCAGCGCGCCGCGCTGGCGCGGACATTGTGCTGCGAGCCCGACCTGCTGCTGCTCGATGAGCCGTTCTCGGCGCTCGACTACCAGACCCGCCTGGCGCTGTCCGACGAGGTTGCCGGCATTCTCTCTGCTGAACGGAAGACCGTCATCCTCGTAACTCACGACATCGGCGAAGCGATTAGCATGGCCAACCGCGTGATCGTGATGAGTCGCCGGCCCGGACGGATCAAGTCCGAGCGCAAGACCGATTTTCCAAGCTTCGGTCCAACGCGGCCGACCCCGTTCCAGGCGCGCAAGTGCAGCGAGTTTGCCAATTACTTCCAGACCATTTGGGACGAACTCGACATCCACCAAATCCACTGAGAGATCAGCAACCGATGATGACCAGCACAAAGGCGGCCCTGTCTCACTTCGTGCGGTTTGCGCCACGGTCCGGTAGTGCGCCGGCGTCGGCGCCGAGTGCCGCCTATGCGGCCTATCTGCGGTCGCTGAAGCGCCGGGCATTGTCGATCCAGCTCTGGCAGATCGGCCTCGTCGCCGCGCTGCTGGTGGTGTGGGAAGTGGCGCCGCGCGCCGGCTGGATCAATCCGATGCTGACGAGCTATCCGAGCGCTATAGCGCGGACATTCACGAGGATGTTGCAGGATGGGAGCCTGACCACCCACACGCTGGTGACCCTGTCCGAGACCGTGGTTGGATTCGTCGGCGGCATGCTGCTCGGCACCTTCTGCGCCGTCGTTCTCTGGTGGTCGTCCTATGTTTATCGCGTCCTCGATCCGTTCATCGTCGTGCTCAATGCCATCCCGAAAATCGCGCTGGTGCCGATCTTCTACATCTGGCTCGGCGACATCGCCTCGATCTACGCCATGGCGATCGCGATCAGCGTGTTCGTGACGATCCTGATGCTGTACACCGGCTTCCAGGCGGTCGATGAGGACAAGATCAAGCTTGTCCGGCTGTTTGGCGCCTCGCGCCTCAAGGTGCTGACCAAGGTTGTGCTGCCAGGCAGCGTTCCGACGATGATTGCGGCTTTGAAGGTCAACGTGGGACTCGCTCTGGTCGGCGTCGTCGTTGGTGAGTTCCAGGCGGCAAAGGCTGGGCTTGGGTATCTGATCACCTATGGCAGCCAGATTTTCCAGATGAATCTGGTGATGACGGCAATCGTCGTTCTTGCCGTGATCTCTTCACTTTTGTTCATAGGCATTCAAGCGCTGGAATCAACGGTGCTGCGCCGTCATGGCGGCGTCGGCGGTGGGAACTAGCGCCGCCGATTTGAAGTTCCTGCACCACTTGCGGCAAGCTCATTCAGGAACTTCAAATCGAAAGCGGCACTAGAATCATAGCCTTGCTAGTGCCCCGCTTCCGAAGTTCGTGTCAGAGGGTGCTGCAATGGATCACGAACTTCGGAAGCGGGGCACTAGCGGTCTGGAAGTTGCATGCGATCCGTTCGGTCTGATGGCGCGGCCATCGGCCATCATGGAGTGCCACATGAACGTTCAGCCTCAGCTCGTGCTCGAACATGTCTCAATGGTGTTCAGGTCCGAAGACCTCAATTTTACCGCGCTCGCCCCTATCGACTTCGAAGTGCCGGCCGGAAAATTCGTATCGCTGATCGGGCCTTCGGGTTGCGGCAAGAGCACAATCTTCAACATCACGGCAGGACTGCAACCACCGACGACCGGCAGGGTCATGATCGATGGCGAGGACGCGACGGGAACGATCGGTCAGGTCGGCTACATGCTGCAGAAAGACCTGTTGCTGCCGTGGCGCACTGTTCTCGACAACGTTGCGCTTGGCATGGAAATCCGCGGCGTTCCGATGGCTGAGGCGCGCGAGCGCGCGCTTCCGTTGCTGCAGCGCTATGGTCTTGGTGGGTTTGAGAAACGCTATCCTTCCGCGCTGTCTGGCGGGATGCGCCAGCGCGCTGCGCTACTGCGCACCTTGCTGATTGACGTCGACGTCATCCTGCTCGATGAGCCGTTCGGCGCGCTAGATGCGCAAACCAAGTCGCAGATGCAGGAATGGCTTCTACAGTTATTCCGCGACTTCGGCCGCACAGTGATCTTCGTCACCCACGACGTCGAGGAAGCGATTTTCCTGTCCGATGACATTTACGTCATGGCAAGCCGGCCAGGGCGAATCATCGACAAAATGTCGATCGATTTGCCGCGTCCGCGCGAGCGCTCCGTCGTCAGCTCGCCTCGTTTCGTCGCGATGAAACAATACTGCCTCGATCTGCTTCGCACAGCCGCAGGCCAGCCGCCGCAAGCGGCTGCTGCGTA
Organism: Hyphomicrobiales bacterium; assembly: GCA_009377755.1. Lineage (GTDB taxonomy): Bacteria > Pseudomonadota > Alphaproteobacteria > Rhizobiales > Xanthobacteraceae > WHTM01. The sequence goes on along the minus strand of WHTM01000001.1, from coordinate 94,791 downwards.
GCTCGAAATGGGCGTTTAGACCGGAGAAAAAGCCACATGAATGCAAAGGCTCTCGGTTTGCCTGGCCGCATTTTGGGTGTCGCGCGATTGAGTGATGGAGCAAAAGGAGCCACGACACAGCGCAAAATCGCACGCAAATTGCCTGTTCAGAAAATCTGGAGCACGACCGCGCTCGTTGCCCTTCAACTTGCTGTTCTGGTGGGCTTTGTCGTTCTCTGGGAGGTCGCTGCGGAATTCAAGATCATCGATCCGTTCTTCTGGTCACAGCCGAGCTCGATCTGGTCGACGCTCGTCATCTTCCTGACGCAGGGTGACGCCTTTACCGACATCGCTTTCACGTTTCGTTCGACCATCTTCGGCTTCATCATCGGAACCACTGGCGGTGCGGTGCTCGGCATGTCTTTCTGGTGGTCGCGCAACTATGCGCAGATCGTGCAGCCCTACATCATCTGCCTCGAATCAATTCCGAAGCTCGCGCTGGCGCCGCTCATCGTCTTGGTCTTCGGTATGGGATTGTCGTCAAAGGTTGCGACCGCCACTGCGCTGACGGTGGTGGTCTCGACGCTTACGGCATACGCCGGCGTGCAGGCGGTCGATAGGGATCAGGAGCGGCTGTTCTATTCGCTCGGCGCCAGCCGCTGGCAGGTGTTCAAGAAGCTCGTCGTGCCGTCCTGTATTCCATGGATCGTCTCGATCCTACGCGTGAATATCGGCCTGGCCCTTACCGGATCGATCGTCGGGGAATTCGTCTCATCCCAGCACGGCTTGGGGCGCACGATTCTCTATGCAGGCTCGACCTACGAGATCTCGCTGGTATGGGTCGCGGTCCTGATCCTCTCTGCGCTTTCGATGGTGATGTACGTCACCGTCGCATGGCTGGAGAAAGTTCTTCGCAAGGGAGTCGTCCACTGACTTCCTTCTTTTTTCGACGGTGCCGAACCAGCAAGGAGACCTCACATGAAAGCAATCATCAGAAAAAATGCAGCAATGCTCGCCGTCCTGGCAGGGCTCGCCGGGCTGTTCACGTCGCCCGCTGCGCAAGCCGCCGAAAGGAGGACCCTCGTCGTCGCGGAGCCGGTGCACAGCACGGGCTATCTGCCGCTATATGTGGCGATTCACAACGGATACTTTGCGGCCGATAATCTCGATGTGAAAGTCATCACAGTGGAAGGCGGCGGCGCGCATACTAACGCCGTCCTTACAAAACAGGCCTTTGCATTCATTGGCGGTCCCGAGCACAACGCCTTCGCCAAGATCAAGGGCGCTGAGCTGCGCGCGGTCGCGAATGTGGTCGATCGCGGCAACGTCTATTATGTCGCGAAGACCGGCCTAGTGCTAAAACCTGGTGAGTCAATGGCCGGCTTCTTCAAGGGTAAGGCGATTGCGGTCAGTTTCTACGGCGGCACGCCAAACTCCATCACCCGCTATCTGCTGTCGAAGTGGAGCCTCGACGCCAAGAAGGATGTTGTGATCAAAGAGATGTCGAACGGCGCGGTGCTTGCCGTGGTCAAGACCGGCAACGCCGACATCGGCGTGACGACCGAACCGATTCTGACGCGCGGCATCGTGCAGCGAATCTGGGGTGAGCCGATCTACAACGTGCCGAAGGAGCTCGGTCCCTATGCCTATTCAACCCTTAACGTCCGGCTGGCCTCCATCAAGGAAGAGCCGGAATTGGTCGCCGCCTTCGTCAAGGGCGTCGTCAAGGGCCTGAAGTTCACCTATGCTGAGCGGGACAAGGCGGTCGCCGTCGCCAAGAAGGAATTCCCGACCATGTCGACCACCGATCTCAAGGCGACGCTCGATCGCTCCTTTGCAGACGAACTGTGGAGCAAGGACGGTATGGTTTCTCCCGAATCCTGGAAGACCGGCGGCATGGTTGTCCGCAATGCCGGGATTCTCAAAAAGGACGTCGCCTACGACGAGATCATTGACATGCAATTCGTTAAGGCGACGCTTGCGATGAAGAAATAGACAGCCCGTCTGCGGAATGATGAATGAAAGGGGAGAGCGGCAATGTCAGAACCAGTTTGGAATGAATTTCTCACCGAGCGGGATAAGGCGGTCTTTGCGGCCTCCGGCTACGGGACCCGCGGCGGTTTCGGCAAGCGTCCGGCGCTGCTTGTGATCGATGTGAACTATGCGTTCTGCGGCGACAAGCCGGAGCCGATTCTCGAATCGATCAAGCGCTGGCGCAATTCCTGCGGCGAGGAGAGCTGGCCGGCCGTCGCGGCGATCAGGTCGCTGATCGACAAGGCGCATGAGAAAGGCATCCCGGTCATCTACACGACCGGCGTGCGGCGCGAGGACAACTGGGATTCCGGCTCGTGGAGTTGGAAGAATAGCCGCGGTAATGAACGGCCCAAGGTGCCAACGAGCAACATCGACGGCAACCAGATCGTCGACGAGATCGCGCCGGCGCCGCAGGACATTGTAGTCTACAAGCAGAAGCCATCCGGCTTCTTCGGCACCAATATGAGCAGCTACCTCACTCTGCTCGGATGCGACAGCGTCATCGTGACAGGGACCACGACGTCCGGATGTGTCCGTGCCACGGTGCTTGATGCTTTCAGTCTGAACTTCCGGGTCGCGTTGGCGGAGGAAGGCTGCTTCGATCGCTCGCAGGCGAGCCATGCGATCAATCTTTGCGACATGAATGCGAAATATGCGGATGTAGTGAAAGCCGGCGAAGTGCTGGCCTTCTTCGACGCGCTGCCCGCGGGCATGTTCGAGCTGCCTAAGGGGGCTCCCCCACAACTTGCCGCCGCCGCCAATTATTGAGGACAGAACAGTGCAGGACCGCCAGGAAGGTCCCAGAATCTGGGACCGCTACCTTACCGAACGAGACAAGCAGGTTTTCAAGGCGTCTGGCTTCGGCGCAACAGGCGGTTTCGGCAAGCGCCCGGCGCTGCTCATCATCGATGTCAGCTACGGATTCGCCGGCGACAAGCCTGAGCCGATCCTCGATTCCATCAAGCGATGGAGCAATTCCTGCGGCGCGGAAAGCTGGGATGCGATCGCCAAAATCAAGCTGCTGATCGATGCCTTTCACGATCGCAAAATGCCGGTGATCTACACCACCGGCGTGACCCGTCCCGATGGCTGGGATATCGGCAGTTGGGCATGGAAAAACAGTCGCACCGACGAGACCGTTGCGCATCCGGCGCAAAATCTCGATGCCAACGAGATCGTTCCTGCGATCGCCCCGATGCCACACGACCTGGTAGTCCTGAAGCAGAAGCCGTCCGGGTTCTTCGGCTCAAATCTCGCGAGCTATCTCACGCTGCTTGGCGCCGATAGCGTGATCGTGACCGGCACGACGACGTCAGGCTGCGTTCGCGCAACCGTGATCGACGCCTTCAGTCTTAATTACCGCATCGCCATTGCCGAGGACGCCTGCTTCGATCGCTCGCAGGCGAGCCACGCCATCAATCTGTGCGACATGCATGCGAAATATGCGGATGTGATGCCGACCGCTGAGATTGTGAAACATGTCATGGCGCAGGCCGATAATCTGTTTCCCGATCTTCCCGCGCGGCAACCCGTGTCTACCGGCCAGGATTTGCGGCTGGTTGCCACGGCATAGGTCTGCTTCACCTTCATTAAAGCTGTCGATGGCAGCTATCGACTCGAATTCCGCGAGTAGCTGCTCGGATTGATGCCGTGCAGCTCACGAAAGCTCTTGCTGAAGTGGCTCAGATTCTCGAAGCCGACGCTTAAGGCAACGTCCGTAACCGACCTCCCTTCGCTCAGCATTGAAGCTGCTGCGCTGAGCCTGACGTGCTTCAAGTAAGCGTGGACGGAATTTCCTACGGTGACCCGAAAACCTTCTTTCAGTTTTCTTTCACCAATGCCGATGGCCCGCGCGAGCGACGAGATCGTCCAGTTCTCGTCGAAACGATGGTGCAGAAGTTGCCTCGCGAGCGCAAGCTTTTCGCGGTCGCTGGCAGTCAGATGATGGACCCGCGGCTGGGTGCGGCCCAAAATTGCAATCGTCAGAGCTAGCGCTTCGAGCGATTTTGCCTGAAGAAAGAGCTTTCTTGCACCCTCATCATCAAAGTTGCAGTTGATCATCTGTGTGCCGACGGTGATCAAACTGGCTTGAGCGGGGAACGCAATGAAGATCGTACCGCTTTCCGGAACGCTGCGATCAACAAAAAGTTCTCGCGCAAACCGCGAAAGCGGCAGGCCTCCCGCATTCTCGAGAAGTGACTTGCTGAATCGGATGTCGACCAAGCGGATATGCTGCCCGCCGCGCAGCGAATTCGTACCTGAGATCATCCCCTGACTGGCGAAAACGACCGCCGATCCGGACGTAATTACAAGCGGCGAGCCTCCGTCGAGACAGCTGGTGAATTCTCCGTCCAGAATGATCGACAATGAGAACGTGGCCGGCCCGCTTACCGAAATAGAAAAGTTCTGATCCAGCCAAAGATCCGTGCTGCCGACTGACACTTGGCCAAGCTCGTCGTACTTCCGCCTTGCATTGGCGTCGCCCAAGTGTCGATCGATCTTGGCAACCGCGCTCGCCCAAACCGCTTTGGCCGAAGCCTCGCCGTCCAGGGTCGCGGACGTCGATTCAGCTACGCGCATCGGCGTTACTCCAATCACTCCCCGCTGCGGCGCTCCGCACTGATTCCGTCAACTTGCGTCCTGAAAACGTTAGCCCCGATCGTCGAAGTGCAGAATAACGCACAGGCTTCGACATAGAAAGGGACGGGGGCTAATTTGGAAATGTTCTCAATAAGATATGCGTGGATCGTGACGGCCCTTGTGCTTCATTCTGGAGCTGCATTCGCACAGACGATTCAGCTTGATGAAGTTCGTGTCACGGCCAACAAGCGCGACCAGGAGCTGGGCCGCGTTGACGGTGCGGTTTCGGTGCAAACCGCCGACGACTTGCAACGGGCAGAAGTCAAGAATGTTGCGGATCTGGAGAAAGTCTTTCCTGGCTTGGTCATCCGGCAAAGAGGAAACCGCGCCTATTCGACTTTTACCGTACGCGGAATGTCGTCGCCTGACTTCTACAATCCCACGGTTCAGGTCTATGTCGACGGCGTCCCGCAAAGCGATGCGTTTCTCACGCAAGAGCTGGTTGACGTCGAGCGAGTCGAGTTCCTTCGCGGGCCGCAAGGGACGCTTTACGGGCGTAACGCCTATAGCGGTGTCATCAACATCATTACGCGCCGTCCGCGCGCGAACAGAGTTTTGGGCGGTCTAACGGCAACGAACCGGACTCTGTCCGGCCACCTTTACGCCACCGGTACATACAGGGATGCGTGGTTCATGGATCTTGCCGTCCGTGGCTTTGACGACCGCGGACAGATCACCGATCCGACGACCGGCAACAAGGTCGATACCGTCAAGACGTGGAGTGGAAAGGCGCAGTGGCGCTATGCGCCGTTCAACGGCCCGTTCGATGCAACCTTCTATGTCGCCAAGGAGCGGATGGAGTCCCGAGAAGAAATCTATGTCCTCGACAGTCAGATCAATCAACGGCTCTATCCGGTCGGGGTCCCGTATCCGCTGCTGGATCGGGACACGCTGTCGAGTGCGCTGTCCTGGAACTATGCCTTCGGACCCTTCAAGCTCTCCAGCATCACGTCCTATCAGGACGTGGACCTCGATCGTCGCCTTTTCGGAAGCCACAATCCGGAAACGACCAAGTCATGGTCGCAAGAAGTGCGGGTGACATACGACGCGGATGGTCCGCTCACGGGCGTTGCTGGCCTCTACTATCAAGACACCGGCTTTAGCCGGAGCCAACTGACCGGACTTCACCGGCGGAGCGAGGTCGACAGCCGCGCAGCTGCTGCGTTCGGAGAGTTCAGCTATGCCTTGACCGACCGGCTCGCCGTGACCGCGGGCGGGCGCGTTTCGCGGGATGAGGCCGATATCCGGTACCGCGGTGCATTCAGTTTCGATAACTCGGCAAGCTTCACAGGTTTCCAGCCGAAGATATCGCTCGGTTACCAGGTCACCGATCAGACGCGGGTGTATGGGCTGGTGTCGCGTGGCTATAAGGCTGGCGGATTCAACCATGCAGTCTCGACGATCGCTGATGCCGATCCGTACCTTCCGGAAACGGCGACGAACTATGAAGTGGGAGCGCGAAGTTCGTTCTGGAACGGCCGCTTACTGTTTTCCGGCGCCGTGTATCACATCGACTCCAAGGACAAGCAGATCTATGTCGGTGTCGTGCCGAACATGGTGATCCGCAATGTTGGTGAGGCCAGCAGCACCGGAGTGGAGTTGGAGGCAACGCTACGGCCGACCGACCTGCTCACGCTGAATGGATCGATGACCTACGGTGTATCGCGCTTCGATCGGTTCATCGACCCGACGACGCTGCTCGATTACAGCGGCAACAGGGTGCCTTACGCGCCTGATATGACCGTGCATCTGTCATTTCGCCAGGTCATTCCGCAGACGTGGTGGGCCGGCGAACTGGCGGTTACGGGCGCCTTGCACTACTTCGGGAAGACCTATTTTGACGAAGCGAACACATTAGGTCAGCCCGCCTACACGATGTTCGATTTGGGTCTCGAGGCGGAGTTACGGAAAGGCGTGACCTTCAAGGTGTTCGGCACAAACATCGGCAACGAGATCTATCGAACATACAGCTATCGGGCGGGTCCCAACATCTTTAGCAATATCGGGCAAGGACGCATCGTCGGCGCGGCGCTGCGCGCCACCCTCTAGCAATGCTGTTCTCGACTGATGTTCAGGGGCCGCCACGGCCGGTGGCGCTAGCGGAGGCCCATCTTCCGCTCCGCCGTATCCTCACGGCAATCACCGGGATCTATCTCGTTCAGAGCCTGATCGGCGGCTTCACGTTCCAGGGTATTCCCGCCGCATTGCGGGCGAGCGGCGCCTCGCTCGAACTAATCGGGCTGTTCTCGCTGGTTATCGTGCCTTGGGCGCTCAAATTCCTTTGGGCTCCAGCGATCGAGCGTTATCGACTTCCTTTCGGCGGTCCGCGTCGTTCGAGGCAAGTCGTCGCGATTGCGCAAGCTCTGGGTGCGGTTTGCTTCCTGGCAATCGTCTTCGCCGGCCCACAGTCCGCATGGGTTCTGCTCGTGTTGCTCTGCGTTTTGGCGTTCGCGGCCGCAACGGCCGATATTGCGTGCGACGGTTATGCCATTCAGCAACTGACTCAGGAGAACCGCGGTTGGGGTAACACGGCGCAGGTCGGCGGCGGCTATCTTGGAATCGTATTCGGCGGCGGTCTGTTCCTGATCATTCTCGGCTGGTACGGATGGATGGCAGCGGGCCTCGCCATGTGCTGTCTTCTCGTTCTCTTCACAATACCTTTTCTGACGACGCCTGAGCCTCAACCCGGCGACCGGGATGCCGGGCGCCATACGCCGTCGCTGCGCTTCGCCCTTTCCCGGCGCGAAGTCCGATATGGGCTTCTGATCGCGGTGGCCTTCGAATTGGGTGTTCGTCTTGTTCAGAGCATGAACGCACCGTTTCTGATCGACCGCGGATTCGACCTCGTCAATTTGGGCATTCTGAAAGGGTCGGGGGCGGTCGTCTCTGGCATCGCGGGCACGTTGGTGGGTGGCGTGGCGGTGCGTCTGTGGGGAGCGCAGAAATGCGTAATTGCGGGGGTCGTCATTCAAGCAGGGGCGCTTCTCGCGCTCTTTGCCGCCAGCGCGACGACGGCTGCGCCCTTGTGGCTTCTCGGAGCAATCACGGTGGCCAAGTCCGTCGTCATGGCTTTCGGCTTTGTGTCTCTCTACTCGCTGCTCATGGGCTTCTCCTCGCCGCGGCAGGCCGGCGTTGATTTTACTCTTTTTCAATGCGCCGACGCTTTCGTTGCCGGACTGGCGGGGCTCGCAAGTGGCATCATTGCACATCGCCTGGGATATCCTGTGTGTTTTGGGCTCGCAGCCACATTCGGATTGGCTGCCTGTCTGGCTATGCCTCGGCTGATCCGCAGCGCGAGCGATCGTGCAACGCTGAGGGCCTGTCCATGAGACAGCCGTTGGCGGTCATCGTTGGAGCCGGCGTCGCGGGTCTTTCGGCTGCGTGGTGGCTGAACAGGATCGGCTGGCAATCGCTCATTATCGAGCGTGCTGCAAACTTACGGGCGGGCGGCTACATGATGAGCCTTTCCGGCCCGGGATACGAGGTGGCGCGTCGAATGGGGCTGATGGAACGCCTCCAGCAAGTCCGTCACCGCAGCAGCGAGAGTATCTATTTCGACAAGCACGGTCGCGAGCTGTTACGCCTGCGGCACCGGGAGTTCCTCAAGGAGTTTTCGTATCTCGTCCTACGGCGCGGCGATCTGGTGAAGGCGCTGGCCGAGATGACACGGGCGGATTGCGATCTCCGGTTGTCTACGGAAGTCGCTCGCACCGAACTCTGGGGCGACAGGGTTGGTGTCACGCTGTCGGATGGTAGCGCGATTGAAGCCGACCTGGTGATCGCCGCAGACGGGGTCAGCTCGACAGTTCGCCGTGAGATGATTGCCGCGGACTCGGATGTCATGAAGCCGCTCGGCTACCGGTTTGCCGCCTATGATGTTCCCGACACGCTTGCACCAAATGCCGATTTTCTCTCTTACGCCGCTCCCGGTCGGATCAGCGAGTTTTACAAACTGTCCAAAGGGCGTCTTGCAGCGTTACACGTCTGGTCGCGCCCGTCACCGACTCGTCAGGGGCCGCCATCTGCGTTTGATGAACTGGCGGACGTCTTCCGTGATGATCATTTGAATGTGCGGAACATCATCGCCGCAGGCTCCCGCGAGGAACGGCCGCTACTTATCGATGATATGATGCTGGTCGAGGCGCCGGTCTGGTCGCGTGGCCGCGTGGTGCTCACGGGAGACGCCGCTCATTGCATAACCTTGATTTCCGGGCAGGGCGCCGGGATGGCGATGACCGGAGCGGCCGTTCTGGCCGACGAGATAGGAAGGAATGAAAACGTTCGTCAGGCGCTGATCGCCTACGAAGCGAGAATGCGTGGTCCGATAGGCAGGCTGCAAAATCGGAGCCGTAACATTGCGCGCTGGTTCGTGCCGCACAGCGTAATCGGCTTTCATCTTCGGAATTTTGCGCTCCGCAATATGCCGAGTCGGATGCTTGCCCGGTACTTTCGCCGTTCGCTTGAATCGGAAATTCTGGCGTCAAACCTCAGCGATGCACAAGATCAATTGGCAGAGCCGGAAAAGTCGAGGTGAGCGGTGCCGGCAAAAGCTGAGAATGTCCCGGCCGAGTTCCTCTCGACTGAACCGTTCGATCAAGACGTTACGCAAGAGATTCGCGCAGCAGGAACCGGCTGCGCACGACCTGCCGGAGGGAGGTAAGCGATGAGCCACCATGCGATCCCCTGTCCCGACCGTCATCTCCTTGTTCCGACAAGCGCTGCCTCGACCAGTCTGCGCATGTTCCTCGTAACCGGCCTCACACTCGTCACCATGGTAATCGAGATCGGTGCCGGCTGGCTGTCGGGTTCCGTCGCATTGCTCGCCGATGGTATTCACATGGGCACCCACGCAGCGGCAATCGGCGGGGCCTATCTCGCACACACTTTCGCCCGCCGCCACGCGGCCGACGTGAGCTTCTCCTTCGGCACAGGCAAGGTCGAGGCGCTGGCCGCCTTTGGCAGCACGGTTTTGCTCGCACTCGCGGCGCTTGGCATGGTGGTCGAGGCCGTCGAACGGCTCGTAGCCCCCCAGCCCATCCGTGCGGGTGAGGCGCTCGTCGTCGCCGTCATGGGACTCGCCGTCAACCTTGCGAGTGCCTGGCTACTCGCGTACGGTGGACGTGAGCACCCGCACAATCATCACGGCGATTCCCATAGTGGCGGGAACCATCATCATGGTCACTCGCATGATCTGAATCTTCGGGCGGCCTATTTTCACGTCATCGCCGACTCACTTACCTCCGTGCTGGCCATACTCGCCCTTGTTGCCGCCGCTACGGCCGGCGCCGTTTGGCTCGACCCGCTCGTCGCCTTCGTTGGCGCAGCCGTCGTCCTCCGGTGGTCGTACGGACTTGCTCGAGAGTCGAGTGCCGTGCTGCTTGACCGCGAGGCTCCACTCAGCACCCGCCATGCTGTTGAGCGGGCGATCGAAGCCGACGGTACGAGCGAGGTCACGGACCTGCACATCTGGCCAATCGCACCTGGCCGCTACGCGCTTGTTGCAGCGCTCGTCGCGAGCCGCCCTGTCACGCCCGCCGAGATTAAGGCACGCCTGCCGCGCGACCTCGCTCTCTTTCACCCCGTCATCGAAGTCAACCAACAGTGAGAGGCTGCACATTCGTAGCCACAACGGACGCGCGCCGATGTAGGACGAGCAAATGAGGGTCTATTTCGTAAGCGAACAAGTCGGTTCTCAGAGGTATATCCTTTTCCAAGCACAGCGAACGAACACTGCTTTCTCGTGATTACTTCTCGGTGAGAATGCCGTCCTTGAGCGGCTCGTGGCGATGCGGCTCGAGATTCACTTTCGGCAATAGGAACAGCCAGGTGACAAAGACGAATGCCGCCGTGAAGGTCGGAACGCCGGCCGGGGCAACCGCCGCATCGAGCGCACCTTGCGCGATCACCGTGAAAACAGTGCCGAGCAGCGCGAATAGCGCCACGCGCCAGGACGGCTTGAAGAAGACGCATCCGAGCGCGATCGAGGTCAGAACAGGACTGAAGCTGTAAAGCCCGGCGTCGATTTCGGCCGCGCTGGCGCCCAGGAGCAGTGCGACGACAACGCTCACGATCGAGCCGGCGACAGCGAACGCGGCAGCCCAGACCGAGCTCACCAGCAGCGCCACAATGAAAATGGCGCCTGTGATGAGATTGTTGATCAGAAAGACCTGGGAGACACCCTTGATCCAGGCGTTGAGGAGAAAACCGGCGGAGAGTTCAAGACCTGCGGCCGCTGCTCCGACCGGCGCCGGTAGCGCGGGCGGTCCCATGCCGCGAATCGGCAGATGACCGAACGAATAGGCGGCAAGCACCAGAAACCAGGTCGTCAGTACGAACGGGAACGTCAGGGCCGGCACACCCCACGTCTTCGTCACGTGGCTGATGGCGAGCATGGCCACCGTGGAAACCGCCGCACCGACGACGAGCAGAAACCATGTCGCCGGGCCCATCACGAGAAATGTCGGCACCGCCACGCCAACAAGGATGCCGTTGAATCCAAACAGGCCCTGACCAAGCGACACCTCGTCGGAGTGAAGCAGAATTGCCGTCGCGGTTGCGACCACGAGCCCGACAATGGCGCCAACAGTGACGGCGAGGTTGCCGGCGGCCACAGCTCCCCAGACGATGCCAAGGATGAACAGCAGACCAGTCAGCGGATTGTTCTGCAGCATTACCTGCCCGGCGCCCCGCAGATGGATATCGAGCAGTCGCAGCACCCGGCTCCGCCCGACCATGTCGTTCCACGATTCTAGAAGCCTGGCCATATCGTCCTCCTAGCCCCAAAGGAACTCTCCGGGGACGCGGGCACCCTTCACTTCAGTCCGCACGAGCGACCAAAATTCGCGAACTTTGGCGCGCACCAGTTGCGACTCCATGCCGAGCACCTTGTAAATGAGTCCGGCCTCGCCGGGCAGCCGGCCGAGCCCCGCCGCCCACCCGCGCTCCACGTCGATGACAGGCGCGACTTGCTCAAAGATACGGTCGGTATGGGTTTTCGGCGTCAGGAGCAGTACATTGGCAAAGACATCGAATCTGCCCATGACAGCGACATTGCCGACGTCCGAAATCTGTGGCTCGACAATGAACCTCTCGGCGAACAACGCCTTGCCGTCGGGCCGTTCGGCGCGGATCGACGAAGAAAAGAGGTCGTAGGCGAAGACCTCCCCATCCCCATAGTATTTGCGGCCCGGCATGAGGATTTCGGAATACAGGAGCGTCGCGCTTTGTTCGATCACGATGCGCGTGCGACTGGCGAAGCGAGCGTGCCTATGGGGAATGACGGGATGCGGCAGATACTCGAGGTAAGAACCGGTCGCGAGCGCGATGTCCTGCGTCTGAGTGGCAAAATTGGCGTCCATCTCGTGGATCTTGGTGGCCGCCTGGGTTGTTATGTGGGCTTCTGTTCCATCCGCCAGATCGATCTCGATGGTGTAGCGGTCGCCTTGGAGAATGCCGCCAGAGTTGCTGATGATGGAGACGCAGGGCAGCATCGGCATCTCATCGTCCCAGTAAAGCGCTTGTTGCGCGAGCAGAGGGGCGCGGCGCTTGAGCTCAATCAGCGCCGTCCGGTGTCCTCGGCGCTTGAAGCCCAGTCTCAGGAACGCATCCTTGCCCAGCCCACCGCTCGGCAGTTGCTTTGGCTCATCGCGGTAGCGCAGCAGTTCGGGGGCAAGGAGAAACGACACCACACCTATCCTGCCGGCACTACCAGGTCGAACAGCACATTCTCCCGGATCAGATGAACCAGCTCTGGAATGCCCTCGCCGGTCTTGCAGTTGGTGAAGATGAACGGCTTTTTGCCGCGCATCAGCCGCGAGTCCTGATCCATCACCTTCAGGCTGGCGCCAACATACGGTGCCAAATCGATCTTGTTGATGACCAGGATGTCCGACTGCGTGATGCCAGGCCCGTTCTTGCGCGGGATCTTGTCGCCGGCGGCCACATCGATAACGTAGATAAAGTAGTCGATTAGCGCCGGGCTGAAGGTCAAGGTCAGATTGTCGCCGCCACTCTCGATCAACACCAGATCGGTGTCGGGGAAGCGCGCCTCCATCTCTTCGACGGCGGCCAGATTCATGCTCGGATCCTCGCGCACCGCCGTGTGGGGGCAGCCGCCAGTCTCAACCCCGATGATACGGTCCTCGAGGAGGATGCCCTTTAACGTGCGCTGCACATGTTTGGCGTCCTCGGTCGTCACCACGTCGTTCGTGACGACGAGGATCTTGATGCCCATTGTGATGAGAAGAGGCGTGATCGCTTCGACGATCGCGGTCTTTCCGGAGCCGACCGGCCCACCGACGCCGATGCGTGTGATCTTCTTCATTATCCTCTCTCGTCAGTTCATGAACATACGGACGTGCGCTTTCACGTGCACGGCAGCCATAATGTCGGCTAAAGGCGCAAAGCTTCTCATATCGTCGAGCGCGTCTGTCCGAACCCGTTGATACATATCTTCGGCAGTCCCGTTGACCTCCATCAGGATCGATTGAGTCTCAAGAAAGGAGATCCGCATCAGCCGGAGCGCCGCGCCGAGCATCATCGATGCGACTCCATATTGCTGGGCCGCGAAGGCGGCGCCCGCGTCGATACCAAGGCCGCTTGTGACGAGCGCGAGCCCAATTGGAAATGTGCCGGGCGTTGCCCCGCTCTTGATCGCCCCGACCCACTCGGCCAGCAACGTCGTCCGGACGACATGCTCGCCAAGCTCGCCGAGCTTACGTCCCATGCGAACCGTCATCGTTCGCATCTCCTCGCTGAGTTTGCGCTGGTAAGCCGCCTGATCGGCCGCGATGATCGTATCCATATCCGCGTTCAGCGCCGCCCGATGCGCCACCAGCAGAGCAATGCCGTCAAGCGTGGCCGCCTGCCGCGTCGCCGTGAGGACCATTTCCTTGAGCGAGTCGTGGTCATGGACGATGCCGTTCTGAACCGCCGATTCCAGCCCGTTCGAAAAGGAAAAGGCACCAACCGGCAAGGCTGAGTCAGCGAACTGAAGAACCCGGAGCAACTCGGTTACGCCGCACATAGTCCCCGCCATGCTAACCGTGGCTGTGGGCGTGCGTGTGATGGTCATGGGAGTTAGGCGTCGAGTCCGCACCCCCGAACAGCCGGCGCGCCTCGTGTGGTGCGAGATAGGGAATGACTTCGGCTCCCGGTACAAAATCGAAGGAAACTCCCGGAAAAGCGTAAGTCCGCATGACCGAGTCCATCACTTTTTGGTCGAGGGTCAGTGGCACGAAGACCTTGCTGTTCTTTACTACAGCAGGCCAGTGTTGATTCCCGAGCGCGTGACCGAGCTCCACGCAAGTTCGGAGGGATAGTTCCGGCGACTGTGACATGGCCGCACTGAGGTCGATCACCATCACCGCCTTCAGCTCGGTCTTGACAACCACCGCGCGGCGGGTCTCCGCGTCCCATAGCAGAATGTCGCCGTCATGGAGGTGGGTGTTGCGCTCGAGCGCGACCGCGATCTCTACATCGTCAGCAGTGTGCTTGCGGAAGCGGTTCTTCTGCGCCTCCCATTGGTCGAGGACAAGCCAGTCGATGCGGGACGCGTCCAGCCGCTCCTTCCAGATAGCCTCCTGCGAATTACCGAGAACAGTCCCGATCAGGATCATTCATCACCCGGTCAGCTGAAGAAATACAATTGATTGAGTGCGATGGTTTTTGGCGGCTTTACCGTCGCGTGGACGCCATCGACGGTGACGGCAAAGGTCTGCGGGTTGACCTTGATCTTCGGCAGGTAGGAATTGCGCACCATATGCTCCTTGCCGAGAACCCGAGTGCGCTTCACCGGCGTGACAATCCGGTTGAGCCCGTATCTCTCCTTGACGCCGCCATCGTACGCGGCGCGTGAGACGAAGCTTATGCAGGTCTTCGGCAAGGCCGTCCCGAACGCGCCATACATCGGGCGATAGTACATCGGCTGGGGAGTGGGCAGCGAGGCGTTCGGATCGCCCATATTGGCCCAGACGATCATGCCGCCCTTGATCACCATTTTCGGCTTGGCACCGAAAAAAGCCGGTGACCACAACACCAGGTCGGCAATCTTTCCGGGTTCGATCGAACCGATCACGTGCGACAGCCCGGCCGCGATAGCCGGGTTAATCGTGACTTTTGCGAGATAGCGCAGCACCCGAGAATTGTCGTTGCCGGGGGCATCCTCCGGCAGCTTGCCGCGTGCCTGCTTCATCGCGTCGGCCGTCTGGAAGGCGCGGAGAAAATTCTCGCCGATCCGGCCCATTGCCTGCGAGTCGCTGCCGATGATCGAGATTGCCCCCATGTCGTGGAGAACGCCTTCGGCGACGATCGTCTCGCCCCGTACCCGACTCTCCGCGAATGCCACGTCGGAGGGAATCTTCGGGTTGAGGTTGTGGCAGACCATGATCATGTCGAACAGCTCGGCGACGGAATTGACGCCGGCGGGCAGCGTCGGATTAGTCGAGCTCGGCAACACGTTCCTCTGGCCGACAACTTTGAGGAGATCCGGCGCATGGCCGCCGCCGGCGCCTTCACTGTGGAACGTGTGGATGGTCCGCCCGTCGAAGGCAGCTATCGTATCCTCGACATAGCCGGACTCGTTCAGCGTGTCGGTGTGAATGGCGACCGAGACGTCGTATTCATCGGCGACCGATAGGCAGGAACGGATGGCGGCCGGCGTGGTGCCGTAATCCTCATGAATCTTGAAACCGGCCGCGCCTGCCTTCAACTGCTCGACGAGCGGTGCTATTCCAGTCGAGTTGCCCTTGCCGCAAAAGCCGACATTGATTGGAATGCCCTCGATCGCCCGCAGCATCATTTCCATGTTCCAGGGGCCGTTGACCGTGGTCACGCCGTTGGTACCGTCGGCCGGACCGATGCCGCCGCCCCAAATCGTTGTGATGCCGTTGCTCAGCGCGGCATACGTCTGTTGCGGTGAAATGAAATGGACGTGGGTGTCCATGCCGCCCGCAGTCAGGATCAGATGCTCGCCTGATATTGCATCAGTGGCCCCTCCTGTCGCGAGGCCGGGCGAGACGCCGTCCATGGTGCTCGGATTGCCGGCTTTGCCGATTCCGGCGATCTTTCCGTTCCTCAGGCCAACATCGGCTTTCACCACGCCAAGTATGGGATCGAGGATCGTTACGTTGGTGATGACGAGGTCGAGGCAGCCCGCCTCCTGCGTCAGCAAGCTGTCGGAGCCCATGCCGTCGCGCAGAGTCTTGCCGCCGCCATATTGCAGCTCGTCGCCGTAGACGGCGCGCAGGTCTTTCTCGATCTCTACGTAGAGATCGGTGTCGCCCAGACGAATCTTGTCGCCAAGCGTCGGGCCGTACAGATCGGCGTATTGGCGGCGGGATATCTGCGTCATTGCCCGTTTCCTTCGAATTGCCCGGCGCAAAGACGCAAGGCGATTAGTAAGTTTCGACCTGCCGAAACTTACTAACGCGTTTTGAATCCTCGCTCGCGCGAAAGTCGCACGGCGGCTTCGAAATTCGGTCGGTAGCCCGGCGTCGGTCCCTCGCCGGTCCAGCCGTCGACAAGGTTGTTGAATCCATATGCGAACCGCTTGCCGCCAAAGGGCACCAACGTCACGTCCTTTTGGTCGCCCGGTTCGAAACGAACAGCCGTATTGGCGGGGATGTCGAGCCGCATTCCGAATGCCGCGGCGCGGTCGAAGGAAAGGTAGCGGTTGGTCTCAAAGAAATGGAAATGGGAGCCGACCTGAATTGGGCGGTCGCCGGTATTGCGGACCTTCAGCACAACCCGCGGGCGCCCCGCATTCAATTCGATCGGCGCATCAGCGAGCTGGTAGCCGCCAATCGCCGGGCTTCCCTTGGTCTCTTTGGCGGCAGCCGGGCGGGCGGCGACAGGAGGTTTTGATGCTGGCTTAGATCGCGCCGGGGGGCGTGCGCGGGTTTGAGATTTTGCCATTGCTCCAATCCTCCCTACTGAATCGGCTTATGCAGCGTTACCAGCCGGCTGCCATCGGTGAATACAGCTTCGATTTGAATTATCGGAATCAGGTCGGTAACGCCGGGCATGACATCATCACTCGTCAACACGCTACGGGCCCCGCTCATGACATCCTCGACGGAATATCCTTCGCGCGCACTGTCGAGAACATAGGCCGACAGCACCGCCACGGACTCAGGGTGATTGAGCTTGAGGCCCTTAGCCTTCCGCTTCAGCGCTATCTCCGCCATCGAGTAAGTTAGGAGTTTGTCGAGCTCTCTCGGGGTGAGATGCATGGCGGACCTCGTTGAAGGCTTTCCGTGAGTGAAGGAACATCTAGGATTCAGGCAGGCACATCTGTGCCGTCACTTCGGCTCCCACTCGATCATCCTGATCGGAAAATCTCTTGAGTGGATGTGATGGAACCTGCATCGGGTATCAGATTGCTCCTGCGAGAATGCCGATACCCGCAACCGTCATCAGGCCGCCCGCGATGCGGACCAAGGCAGATTCATGAGTTTTGCAGACATGGCCAATCAGGAAACCGATACCGATGCCACCGAGGTGCAGGAGCCCTGTCGTCCCCACGAAGCCCATTGCGTAGGCGATGCCACTTATATTCTCGGGAATTTCCGTACCATGAGCGTGACCGTGGAAGATTGCAAAAAAGCCAACGACGCCCATGGCAGCGGCAATCGGTGCCTTCACACCCAAACAGACAACCGTCCCTAGGACGATGATCGAAAGAGTGATGCCCAATTCGATAAACGGAACATTGACACCGGAGATGCCGAGGGTTCCGCCAAAGACCATGCCCAAAATGAAGATCGCTGGAACGAGCCAGAGTGCTCGTCCGCCAATCTGGTAAGCGAAAATGCCCACCGCTACCATCGCCAGAATATGATCGATTCCCGTGATGGGGTGCAGGAAGCCATGAACGAAGTCTGCGGCCGTCCCTGTTCCAGGGTGGGCGAAAGCAATTTCCGGAAAGAGAATTGCAATGGCTGCAACAAACGGTGGGATGGCCAAGGATCTCAATGTCATTGAAAATCTCTCTTCAAGGATCGCAACAAGCGCAACCGCTACAATGGTCGTCCAGTCGACATAAGAACAGATAGAGCGAGCAGATATTGCTTGTCGCGAGTTACGTTCAGCTTGGAAAGCTAATTCAATTGAGCCCGACTTCCTGATGTAAACTTTATCGATCGTGAACAAGAGCGGCGAAGGAGTAGTGCTCAACATTTATTAGGGAACTGCCGGTGCTAAACGGCATGCCACCGCCGCGCGACGTCCGCCATTGCTCGGTGAGTTTTTTGCCTACTCTGACCGACGGTGAGGTCGTTACCCGGACTCGCCCTATGAAAAGTTGCGTAGGAACTGCCACAAATGCAAGCAACGGCGACAAACGACGGTTCAGCAATCGTGGGCGAAAGTTTCGGAGGGGCGTTTCACGGCTTGCCGTGGAACGTTTGGGGTGCTCACAACAGGAGAACTTCAATGCGGAATAAAACACGAGCTGCGGCGCTGGCGCTTATCTGTGGCGTTGCCTTGGCTGCTACCAGCGCAGCCGCCCAGACAGGAAGCCAAGCGCCCGACCCTGCTATGCCGGGTGGTGCTATGACAACTCCGGGTATGTCGCAGAGCCAGATCAACCCGACCTCCGACCAAGTACAAGCGTTCGTCAAAAGTCTCGAAGGCTTCTTCACACAATCTTTACCTGGCCCCAAGCCCACAGTTGGCGACTCGGTTCCCCAGGACGTGAAAACGCATCCGATGCCCCCTGCAGCTGCGGAGGCTGTACCTCAGGCCAAGGATCATCACGTCGTTAAGGCTGACGATCAGACAATTTTGATCGTGGATCCAATCACTCGGCAGGTGGTCGGCGTCATCTCTGCGAGCGGTAGCACCACCGGGGTTGGCTCTTCCAATTCGGATTCCGGCAGCAGCAAATAGCCAGCGCCAACCGGTAGTTCGAACGAAGGGTGCGCACATGTTCACCGCGCACTAGATGCCGAAAGCAAATGGGGAGCCGTCATGATGTCTTTGATCATGACGGCTACCTACCATTCAGCCTCCCGTCCGATTAAACGGATTTCTATTGCGCGGCAGGGCTCAACGGCGATTCCGCCCTCAACGCCGGTCGAACTGCGCCGAGAAAGCCTTCACGCAAACGTTTCGTTCTCAATCCAAATTGGGAGCGATTAGAACGAGAATAGAGTGGCGATGTTCGAGCACAAATCACAGCCAGTTCTGTCGCTCGCCCGCTGGCGTCGACGGGTTGCATATTCAGCGGCTTTTGCAGGTGCGCTCGTCGCGCTGTCACTGGGAATCGGCGCGCTAGGCTTACGTTTCCTGGCCGGACTCGATTGGCAAGACGCGATGTTCAATGCGGCCATGATCCTGTCTGGTATGGGTCCGGTTGACCGCATCGAGATCGCGGCCGGCAAGCTGTTCGCGAGCTTCTATGCGTTGTTCGCCGTCATCGTTTTTATGGGCACGGCCGGCATATTGGCGGCACCTTGGGCGCACCGCCTCCTGCATACCTTCAATGCCGATCTCGATGACAAGCGCTAACGGCCAAAAAAGTGTGCCAAGCGCATAACGAAGCTTAGGAGCCCTTTATCGAGCCAAGCTGCAATCGGATTGAGCCGTCATCACGATATAGCCTCGCTACTTTCCCACGCGCGGCGCACGCTATGAAAGGGATCGTGCCGGCGGCGGCGCACTGGCCGCATCGAAGGCCGGAACCATCAAAGGCTGCGCCATCAGCGTGAACGAGGTCGGCGCGGGCGAAAGGCGATCCCCAATCCGGCTATCGCAACGGCCTGCGGAAAGTTTCGCGCATGGTCAGGATGGTGCCGAACGCCACCAACGCAGCCGCCATTGCGTAGAAGGCCGGCGCCAGATCGTAGTGCGTATAGCCGATCAGATAGGTTGCCACGAGCGGCGTCGTCCCCCCGAAGAGCGCTATCGGAATGTTGAACGCCACTGAATAGGCGGTCATCCGCACGTTTCGCGGAAACATTTCCGCCATGGCGGCCGGCAGTCCGCCGAGGAAGCAGGCCATGACGACCGCGAAGCCGAGCTGGCCGAGAATGACCATCGTATAGCTCGGGTGATGCAGCAGCCAGAAGAGGGGATAGGACAGGAGCACCATGCCAGCGGCACCGATCAGCATGATCGGACGCCGCCCGTAGCGGTCGGACAGATGAGCGAAGACCGGAATCAGGAAAATCAAGACGACCAACGTACCGGTATTGATATCCAGCGCATAGCGCTGCGGCAGCTCGTTATATTCAACGAGATAGGTGGTGAGGTAAACGAACGGAATATAGAAGCCGACCCCGTTGAGGATATTGACCCCGACCACGCGCAGCATGTCGTATCCATGATTCGTGACGGCGTCGACGATCGGTATATCGGGCTCTTCCGGAGTGTGGGGCTCCTCCCATTCCACCTCTGCTCCCTCCGAGTGCCGGCGCAGATAGACACCCAGAAAGGCGAGAAGGATTCCCGCGGCGAACGGCAGACGCCAACCCCACGACGTCAGTTGTTCCGGCGTCAGCAACGAGGTGACAAGGGCTGCGACCATCGATCCCAGCAAGAGGCCAACGATCGATCCCACCAAGCTCCAGCAACCGCTAAGACCGCGCTGGCCCTTCGGCGCATTCTCCACCAGATAGGTCACCGAGCCGGTATAGGCGCCGCCGACCGAAAGCCCCTGAAGCAGCCGCGTTAGCGTCAACACAAGCGGTGCGGCTATGCCGATCGTCGCATAGGTCGGCAAGATGGCGATCAGGGTGGTCGGTACCGCCATCAACGCCACCGAAAGCGTCAACGCCGTCGAACGTCCCAGCTTGTCGGCCACATGGCCGAGCACAAGCCCGCCAAGGGGACGCATCATGAAGCCGGCCGCGAACACGCCAAATGTCGCGAGCAGGCCCGTGACCGGATCGTTCGTCGGAAAAAACAGCGGAGCGATGGTGACCGCCAAAATTCCGTAAATGGCGAAGTCGTACCACTCCAGCACGTTGGCGATCGCACTGGAGACGGTCTTCCACGACCATCCGCTGAATATGGACGCTATGACCCCCTCTTTTCGCCGGTCGTCTCGAGGATGCAACTGATCCATCTGTGGACACTCGCGCTGGCTTGCTCCCGGAGCATGCGTCCCTCGATGGAACACTCTTATGCGTCCTGCAGTGAAACAGGTATGCCTCGCTCTCCCAACGCCGAATTCGAATCAACCAAACGATTCGAGCGATATCCCTTGCTCGACCTTGATCATGTGGCGCAAATCTTCGGAAAATTGAATGAGCACCGTGCTGGGAGATACTGTTCAGCTTGTTTATAGTAGGTCATCAACACTGATGGATGATCGCGACAGAGCTGTAGATATTGAACCCGGTAATTACGCTTGCATCAAAAAAAAAAATCCACACGGTACTAACCGATAATGGCATGGCATTCGTCGATCTGCCGAAGAACAGGAATGGAGCCACGCGGCGATACCTCGGAGTCCACATCTTCGATCGTATCTGCGACGACAACGGTAAAGTCTTCATCATCAATCCGCGTCATCTCATCCGGGACCAAACACCTTGTCAGTACTCCCATTCCATCCCGATTCCGACTGCGGTTCCGCCATTGTGGTTGACTTCACCTTGAAGACGCAGATTTCGTGTCACGTCGACATCGACGGAGACCGCACTGTCCTTCGCCTCCGCTCCCGCCTTCACGCCGATGCTGATCCGGCGATTGATCGCGCGGGAAATGCCGACCGTCGGATTGCCTTTGGCGCTGGTGGAAATGTCGAGGCTGTCGACACCGAGCGAGCGGCGCAGACGTTCGAAGACGTCGGTACCGCCGTCCCCGGAGAATTGAGCGGCAACCTGCGCCAGTTGCAATGCCTGGATCGGCGACAGCCCGCCGCTCGCCCTTGAAAACAGGATGCGCGAGAGGATCTCGTCCTGCGGCAGGTCCGGCTCGGAACTGAACATAAAGCTCGGCTGCGTTGCCTGACCGGTGATGCTGATTATTGCCGTGATATCACCCGCGCGCGTCTGCGCGACGAAATCGAGATCCGGCGTCAGATTACCGGTGAAGGCGATCCGGCCGCGGGTAAAGTCGAGACGTGTTCCCGCCACCGTCATGCGGCCGCGTCGCAGATCAAAGGCGCCGATCGTCACGGGATCAGAAAGGCGGCCGCGCAGACGGACGTCGCCTCCAAGCTCCGCATCGATGCCACGCCCGCGCACGAACACGCGATTCGGGGCACTGACCACCAGATCAAGGGCCACATCAAATGCCGGTGCCCGGCCCGCACGAGCTCGCGCCCGCGCTTCCGCAGCAAGCCGGGCGGCCGCCGTCGGCGGCGGGGCAACGTGGCGTGCGCCTTCGACTGGGCGCAACGTCATCGGCAGGCGTTCGGGGATGGTCACATCCAGCGAAACGACATCGACGCGTCCGGAGATTTGCGGACTGCGCGCCAGCGGGCCCGACAGGCTCAGTGAGAGGCTGGCGACCGCACTGACGATGTCGTTGGCGATGAGCTGAGCGCGCTGGGCGGAAATCCGGATGGTGCCGGGAAATCCCGCGCCAGGGTCGACGCGCACGCTGCCCTGCGCGGTGATCGTGCCCCCGTTCGGCGTTTGTGCCGTCAGGCGCTCGATCGTCATCTCAGTCCCGCGTGCGGTGAGCCGACCGGCAATGCCGGTATAGCGGATGCCGAGCGCCGCATCGGCGTAACTGCCGCCGGCGATGCTCGCGTGACCGTTGACACTTGGCGCCGTCCACGTTCCGGCAATCCGCAGGTCGATGTCGGCCTTGCCGGTCATGCGGCGTCCTGCCGCCGACAGCAATTGATTTGCCACGCCAATGTCGAATTGGCCGTTGACTCTGAGGTCGAGCCCCTGTCCCTGCAACGGAACGGTGCCGGTCATGCTCAACGTCCCGGCGCCGGCGGCGCGGATGGCTGCTTCAATCGTCGAGCGGCGATCGGCGAGGCGCCCCGACGCGGTGACGTCGAGCGGCGGCACACCCGCGTCTCGCATCTGTGGCGCCGCCAGCTTTTCAATACGCAGGCGCCAGGTTCCGGTCGGCGCTGCGGCCGGGCCGGTGATCTTCGCCTCGGCGTTCAGTGTACCGGACAATCCAAGGTTCGGCACAACGACTTCGGAAATCGAGAGCGGCACCGATTGTGCCATGACTGTGAGATCGAGCGTCGCACCAACACGGCCGTTGACGCTAAGACGCCCGCGATCGAGCGCGAGCGTCAGCGCCCGAATGCCGACGCCCTGATCTCTGAGGGTGAGGCTGGCCGGCTGCTGCAAGACCAGCCGATGCTGGCCGCGGCGGGCGGTCAGTGTCGAAAGCTCGAACCGGATTTGATCGGCCGGCACCAGCCGCCCGCGGGCGTCAATTGCAAAACCACGCGCCCGCGCGGTGAGCGTGATCGCACTGGCGTCGGGTGCTCCTTTCGCGACGAGGCGAATCTGCGAGATCGCGTCGCCGCCGATATGCGCCCGGTCGATGGCGACATCGGCATCGAGCACCGGACGCCGATAGGCATCCGTGACCTGCGCTTGCGCGGTGAGCCGATCGAGAGCCGCCTCCCCGACTTTCACACTGCGGGCTTGGGCGGACAGCGCCCCGTTCTGGCCGCCGTCGGCCACCGTCAGTGTGGCATCGGCGCGCAGTTGCCCCGACAGTTTGGTGAGGACGAACGGCGAGAGATCGTCGAGATCGCGCGCGTCGATCGCCATGCGCCCATCCGCGAGATTCCCGGCATCCAGGGTGACGCCGCCCTGAGCGGTCACCGACCCGATTCGTAGATCAAGGCCATCAAGGCGCCAGCCCCCGGCTGATTGCTTGGCGATGTGCAGCGCGCCTTGCACCGGTTTACCGTCCACCGTGCCAGAGAGCGTTGCACGCGCATCGAGCATGCCGGTCACATCGGATGCGACCGTTTCCAACGTCAGACGAGGAATCGGCCGGCCGCGCGCCCGTGCGTCGGTCACCGCGATGGTCGCAGTGGCATCCGGATGCTCGACCGTTCCGCTCAGCTTGGCGGTGACCTCGGCGCGGCCGGACAAGCGCTCATCGGCGCGCTTGAGATCCGGGATCGTCAGGCGAGCATCGATATTCGCCTGCGCGACGGTGGCTTCACCGTCGACCCGCGCCGATACATGCGCCCCGGCGAGGCGCAGATCGCCGAACCCGTAGCCGCCGCGCGGAAGCTTGCGGATTGTGCCGTTGAGGTCGAGCCGACCGCCAGCAAGCCCGTCGACGGCGGCGATGCCGGTCGCGAATCGGGTGGCGCGGCCATCGATTTTCGCTTCGATACGTCCATCCTTTGGCGCGCCGCTGAGTTCGGCAGTAACGCCGAGTACACCGTGCAGCTTCAGCGAGGCGAGATCGCCGAAGCGTGCCAGGTCGGGTGCGCCCACCATCAGGCGGCCTTGCAGCACCGATCTGCCGACCTGTCCGGTGAAGCGGATATCCGATGTGGGCGTCTGCAGTCGCGCCGTCTGCAGATTGGCAATGCCGTTGCGTACGCCGCCGGCAAGCGCCAGCGACATCGAGCCTCCAAGCGCGCGAGCCAGCGCAGGATCGGACGGGGCTAAGCCGCTCACCTGCGCGTCGGCTGTGAACGGGATCGACGTCGACTCGTCGAGCAGGGTGCCGCGCGGCGAGGCGTTGAACCTGGCCGCGAGCTTTTCCACGCGCCCCTGCGGTGAGGCGATATCCTGTGCGTCCAGCGTCGCGTCGATCCGCGGACCCATCCAAGGACCGGAGACCGTTGCGTCGAACACCAGCTTGCCGATCTCCGCGCCTTCCGCCGACGTCGTGTTGCCGGCATTGGGAACGGTGCGGGCGGAGATTTTCAGATTGGCGATGCGGTCCACCGACAGCCCGCCCTGTATGTCGAGGCGGGCGGTTTGCGACGCGACCGACAATGGCGCGATGGTGATCGCGCCGCTGTCGGAGAAAACGATGCTGCCATTGAGCTGCGTCGTACCGGCGAACACCGGTGCAGCCAGCGCCGGCAACAGCCCCTCGATGCGTGCCGCGAGGTCGAGGTTCAGCCGGCGCGCGGCCGCCTCGCGGCGTAACTGCGCCGATCCGGTGGCGCCGATGCTGTCTCCGGCGTCGAATGCCAGCCGCGCGGTAAAGGCATCAAGTGTCCCGGAACCGTTGAGATCGAGCGTGACCGGCGGCAAGCCCGGCACGTTCAAGGCGTGGACAAGAATCCCGCTGCTGGGTTCTTGCACGGCAAGCGTCAGATCGAGCCGCTCCGTCTGCGGCACCAGCCCGAGACGGGCAGTCAGAGTGCCGGGCGCGTCCAGGCGCCTGGCGTCGAACCGCAGGTTCAAGCCCTCGGACGGATTGCCGAGCGTCGCAGCACCGGTCGCCGCAACACGGGCCGCAACGCCCACGACAGGCGCACCGAGCACAAGCTCGCGCAGGCTGAAGTTCTTGATTTCCACCTTGACCGGCAACTCCGGTAGGATCGGCGTATCTGGCGTCGGCACCGTTTCCAGCGCGGGAAGCGGCTTGCGCAAAATTCTCAACGTACCGACTTCCAGCCGATCCACCTCGAGCCGGCGCAGCAGCAATGCCGTGCGTCGCCAGACGAGCCGGACCTGATCCAGCTGGAGCCACACGCCGTCGCGATCGGCAATCGTGATGTCGTGGATCGTCGCATCCGAGGACAGCGCGCCCTCGACCGAGCCGATCGAGACACGTGTCGTCGGTGTTGAGAGAACCCGCGAGAGCAGATTCGCGAGGATGCCTTTGTCCTCATCGGCGCTGCGGCTTACCAATGCGGAGCCGAGCACCAGCATCAGGCCGATGACCAGGATCGTCACAACGCTGCTCAGCGCCGATCTGCGTGGTGCCTGCATGTTAGAATGCCTGCCCGATACCGATGTAGATTGCGAGTGAATTATCGCCGTTGCGGGGGTTGAGGGGGAACGCGGCGTCCAGTCGAATGGGACCGACTGCTGTGTAGTAGCGCAACCCGACGCCAGCGGCGTAGCGCAGCTCATCCTTGAAGTCTGGATAACTGGACTGGAACGCGTTGCCCATGTCGAAGAACGGCACCAGGCCGATTGTGTCGGTGAGCTTGATGCGCGTTTCGAACGATGTCTCGAATAGGCTGCGGCCGCCGATGACCTGACCGGCCGGACTGAGCGGGCTGAGGCTGCGATAGCGGTAGCCGCGAACCGAGCCGCCGCCGCCGGCATAGAAGCGGTGATTGGCGGGGATCGCGCCGAGGCTATCGCCGGTAATCGAGCCGAGTGCGACGCGCCCCGCCAGCACGATGCGGGCTTCCTCGTCGAGCGCATAATAGGCCGAAGCCCTGACTTTGCTCTCCAGCAGCCCGACCGAGGAGCCAAGGAACGACGGATAGGGCGTCATCGAGGCCGTTACCCGCACGCCTTTGGTTGGATCGAGTGGTCGGTCGGTTGAATCGTAAGTCACCGAGGCGGGGATACCGAACAATTGGTAGTCGACAGTGCCGAGCGTGTCGCTGGTCTCGCCCTTTTCCGCTGCCAGCCCGATTTGGGCCGAGAACGTATCGCTGAACCGGTGCCGGATCGACGCGATGACCTCTCCACGCTTGCTGGTATATCCCCCGAATACATCGCCGCCGGTGCGATCCTTCTCGATCATCGCGTCAAGCAACAGGTCGTTGCGGGTGCCCTCAAGCCCCGGCTTGACGAAGTTTGCCTTGAGCCGTCCGCCGAGATCCGACCAACGAAAGTTGTCCACAGTATCGAGGAACGAACTGTTGAATCGCGGTGGAATGAACATTTCGCCTTCCAGCCGCAGGCTCTCGGCCCCGCCAAACAGATTGCGATGCTGCCAGTAGGTGCGCACCGCGGGTCCGTCCAAGGTGGAGTATCGAGCGGAGAAACCGATGACGCGCGGCTTTCGGTCGGTCACCTCGGCGGTAGTCGGCAACCGGCCGCCCGCGTCGAGTTGCTGCGCCTCGCGGATGCGGACGGAACTGATCGCGGGAAGCTTCAGAACGGATTTCCGCGCGCCGGCAACGGCTGTCGGGGAGTATGGGTCGCCCGGTTCAATATAGATGTGCGAGCGTACGACGGCAGGATCGACATTCGACTTGCCGGCGACCGTAACGGTGCCAAACGGCGCCTTCGGACCTGGTTCGACGGCAATGGCCACATCCATCACATGCAGGCGATGATAGACGACCGGCTTGGTCGCGGTCACCTTGGCCAGCGGGTGCGATTGTGCGCGAAAGTGATCGATCAGAGCAGCACGTGCCGCCCGGATGTCGGCAGCGCGGGCAGGATCGCCCGGCGCAATCTTGATTGCTCGGTGTGGCAGTACGGTGGGTGAAAAGGGTTGTCCGGTGCCCGCGTCGACAATCTGCACCGCCCTCAGCCGAAAGAGCGGTCCCGGCTCCACCTTGACGTGAATGGGAACCGCATCGCGCGCCCGGTAGGCTTCCGCGGCGGCTGCGGCGCGCGACGGCGGAGACTGGCCGATGCGTATGGGTACGCCAGCCACCTCGATCACGAGCGTCGCGTTGTAGTAGCCGGCCCCCCACAGGGCGTCGAGCAGAGGCGCGAGGTCCCCTTCGGCTCGCCGCATCAAAGTTTCGCCATCCGGCGGCGCATCCTGCCGCAATTTGTAAAGAGTTGACGCTCCCTGCAGTGCCTCTTTCAGCTTGCTCGATTCGTCAGCGATATCGAAAGCGATCGAATATGGCAGCGCCTGCTGCGAGGCAGCAGGAGGCTTTTCCTCACCGAACAGCCCAAAGAAGTCGAAGGCGAGCGCACCGCAAGGCCAGAGCAAGGCCGCACCGACGATACACCGCGAGGCGAATTGCCAAAATTTTCGCCGCGCGACAGCCGCCATCCTCACCCCTACTGACGCAACGACCGATTAATAACCCCGCAAAGAAGGCAGAATAAAGCAAAATGATGTGGAAAATATGTCGCACTCTCAGCAGTTTAGGCGATGCGAGGCCGAGGCTGCGGTCGGCGATTCGAGCTGCGGACAGTCATGTCGGCGTTGTCAGGATTGTCCGTTCAGGCGCGTGTGACGATCCGTGTCGTTTCCATGCCCGCGTTCTTACGTCTCGACGCGCCGGACGCGCGCAGCCTCGATATCCTTGCGGTTGACCAGGATGATGTGCTGCTCGCTCGGCGGCCGCGTCTCGGGCGCGACATCGAGGCCGAGGCGCTTGAGCGCGTAGAACAGCAGCGCGCGGCGCACCTTGAGCGACGTCGAGCGGCCGCGAATGCCGTAGTCGAGCGCGATCGCGCGGGCCTGCGCCGGTGTAAGGCCCGGATGCGGTGCGATCACGAGCTCGATGAAGGTCCGCCAGTCGGCATCATTCTCGGGCGCGGAGCCGGATTCGCCGCGCGGCTTTGGCTTCGACAGCCGGCCGAGCACGAAATCGCGGAATTCGCCGGTCTCGCGGTCGAACGCGCGCGCGTGCCAGCGAAATCCGTCATGAGCGAGCGCATGAGGCTCGATCGTCCGGCGCGCCGGCTCCGGCCGGCTCATCGACTGGTAGAGGATATCGAGCGCGTAGCGTTCCCGGATGGCGCGCCAGACGGCACGCAGCACGAAGGGATCGATCGGCCGCTGCGGGAGCGGCGTGGCGTCGAACGGCGGCACGGTGCCGAGCATGGTGTCGCCGGCCTGCAGGATGCCGAGATCGACGAGGCGGAGCTCGCCGAGGAACCGCCCGGAATCGGGCAGCGCGAGCACCGGCTTGAAATCGTGTCCCGCGGCGTAGCGCTTGGCCGACTTGTCGTACACGATTCCGGGCGGATCGCGCGCGAGATAGCGCGCGATGTCGGCGGACGCCTGCCCCATGGAGACGCCGAAGCGGCGCACCAGGTCGGAGCGGGAGACGCTCAATCGGCACCCGCTCGCCGAGCCGCCGTCGCCCTATACGATCATGCCAGGCTCGACCGTTGCGGCGTGCCTCGTCACCGGCGTGAACTCCGACCTGCCGGGAATGACGATCGCGCAGGTGGCGGCCGGATTTCGGCCCTTGCAATTTCCGATTTTGGAGATAATATACTCCATTATCGGATAATATCTATGGCTTTGGCCCCGCAATACCCTGCCACCCGATACGAACCCTCGCCGTTGGTCGACCTATCGGCGAAGGCGGAACGCGAGCGTCTGAGCCCATCAGCCATCAAGGTCTTCCTCAACATCATGGAGAAATGGGAGGTGCGTGACGAGGATGCCCGCGCGCTGCTTGGCGGCATTTCCAACGGCCAGTTCTATGAGATGAAGAAGAAGCCTGACCGGATCCTCGATGCCGACACGCTGACGCGGATCTCCTTCCTGGTCGGCATCTTTAAGGCACTCAACATCCTGTACTCCGAGAAACTTGCCGATGCTTGGGTGCAACGGCCGAACGCCAACCGTATCTTCGGCGGCCAGACGGCGCTCGCCTATATGATCAAGGGCGGTCTGCCGGCGATGCAGACGGTCCGCCGTCTCGTTGACGCGCGGCGGGGCGGTATGTGACGCTGCCGCGGAAGAGCCTCGTCCGTCAGAACGACACGCGTCGCCTGATCTCCTCGAAGTACAGCGAGGGCGGCGAGAGCGTGCTCGTGCGCATCGCCGACGATGACAAGAATCTAAAGGACATCTTCGATCTTGACAACGCCACGAACGATCGACTGCTCGCCGAGAACGACCTGCTTCCCGGAATTGGCATCCACGAGCTCGTGTTCGGCGTTCCGTACGACCGAATCGTCAACGCCGCATTCTGCCACGCGCATCCCCTCGGCAGCCGATTCAATGGGCCTGACCGCGGCGCATGGTACGCTGCCTTCGAGCTCAAGACTGTGCAGGCAGAGGTCGCATTTCACAAGTCGGTCGAGCTTGCGGAGGTGAACTGGTTCGAGGAGGAGATCACCTATGATGACTATCTGGCGGATTTCAGCGCGGAGTTCCACGACATCCGACGAGATGGGCAATTCGTCGATTGTCTCGCCGCCGACAGCTACGTGGCATCGCAGGAGTTGGCGCAGCGATTGCTCGACGCCGGGTCGCTCGGCGTGATTTATCCAAGCGTCCGTCAGAAGGGCACCTGTGTCGCATGCTTCCGGCCGGCGCTGGTGATGAATGTGCGGAAGGGCGGCACTTATCGATTCATGTGGAAGGGAAGACCTGAGTCTGAGGTTTCTGTGGTCTAGCGATTGCTATTTGGGCCTACCGCTCGCTATCTCACGCAGCCGCTCTGTCACAAGCGCCAACGATCGCTTGAAGCGGTCACGGAACTGGGCCAGTTCTTTTTCACCGGCATGCTCAAGACGCAGGTTGTCACTAGACAGGTTGTCACTAGCAAGCGTGCGAGCGACGAGTGCATCGATCGGTTCAGCGACCATCAGCGGTGAAGCCTTGGACGGGGCAGTTGCTAGACCCTCTATCGATGATTCGATTTGTCCGTCTGGCGTCGCTGCGGGCAAGATCGTCAGGCCGCCTATCACGACGGCCTCGACAAGCAGGCAGCTCGACCACGCAAACGACGCTACCGGTTTGCATGCATCTGTAGCCGGCGCGATAGAACACCGGGCCGGTGGCCCCGAGGGGAGCGCTGCAAGCCTCAAGGAACGGCTCTAACAAGAGAATGCGGCGAGTCTCCATTGATGTCACAGGCCTCTGCCGTCTGGGCGAATTAGCGTCTCCATCTTAAAAGCGGTCGTCTTAAAGGCGTCAATCCGCACCATGTGCGCCTGTGAAACGGACGCACAAAGGACCTCTGCGGATATCTTGGCGAAGAACATGCGCCGCCTGTGCGCCGCGCGTCGTCTCAGCCAGGAGGCGCTTGCGCATGAGTGCGGAATCAATCGAACTACCTGAGCGGCGTCGAGCGTAGCGAGCGAAACGTTTCAAGCGACAATATTGCTCGTATCGCCCGGGGCCTGGGCGTTGAGGCATGGAAGCTCTTGAAAGATGATTGACGGGCAGGCTCCGGACCTAGGGGATGACCTGACGCGGATTTCTCTCGAAATACTCGATGAGTTCGTCGATCTCGTCTTGAGTTGGCCTACGTCTCGCTCGAATCCCTTTCCGATCAAGCCAAGACGCGAGAGGGCAATACGCGCTAACCGAACATCTTCTCCCGACGTCTCGATCCCGTGGACCGCCGCGCAGTGTGAGAGGATGGTGCGGATAAACGAGAAATCGATCGAGAGCGTTGTCGGCCCTGCGCCTTGCTTTGCTCGTCGTTTACCGTACTCGATCAAGCGTTCGCGGGTAAGATCCGGAATCTTCACACCGCCCAGAGAAACCTTGAGCGCTTCCATGTCGGCGGCCTTGGGGCGGCGAGGGGGCTTCCTGACATCCTTCATGTCCTCGATATGAAGGTTGATGAGGTCGCCGAGCGTGCGAATTTTCTCGCGCACGCGCGGTCGGACCGAGACGCCGCGATCGATGCAGCGTTCGGTGTCGAGTGCCCACTCCTCGGCGTCCTTGCGCCGGCGGAAGGTCTCGGCCACATAACGGCCCTTGCGGCGGACCTGAGCACGCCAATTGCCGGAGGCGAGTTGCGTGAACGTGGCCATCCGTGTGCACTCCACCTCGTCGTGCGCTACGTGTGCACCGGGAGATCAAAACAGGTACAAACGTGTGCAATTTTGGCTAGTTTGGAGTGCACATGTTCGCGATCTACCCCATTGAGAGGATAGCACAAACCATTGAAATACAAAGCAAATCGTTTCTCCATCGCGCCGATGATGGACTGGACGGATCGGCATTGCCGGTTCTTCCATCGGCTGCTGACGCGGCGTGCGCTGCTCTACACCGAGATGCTGACCACCGGCGCCGTGATCCACGGCGACCGCGCACGCCTGATGGGCTTCTCGCCGGCGGAGCATCCGGTGGCCCTGCAGCTCGGCGGATCAGCGCCGCAGGCGCTCGCCGCATGCGCCCGGATCGGCGAGGATTTCGGCTACGACGAGATCAATCTGAATGTCGGCTGCCCGTCCGATCGCGTGCAGGAGGGGCGCTTCGGCGCCTGCCTGATGGCTGAGCCGGAACACGTCGGCGACTGCATTGCGGCAATGAAGGCTTCGGTCTCCGTTCCTGTGACGGTGAAATGTCGGATCGGCGTCGACGACCAGGACCCGGAGGAGGCGCTCGATGCGCTCACCGGCGCCGTTGCGGCTGCACGCGTGGACGCCGTGATCGTGCATGCCCGCAAGGCCTGGCTGCAAGGCTTGTCGCCACGAGAGAACCGTGACGTCCCGCCGCTCGACTACGACCGGGTTCATCGGCTGAAGGCCGCGCATCCCGATCTGACGATTGTACTCAACGGCGGCGTCGGCAGCATCGAGCAGGCGCGATCGATTTTGGGAGAGCTTGACGGGATGATGCTGGGCCGCGCGGCCTACCAGGATCCGTGGCTCCTCCTGGCGGTCGATCCGGTGTTCTTCGGCGAGCAGCCGCCGGTGGAATCGGCGAGGGCTGCGGCGGAGGCACTCATTCCCTATATCGAGCAGGAAGTGGCGCGCGGCGTGCGGCCGCACGCCATCACGCGCCACGTCATCGGCCTGTTCCAGGGCGTGCCCGGCGCGCGGGCGTTCCGCCGCCACCTCGCAACCGCGGCGGTCAAGCCGGGCGCGGATGCGCAGGTGCTCATCGATGCTCTGGCCCTGATGCCCAAGGCCGGGCACGCGCTCTCCGCAGTAGCTGCGGCGTGATCAGCCGGCGGTACGCAGGTCGCAAGCCCCTCCGGCCGTTAAGGGCCGGCGGGTCTCTGTGAAAACATTTGCGCGTTAGCGTACACCGTTGCGGTTTATCGGCGACGGCGTCTCCGGCGCGGCGCCTGTTGTGGCTGGAGCCGAGGTGCTCAGGCGGCCATCGTTCACCGCAGTGCGCGTGCTGTCGCTATTGCTGCCGATGAACGCAACCATGCCGAGGATGAGGAGAGCGACGAGTCCTGCATACCAGCCCCAATGCGGGCCGTCATACGCACGGCCATAAGGGTTGTTCACGTCGCGTATGCGATTTGGGTCGATCGGATCATAGGTCATGGTGACCTCCTTTGCTGGGGGGATAAACTCAAGCGGCGAGGTCGGAGTTCCTGCCTGTTGCGTTGGCAGCGTCGACGCGAGCGCATAGCTCAGGCCGTGGCGCCCATGCGGTACGCGGTGGCGGCGCGGTTCATCGCCAGTCTATTGTGGTGAGCGCTAAGGATAGGCGCGCAATTGCAGGCGGTCGCCCTTGACCTGCCAGCTCTCCAGGCGGTTGAGGAAGGTCATGCCCAGCAGGTTTGTCTTGAGCCGATTGCTCGGCACGACCAACGCGGGAACCGACCGCTCGACGATGTTGCCGATAACGAGCCGGTCGATGGTCACGGGCGCTGCGCGGGTGCGGCCGTTCGCGGTCTCGAGGTTGACCGAATAATTGAGCACTTCGAGCGGTAGGCCGGCGGCCTTCGCGGCGTCGTACGTCAGCATCACGGCGCTGGCGCCGGTATCGAGGATCATGGCGACGCGCGCGCCGTTGACCTGCGTGGTTATTGGAAACTCTCCGCCGCGGCCACGCGACAGCTCGACGACGCGTCCACGACTGGCAGCATAACCCGGCATCAACTGCGCCAGCACCCGCTCGCCGACCTCGCGAACCTCGGTGCGGTAGGTGTAGCCAACCAGGATGAAAGCCACCACCACCACCCAGAGCATGGCCGCTTCAAGGACTTCGGACAGCCGCCAGCGGAACGCGGTTAGCAACATGCCTGTGACAAAGACGATGATGCCGACGTCGAGCATCGCCGACGAGACGTCCGGAAGCCGAAACGACGCTCCGGAACCTCCGTCATAGCCGCCGTGCAAGGCGATGAGGCCGACTGTCACTCCCAGCAGGAGCAGCAGCAAAATCCAGAGCAGACGTCGGCGCACGAGTGCAGTCCTTAACCGACGTCGCCGCGAACCCGCCCGTCATCGATCGTCACCAGACGATGCGGGAGATTCATCATGACGTCAGTCCGTTGACGATCCGTCATCGCTTGCCAGCCCGCGATTTCGGCAAAACTGCGCCCGTATCCGAGACACAGGTCGATAGCCGGGTCCGAAATGCAGATGTCCCGGCAAGGGGTTGCGATGCGGGCCATGCGGGGTTCCGACGCGATTCGACCGCAAGATACGGCTGGTCGCGCGGAACGCAAACGGTCTTTTAAGTGCCGACCCGAAACAGTGGGCGATGGCGCATCCGCGTCCTCTCGGAGGGGGGTGAAGCCGGCCCGGCCGCTTGCGGCGCGGTTTCGGCATCCGGTTCCGTCATCGGCGCGAGGCCGGAAACCACGCGCTCGGGTGGGAAGGTGACGACAACCTCGGTACCGACGCGCAGCTTCGACTTGAGAGTGAATGTGCCGCTGTGGAGATCCACCAGATTCTTTGCAATGGGAAGCCCCAGACCGGCGCCCTGCTCGGCGGATTTGATCGAATTCGATCCCTGGCCGAACGAGGCGAGCACGATAGGCATCTCATCCTCGGCGATTCCGGAGCCGGTATCCTTGACGCTCATGTATTGACCACCGGATGCGGTCCAACCGACCTTGAGCCAGATCTCGCCGCCTTGCGGCGTGAACTTGATCGCGTTGGAGAGCAGGTTGAGACAAATCTGCCGCACCGCCCGTTCGTCCGCCCAGAGCCGCGGCAACTGCGGCTCATACAGATCATGGATCGTGATGCCGCGATTGCTGGCGCGCAGTTTGAGCAGGTGATGGCAGTCCTCGACCACATGCGCGAGCGAGATCGATTCCTCGTTGAGCTCGTACCGCCCGGCCTCGATGCGGGACAGATCGAGAATTTCATTGATCAATCCGAGCAGATGCTCACCGGAGCTGTGAATGTCGCCGGAATAGTCCTTGTAGGTCGAAACAGCATGGCCACCGAAGATCTCGTTCTTCATCACCTCGGAGAAGCCGAGGATGGCATTGAGCGGCGTGCGCAGCTCGTGGCTCATCTGTGCCAGGAAGCGTGACTTGGCAATGTTCGCCGCTTCAGCACGGCGGCGCGCGTCGTCGGAGATGGCCTTGGCCTGCTCGAGCTCGCCGATCAGCGCGTCCTTTTCGGCACGCGCCTGCAGCGTCGCGAGCGTCGTGGAGTACAGCCGGTAGGCGAGCAGTGCGAAATAGCCTTGTGCGGTCACCGCCATCATCGCCAGGATGTAGCCGCGCATTGTGCCGGTGAGCATGAAGTCGAGCGCGATCGCCGCCGTCACTGGAAGCGTGGCGGCGAACACGGCGGTCGGCAGACTCGACGCCAGCATGCTCGAGACGGCGACGACGATCAGCATCACGAACAGCATGAACGTGCCGGATCCGTCGTCGATGCCGATCGGATGCGCAAGATTGAACATCCAGCCGAGACCGTAGAACAGATCGAGGATGATGAAGCGTGTTCGCCAGGCGCGGAGGTTTGCCGTGGCAGGAGATTCGCGCAGGAACTGCCGGCATTTGGCGATGATGACGGCGTGAATCAGCAGCACCGCGCTGGTCCAGATTCCAGCAGTGAGGGCCCCGGTCCAGAGACTGGAGAAAAATCCGATCGTGCCGACGAGCAGCAGCACCACCAGCGACGCCGAGAGGCGGTTCTGGGCGAAATGGCGCAGCAGCTCATAGTCGAAGGCGGGTCGGGTGCCGGTGGTCGAAGTTAGCCGGTCGCGCGCTTCGCGCACACGCTGTGCGGCGAGACGCCGACGCGTGGCGACCGAGCCGTCCGCCGCGGTGTCGGCCTCATGCTCCCTCGTGAGGGCGGCCGTGTTCATGCTTCAAACCGCCCACGCGACGCCGGTCCGTACGGACCCGGAGGCTGCGCCAGCGAGCCGCGTTCAGTTTCAAGAATGGTGAATGAGTTCTGATGCACAACAGGTCCCACGACGAAACGCCCCACGCCGCCGAAAGTGTCTCAAATTCGTTAAATCGAAGCTTAAGCTCATTCTCAAAAATGGAATGAAATGGTGGGCTTTCGGCAACCACGTCGGGCGGCGCCTGCCCGGTCTGATTGCCTGTAAGGTCGGCAGCACGGCGGGCGATGATCCAAGCGATGCACCGGGCCGGCTGCACGGCTAGTGGCCCGAAGTTCGTGATACATTGCAGCACTCTCTGACACGAACTTCGGAAGCAAAGGGGCACTAGCAAGTCTATGATTCTAGTGCCGCTTTCGATTTGAAGTTCCTGAATGAGATTGCGGCAAGTGGTGCAGGAACTTCAAATCGGCGGCACTAGCTTTTGCCAGGTCCTTGCGCTTAGTTGGCGAATGTTGCCCGTGGGGCGCTGAGGCGGATCATCCTGCGGGCATAAACCGGGGCTTTTGAGCAGTCGCATCGATGCCGTTCGCGACCATTCGTTGCGAGACACACGCGGGCGTCACCACCGTGACGCTCACGCGGCCGGAACGGCTTAACGCCATCACGGCCGCGATGCATGCCGAGTTACGGAAGGCGCTCGATGCTTGCGCCGCCGAACCCGCGGTCCGCTGCCTGGTTCTGACCGGTACCGGGCGCGCGTTTTCCTCCGGGCAGGACCTTACCGAGGATTTGCCGCGCGACGCCGAAGGCCGCCCCGATCTCGGCCGCGCGCTCGACCGCGACTACAATCCGCTGATCCGGCGACTGGTCGACTTTCCCAAGGTGACGATCGCCGCGCTCAACGGTCCGGCGGTGGGGGCCGCCGCCAATATCGCGCTCGCCTGCGACATCGTCGTCGCCGCGCGCTCGGCCTACCTGCAGGAAGCGTTCGCGCAGATCGCGCTGGTGCCCGACGCCGGCGGCACTTGGCTGCTGCCGCGCATCGTCGGCATGAAGCGCGCGATGGCGCTGATGCTTACCGCCGATCCGGTGCCGGCCGAAGAAGCCGAGCGCATGGGACTTGTCTACAAGGTTTTCGATGACGCGCGCTTTCCCGAGGAAGCGGCGGCGCTGGCGCAACGCCTCGCGGCCGGCCCCGCCGCAACGCTGCGCATGATCAAGCGGGCGTTGCGCGCAAGCGCCGGCAACGATCTCGACGCGCAGCTCGCGCTCGAACGCGAGCTCCAGCTCGAGGCAGGACGCTCGCGCGACTTCATCGAGGGCGTCACCGCGTTCCGCGAGAAGCGCAGGCCGAAGTTCGACGGGCGGTGAACCTGGCATGCAGGCTCTCGCGATCGTCGACATGCAGCGCTGGATGTTTCGCGAGCCGGATCGCGCGGCGCAGCTCCCGGCCTTGCTTCCGGTGATCAACAGGCTCGCGGCCGATTATGTGGCGGCGGACCTACCGGTGTTCGATATCCGCGTCGTGCACAAGGCCGACCGCAGCACCTGGTCGAGACTGATGTTGAAGTACGACGTCGCCTGCTTGATCGCGGGAACCGAGGACATTGCTTTTGTCGAGGGACTGGTGATGCCGTCCACGGCGCGGTTCATCGCCAAGACAGCGAACAGTGCGTTCCTGGGGACGGAATTCGAGCAACAACTGCAAGCGTTGGGTGTCGGGACTCTCGTGTTGGCCGGAGCATTCATCGACGGTTGTGTCGGTCTTACCGCTGCCGACGCAGCCCAACGGGGGCTGGACGTTGTTCTTGCCGACGATGCGATGGCGTGCTGCGACCACCGTCACCGCGTGATGATGGTCGAATGGCTGACGGCAATGTATGAGATCAGGACGATAGCAGCCGCCTCGCTTCCAGCCGCATCATGAATTTCGTCCCGGTTTCGCTGACGACGGCAAATTGAAGCGCTCGTAGAGAGATCGAGCGCGAAGCGATAGTCGTCCGCTGTCGCGGGCCGCAGTGCGACGGTTCCGCTCACCGCTCCAGCAACGCGATCAGGCTGGACGTGTCCCATCGCTTGCCGCCCATCGTCTGCACCTGCGCATAGAACTGGTCGACCAGCGCCGTGACCGGCAGATGCGCGCCGCTGCGCTTGGCTTCGGCCATGCAGATGCCGAGGTCCTTGCGCATCCAGTCGACGGCGAAGCCGAAGTCGAACTTGCCCTCGTTCATGGCCTTGTAGCGGTTCTCCATCTGCCACGACTGCGCCGCGCCTTTGGAGATCACGGCGACCACCGCCTCGATGTCGAGGCCGGCCTTCTTGCCGAAATGAATCGCTTCCGACAGCCCCTGCACACAGCCGGCGATGCAGATCTGGTTGACCATCTTAGTAAGCTGGCCCGAGCCCGCCGGCCCGAGCAGCTTGCACATGCGCGCATAGGCGGCGATCACCGGCTCGGCGCGGCCGTAAGCGCCGGCATCGCCGCCGCACATCACCGTGAGCACGCCGTTCTCGGCGCCGGCCTGGCCGCCCGACACCGGCGCATCGACAAAGCCGAAGCCGCCCGTCTTGGCCGCCGCGTCGAGCTCGCGCGCGATCTCGGCGGAGGCGGTGGTGTGGTCGACGAACACAGCGCCTTTGGCCATGCCGTGGAAGGCGCCGTTCTCGCCAAGCGTCACGTGGCGCAGGTCGTCGTCGTTGCCGACGCAGCATATGACGAAATCCTGCCCCTGCGCCGCCTCGCGCGGCGTCGCCGCGGCCTGGCCGCCGTTCTCGGAGACCCATTTGTCGGCCTTGGCGCGGGTGCGGTTGTAGACCGTGACCTCGTGACCGCCCTTGGCCTTGAGATGGCGCGCCATCGGATAGCCCATGACGCCCAGTCCGATAAACGCCACCTTTGCCATCGTGTCCTCCATTCCTATCTATGCAACAGCCGAGCAGGCCGCTTCGGAGCCAAGTCATTGCGGCGCACCGGGCTTTCGTCAACTCTCCTGTTCTGGTGCCATTGACCGCCGACATGGCCCCCTTATGGTGGCGCTCGTTTCCGCCCGAGATGTCGCACCCAAGGTCGCCGCATGGCCGTCAGCAAAGATCAGGTTCTCGCCGCTCTGGCCAAGATTCCCGCGCCGGACGGACAGCCATTGCCGCAGACCGGCGTGCTATCCGAGATCGTCGCGAACGACGGCAAGGTGTTCTTCTCGATCGCCGTCGACGCAACGGTGGTGCAGCAATGGGAACCGGTGCGCAAGCGCGCCGAAGATGCTGTGCGGACGCTTCCCGGCGTGCAGTCGGTGATGGTGGCATTGACCGCGGAGCGCAAAGCCGGGGCAGGGGGCGCCCGTCCGCAGCCGGCCGCGCCGACGCACGGACAGCAGGGGGCGGCGCCCGGGCATGGCCAGGGCATGATCGGCGTCCCGGGCGTCGAGGCGATCATTGCCGTCGCGTCCGGCAAGGGTGGCGTCGGAAAATCGACCACCGCGGTCAACCTTGCGCTCGGCCTGCGCGACCTCGGCCTCAAGGTCGGCATCCTCGACGCCGACATCTACGGCCCGTCGCTGCCGAAGCTGCTCGCCATCCGTGAGAAGCCGCAGACCATCGGCGGCACGCGGCTGAAGCCGATCACCCGATACGGCTTGACGGTGATGTCAATCGGCTTCCTGATTGAGGAAGAGACGCCGATGATCTGGCGCGGACCGATGGTCATCTCGGCTCTGACCCAGATGTTGCGTGAAGTCGAGTGGGGAACGCTTGATGTGATGGTGGTCGACATGCCTCCCGGCACCGGAGACGCGCAGCTTACCATGGCGCAGCAGGTACCGCTCAAGGGTGCCGTCATCGTTTCCACGCCGCAGGACCTTGCGCTGATCGATGCGCGGCGCGGCATCGCCATGTTCAAGCGCGTCAACGTGCCCGTGCTCGGCATCGTCGAGAACATGAGCTACTTCCTGTGCCCCGAATGCGGCACGCGCTCGGATATCTTCGGCCACGGCGGCGCACGCCAAGAGGCCGAGCGGCTCAAGGTGCCGTTCCTCGGCGAGGTGCCGCTGCACATGACGATCCGCGAGAAGTCTGACGCAGGGCTGCCGGTGGTGGCCACTGAGCCGGACGGTGCGCACGCAGAGATTTATCGTGGCATCGCCGCCAAGGTGCGCGACCAGCTCGGGGCCGGCGCGCGTGCGGCGCCGAAGATCGTGATCGAAGCGTAGACGGGTATTGGGGTAGGGGAGGAATAGTGACCGAGAGCAATCAACTCGTGCTGCGGGTGGCCTGCGTGGCAGTCACCCTCTGCGTCGTGTTTCCGCTTGGCCAAATCGTGTTTTATGAGGTGGCCAACGTGATCGGCGAATTGCCCTTCAACGCCATCGAAGCCGTCGTGACGGCGACGTTGGGCTTCGGGCTTTTCGAGGTCCTGTTCGGATAGTTCGGCAATGGTGCCGCTTACAGCGGCATCAGCACGCTCTTGCCGCTCTCGGCCACCAGGCTGCTGCGTGTAGACACCTTACCACCGCGTGTGCTGACCTTGTCGAGCACCCGGAAATCGGCCTGCCAGCGCTCCGGCGTTACGACGTGGCGCGTGTAGCCGCGCTGGCTGTTGAAGAGTTTGACATGTGGGTTCTGTGCAAGAACCGACGTGGACCAATCGTTGCTGTCGAAGCCGTCGCCTCCTGACGCAATCGACGTTCCGGTAAATTCGACGCCGACCGACTGTGAATTCTCGTCGCCGAAGCTCCGTTTGAACTCGCCGGCCCAGTGGCTGTGCACGTCGCCGGTCAGGACGACGAGATTGGCGAGCTTCGCCTCCTCGGCGGCAGTCAGTAGCCGCTGCCGCGCAACGGGTGCGCCATCCCAGGCATCCATGTTGAGCCCAACGACATTCGGGTCGGCATCGTAGTCGATGCGCATCATCATTACTTGCTGACCCAGCACGGTCCAACGGCCGCTTGCGCCCTTGAAGCTGTCGGTCAGCCAGCGCTCCTGTCGCTCCCCCAGCATCGTGCGTGCGGCATCGAGCGCTTCCTTGCAGTCGGGCTTGACCCTGTCACCGCAGGCCTGATCGGAGCGGTAGTGCCGCGTGTCGAGCACGTTCATGATCAACAGATCGCCGATGGCAAAGCGCCGATACATCAGCATGTCCGGGCCGCGCGGGATCAGCGCCCTGCGTACCGGCATGTGCTCGTACCAGGCTTGGAACGCGGCGGCCCGGCGCAACAGGAACAGCTCGCGCGGGACGTTCTCCTCAGAAATATCGCTCGCCCAATTGTTGTCGACCTCGTGGTCGTCGTAGCTCATCAGGAACGGTGCCGAAGCATGCGCGAGCTGCAGGTCGACGTCGCTCTTGTAGACTGCGTAACGGTGCCGGTAGTCGTCGAGTGTATGGATCTCGTCAGGTTCGCCCGGCATCACCCGCGCTACGCGCAGATTGCGGTCGCCCGGACGCAGGATGCGGTGTTCGTAGATGTAGTCGCCGTAGTGGAAGACGAAGTCGAACCGCTCCTGGGCAAGGTGCCGGTAGGCGGTGAAGAAGCCGTCCTCGTAGCGCTGGCAGCCGGCGACGCCAAATCGGATTTGCCCTATCGGCGATCCGGGCGCCGGCAGCGTGCGAGCGCGGCCGAGGCGGCTCCGCTCGTCGCCGATCGTGAACCGATAGAAGTAGTTCCGCGCCGGCTCGAGGTCGCCGACCTCGACGTGGACGGCGTGGCCAAGTTCAGGGCGGGCGAGCGCTTTGCCTTGCTGGACGACTTGGCGCAGGTGCGGATCGGCGCCGACCATCCAATCGACCTCCACCGTCTTCTTCGGCATGCCGCTGCCGTGCTCGAGCGGCCGTGGTGCAATCTTCGTCCAAATGACGAAGCCGTCCGGAGCGGGATCGCCGGAGGCGACGCCGAGCGCGAACGGATTAGCCGGAAAGACCGGATTAGCCCAAACGCGGCCGGAAAAAAGTCCGCCCGTCGCGGTAACGAGCGCGGACGTGCCGAGACCTTGCAGCAGCCGGCGGCGATTGATGGTTGCGAACGCGTCGACGTCAAGCCGAGTAGGCCAGCGGTAAGTCATGGCAGCGCCCTCCACACGCCAGCCTACTACGGCTCTGTGACGATTTCCCCAGCAGCGGTGCCGCGGTCAGAACCAGCGGCGGCGTCGCTATGCTATGCAGCCTCCTCGGGGATGCACCCGAACCGCAACAGATTGCCGTGCGGGTCGATCACGTAGAACTCCTTCATGTTCCAGGGCCGTACGGTGAACTCAGACAGCTTCGGGATCTTGCGTGCCCGGTATTCATCGTAGAGTGCGACGATCTGGCCGCCGCGGATATAGCAGGATGTGTTTTCCGGAAACCGCCTGTCGTCGCTGAGCCAGAAATGAATCTCCATCTCATCGCGCCTGACAATGAGATAGTTGTGCTCCTTGTACACGGTGCTCGTGAAGCCGAGCTTGCCGACATAGAAATCGTGCGTTTCGTCGATGTTGAGCGATGCAAGGATGGGGATGCATCGTGCGGGATCGTTCTTCGGATCAGTCACCGGTCAGCTCTCCTTTGATCGGCGCCTGTACAGTGCGGCGCGCTAGTCCTCGCTCCACATCCGCATCAGGTTGGCGACCGACTTCGAGATCAGGTCGAACTCCGCCGTTTTTCCTTCGCGTGAAAAAATCTGCCGGCGGGCGGTGTCGAGGTCGAACAGCAGCTCACGCTGCGCGTCGTCGCGGATGAAGCTGCGCGCCCAGCCGACGGCGGCGAGGCGTTGGCCGCTCCCGACCGCATTGACCCGATGTAGCGTCGTCGCCGGATAAGCGACGAGCGCGCCCGCGTCGAGCTTGATCGCGTCGTCGCCGCTGGCGGATTCGATCACCAGTTCGCCGCCGTCGTA
Organism: Hyphomicrobiales bacterium; assembly: GCA_009377755.1. Classification (GTDB taxonomy): domain Bacteria; phylum Pseudomonadota; class Alphaproteobacteria; order Rhizobiales; family Xanthobacteraceae; genus WHTM01. The sequence goes on along the minus strand of WHTM01000001.1, from coordinate 52,576 downwards.
GCTTCGCGGATCGCTCAGGAACAGGGTGAAAGAGACATCCGTGCGCATGCCGTGCATCAGCGGGTCGTCGACGTGGCTGCCGTAGTTCATGCCGGGCTCGTAGCGGGAGAACGTCAGCGGCGTGAGCGCCTTGGGCCGTACGGCGAGGCGGAACACCTCGTTGGCGAGGATGCGTTCGGTCACCAGGGCGCGCACCGTTTCCAGCGAGCGGTTGCTGCCTGCGGCCTGGGTGTTGTTCTTCACCTCCCGCGCGGCAAAGCCGGCGGTGGTGCGTCCATCGACGAACCGCGCGCGCTGCAGCGCGGCGCGCGCGGCCTCAATGTCGCCAGTCGACAGCACGTTTCCGATAACGATCTGCACCGATGCCATTCCGTACGCGAACAAGGGCCACGTTGTCGTTCAATGAATGCTGGCGCGCTCCGGCGATTACAACAGATTTCATGGGTGGAACACTTAGACTACTCTTCATTGGAGTAATTAAGACCTTTGATTGGAACCATTAAAAACAATGACTTTACTGGACCCTGTCGCCTCGGCGGTCTAATGGTGCCGGGGGGAGCGGTCGCCGTGGCCGGCGCCGCACGGCCGGCCGCCTCGTCCGTGGGAGATAACCGATGAAGACCAGTACGAAAATCTGGCTCGGCGTCGGCGCCTTCGTGGTCGCCGGCACCGGCGCCATTCCGGCGGAGCCCAACCCGGCCGGTGCGGCTAGTCCGGTCAAATCTCCGCCCATGGATGCCCGCGCTCCGGCGGTGCCGCGCACCGCCACATCCGCCATCGTGCTCGCGCAGCACATGCGGCATGGCGCCGAGGGCGGTGAAGGCGAGGGCGGTGAAGGTGGCTCGGCGAAACTTCCGCCGGACCTGCAGTTCGGCCTGCGGATTGCGCAAATGCGCGGTCACTTGTTGGTCGGCAACCAGCTCGTCGACGAGCGGCAGTGGAACGCGGCGCTTCCGCACTTCCTGCATCCCAGCGAGGAGATCTATGGCGCGATTCGCGGCCACTTGAAGGACTACGGTGTTGCGCCGTTCGAGGCCACGCTCAAGGTTCTCGCCAATACCGTGAAGCGCAAGAAGGGTGGAGCCGACTACGCCAAGGCGCTGAAGACGGTACAGGACGCACTGGCGAAAGCCGATGCGGGCCTCAAGACCAAGGGCGTGAACTGGGCGCCGTTCACGGTGGAGCTGGCGCTCGAGCTGCTCAAGTCCGCGGCCGGTGAATACGAGGAAGCGATCGTCAAGGGGCGCATCGGCAAGCCGGTCGAATACCAGGATGCGCGCGGTTTCGTCTGGGAGGCCACGGCGATGATCGAAAGCGTCTCCGCCGCGCTGGACAAGAAGGATGCGCGCGCACTGAAGGACGTGCAAGCGCGGCTGGCCGACCTGAAGGCCGTGTTCCCATCGGCGATGCCGCCCAAGCAGCCGATGAAGAATCACGCAGACGTCTTGGCAATGATCGCGCAGGTCGAACTGGCGGCGGGTCCGCTGATGTAATGCGGGCGACATTTGCCAAGCCGCTGATCGGTCTTGTGGCCGCGGCTCTCGTTTGCGGCGGGGTCATCGGCGGGTTGGGCGCGGCCGTGCTGCTGGCGCGTGCGCCTTCGGCGTCGGCGTCGCGAACCGTCGCGGCGGCATCGGATGCAGACGCGGTGCTTGCAGTCCTCAAGGCCAAGTTTCGCCGGCCGCCGACGGTGCCGTTTCCCGCCGACAATCCTTACTCAGATGACAAGCACGCGCTCGGCGAGGCGTTGTTTCATGATCCCCGCTTGTCGGCCAACGGGACGATCTCCTGCGCCTCGTGCCACGTCCGCACGAAAGGATTCGCCGACGGACGCACGCGCGGCGAGGGCGTCGCCAAGCGACCGATCGTGCGGCATACGCCGACGCTCTGGAATCTAGCCTGGGCGACGCACGTGTTCTGGGACGGACGCGCCCGCAGTCTCGAGGAACAGGTGGCGGGACCGATCGAGTCGCCTGACGAAATGGGGCTACCCATGGCGGAGGCCGTGCGACGTCTGGCGAAGGATCCCGCGCTGGCGAATGCGTTTGCCAAGGCGTTTCCGCGCACGCCGGAAATCAGCCGCGCCACGATTGCCAAGGCCATCGCTGTCTACGAGCGCACGCTGGTGTCGCCGCCGACCCGGTTCGACCGCTGGATCGAAGGCGATGCGGCAGCGCTAACCCGCAGCGAAGTCGCAGGCTTCAGGCTGTTCACCGGCAAGGCCGGCTGCAGCAATTGCCACAGCGGCTTCGCGTTCACCGACTACGCCTTCCACGATATTGGCCGGCCGGACGAAGATCGCGGACGCGGCACGGTGCTGCGGCTTGAAGCGGCCGAGCACGCGTTCAAGACGCCGGGGCTGCGCGAGATCGGCCACTCTGCACCCTACATGCACGACGGGTCCCTGAAGAGCCTCGACGAGGTGAGCCGCCACTACGAGAACGGCATCATACGCCGTTCGACGCTGTCGAAGGACCTCCCCACCCGGATCAGCCTGACGGACCGCGAGCGCGCCGACCTGATCGCCTTCCTGCGCACGCTCGACAGCGCAACCGACCCGCGGCCGCCGGCAAGAATTGTTCCCGGCCAGGCGCGTCCCGCCCTGCCGGTGTCGTTCACGACGACGGTGACGCAGCATGAAAAGCGCTTCGACCCCGCCCACATCGGGCTCAAGCGCGGGGCGCGTCTGTGGATCCTCAACAACGATACTCGCACCCACAATGCGCGCGTCTTCGCCCCGAAACTGGACTACGATTCCGGTGCGCAGGAGCCCGGCGAGACCGTGGAGATCGCCTTTCCGCACGAGGGCGAGTTTCTGGTTTTCTGCGGCATTCACCCGAATATGGAGCTTTGGGTCGACGTCGCCAGGTAGCGGCGGACGCGTCAAGACCCGGCGATTTCTGCGCCGCGGCTATTGTGCGGATCACGCGAACAACCCATCCTACCGACGCTCGCCGAGCGGCTGACTGCCGCTCGAATCAGGCTGGCGCGATGGCTCGTTGCGAGCCGGCGGTTAGGTCGCAGCCCAACAACAATCAATCAAGCAAACCCATCGGAGGAGAAGCAGGCTATGAAGCGTCGTCAATTTCTGACCGCAGTCGGTGCAGGCGCAGCCGCCGCCGCGGTCGCCAAGCCCGCAATCGCCCAGTCGATGCCGGAGATCAAGTGGCGGCTGACGATGAGTTGGCCGAAGTCGCTGGACATCCTCTACGGCAGCAACGAGACCTTCGCCAGGTACATCGCCGAAGCGACCGACAACAAGTTCCAGGTGCAGGTCTTCGCCGGCGGCGAGATCGTGCCGCCGCTGCAGGCGCTCGATGCGGTCTCGAACGGTACCGTCGAGGTGGGACACACGGCCGTCTACTACTACATCGGCAAGGATCCGACATGGGCGTTGTTCTGCGCCGTTCCGTTCGGCCTCAATTCGCGGCAGCAGAACGCCTGGTACTACGACGGCGACGGCCTCAAGCTGATGAACGAGTTCACCCGGAAGTACAACGTTCATTGTCTGGTTGGCGGCAACACCGGCGCGCAGATGGGCGGCTGGTTCCGCAAGGAAATCCGGGAGCCGGCGGACCTCAAGGGCCTGAAGATGCGCATCGGCGGCTGGGCCGGAAGGACGTTGCAGAAGCTCGGCGTCGTGCCGCAGCAGATCGCCGGGGGCGACATCTACCCGGCGCTGGAGAAGGGCACGATCGACGCGACCGAGTGGGTCGGCCCCTACGACGACGAGAAGCTCGGCTTCTACAAGGTGGCCAAGTACTACTACTATCCGGGATGGTGGGAAGGCGGCACCGCAGAGCACTTCCTGATCAATCTCAACAAGTGGAACGAACTGCCGAAGAACTACAAGGCGATCGTCACCGCCGCTGCCGCCTACGCCAATGTCGAGCAGCAGGGACGCTATGATGCACGCAACCCGCACGCGTTGCGGCGCCTGGTGGCGAGCGGGGCGCTGCTGCGTCCGTTCAGCCAGTCGATCATGGAAGCCTGCTTGAAGGCCTCGAACGAGGTGAACGCCGAAACCTCGGCCACCAACGCGGACTACAAGAAGGTGCTCGATTCCATTGCTGTGTTCCGCAACGAAGAGTATCTTTGGTGGCAGGTGGCCGAGTACACGTACGACACGTTCATGATCCGCACGCGGCCGAGGGGCTGATCGAACCGCGCGACCGGCCCACGACGCAGATCTGCCGCCGCGCCTCGGACTGCAGCCGGGGCGCGGCGTTCGACTTTTTTGAACCGAGCGCGACTGGATTTTGCCGCCGGCGTTCGCCATGGTGACGCAACGCACCGGGCCTGCACGCTGCTGGCCGATGCAGCCGGAACGGAGGGATCCCCGATGAAGCGTCGTCAATTTCTGAAAGCCGCCGGTGTCGGAGTTGCGGCAAGCGCGATTGCCGCGCCGGCCATCGCCCAGTCGATGCCCGAGCTGAAATGGCGTCTGACCTCGAGCTTCCCGAAGTCGCTCGACACGATCTTCGGCGCATCCGAATCGTTCGCCAAGGCGGTTGCGGAGGCGACCGACAACAAGTTCCAGATCCAGGTTTTTGCCGGCGGCGAGATTGTCCCCGGCCTGCAGGCGCTCGACGCCGCATCGAACGCCACTGTCGAAATGTGCCACACCGCGTCCTACTATTATTTCGGCAAGGATCCCACCTTCGCCTTTGGCACCTCGATTCCTTTCGGCATGAACCAGCGCATGCTCGACGCCTGGATGTTCTATGGCGGTGGTTTGGATCTGCTGAACGGCTTCTACAAGAAGTTCAATGTCATCGGTTTCCCGGCGGGTAACACCGGCGCGCAGATGGGCGGCTGGTTCCGCAAGGAGATCAAGACCGTCGACGACCTCAAGGGCCTGAAGATGCGCATCGGCGGATTCGCCGGCCGGGTGATCTCCAGGCTCGGCGTGGTGCCGCAGCAGATCGCCGGCGGCGACATTTACCCAGCGCTGGAGAAGGGCACGCTCGATGCCTGCGAGTGGGTCGGCCCCTACGATGACGAGAAGCTCGGCTTTCAGAAGGTCGCCAGGTACTATTATTACCCCGGCTGGTGGGAAGGCGGCCCGATGCTCCACAACTTCATCAACATCAATAAGTGGAACGAACTGCCGAAAGCCTATCAATCGATCATCCAGTCGGCGTCGCACGTGGCCAACACGCTGATGCAGGCCAAGTACGACGCGCAGAACCCGGCTGCGCTGAAGCGCCTGGTGTCCGGCGGCGCGCAGCTGCGTCCGTTCTCGCAGGCGGTCCTTGATGCGAGCCTCAAGGCCGCGAACGAGGTTTACGCGGAGACTTCGGCCGACAACGCCGACTTCAAGAAAGTCTACGAAGCGTATCGGGCCTTCCGCGGCGACCAGTATCTGTGGTGGCAGGTCGCCGAGTATACCTTCGACACGTTCATGATCCGCGCCCGCACACGAAGCTGAACCGCCTCGACCGGGCAATTCCGCGCAAAACGGCGACGGCCCGGAGTCCGATGGCTCCGGGCCGCATCTTTCCGCGCCACAGGCATACTACTGAATCTTCGGCGGCTCGCTGAGATCGATCGGTGGCAGCTCAATCTGCGGAATCTCGATATTGATGCTGGCCGGATCCACTTTCGGCCCGGTGTCCTTGTAGTGCGTCACCATCGCTGGGAACGCGATCACGAGACCGACCATGATGCACTGGATCACCACGAACGGCACCGCTCCCCAATAAATCTGTCCCGTTGTGACCGGCTCCATTTGCCGGCCGGTGATGCGGTCGAGGAACCGGGTTCTCGGTGCCACGGAGCGCAGATAGAACAGCGCGAAGCCGAACGGCGGATGCATGAACGACGTCTGCATGTTGACCGCGAGGATGACGCCGAACCAGATCAGGTCGATGCCGATCCGCTCTGCCGCCGGCCCCAGCAGCGGAATCATGATGAAGGCGATCTCGAAGAAGTCGAGGAAGAAGGCGAGGATGAACACGAACACGTTGACGAAGACGAGGAAGCCGGCCTGCCCGCCGGGCAGCGCCACCAGCATTTCTTCGACCCATTTGTGACCGTCGACGCCGTAGAACGTCAGCGAGAACACCCGCGCGCCGATCAGGATGAAGACCACGAATGCCGAGAGTTTTGCAGTCGACTCGATCGCCTGACGGGTCAGGTCGAACGTGAGCCGGCGCTTCATCATGGCGAGCACGAGCGCGCCGGTCGCGCCCATGGCGCCGCCTTCCGTGGGTGTCGCGACGCCGACGAAGATGGTGCCGAGCACGAGGAAGATCAGCGCCAGCGGCGGCACCATCACGAACACCACCTGCTCGGCGATCCGCGACAGCAGGCCAAGGCGCAGGAGGCGGTTGAGCATGGCGATGACGAAGGCGGTGGAAACCGTGAGCGCCATGGTCAGCACCACGAAGTCGGCGCCGGCCCTCACCGCGGTCGTACGCATGTACCAGATGGAGGCGACGGTCGAGATAGCGACAACGGCCGCGAGCGAGATGCCGCCGCGCCGGCCGCCCGGCTCGCGGTAGATGATGGCGTCCGGCGGCAGTCCAGGAGCCGCCGTCGGATAAAACACCGTCACAAGAAAAATATAGCCGGCGTAGAACGCGGACAGCACCAGGCCGGGGATGAAGGCGCCCTCGTACATGTCGCCCACCGAGCGGCCGAGCTGGTCGGCCATCACGATCAGCACCAGCGAGGGCGGAATGATCTGCGCGAGTGTGCCTGATGCGGCGATGACCCCGGTTGCGACGCGGCGGTCGTAGCCGTAGCGCAGCATGATCGGCAGCGAGATCAGCCCCATGGAAATCACCGAGGCAGCGACCACGCCGGTGGTGGCGGCAAGCAGAGCGCCGACGAAGATCACCGCGTATGCGAGCCCGCCACGCACCGTGCCGAACAATTGGCCGATGGTGTCGAGCAGATCCTCCGCCATGCCGGAACGTTCCAGGACCAGACCCATGAAAGTGAAGAACGGGATGGCGAGCAGGACGTCGTTGCTCATGATGCCGAAGACCCGCTCCGGCAGCGCTTGCAGAAAATCTGGAGGGAACAGGCCGAGCTCGATCCCGATGATGCCGAACAGGAGGCCGTTGGCGGCAAGTGCAAAGGCGGCCGGATAGCCGAGCAACAGGAACACAACAAGCGCCGCGAACATAATCGGCGCCATATTGTGGATGAGAAAGGCGGTCATCGCGGGCCTGGACCGTTGGCACGTTCAGCGTCGGTCGATTGTTTCGGCGAGTTGGTCGATTTCGGCTTCGATCGGGCGCGGTTGCGTCACGTGCGGATCCGGGATCAGCCCCTGGATGACGGCGATCCGCTTGATGAGTTCGGAGATGCCTTGAAAGAACAGCAGCGTGAACCCGATGAAGACGAGCGACTTCGCTGGCCACTGCGGCAGGCCGCCGGCGTTCATCGATTGCTCGTTGATCTCGACGGAGCGGAGGAAGAACGGCAGCGACGTCACCATCATGACGATGGTCAGCGGCAATAGGAAAAGGGCGTGACCGACCAGCTCGATGGCGTCGCGGCCGCGGCGCGGCAGCATGGCGTTCACGATGTCGATGCGGATGTGCTCGTTGGCGAGCATCGTCCATGATGCGCAGAGTAAGAACACGATGCTGAACAGCACCCATTGCAGCTCGAGCCAGGCATTGGATGATGTGTCGAACAGCTTGCGTATGATGGCGTTCGTGGCGGATACCATCACGGCCACCAGCACGAGCCATGCGACCCACTTGCCGATCTGCGCATTGATGGCGTCGATGACGCCGCTGAGCTTCAGCAGAGCGCGCACGTTTCCACCCCTTGCGACTGTCACAGGGGCGGTGACAGCCGCTGTCGGTGGCGACCGCCGCGTTCGGTTGTTGACGATCGCCGGTTCCCCCTGGCATTTATTCACAGCGCGGGGAAAGGCGCCAATCGAAAGTGACGGCGCTCAGCGCAACTTTCGCAGGGGCGGGTCTAGACTAGCCGCCGGTCACGCTCATGTGGCGCGACAGCGCCGGACGCCGGTGGCGGCGGTCAATAATGAAATCATGGCCTTTGGGCTTGCGGGCGATGGCGTCGTCGATCGCCCGATAGAGCAGATCGTTCGCCTCCGACTGCCGCAGCGGTGTGCGCAGGTCAGCCGCGTCGTTCTGGCCGAGGCACATATAAAGGGTGCCTGTGCACGTCACACGCACGCGATTGCAGGATTCGCAGAAATTGTGGGTCATCGGCGTGATGAAGCCGAGTCTGCCCCCGGTTTCCTGGACACGTGTGTAGCGGGCGGGGCCGCCGGTCTGATAGTCGATCTCGTCGAGCGTGAAGCGCTCGCCAAGCCGCGCCCGCACGATCGACAGCGGCAAATACTGGTCGAGGCGTTCTTCTCCGATATCGCCGAGCGGCATCACCTCGATGATGGTGATGTCCATGCCGCGGCCATGCGCCCATTCGACGAGCGAGGCAAGCTCGTCCTCGTTGACCCCCTTCAGGGCCACCGCATTGATCTTGACGTGCAAGCCGGCGGCCTGCGCGGCATCGATGCCGGCGAGGACCTTGTCGAGTTCGCCCCAGCGGGTGATGGCGCGGAACTTGTTGGGATCGAGGGTGTCGAGCGATACGTTGATGCGCTTGACGCCCTTGGCCTTCAGCTCGTCGGCGTATTTCGTGAGCTGCGAGCCGTTGGTGGTCAGCGTCAGCTCGTCCAGGGCGCCGGAGGTGAGGTGGCGCGACAGCGATTCCACCAGGGTCATGATGCCGCGCCGCACCAGCGGCTCGCCGCCGCTGAGCCGCAGCTTGCGCACGCCCTTGGCGACAAAGGCCGAGCACAGCCGGTCGAGTTCCTCGAGCGTCAGCAGGTTGGCTTTCGGCAGGAACGTCATGTTTTCCGCCATGCAATAGACACAGCGGAAATCGCAGCGGTCCGTCACGGAAACGCGCAAATAGCTGATGGTGCGGCCGAACGGATCGATCAGCGCCGGCAGAGTGCCGTTCCGGTAGGACTCAAAGTCGAGAGTTCGCGGGCTCTGCACCGTACCCCACCACTGTCTGCCGATAGACCATGGAAGCGCGCGTCCGGCTTCGGTCTATCGACCTACATATAGAAGGAACAGTGGGGATTCACCAGCCGGCCGCGCGGAGGATGATCCACGCAGGGGGGGCTGGGCGCTTGCAGCGTTGACTACTGCTGCGCCGGCGGTTGGCCGGGAGCGGGCGGCCAAGGCGACGACTGCGTGCCGGCCGGAGCGGGAGCTTGCGCCGGTGCGGTTGCTGGGGCCGGTTCTGCGGGTGCCGGCGCCGCTGCCGGCCGCTGGGCCGCTGGCTGTGCCGCCGGCTTTCTTGGTGCAACCCGCTTCGTGGCGGGCCTGCGCCGGGCCGGCGGAGGCGCAGCCTCGAGTTCGGCCGTCACCGGATTTGGGCTGATCCGTGCGGGCCCTTCCCGCGGGTCGAGCGGTGGCACGACGTCCACCGTCAACGCTTGCGGCTGATAGCCATCGAGGGTGTAGGTCACGGTCAATTCGCTGGACAAGCCTCCGGACACGTTCACCGGCAATGTGCAGGGGGTCTTGCAGCTGTCGCCGGAGGAGAGCTTTGCGTCGGCGCCCGGCGGCTGTGACTCCAGCCGCAGGTTTACCGGGGTCGGCGTTGTGTCCAGCTTGAACAGATCGGCTGATGTGCAAGCGCCAAGGCTCAATCCACAAACTGCGAAAGCCAGGATTCGACGCATAACACAACCTATTCGACGCGGCTGGCCCCGACGGCCTGCTCTCGGCGGGAGGATAGGTCGGGGCGTCCATAGGTGCAACTGGGCGGGCGATGCAATCCTGGGATGTGCACGGCGTTCGCCGCAGCCCTTGGCGGCACTATGGGGCTTTGACCGAAGCGATTTCCATCGGAATGCCGGGTTGATGTGCCCGCAAATGCTTACGAGGCCTGATTTCAAGGCGTTAACGGACGTTAACCAAAAATTGTTAAAATTGTCACATTTTCGGACCGGCGAGGCCGCGCACGGCGGCAGGCAGCTTTGCGTAGCCGTCGATGATCTGGTCTGGGCCGAGTTTTGCAACCGGAACGTCCGTGTATCCGAAATCGACCGCGATGACCGGTACGTTGGCGGCGCGTGCGACATCGATGTCGTTGGCGGAATCGCCCACCATGACCGAGCGCTCGGGCGCCCCGCCGGCACGGCGGATGGTTTTCAGCAGGATGTCCGGGTGCGGCTTCTGAACGCCGAAGGTGTCCTGCCCGCAGATCGCATCGAACCGGCCGACCAGGCCGAGCGTCTCCAGCAGCCGCAGCGACAACCCCTCGAGCTTGTTGGTGCAGACGGCAAACCGCCACCCGTCGGCCGCCAGTTGGTCGAGCGCCCCTTCGACCCCAGGAAACGGGCGCGAGCGATCGGCGATGTGCTCGCCGTAGTGCGCGACGAAATCGGCGTAGAGCCGGTCGACCTCATCGGGCCCGCAAGCGCGGCCTTCGGCCACGAGACCGCGCTCGATCAGCATCCGAGCGCCGCCCCCGATCATGGTGCGCGCCATCGCAAACGGCACCGGCAGCAAGCCTTCGCGGACCAGAATCAAGTTGAGCGTGTCCACGAGATCGGGGGCGGTATCGATCAGCGTGCCATCGAGGTCGAAGACGAGCAGAGGAGCGAGCATGGCCGATGTGGCTAGCGGGTGGCGCGCGGCGGCGCAAGCATTTGCCGGGGATGATCCTCAGCATTCGAAGCGCATAGGCATTGGCGCCGGATCGGGTTATGCAGGGCCGAGCCGGCACGACCGGCCGAGCAGGCAGGAAACGCAACAACGATGGCGACCAGGGCGATCGACATTCACCCCCATATTATCGCCGACGATACCGGGCGCTATCCGCTGGCGCCGGTGGGCGGGCATCAATCCACGTGGTCGCGCGAACGCCCGGTCACGATCAGACAGATGATCGCCGCGATGGACGCAGCCAACGTCGCAAAGTCGGCGCTGGTGCAAGCGTCGACCTGCTACGGGCATGACAATTCCTACGTGGCGGACGCTGTGGCGGCGTACCCGGACCGCCTCACGGGCGTGTTTTCGGCCGATGTTCTGGCAGCCGATGCTCCGGAACGCATGCGCGACTGGCGCAGCCGCGGGCTGACCGGCATGCGCCTGTTCATGTTCGGCAGCACGGTGAGCCAGCAGGCGCCGTGGCTCGACGACCCGAAGACCTATCCGGCCTGGGAGTGCGCCGCCGAGCTTGGCCTGTCGATCTGCCTGCAAGTGGCGCCGGAGGCGATCCCGCAGATGATCGGCATGGCACAACGGTTTCCGACCGTTCGCATCATCGTCGACCATTGCGCGCGGCCCACACTGGAAGACGGGCCACCGTACCGGGCGGCCGCGGCGCTCATGAGCCTTGCCCGTTATCCGAACGTCTACCTGAAGCTGACGCCGCGGGTGTTCGAGGAAGCGGCCGGCGGCAAGGCGGCGCCGGACACATTCTTTCCGCTGCTGGTCAGCGAGTTCGGCGCCGAACGTCTTGCCTGGGGTTCGAATTATCCAGCCTCGGAGGGGACGCTTGCCGAGATCTTGGCGGTCGCGCGAAACTCGCTTGCTTGCCTGCGGCAGGAAGATCAGGCGTGGATCTTCGCGAGGACCGCGCAGACGCTCTATCCTGCCTTGGCCGACTGAGGAGAAGACCGTGACGACGATGACGCAACAGATGACACTCAGCTTTTGGCTCGGCAACTATCCGAACACCGCCGCGCTCAAGAAGGGCGAGGTGCGTTCCGACCTTGTTGCGCTCGATTTCCCGGAGGTGAAGGTCGCCAATCGCGGCTTCAAGTCGATCGTGCGCGACGCGAAATACGATGTCGGCGAACTGGCAATCGGAACCTACCTGCAGGCGAAATCCTACGACAAGCCCTATGTCCTGCTGCCGGCCGTCGTCATGGGGCGCGGCCAGCACCACACCATCGCCTATAACCCTGAGCGCGGGACCTTGCGCCCGTCCGACCTCAACGGCCGTCGCGTCGGCGTGCGCGCGTATACCCAGACCACCGGCGGATGGCTGCGAGGGATCCTCGCGGACGACTACGGCGTCGACGTGAACAAGGTTCGCTGGATCACCTTCGAGGATCCGCATCTGGCCGAGTACCACGACCCGGACATCGTCGAGCGCGCGCCCGAAGGCAAGGAACTGGTGCAGATGCTGCTCGACGGCGAGATCGATGCGGCCATCGTCGGCGACAGCTTGCCGGACCCACGGCTGAAGCATTTGATCCCAAACCCTGACGAGGCCGCGCGCAAGTGGGCCGCGAGCCACGGCGGCGTGCCGATCAATCACATGGTCGTGGTGCGGGATCACATCTCCAAGTCGCGTCCCGACGCGGTCAAGGACATTTTCCGCATGCTGGGCGAAAGCAAGAACGCCGCCGAGCTGCCGGAATCCGGTACAGCGCTCGATGCGCTGCGTTTCGGCATCGAGGCCAACCGGCGGTCGCTCGAGATCATCATCGACTATTGCCTGCGGCAGCGGCTGATCCCGCGGCGTTTCACCGTCGACGAGCTGTTCGACGATACCACGCGGATTCTCGGCGGTTGAAGCGTCGCGTGTTAGACGCGGCGGCCGAACAGCAGGATCGCGCCGATCGGCAGCAGGAATCCGAGCGCGGCGGCGATGATCAGGAGCACCCCGAGTTGATCGTAGCCGCCGCGCAGCACCGGGAAGGCTTGATTAAGGTATTTGGTCTGTAGCTGTCCCGAGACCAGCGCCAGATTCATCAGCGAGGCCATCAAGGCGAACCAGGTCGCGCGTCGCCCGGCGGGCGCGTAGAAGGCGATGAGCGTCAGCAGCGGGATCATGCTGAGCTGTGCGAACGGCGATGTCGTTGCTGCATCGATGATGGCGACCGTCCGCGCACCGAAACCGAAATTCGCCTCGGTCCAATAATGCAGGCCGAAGTAGAGGCCGATGTTCGGCAACGACAGGATTGCGCCGGCGATGGCGAGCCAGAACAGCGTCCACGTGACGGAATACTCCGTCAGCTGCTTGCTGAAGATCCACATGGCGGCAATGGCGAGGATTGCCGCCGTTTGCCGCAGCGTGCCGTAGAATGCCTCGTCGAACTTCAACACATCAAGCGTCCACCAGAAATAGCCGTCGCCAACCCCGGGGGCGGCGCGGAACGCGAAAATGATGATGGTGGTATAAAGGATGGCACGGCGGGTCTTGGCATCGAGGTCTCGCGTCACGACGACCAGCATGGTGCAGATCACCGCCATCGACAGGAGGAAGATAACCTCCTGCACGTACGGCACGCCGCCGAGCGCAAGTCCTGCCACCACCAGCCCGAAGGCGATGCCGCCGCCGAGGATGCGCCAGTCGAGCGGCCGCCGTTCGGTGGTTTCCGATCGGATCAGCAGCACGCCGACCGCCGAGCTCGCCGGCACCAGCAGTCCGAGGAGGAACACCGTCTCACGCGCGAGAAACCCTGCCAGCCAGCCGGACAGCCCGGCCACCGCGAGAATGCCTGCCGACAGTGCCAGGCGGCCGATCAGCTGCACCATGCCCAACTCGGCGCGCACCTCTTCGTCCGGGCGCGGCTGCCCAGAGGCATCGACCCGCGCCACAACCTCCGTCGACATGGCGTCTGCGACCACATCCTGGATCACGGTGCCGATGACGATCAGCATCGCGCCCAAGACGTAGATCTGGTCGGGCCGGGCAAATGCGAGCCAGCCACCCGCAGCACCGGCAAGCGTCATCATGCCGCTGGCGGTGCATGCCGCGCCGATGAGGATATAGGATCTGCGCTGCGAGCCGAAGATCGGGACGCTGTCGACGAGCTGCCCGAACACCATCTTCACGGTCCAGGGCAGGGTCAGCCAGACGCCGATTCCGGCAAGCTCGGCGGGATTCAGCGTCAGCCGCTCCTTGATCCACATGTCGCGGGACACGTCGATCAGCCCAAGCGCGCCATAGGCGAAATACACCAGTACCAGCGGCAGATAGGTTTGCCGGAAGGCGCGGATCGGCTTCGCGAGATCGACAAACAGGGCCACGCAAGGTCTCCGGGGACAGCGGCATCGGAGTGCAGTTACACTCTGATTCGCCACCGCCGGAACACGATCAATCGGCCAGCCGCGGTGGTCGGACGGCGGATGGCGGCACGCCGCTAGGCTTGGCGCGGCGCCGTGAAGCCGCGCAACAGGTCGATCGGGAGCGGGAACACGATGGTCGAGTTCTTCTCGCCGGCAATGTTCTGCAGCGTCGACAGGTAGCGCAGCTGCATCGCTTCCGGAACCCTGGCGAGCATGACGGCAGCCTCGACCAGTTTCGCCGCTGCCTGCTGCTCGCCTTCGGCGTCGATGACACGCGCACGCCGGTTGCGTTCCGCCTCCGCCTGCCGGGCGATCGCCCGAATCATGCTCTCATCGATGTCGACATGCTTGATCTCGACATTGGCGACTTTGATGCCCCAGGCGTCGGTCTGCACATCGAGAATGCTTTGGATGTCGCTGTTGAGCTTGTCGCGCTCCGACAGCATCTCGTCGAGTTCGTGCTTGCCAAGCACCGAGCGCAGCGTGGTCTGCGCGAGCTGGCTGGTGGCGGCCATGAAGTTTTCCACCTGAATCACCGACTTGTCGGCGTCGACCACGCGGAAATAGATCACCGCGTTGACCTTGACCGAGACGTTGTCACGGGAAATCACGTCCTGGCTCGGCACGTCGAGCACGATGGTGCGCAGGTCGACGCGCACCATCTGTTGCACGAAGGGAATGAGGATGATCAGGCCGGGCCCCTTGACGCCGGAGAAGCGTCCGAGCGTGAACATAACCGCGCGCTCGTATTCCCGCATGATGCGCAGCATCGTCATCAGGATGGCGACAACCACGACGGCGATGACAACGTAGGGGGCTAAGGCATACATGGCGTTATCCTCGGGGTTGGGGCGGTGTTTGCGCCTCTGGCTCGACGATCAGGGTGAGATTCTGACGCGCAACCACACGGACCGATTGTCCTGCTCCGAGAGGAGCATCGGCGCGCGCCTGCCAGTCCTCGCCGTGAACGTGGACCAGCCCTTGTTTGCCGTCCCACCTCACGACCCGGGCGGACGTGCCGACCAGCGCCGGTTCGCCGGTGACGACCACGCGGCGATGCGCGCGCCAGGCAGCCTCCACCGCAATCAGGAAGAAGGCCGCAGTGACAGCCGTTCCGGCGGCGACGGCGGGCCACGATAAGCTGAATCCGGGTACATCCGTGTCGAACATCAAGAGCGATCCGATCGCGAAGGCAACGATGCCGCCGATGCCGACGATGCCGAATGACGGCAGGAAGGCTTCCGCCACCATCAGCGCGACGCCGAGCAGCATGAGCGCCGCACCGGCGAAGTTGATCGGCATCAGGTTGAGCGCATAAAGCCCGATCAGCAGAGCGATGCCGCCGACCACACCGGGAACCACCGCACCCGGATTCAAGAACTCGAAGATCAGGCCGTAGATGCCGAGCAGCAGCAGAATATAGGCGATGTTCGGGTTGGTGATCGCCGCCAGGATCTGCACCCGCCAATTCGGCTCGATCTTGACGATCTGCAGGGCTGTGGTCTTCAGAGTATGCTGCTCCTCGCCGATGCGGATGATCCGCCCGTCGGCCTTGTTCAAAAGGTCCCGCTCATCTGTGGCGATGATCTCGATCACGCGGTTCGCCAGTGCCTCGTTGGCCGGCAGGCTGGCGGCCTCGCGCACCGCTTTCTCCGCCCAATCGGCATTGCGCCCGCGCAAGTCCGCGAGCCCGCGGATGTAGGCGACCGCGTCGTTGACCGCCTTGCGGCTCGACGCGTCCGCCGGCTCTTTCTTGTCGTCCGATTTCTTGTCCTTGTCGTCGCCCTTGCCGCCGCCTGGAAATCCGCCACCGCCGATCTGTACCGGGGTGGCGGCGCCGAGATTGGTGCCAGGCGCCATGGCGGCGAGATGGCTGGCGTAGAGGATATAGGTGCCGGCGCTCGCCGCGCGCGCTCCGCTTGGGCTCACATAGGTGATGACGGGAATGCGTGAGGCGAGGACGTCGCGGATGATGTCACGCATGGCGGAATCGAGCCCGCCGGGCGTATCCATGCGCAGGATAATCACTGCCGCGTCGCGCTTGACCGCGGCGTCGAAGCCCTGGCGCAGATAGTCGGTGGTTGCCGGGCCGATGGCACCTTCGACGTCGAGCAGAACGGCCGCGCCCGGGCGCGGCGACGGCTCTTGTGCAGCGCTGCCGGCGTGAAACGCCAGTGCCGCGGCCGCCAGGAGAGGGAGCCATAGTCTTCGCGGCCACTGCGGCAATCGGCCGGTCCTGCTCATGTGGGTCATCCGCCAATCCGTTCGCCGATGCCGACCGGGCTTCGACAACAATGTAAGGTCGAAGTTCCCACTGGACGATACCACGTGACCGACCCCTTGCCGCGAAGGGTGCCGTCCGGGGACCAGCGACCGGTGCCAACCGGGCCTGGCTGTTGCGATGTACCGTCACTTTGACGCTTTTCGGCTTTGCACCGCCGCGGAACGCGTCTAGACACCACATCCGGATGGACCTCGAAGCTCTCAAACGCCAGACGGCGGCCCGCGCGCTTGAAATGGTCGCACCGGGAACGCGGCTCGGTCTTGGCACCGGATCGACGGCCCGGCATTTCGTCGAATTGCTGGGGGCCCGGGTGCGCGCCGGACTATCCGTTACCGCCGTGCCGACGTCGGAAACGACCCGCCTTCAGGCCGTGCAGGAGCAAATTCCGCTGGCCACGCTCGACGAACTGACCGCACTCGATCTCACCGTCGATGGTGCCGACGAAATCGCACCCGACCTCACCCTGATCAAGGGCGGTGGCGGTGCGCTGCTGCGCGAGAAGATCGTTGCGGCGGCCTCCACCCGCATGGTCGTCATCGCCGACGAGAGCAAATGGGTGCCCGTCCTTGGCCGGTTTCCGCTGCCGGTGGAAGTCATCTCGTTCGGTCTCTCGGCGACGCGCCGGGCGGTCGAGGCGGCGGCACGGGATTGCGGGGCAGCCGGTCCGGCTAGGCTGCGCATGGCCAAGGACGGCCATCCTTTCGTCACGGATGGCGGACACTGGCTCCTGGACGCGGCCCTTGAGCGGATCGCCGATCCGGAGTCGCTTGCGATCCGGCTCAACGCGATCCCCGGTGTCGTCGAGCACGGCCTGTTCGTCGGACTGGCAAGCACCGTTATTCTGGCCGGCAGCGGCGGCGTGCGCGTCGTCGAGCGCGGCTGATGCAGCACAAGGGAAGGGTACCGAGATGATCGTATGCAGCACCGGGTGCATTCGCGCCGCAATGGTCGGCCTGGCCCTGTTCGGCTTCGTGGGAAGCGTGTCGGCGCAAAGCTCTTCGCCGGCGGCGGTCGCGATGGCGCGGCAACTGATCGATCTCAAGGGCGTCGGAAATCTTTATGACCCCGTTCTGGTCGGCATCATCTTGCGGACCCGAGACACCTTCATGCAGGCCAATCCGATGCTGAGCAACGACCTCAACGCCGTGGCGCAGCAGTTGCGCAAGGATTTCCAGCCCCGGCTTGATGCCCTCAAGCAACAAGTCGCAACATTCTATGCGGCGCGTTTCACCGAGCCGGAACTCAAGGACGCGCTCGCGTTCTACAAGTCGCCGCTTGGTGTCAAGCTGGCGACAGTGGAGCCGCAGGTCATCGACCAGAGCATGGCCTACGCCAACAAGTGGGCTACCGATCTTGCAGATGAAGTAATGGCCAAGATGCGCACCGAGATGCGCAAGAGAGGCCACGAGCTGTGAGCGACGCCGTGCAGCGCGACAACACCGACATGTGAACGCATAAACACTGTCGTGCCTGACGTTGGGATACCAGATGTTGCGCCAATTCTGTTGCGTCCAATCCGCGCTCTGATCATTTGGCGTGAAGCGTATGGCTCGCGCGGCTGTGGGGGAAGGGGTTATGGCTGATTACGACGTCGATCTTTTCGTGATTGGGGCAGGCTCAGGCGGCGTACGTGCCGCCCGCGTCGCGTCGAGCCACGGCGCCCGCGTGATGATCGCCGAGGAGTACCGTGTCGGTGGCACTTGCGTCATTCGCGGCTGCGTGCCGAAGAAGCTGTTGGTCTACGCCTCGCGCTTTGCCGAGGACTTCGAGGATGCGGAAGGCTTCGGCTGGACGGTGCCGAAGCCGACGTTCCACTGGCCGGCGCTGATCCACAACAAAGATCGGGAAATTACCCGCCTGGAGGCCGCCTACACCACGACGCTCGAACGCTACAAGGTCGGCCTGGTAAAGGGCCGTGCGGTGCTGGCCGATGCGAATACCGTGCGTCTGATCGCGACCGGGGAAACGGTGCGCGCCAAGTACATTCTGGTCGCCACCGGCGGCTGGCCGCATCACGGCCCGGCAATTCCCGGAATCGAGCACGTGATCTCTTCGAACGAAGCATTTCAACTGCCGGAGCTGCCCCGGAGCATCCTGATTCAGGGTGGCGGCTATATCGCTGTCGAGTTCTCCGGCATCTTTGCCGGCCTGGGATCGAAGGTAACGCTCGTCTATCGCGGCGAGAACATCCTGCGTGGTTTCGACAACGACGTACGCGAACATCTGCGCAACGAGATGCGGCTACGCGGCATCGACGTGATCTGCGGCAAGACCGTCACGGGGGTGCAAAGCGCTGCCGAACGGTATTCGGTGCGCCTGTCGGATGAAACCGGCGTCGACGTCGAAAAGGTGATGTTCGCCATTGGCCGCTGGCCAAATTCCAAGAATCTAGGCCTCGAAGCGTTAGGTGTGAAACTGGCTGAGAGAGACTGCATTGTCGTCGACGACTATTCGCAGACCTCGGTTCCGCACATCTACGCGATCGGTGACGTGACCGACCGCATGGCGCTGACGCCGGTCGCAATCCGGGAAGGCCACGCCTTCGCCGATACGGTGTTCGGCGGCCGGCCGACGACGGTCAGCCACAGCGACGTGCCGACGGCGGTATTCTCCGAGCCGGAGGTCGGCGTGGTCGGTTTGACCGAGGCGCAGGCCTGCGCCCAGCTTGCCAAGGTCGATATTTACAAGACCACGTTCCGGCCGATGAAGGCGACGCTGTCCGGACGCAACACCCGCACCTTCATGAAGCTCGTGGTCGACGGTCTTACCGACCGCGTCGTCGGCTGCCACATCGTCGGGCCCGACGCGGGCGAGTTGATCCAGGTGGTCGGCATTGCGGTGAGGATGAAGGCAACCAAGGCGGATTTCGAGGCGACCATGGCGGTGCATCCGACCGCGGCCGAAGAACTCGTGACGATGCGCGAGAAGGCTGCGAGCTACACCCGGGCGGCGGCTGAATAGCCGAGAATATCGAGCAGTCACGGCCTTCCGGCTGGCAATTTGATGGCCGGGTCGTGTATAAGCCCGGCAAATGCCGCCGCGTGTACCTTGCGGCCGCTCAGGAGTAACCGATTATGGCCGATCGTTGGACGCCGGACAGCTGGCGCACAAGGCTGATCGTGCAGGTGCCGGACTATCCGGATGCCGGGAAGCTTGCGGATGTCGAGAAGCAACTGGCGACGTTTCCGCCGTTGGTCTTTGCCGGCGAGGCCCGCAACCTGAAAAAAGCGTTGGCCAAGGTCGCGGCCGGCGAGGCTTTCCTGCTCCAGGGCGGTGACTGTGCCGAAAGCTTCGAGGAGCACAGCGCCAACAACATCCGCGATTTCTTCCGAGTGTTCTTGCAGATGGCGGTGGTCATGACCTTCGCGGCGGCCTCGCCGGTGGTCAAGGTCGGCCGTATTGCTGGACAATTTGCCAAGCCGCGCTCCTCGCCGACCGAAAAGCGTGGCGATGTCGAGTTGCCGAGCTATCGCGGCGACATCATCAACGACAACGCCTTTACCGCGGAAGCGCGTACCCCTGATCCGGTCCGTCAACTGATGGCCTACCGGCAGTCGGCGGCAACGCTCAACCTGCTGCGCGCCTTCGCCACGGGGGGTTACGCCAATCTGGCGAACGCGCATCAATGGATGCTCGGCTTCGTTAAGGACAGCCCGCAGTCGAAGCGCTATCAGGATCTCGCCGACCGCCTCACGGCGGCGCTCGAATTCATGCGTGCCTGCGGAATCGATCCGGAATCGCATCCGGAGCTGCGCACAACCGATTTCTACATCAGCCACGAGGCGCTGCTGCTCGGCTACGAGCAGGCGATGACGCGCGTCGATTCGACCTCCGGCGACTGGTATTCGACCTCCGGCCACATGCTCTGGATCGGCGACCGCACTCGCCAGCCGGATCATGCGCATCTCGAATATTGCCGCGGTATCAAGAACCCGCTCGGGATAAAGTGCGGTCCGTCGAGCACGCCGGATGGGCTGCTGCGGCTCATCGACACCCTCAATTCGGACAACGAGCCGGGCCGTATCACGCTGATCTGCCGGATGGGGGCGGACAAGGTGTCGGACCTGCTGCCACCGCTGATCCGGGCCGTTGAGCGCGAGAAACGGATCGTCGTGTGGTCCTGCGATCCCATGCACGGCAATACCGTGACCTCGGCGAGCGGCTACAAGACCCGTCCATTCGATCTGATTCTGCGCGAGGTGAAGAACTTCTTCGCCGTTCACGCCGCGGAAGGAACCTATGCCGGCGGCGTGCATCTGGAGATGACCGGGACCAACGTCACCGAATGTACAGGCGGGGCGCGCGCCATCACCGACGCCGAGCTCACCGACCGTTACCACACGTTCTGCGATCCACGGCTCAATGCCGACCAGGCGATCGAGCTGGCGTTCCTGCTGGCTGAATTGCTCAAGGCGGAACGGGCGACCAAGGTCCGGCCGCTGGCTGCGGTGTCCGGGCTTTAGCAAGATCCGCAAAAGCGCCTGCCCCGGACTTCCGGGTGGAAAGGGCCGGTAGGCCGGCTGCGCGCTCGCGCCCATTGCTCATGAGCTTGCTCAGGCGCTAGACGTTTGCCCATGAGCAATCGCCCCCCCGACCACCTCGCCATCGCCATTGCCCAGCTCAACCCGATCGTCGGCGACGTCGCCGGCAATACGGAGAAAGTCCGCCGCGTCCGGGCGCAGACCGCCACCCGCGGCGCCGATCTCGTGGTGTTCCCGGAACTGTTCATCGCCGGCTATCCGCCCGAGGACCTGGTGCTCAAGCCGTCGTTCCAGGCGGCCTGCCGCGCCGCGGTCGAAGACCTGGCCCGCGACTCCAAGGGCCAGCCTGCCGTCGCCGTCGGCACGCCTTGGGTCGCCGATGGCAAGCTCTACAATGCCGCCGTGCTGATCGACGACGGCCGGATCGCCGCTGTGCGTCTCAAGGTCGATCTGCCCAATTACGGCGTGTTCGACGAAAAGCGTCTCTTTGCGGTTGGGCCGATGCCGGGTCCGGTGAATTTTCGCGGCGTGCGGCTTGGCCTGCCGATCTGTGAGGACATCTGGGGGCCGGAACCCACCGAATGCATCGCCGAAACCGGTGGTGAAATCCTGCTGGTGTTGAACGGCTCGCCCTACCGCCGCACTGTGCTCGACGAGCGGCTCAACGTCACCGTGCCGCGTATCAAGGAATCGGGTCTGCCGCTGCTCTATGTCAACCAGGTCGGCGGACAGGACGAACTGGTGTTCGACGGCGCCTCGTTCGTGCTCAACGCCGACGCCTCGCTGGCCTTGCAATTGCCGGCGTTCCAGGAAGCGGTCGTTGTCACGCACTGGGAACGCGGAGGCGCCGGCTGGCGCTGCGTTTCCGGTCCGATCGCGACGCTGGAGGAGGGCGACAAGGCCGACTACACCGCCTGCGTGCTGGGCCTGCGCGACTACGTCGACAAGAACGGCTTCAAGGGCGTGGTGCTCGGCCTTTCCGGAGGCATCGATTCCGCCTTATGCGCGGCGATGGCCGTCGATGCGCTCGGGCGCGAGCGCGTGCAATGCGTCATGCTGCCCTTCCGGTTCACGGCGCAGGAATCGCTTGACGACGCGGCGCAGGTCGCGACCGCGCTCGGGGTCAAGTACGATACCGTTCCGATCACGCCGGTGATTGCCGGCTTCGAGGAGGCGCTGGCGCCCGTGTTCGTCGGCACCAACCGCGACGTCACTGAGGAAAATTTGCAGGCGCGCACGCGCGGCGTCATCCTGATGGCGCTCTCCAACAAATTCGGGCTGATGCTGGTAACCACCGGCAACAAGTCGGAGATGTCGGCCGGTTATGCCACGCTGTACGGCGACATGAACGGTGGCTTCAATCCGATCAAGGACCTGTACAAGACCGAGGTGTATCGTCTCTCACGCCTGCGCAATTCCTGGAAGCCGTACGGCGCGCTGGGCCCCGACGGGCGGGTCATCCCGGAGAGCATCCTGGTGCGCCCGCCGACCGCGGAGCTGCGCGAAAACCAGACCGACCAGGATTCGCTTCCGCCCTACGACGTGCTGGACGCCATTCTCGAACGTCTGGTCGAGCGGGAACAGCCGATCACCGATATTGTCGCCAACGGCTTTGACCGCGACCTGGTCGTCAGGATCGACCGTATGCTCAACCTCGCCGAATACAAGCGCCGGCAGGCGGCTCCGGGCGTGAAGGTGACGCTGAAGAATTTCGGCCGCGACCGCCGCTATCCGATCACCAACCGCTTTCTTGATCCCGGCGCGCCGTTGCCGCAGCCGGATACGTCGCTGCTCACGGAGGCGGTAGCGACCAAGAGCGAAGCCTTCGATTATTGACCTGGACGAACGGCGCCCGCGTGCGGGGCGGCCGTCAGTGCGCGGGAAGAAACGTCGGACCGACGTTGCGGACCTTGCCATCGGCGTTGCCCGCTTCGCTGCTGACGTTGCCGCGTTGCGGCGGCGTGCCTACCGGCCCAGTATCGCTCGGCGGTGCTGATTCTGTCTCGCCCCTGCCGCGTGTGGATGCGCGAGACGGCCGCTGCTCGCGCGGCTTGGAGAGCTGCTTGGCCCGCTCCTCGGTGACGACGATGTCGCCGCGCTCGATCGTGTCGTCGAGATGCTGAAGCGCACGCGCCCAGGTCTCGCCGGCGCGCCTGCAGCTGCAGGCGGAGTTGAATTGCTTGCGGTAGAGGAAGGCGTTCGGCATGTCGCTGTAAGTCTGCCCGCCGAGCGAGACGGCCTGAGCCACGTCCTCGCCAGGATTGCGATGCGTGAACAGCACCACCGGTGCCGCTGGGCACATGCGCTGGCAGATTTTCGCATCCCCCTGGAAACGGCCCGGCACGGTTGAGAACGAGATCGGCCAATAGTAACCATCGCACGTGCGCACGCACAGTGTCCGGTAGTTCGACGACTGCGGCACATCGGCGGGGCCGGGCGAAGTGATCTCGCCTGGTCCGAACAGGGACTCGAACAATCCGCGCGGTCGGTTCGCCTCGGTCGTCCGGTATTGCGGCCCACAGTCGTTCTGCGCGAGCGCGATCAGCACGGATCGCCGCTGGCTCTCCCGGTCGGCGGTGCCGCCTTGCAGCCGCTGCAACTCCATCATCGTCCGGTCGATGGTTCCATGCATCTGCTGGATCTGTTTGGCGAGCGGGCCGCACTCTGCCGGCTGATTGCTGAACAGCGAAAAGAATCCCGAGCTTTCACAGCCGAGACGGCGCGACCGCGTGACGGTCCGGTCACGATCGGCCTGCTGCCGGCGAAGCATATCCTCGTTGCGGCTGATCTGCGCTGCGCGCGTCGGGTCAAGATGTCCGCGGCCGATCGCCGCAAGCTGGCTCTCGAGCCGGATGCACGCTTGCTGCTGGGCACCTGGAATCGATCCCGGCGGCACGGGAAAGCCCTGTGCCGCCGCGCAGAAGCATGCTCCGAGCAGCGCGGCCAATGCGCCCGCCAGCGTGACAATGCGATGTCGAGTCATACTCTCCAGGTCCCGACCCGCGGCAGCCCCATGCGGCGTCCCGGCCATCTTTCGCGCAACAGTGACCAAAGTGTGGATCGCCCGGGCCCCAGGGACTCAACCCACAGCTATGCACGCACTCTACTGTCGGAATCGGCCGTGCGCGAGCGCCTTGTCAGGCCGCCGGGCGTCGTGCCACAGGCGGTAGGATGGGGCGGGATTCGGCACGTAAGTTCCAGATGACGCCGCTGACGATGGTCAGCGCCCCGGCGATGACGAAAATGTCGACGGTTTCACTATAGATCCACCAGCCGACCCAGGCGATCAGGGGAATGCGAAGAAAATCGAGCGGGACGACCACGCTGGCGTCGCCGGCACGGAAGGCGTTGCTGAGGCAATAGTGCGAGCTGACCCCGGAGACGCCGATGCCGATGACTGGAAGCAGATCGGCGCTGGTGAGCCGCAGGGGAAAGTCCAGCGCGCTGCCCGCGAGCGACATCGGCAGCTGCATCACGTTCATCCAGAAGATGATCGCAAAGGACGCCTCGGTGTTTGTCAGTTGTTTGGTGTTGATCATGCTCACCGCATAGGCGAACGCGGCAGTGAGCACGAGCAGCGCTGCGGGCTGGAAGGCCGCGACGCCGGGGCGCAGAATGATCAGCACCCCGACGAGCCCGAGCACCACCGCCCCGATCCGGCTCGGCGTCATCCGCTCGCCGAGAACCAAAGTCGCCAGCAGCATGGTCCACGCCGGCATCGTGAATTCGAGTGTGAACACGGTCGCCAGCGGCAGCAGCGTCAGGCTGAGCGCCCACATGTACTGGCCCGCGTAGTGCGTGCTGTTGCGCAATAGATGCAATCCGATCCGCCGCGTGACGATGGTACGCCGCAGCATCGGGCTGAATGCGAGGATTGTGCCGAGCGTCAGCACGCCGAAGCCGCTGCGGATCGTCAGAATCTCGAAGATGCTGAGATTTCCGGCGAGCGCGCGGACCGACACCGCCATCACGCAGAACGAAATCAGCGCGCCGCTCATCCACAGCACGACGCGGAGTAGATTGGATGTTCTCACAAGGTGATCCGGGGCGAGGGAGGAGTGACGCCCAGCACGGTCTGGCAGCCACACAGGTGTGCGTCATTCCGCGTCCGGCTGCTTGTCAGGGTGGGCGTGCTGGAACGCGGCGAGCTTGGCACACTCGGCATCGACCGCCACGATCTTCGGATACCTGTCGAGGGGCACCTTCAGGCGCTGGGCATTGAACACCTGCGGCACGAGGCAGACGTCGGCCAGCGTCACGCTCGATCCGTAAGCGTAAGGCCCTGGGCGCAGCGTCGTTTCCAGCGCATCGAAGCCGGCCTGGACCCAGTAGTGATACCACGCGTCGATTTCCGGCTGCTCGTGCGCGAGCTGCCGCCGCAGATACTGCAAGGCGGCGAGGTTGTTGAGCGGATGGATGTCGCAGGCGATGATCTGTGCCATCGCCCGCACATGCGCCCGTCCCAGCGGATCGGACGGCAGCAGCGGCGGCTCGGGATGGGTTTCGTCGAGATAGTCGATGATGGCCAGGGACTGGATCAGGATGTCGCCTGAGTCCAGCGCCAGCGCCGGCACGCGCATCTGCGCGTTGACCGCGCGAAACGCATCGCTCTTGTGCTGCCCGCCGTCCTTGATGAGATGGATCGGCACCATGTCGTAATCGATGCCCTTCAGGTTAAGGGCGATCCGGGCGCGATAGGCGGCTGACGATCGGAAATAGGTGTAAAGTTTCACGGCGTCTCCTCACTATCCGCCGCGGTTCCGGCGGTTCAGCCCACGGCGCGGGTCATGTACCGTTCGCTTGCGAGAATGGCAGCGCGCTCGATGAGAAGCGTCAGCACCCGCTCGAAGGCGGCGCGCTCGGCGGCGTTGATGTCATTGGACAGGCGCGCGACAAACTCCTGGGCGATCGGAGCAAGGTCCTGATAGATGGCGCGCCCGGCCGGCGTCAATGATAGGAATGCCTCGCGCATATCAGCCTTGTTGGTACGGCGGGCGACCAGCTTACGTCGCTCCAACAGCGCCACCGCGCGCGAGACCTTGGTCTTGTGCATGTGGCTGTGGGAGCCGACCGCCTTGCCGGTCATGACCCCGTACTGCCCGAGGGTGACCAGAACCCGCCACTCCGGCACGCCGATCCGGTAACGTTCCGCATAGATGCTGGAGAGAGCCTGCGAGGTCAGGCTCGATACCACGTTGAGACGGTAGGGTAGAAACTCTTCGAGCTTGAGCGCGGCTCCGTCCGCTGCCGCGGCTGTCCTCGGCGTGTCCTCGACCAGGCCATCGTCGATCATTGCTGAGTTCCAGCACGTTGCCGTTGCAGAGCAAGGCCGCAAGTGGGTCCTGCGGTCAGCGAAGATGGCGGAAGATCGTCCCGCGTGCAACCGCTTTGCGGCCGCGGGCGGGTCCCAAAAACGCTCGGCCGCACTTGATCTTGTCGGCTTGTTTGGAGGCGCTCCAGGATGTGCCCGCTAACCGATTGCCGCTGCTGTCAAATGCCGCTTTGATGGGGCAAACCCCGCTTGCCGAGGATGGGTCATGAGCAGCAAAGCCTTCGCGTCCGCCGCCGATACCGCCGAAAAGACCGTCTCGTTCGACGAGATCGGGCGGGGCCTTTACGCCTTCACGGCCGAGGGAGACCCCAATTCGGGGGTCATTGTCGGCGATGACAGCATCATGGTGGTCGAGGCGCAGGCGACCCCCGTCATGGCCGAGGCGGTGATCGAACGGGTGCGCAAGGTCACCGACAAGCCGATCCGCTACCTGCTGCTGAGCCACTACCACGCCGTGCGGGTGCTCGGCGCCTCGGCCTATCAAGGCGCCGAGATCCTGACCTCCGACGTCACCCGCGACCTCATTGTCGAGCGCGGCCGGCAGGACATGGATTCCGAGATCAGCCGCTTTCCACGGCTGTTCCGGGCGGTCGAAAGCATTCCGGGGCTGACTTGGCCGACGATCACATTCGCTGGCGAAACCTCGGTCTGGCTCGGCAGGCGCGAAGTCAGGCTGCGCCATCTCGGCCGTGCGCACACCGCGGGCGATGTGATCGCCTGGGTGCCGGATTCCGATGTCGTGTTCTCCGGCGATCTCGTCGAGTACCACTCGGCCTGCTATTGCGGCGATGCGCATTTTGCCGACTGGCCGACGACGCTTGACCGGCTAACAGCGCTCAAGGCGCGGGCGCTGGTGCCCGGCCGCGGCGACGCGCTGGCGACGCGCGACAAGGTCGCGGAGGGGATCGCCCTGACCCGCGACTTCCTCTCGACCCTCTACAGCTCGGTGAAGGCGAGCGTGGCCAAGGGGCACTCGGTGAAACAGGCCTTCGATACCGTGCGCGAAGTGATGGACCCGAAGTTTTCATCCTACGCCATCTACGAGCACTGCATGCCGTTCAACGTTTCGCGCGCCTATGACGAGGCACGCGGCATCGATCATCCGGTGATCTGGACTACCGAGCGCGACCGCGAGATGTGGGCCGCGCTGCAAGGGTGAGCGCTGCCGTTCAGGACGCGAGTGCCGGGCGCGACGCGCTCGTCCCCGGCCCCGTCAGCGAGCCGTCGGCGGCAAACAACGCAAGCGTCTCACCCGGGTGCTTGGCCCATTGCGCCACCGGCAACGGGCCGCAGGTCAGCATGACGTAGTCGTAAGCGGCACGCCGGTCGCCCGACATGATGAACTGGTAGTGCAGCCGGAAGAAGCTCCGGCGCAGCCGCCGATAGAACTCCGGCGAGACCATGTCCTTGAAGCGCACCAGCCAGACCAGCGGGTTGCAGCGCTGCGGTCCGGCCTCGACACCGACGCCTTCCACCGGATCGAAATTCCAGAAGTTCATCACGTCCTTGCGCGACTGGCAGTCGATCCAGACGATCGACCGTTCGACCGCGAGACGGCGGACCATGTCCCGTATCGCGGTGGCGCTGGAATGCAGCGCCACGCCCGGCATGATCGATCCCAACGTCATCAGCACCACAGCCGGGCCATGTCGGCCGACATCGGGATCGAGTGCGAGCGCGCGCGCCATGACCGCGGGACCGAGCACCCCGCCGCCGCTATGACCGACGACGACGATCTCGTCGGCGTCGTTGGCACGGGCCAGCATGACGAGACGCTGCGCGCCATCCTCGATCGGCTGGTCCAAACACGTCGCGTTGCCGCGCCCGAACCGCCGCAGCAGCGGCCAGTGATTGATGATCTGGGTCACGTGCCAGCGATCGAAGAGCTTCCCGAGCGCTGGGAACGCGGCAACGCCGACGACAATTCCGAGGCCGGCGGACCAGAGGGTCGGAAGGCCGCCCCAGTGGAACGCCGCCAGCGCGACAAGCCAGCCCGCACCGACCGCCGCAGCGATCCAGGCCAGCAGCATAAGCTGGAACCAGACGAGGTGCGCGCCGAAGCGCCAGCTCGCGCAGAAGATTCGAAACATGGCTCCGGACAACACGCTGTCTGCGAGCCAAGCCAGTGATCGGCAAGCCTGCCACACCATCGGCTCGGCGATGTTGGCACTGATGATGTGCTCCTGGCGCAGGAATGTGTAGCGGGTATCAACGTGCCAGTTCGGCCCCGACAGGCCGATGGTCCAGCACGCGAACGCGTCTGACTCGAGCTTCAGTTCTCCGAGATCGGACTTGATCGGCCATGCCTTGAGGAAACGCCGCATGGCGGCCCGGAACAGCCCGTAGTAGCCGCTCGCGCCCTGCGGGTCGTAACCTTCGACATAGATGACCTGGCGCCGCCGAATCAAAAGCGTCTCCTGCTAGCTGCGGACGGCCGCGAAGCAATGAGTCACGAGGCCATGCTCGTTCTCTTCCAAGCGCCACGCGTCCTGACGCGGCCACAGACCGGACAGCTCCTTTCCGGTGAAGCCCGCCCGCAAGCTGACGATCGCGTCGTGCACGAACACTTCACCGCATCCAATTGTCCATGATAGCCGGGTGAGTCGCACCGCAAACCTGCTGCGCTGCGGCTCGCAGGCCACAAATAGGTTGCTCAGGTGTGCCGCCCGTTCCAGCAGCCAGGCGAGCCTCTCATCTGGAAAGTGATGAATGAACAGATTGGCGGTGATGACGTCGATCGGCGTGGTGTGAGCCCGGCTCAGGAACGCGAACACGTCCTCCGTGATCGTTTCCACGGTCCAGCCGAGGGCCACGAACCCGCGTCGCGTTTCGTCGCTGACGATGTTCTGCTGATCGAGCAGCATCACATGCACGTTCGGCCAGCGCGGCGCCAATCGCCTGGCAACGCTAAGTGTGAAGGTTCCGTCGCCGGCGCCCAGCTCCAGCCAGGTGCGCGGGAACTTGGATTGTGCATGCTGCTCCAGGAGGCGGGCCATCACCCGGCTCAGGCCGAATAGGGAATTGATGCGCGCAAGGTCGCGCCGCGCACGCCGCGCGCGCGGATCATGGGCGGGCAACTCATCCAGCAATTCGGGTTCCAGGCGGCGCGTCAGCGTCATGCTTGTTTGGGTCGGGGTGTAAGTTCTCGCGTCGAATCATGGCGTCATTTGGTCGCGGGACGTCTGCGGGTGCCGCCATAACCTGCCCATGAGCCGGCAACAAGATACCCGGCATCGACCGGCAGCGTGACGCCGGTGATCATGCTGGCCAGGTCCGAGGAGAGAAAGGCGATCGCGGCCGCGACGTCCTGCGGTTGCAGGATTGCCCCCAGCGCGGTCGCCTCCCGCAGGGTGTCTTCATTCAGATGCTTTACCGCGAAGGCGAGTCGCAGCGGTGGCGTCTCGGTGAAGCCCGGGGCGACGGCGTTGACTCGCACGCCGCGCCGTCCCCATTCCGCCGCCAGGCCCTCTGTCAGATTGATGATCCCGGCCTTGGCGGGACCATAGGCGTGCAGCGGCCCGGAGCAAAGCCCAGCAATCGACGCTACATTGACGATGCTGCCGTGGCCGCGCGCGGCCATCCGCGAACCGACCTTGGCGCAGCACAGATAGGTGCCCTTGAGATTGGTCGTGACCGTCCGATCCCATTCCTTCTCGGTCAAGGCTTCCGGCGGGCGGGGAGGCTGCAGCACGCCGGCGGCATTCACCAGTATGTCGATGCCGCCGCATGCCGTTTCGAGGGCCTCGATTGCGGCCTCGATCGCCGCCCCGTCGGTGACGTCCATCGCGTGATGACTCGCACCGAGCGCCGGGGTGGCGGCAATTGCGTTCGTATCGTGGTCGAGAATGGCGACCCGGGCACCGCATTCGGCGAGGACGTCCGCCGTGGCACGTCCGATGCCGCTGGCGCCGCCGGTCACGGCGGCCAGCTTGCCGTCGAAATGGATTGTCAGCATCGCCGGCCGCTATCCTTCCTACGGGGCCCGTGACAAGCTACGCGAACCCGGCGGGCCCGAGAAGCGCAAGCGCCATGGCAGAATCGGCGGCGGATCGCAAGGTCATCTATCATTACACCTACCGGCGCTCGCCGGATCAGGACGCGCGTGCAGCGGTATGCCATCCCGTGGTCGTGGTCGGGGCGGGTCCGGTCGGCTTGACGATGGCCATCGATCTGGCACTGCGCGGTGTCGACGTGGTCGTCCTGGACGACTCCGATCGGATCGGAGACGGTTCGCGCGGCATTTGCTGGTCGAAGCGTACGTTGGAAATCCTCAATCGCCTCGGTATCGGCGAACGGCTGCTCGAAAAGGGTGTGACCTGGAAGCTCGGCAAGGTCTTTCTCGGCGAGAAACCCGTCCATGCCTTTGATCTGCTGCCGGAGGAGGGACACCGGATGCCCGCCTTTATCAACCTCCAGCAGTATTATCTCGAGAAGGCGCTGGTCGACCGGGCCGATGAAATCGACGGCATCGATCTGCGCTGGAAGAACCGGCTGGTCGGTCTCGATCGCGGCAACGATGGCGCGCATCTCACGATCGAGACGCCGGAAGGCTGCTACGCATTGGATGCCGACTGGGTGATCGCCGCGGACGGGGCGCGTTCAGCAGTGCGCGACCTGCTCGGGCTGCCGTTCGTGGGTCAGACCTTCGAGGACAAGTTCCTCATCGCCGACGTCACCATGCTCGCCGACGACATCCCCACGGAACGGCGGTTCTGGTTCGATCCGCCGTTCCACTCCGGCCAGTCGGCGTTGATCCATCGGCAGGCCGAAGATTCCTGGCGCATCGACCTGCAGCTCGGAGCCGATGCCGATGCGGACGCGGAGCTCAAGCCCGAACGCTACCTTCCGCGAATCGGGCAGATGCTGGGGGACCGCCACTTCACCGTCGACTGGGTCTCGATCTACCGGTTCAACTGTCGCCGGATCGAACGCTTCGTGCATGGCCGGGTGATCTTCGTCGGCGATTCCGCGCACCAGGTCTCGCCGTTCGGCGCGCGTGGGGCCAATTCCGGCATTCAGGATGCGGAAAATCTGACGTGGAAGCTGGTGGCGGTGCTTAAGCAGCAGGCGGGCTTGGCGCTGCTTGACAGTTATGATCGCGAGCGCATGCAGGCCGCCGATGAGAACATCGGCCATTCGACCCGCTCCACGGATTTCATAGCGCCGCATTCTCCGGCGGAACGCCGCCTGCGCACCGCGGTGTTGTTGCTGGCGCCCAAGGCCGAGTTCGCGCAGCGGATGATCAATTCCGGACGGCTGTCCACGGCAACCGTCTACGACACGCCGTTGTCGACACCGGATGAGAACCCGTTCGGCGGGACCGCGCAGCTTGGCGGGCCGGCGCCTGACGCACCCGTCAGCCGTCCGGACGGCGGTGAATGCCATTTGCTCGATGCGCTCGGCCGCGGCTTCGAGCTGCTCTACGTGGCGGACGGCGCACGGCCGAATGTCCCCGACGGCATTGAAGTGCTGGTGATCGGTAAGGACCTGCTCGATTCCGCCGGACTGTTCGCCGACCGCTTCGACGCGCGGCCGGGGAGTGCCTATCTGCTACGCCCGGACCAGCACCTATGCGCGCGCTGGCGCCATTTCGACGCGGACAAGGTGCGGGCCGCGCATCGACGCGCCCTCGGACACTAACGTCGGCGCTGCGTGGAGGAGATCATGGGCAAGCTCGTCACCGCCTTGCGCTTCCCCGATCCGGACGCCGCCTATGTCGCCCTGGTCGAGGCGCGGCGCGGGCTGACGGAAGAAGCGGCCGCCGATCTCGATGCCAGACTGGTGTTGATCCTGGCCAACCATATCGGCGACCTCGATGTCCTCAACGAGGCGATTGCTCTGGCAAGTCAGCCGGGATGACGTGCGGGCCAAGTTCTCTTGACGGACTCGCGGCTGAGACAAGAGAACTTCTGAACCACCGCACTAGTTCAGGCGCGTCGGACGCTCGTCCTGAGGGGGCTCGGCCGACGTGAAATCCGGAACCGGTGTCGTCGTAGCTCCTGCGTCCGCCGATGGTTGCGGCGACGAGGGAGCGGCCTTGCCGGCCACAGCCTCCCGGCGCTCATATTCGAGGTAGGACCGCAGTCCGAACGGCAGACTGACGAGATAGGCGAACGTTCCGATCGTCAGCACCGGCCACGGATAGGCGATCAGCATGGCCATGAAGAGCACGACAAAGATGAAGATCGGCAGCACCTTCTCCGGCGGGACCCGGCTGCCGAACTGCTTGCCGGAAAAGACCGGTAGCCGCGACACCATCAGGAACGCGATCATCAACGTGTAAGCGAGCGTGATCCAGGCGACGATGACCGACTTGGGCATGCCGAGAAAGAACAGATAGATCGGTAACAGCACGGTGATCGCGCCGGCGGGCGCCGGGACGCCGACGAAGAAGTTTCCCGCCCAGGCAGGCCGGCTCGGATCTTCGATCATAATGTTGAAGCGGGCGAGCCGCAGGCCCGCGCAGATCGCAAAGACCAGCGCCGCGATCCAGCCCGCGTGACCGAGGTCGTGGAGGCCCCAGAAATACAGGATCAGGGCGGGGGCAACGCCGAAATTGACGAAGTCGGCCAGGCTGTCGAGTTCCGCGCCGAATCGCGACGTGCCCTTCAGCATTCGCGCGACGCGGCCGTCGATACCGTCGAGCAACGCGGCAAAGACGATCGCCGCTAACGCAAGTTCCAGCTTGCCCTCGACGGCGACGCGGATCGCGGTCAATCCGGCGCACAACGCCAGCAGCGTGATGAGATTGGGCACCAGTGTGCGCACCGGGATCGCTCGGAAGCGCCGGCGCACGGCGGGCCTCTCTGGATCGAAGGGCATGACCATGGCGCCAATATAGCCGCGGTTCTCCCGCCCGGCCACCGACGCGCAGTCTTAACCTGAATTCTTTACTCTAGCCGGTAGTTTCGGGCAGGCTCGGATTGCGTCAAATCGGCGAAGATTGTCTCGCCGGCGGTAGCGATCTGGCCTTCCGCGGCGAGCGGCACCGTTCCTTCAGGCAGGTAGACATCCACGCGCGAGCCGAACCGGATCATGCCGATCCGTTGGCCGGCACTCAGCAGTTGTCCCTCGCGCACGAAGGGAACGATCCGACGTGCCACCAGCCCGGCGATCTGCACCACGCCGATGCGCGCCGCCGGCGTCGCGATCACGAAGGCGTTGCGCTCGTTGTCCTCGCTAGCCTTGTCGAGGTCGGCGTTGATGAAGGTCCCGGCACGGTAGACCATCTTCTCGATCCGGCCCGAGACCGGGCTGCGGTTCACGTGGCAGTCGAACACGCTCATGAATACCGAGATGCGCGGCAGGGGTGCAGTGCCGAGGCCGAGCTCGGTAGGTGGCACCGCTTTGGTCACGCGGCTGACGCGGCCGTCCGCGGGCGCCACGATGAGGTCGTCCCGAACCGGCGTCACCCGCGGCGGATCGCGAAAGAAATACGCGCACCACAGAGTCAGCAGCGTCCCGATCCAGCCGAGCGGAGTCCAAAGCCAGAACAGGATCAGGCTCACCAGCGCAAATGCGCCGATGAAGACATAGCCCTCCGGATGGATCGGGACGAGCTGCTTGCGGATGGAATCGACGATGGACATGAAGGACCTTACAGTTGTTGTCGTTTCCGGGCGCCGCATCGCTGGCAAGTTTACGCCGCCAGCGCAAGCTTGGCTGCGTGCGGCGGTCCCCGGAATGACCGCATCATCTACTCCGCCGCATCCATTGCCCGGTCCGGCGCCGCCGGCTCGGGTTCCGGGAACACTTCGTCCACCGGCGGCGGATCGCGGTTCGGCTTGCCGTCGTCCTCTCCTGCACGCGCCAGCTTCTCGCGCGCTTCCTCGGCTTCGCGCTGGCGATTCCACATGCTGGCATAGAGGCCGCCGCGCGCCAGCAGCTGGAAATGCGTGCCGCGCTCGACGATGCCGCCCGCTTCGAGCACGATGATCTCATCGGCGCCGACGATGGTCGAGAGCCGGTGTGCGATCACGAGCGTCGTCCGATTCTCTGAAACACGCTCGAGCGCGTCCTGGATTTCCCTTTCAGTGTGGCTGTCGAGCGCCGAGGTTGCCTCGTCGAGCAGCAGGATCGGCGGCTCTTTGAGGATGGTGCGCGCTATGGCGACGCGCTGCTTCTCGCCGCCGGAGAGCTTCAACCCCCGCTCGCCGACCTCGGTGTCGTAGCCTCTCGGCGACTGCCGGATGAAACCGTCGATCTGGGCGAGCCGCGCCGCCTCCTCAACCTCGGCATCCGTCGCCTCCCAGCGGCCGTAGCGAATGTTGTAGCGGATCGTATCGTTGAACAGCACCGTGTCCTGCGGAACCATGCCGATCGCCTGCCGCAGCGAGCGCTGGGTGACGTCGCGGATGTCCTGCCCGTCGATCAGGATGCGGCCGCCGGTGATGTCGTAGAAGCGGAACAGCAGCCGCGAGATCGTCGACTTGCCGGCGCCGGATGGGCCGACGATGGCCACCGTCTTGCCGGCGGGAACCGCGAAGCTCAGGCCTTTCAGGATCGGCCGTTCCGGCTCGTAGGCGAAGGCGACGTCCTCGAAGCGGATAGTACCTTGCGTCACGGTGAGCGGCCGCGCATCCGGCTTGTCCTCGATCTCCGGCTTGCGCGACAGGATCGAGAACATGATTTCGATGTCGGTCACGGCCTGCTTGATCTCGCGGTAGACCATGCCCATGAAGTTCAGCGGCTGGTAGAGCTGAATCATCATGGCGTTGATCATCACGAAATCGCCGATGGTGTTGGTGCCGTTGCGAATGCCGTAGGCGCACATCACCATGGCGGTTCCAAGCCCCGCGGTGAAGATGACGGCCTGTCCGGCATTGAGCACGGAGAGCGAGGTATAGGCCTGGACGCTGGCGCGCTCGTAGCGCTCCATCGAGTGGTCGTAGCGCTGCGCCTCGCGCTCCTCGGCGCTGAAATACTTCACGGTCTCGTAGTTGAGCAGCGAGTCGATCGCCTTGACGTTGGCGTCGGTGTCGCTCTCGTTCATCCGGCGGCGGATGCCGATGCGCCATTCGGTGGCCTGGTAGGTATAGGCCATGTACAGGGCAACCGTGACGACGATGACGGCCACGTAGCGCCAGTCGAAGGCATAGAGCAGCACGACCACGATCAGCGCCAGCTCGACGATGGTGGGAGCAAGCTGTAGGATCACCATCCGCACGATGGTTTCGATCGCGTTGCGGCCGCGCTCGAGTACGCGGGTCAGCCCGCCGGTCTTGCGCTCGAGGTGGAAGCGCAGCGACAGCCTGTGCATGTGCTCGAAGGTGATGTAGGCGAGCCGGCGCACCGCATGCATCGCCACCTTGGCGAACAGCCCGTCGCGCACCTGCGTCAGCAGCGCCATCAGCACGCGCATGCCGCCGTAGCCGATGGTCAGGAGGATCGGTGCCGCCAGCAGCCAGGCGAGCCAGGCATCCGGCGGCGTGGTGCCTTGGCCGGCGAGCGCGTCGGTCGCCCACTTGAAGGCGAAGGGGACGGCAATGGTGGCGAGCTTCGCCAGCAGCAGCAGCAGCATGGCGCCGACGACGCGCAGCTTCAGATCGCGCCGGTCGGACGGCCAGATATACGGCCAAAGATGGCCGAGCGTGCGGAACAACTCGCCCCCCTCGGCGGAGACCTCGCGCTTATAGCTGTGGGTCGGTCGGACGTGGGTATCGGTCATTGCAGCCCGGCAATACGACGGGCCGCAGGCGGCAGACCGTCCTTGAATCGTTCCAATTTAGCGTTTTCATATAGTGGCTTTCCCGTCGCCAGGCATCAGGGCACGCCCCGTTTTCCGGAGCCTTTGGTCAGCAAGTCGGGGGATCGGCTCCGCTTGACGCTCATGCGTGCAGGCGCCAAATGTTAGCGCATGAGTTTCCCCCGTACCGTTTGTGTCTATTGCGGCTCCGGGCCGGGCATCGATCCGGCCTTCGCTGCGTCCGCCGGGCAGTTCGGGCGTATCCTCGCCGAGAACGGGGTCGGGCTGGTCTATGGCGGCGGGTCGCTCGGGCTCATGGGGGAACTGGCCACCGCGGTGCTGGAGCATGGCGGCCGGGTCATCGGCATCATCCCGGAGTTCCTGACGGTGCGGGAGCAGGTGCTGCGCGAATCGCAGGAGATCATTGTCACCCGCGACATGCACGAGCGCAAACGCCTGATGTTCGAGAGGGCGGATGCCTTCGTCGCCCTTCCGGGCGGCATCGGCACGCTTGAGGAGCTGGTCGAGCAGCTCACCTGGGCGCAACTCGGCCGCCACAAGAAGCCGATCCTGATCGCCAATATCGCGGGCTTCTGGGACCCGCTCTGCGCGCTGCTCGACCACATGCGCGACCTGCAGTTCATCCGCCCCGAATTCTCCGTCGAGCTTCTGGAGGCGCGGCGGATTGAGGACATCCTGCCGATGCTCACCACGGCCGCACTTGCCGTGTCGGAGTCCGAAAAGGAAATGACAATGGCGCCGGCCGAACGGATGTAAGGCGCCGCGGCCAGCCTCCCGGGCGCAGCGCAGCGTGTAACGATGCGCTGCAGAACCCGGAGTCCCGGATTCCGGACTCTGGAACGGCCCGGCTCAGCGGTGCAGCATTTTCATGCCGCACCGCGTCCGGGGCACAACGCTGGGATCAGGAGGCGCGCGGTAGGAATGTCACCGCCTCGATCTTGTTGCCGTCGAGGTCGACGATGAAAGCCGCGTAATAGCGGTCGTTGTATTCCGGCCGCAGACCCGGCGCACCATCGGACGCGCCGCCCGCCCGCAGCGCCGCTGCGTGGAACGCATCCACCGCCTCGACGCTCGGCGCCCGCAGACACACATGCAGGCCGCTGTCCGCCGTCCCCGCGCGGTCCGGCCGGCCGTTGATCCAGAATTCCGGATAGCTCTTGCCGTAGCCGAGCGTGGTCGGTTTTGTGCGCAGCTTGACCAAGCCCAGCACCGCCAGCACGGCGTCGTAGAACGCCGCCGCCTTGGCAAGATCGCGAACGCCGATGGAGATATGGTCGATCACGGCCCGTGCCTCTTTCTATGCTCAATTTTCTTCCGCTGCCTGTCCGTCATTGCGAGGAGGCGAAGTCGACGAAGCAATCCAGGGGCGGAGTACCAAAGCCTGGATTGCTTCGCCCTGCGGGCTCGCAATGACGACCTCCCCGACACTTTCGCCCTCTGCTTCGCTGCGGGCTCGCAATGACGCACGTGATGGCGCAGATCACGCCGGCGCACCGCTCTTGACCAGCTTGTAGACGATGGAATCCATCAGCGCCTGGAACGAGGCGTCGATGATATTCGCCGACACGCCGACGGTCGACCAGTGCTCGCCGTTCTCGTCCTCGCTCTCGATCAGCACGCGGGTCACCGCTTCGGTGCCGGAGTTGAGGATACGCACGCGATAGTCAGTGAGCTTCAGTCCTTCGATGTGCTTCTGGTATTTGCCGAGGTCCTTGCGTAGAGCGAGGTCGAGCGCGTTCACCGGACCGATGCCTTCGGCCGCCGAGATCAGCGCTTCGTCTCCGACCTTCACCTTGACCACCGCCATCGAGACCGTGACGCGATCGCCCCTGGCATTGATGCGATGCTCGACGCTGACGTCGAACTTCTCGACCGCGAAATAGTCGGGGACGGAGCCGAGCACGCGCCTCGCCAGCAGTTCGAAGGATGCGTCCGCCGCCTCGTAGGCATAGCCGATGGCCTCGCGCTCCTTCACGGTGTCGAGCAGGCGGGTGAGACGCGGATCGTCCTTGTTCGCCGCAAGACCGATCCGTTCAAGTTCCACGACCAGGTTTGCCTTGCCGGCCTGGTCGGAGACCAGCACCTTGCGCCGGTTGCCGACCGTGTCCGGCGCCACGTGCTCATAGGTCGCCGGCTCCTTCAGGATCGCCGAAGCATGAATGCCCGCCTTGGTGGCGAACGCGCTGTCGCCGACATAAGGCGCGTGCCGGTTCGGCGCGCGGTTGAGCATCTCGTCGAGCGTGCGCGAGACATGCGCGAGCTGCTTGAGCTTGGCGTCGTCAACCCCGATGTCGAAGCGTTCGGCGAAGTCCGGCTTGAGCTTGAGGGTCGGGATCAGCGACACGAGATTGGCATTGCCGCAGCGCTCGCCGAGCCCGTTGAGCGTGCCCTGGATCTGGCGCGCGCCGGCGCGCACCGCGGCGAGCGAATTGGCGACCGCCTGCTCGGTGTCGTTATGGGCGTGGATGCCGACGTGGTCGCCGGGGATGGCCTTCACCACGGCGCCGACGATCCGCTCGACCTCGTGCGGCAGCGTGCCGCCATTGGTGTCGCATAAGACCACCCAGCGCGCGCCTGCGTCGTAGGCGGCCCTGGCGCAGGCGAGCGCATACGGCGGGTTGGCCTTGTAGCCGTCGAAGAAATGCTCGCAGTCGAGCAGCACCTCGCGGCCTGCCGTCCTCGCGGCATGCACGCTGTCGCGGATCGAGGCGAGATTTTCTTCCTCGGTCGTCTCCAGGGCGACGCGCACATGGTAGTCCCAGGATTTGGCGACGAAACAGATGGCGTCGGCCTTGGCTTCCAGCAGCGCCGCGAGGCCCGGATCGTTGGAGGTGGAGCGGCCCGGCCGCCGCGTCATGCCGAAGGCGGTGAAGGTCGTGCGCAGATCGCGCGGCTTGGAGAACAGCTCCGTGTCGATCGGATTGGCGCCGGGATAGCCGCCTTCCACGTAGTCGATGCCGAGGTCGTCCAGCATCGCGGCGATGGCGAGCTTGTCTTGCAGCGTGAAGTCGACGCCGTTGGTCTGCGCGCCGTCGCGCAGCGTGGTGTCGAACAGATAGAGGCGCTCGCGGTTCATGACGCTCTCACCAGAGGTAGTAGTTGGCCATGAGTGCGATGGCGACGACGATCGCGACGGCCCCAAGCAGGATATGATGACGTCTCATGACAGGCTCCGTTCGCGGGTCATGCGATCACACCGAAGATGCGCAGCGCGAAGTAGACCGCGCAGGCCACCACCACGATCTTGAGGATGAGGTAATACAGCCAGTGGCGCGGGAACGGCGTGTCGGGGCGTTTCACGGCGCGCTCCGATCGGTGGTGAGGTCCTTGGTCATGGTCGTGTTGGCGAGCCATTCGCCGCCGCACATGACCGTGTTGCGCTGTTGCGCGACGTAGCCGCGCTTTTCGAAGAAGCCGCGCGCGGTGTCGCTGGCGTCGGTGGTGAGGCGTGTCGTGCCGCGGGCGCCGGCGAGTTTCTCCAGCGCGTCGCACAGCATGGTGCCGACGCCTTTCCTCGCGACCGCCGGGTGCACGTAGAGCATGTCGATCGTCTTGTTGTCTTCAAGCGAGGCGAAGCCGACCGGGGAGCCGGCGAAGGTCGCGACCAGCGTCAGTTGGCCGGCGAGCTTTTGCGTGAAGGCCTCGCCGTCGGCGAACGACGCCCAGGCATCCTGCTGCGCGCCGCTGTAGTCGTCGCCGGTCAGCTCCTCGACGCTGGCGCGGAAGATCTCCGTCAGCACCGGCGCGTCCGCCGGCAGGAACGGCCGCATCGCTTGTTGCGGATTGGCTTGCGCGCTCATGGCAAGGCCTCTCGGCTTGCTCGACCTCTCCCCGCTTGCGGCGAGAGGTCGACCGCCGAAGCGTCAGCGAAGGCGGTCGGGTGAGGGGGAGTCTCCAAGCGCTCGGACTCGCCGAGAGTCCCCCTCACCCGGCTCGCAGCTTCGCTGCTCGCCACCCTCTCCCCGCAAGCGGGGAGAGGGAAGACCGGAGTTCGCCGCCGGCTCATCGCCTGACCTTCCAAATCGTGGTGCCATCCGGCTTATCCTCAAGCTCAATTCCCATTGCCTTGAGTTCGTCGCGGATGCGGTCGGCTTCCTTGAAGTTTTTGGCCTTGCGGGCAGCGTTGCGCGCCTCAATCAGGCATTCGACATGCGCCTTGTCGATGGCCAACGATTTGGGCCGCCACGCCGCCCATTGCCTAGTGGTCATCTGCAATAAACCGATGAGGTGCGCGCTCGCCTTAAGGCCGGCAGCTGCACCTTTCGATCCCTTGCCGGCTTCGCTGCGCAATTCGTGCAGCGCCGCCAGCGCTTTCGGCGTATTGAGATCATCACTCACCGCATCGTGCATGTCGGCACACAGATAGCCAGGCGCAACATCGTCGGTCAGTTCATACCAATGATCGAGGGTGCGCTTGCTCTCGCGCATCCCCGCCTCAGTCCAATCGATCGGCTGCCGGTAGTGGGTGCGCAGCATGTTGAGCCGCAGCACCTCGCCCGGCCATTCGGCGAGCAGTTCGCGGGTGGTGATAAAATTTCCCTCCGACTTCGCCATCTTCTCGCCTTCGACCTGCAGGAAGCCGTTGTGCATCCAGTAATTCGCCATCACCGGCGTATGGAAGACGCAGCGCGACTGCGCGATCTCGTTCTCGTGGTGCGGGAACACTAGGTCGATGCCGCCGCCGTGGATGTCGAAGGTCTCGCCGAGATGCTTCCACGCCATCGCCGAGCATTCGATGTGCCAGCCCGGACGCCCGGGTGTGGCGATGCCGGCCGGTGACGGCCACGCCGGCTCGCCGGGCTTCGACGGCTTCCACAACACAAAATCCGTGGAGTCGCGCTTGTACGGCGCGACCTCGACGCGTGCGCCGGCGATCATCTCGTCGAGCGAACGCTTCGACAGCCGGCCGTAGTCCGGCATTTTCTTCACGTTGAACAGAACATGATCTTCGGCGACATAGGCGAATTCGTTAGTGACAAGCCGCTCGATCAGCGTCTTCATCTCGACGATGTGCTCGGTCGCACGCGGCTCGACCGTCGGCGGCAGGCAGCCGAGCGCGGCGACGTCCGCGTTGAAATTCGCGTAGGTCTCTTCCGTCAATTGGCGGATCGGGATGCCGCGCTCCGCCGCCCGCGCGTTGATCTTGTCGTCGACGTCGGTGATGTTGCGCACATAGGTGACGTGCTCCGGCCCGTAGAGGTGCCGCAGCAGGCGGAACAGCACGTCGAACACGATCACCGGCCGCGCATTGCCGATGTGGGCGAAGTCGTAGACGGTCGGTCCGCACACATACATGCGTACATTTTTCGGATCGATCGGCCGAAATGGCTGCGGCTTCGCCGGTCGCGTGAGCGTATCGTAGAGCTTCAGGACCATCGGCTTAGGGCTCAAGGCGTTCCAACGGTAAGGTCACCGATTCGAACGAATTGTCGATGAATCGGTCGCGTGAATCGATCACCTGGCCGTGCTGGCCTGGGCGTCCGTGGTCTACTCGGTGAGCAATAGACGGCCGCGGCCAGCGAGGGTCGCTAGCGAATAATCTCCCGGCAAATGCCGCAGATCTGCAAAAGGCCGTGCATGCGCCGGAGAATGGGGGAGGGCTGCGCTGGCGTCAAGGGTGTGCCGTCCGACGGGCCAAATCGGCCCGCCCCCGACCCGCGAAATGCCGGCGGAGCAGGACGTTAACGGCACTTTAGCGATCCCGGTCGCATTCTCATCATACCTCTGATCCCGTCTTTACCAGCGAGTGATCCCGGATGCGGTCACTGCTTGCAGCCCTGTCTGTCGCCGCGGCTTTCAGCGCCGCTTCCGCGCACGCGGAAAAGCGCATGTTCGTCATCGGCAACAACGCCGACGGCTACGGCATCGACCGGTGCCTGGCGAGCGGCGCGGCCTGCGGGTTCGCGATGGCCACCGCCTATTGCCACTCGCGCGAATTCACGCAGGCCCTGTCGTTTCGCAAGGTCGACCGCGACGAGATCACCGGCGCCGTTCCGACCGGCGGATCCGGCGAATGCACCGCCGGCAGCTGTACGGATTTTGTCGCCATCGAGTGCGGGCGCTGAGGCCGAAGCCTCGAGCCTGTGCGGCTTGACGCTGCGGATGCCCGTCAGCGCGTTAGACTGATCGCCATTCCGTTGGCCGCGGTGCCTTCGAACCGGCCCGGCGGCTCCGATCCGGCAAGCCGCGCCAGCGGCTGCTCCTTGTGATCGTAGATCACCAGCGCGCCCTGATCGAATGTCCATTGCCGGCTGGTGAAGAAGTTGCCCGGGCAGCCCCCTTCGGGCGCGATGCGGCCATTGGCGGCGCCGGCCGTGGTTGTGAAGTTCATCCCGCAGAGCCTCCCGTCGGGCGCCGACAGCGTCCAGCGGCCCGCCATGTTGATGGTGGGAGGCGCCGGCCTGGCTGGCGCGGGCGCTGCCGCGCGAGGCGGTGCAAACGGGTCGGCGAAGACGATCCGCTCGCTGGTGCATCCGCCCAGTGCCAGCGGGGTGAGGATGAGCATCGCGAGAGTGATCCGGTTGGCGGCTTGCAACGGCATTGAACAGCTTCACTTCATGGTTGGAATGACGAATTCGGCGCCTTCCTTGGTGCCGGAGGGCCAGCGCGCGGTCACCGTCTTGGTCTTGGTATAGAAGCGGATCGCGTCCGGGCCGTGCTGATTGAGATCGCCGAAGCCGGAGCGCTTCCAGCCGCCGAACGTGTAATACGCCAGCGGCACCGGGATGGCGAAGTTGACGCCGACCATGCCGACCTGCACGCGGCTGGTGAAATCGCGCGCCGTGTCGCCGTCGCGGGTGAAGATGGCGACGCCGTTGCCGTACTCGTGCTCCGACGGCAGCCGCACCGCTTCTTCGTAATCCTTGGCGCGCACCACCGAAAGCACCGGGCCGAAAATCTCTTCCTTGTAGATGCGCATGTCGGGCGTGACATGATCGAACAGGCAGCCGCCCATGAAGTTGCCGTTCTCGTAGCCTTGCAGCTTGAAGCCGCGGCCGTCGACCAGGAGCTTGGCGCCTTCCTTGATCCCGGAATCGACGTAGTCCTTGACCTTGTCGAGCAGCGCGCGCGTGACCATCGGTCCGTAGTCGGCCTGCGCATCCGTGGACGGCCCGATGCGCAGGTTCTCGACGCGCGGGACAAGCTTCTCGAGCAGCTTGTCGGCGGTCTTCACGCCGACGGGCACCGCCACCGACACCGCCATGCAGCGTTCGCCGGCGGAGCCGTAGCCGGCGCCGATCAGCGCGTCGACCGCCTGGTCCATGTCGGCGTCGGGCATCACGATCATGTGGTTCTTGGCGCCGCCGAAGCACTGCACGCGCTTCCCGTTGGCGCAGCCGGTCGTATAGATGTACTCGGCGATCGGGGTCGAGCCGACGAAGCCGATCGCCTTGATGCGCGGGTCGGTGAGCAGCGTATCGACCGCTTCCTTATCGCCGTTGACGACGTTGAGCACGCCGGCCGGCAGTCCCGCCTCGACCAACAGCTCGGCGAGCCGCATCGGTACCGACGGATCGCGCTCCGACGGCTTGAGGATGTAGGCGTTGCCGCAGGCGAGCGCCGGCGCGAACTTCCACATCGGGATCATGGCCGGGAAATTGAACGGCGTGATGCCGGCGACGACGCCGAGCGGCTGGCGTATCGAGAACAGATCGATGCCCGGCCCGGCGCCCTCGCTGAACTCGCCCTTCAGCAGATTCGGGATACCGCACGCGAACTCGACCACCTCGATGCCACGCTGAATGTCGCCCTTGGCGTCGGGGAAGGTCTTGCCGTGCTCGGAGGAGAGCAGCCTCGCGAGCTCGTCGAACTCCTTCTGCACGAGGTCGAGGAACTTGAACATGACGCGCGCCCGCCGCTGCGGATTGGTTGCCGCCCAGGCCGGCTGCGCCCGCTCGGCCACCGCGATGGCGTGCTCGACCTCGGAATGCTTGGCCAGCGCCACCTTGGCCTGCACCTCGCCGGTGTTCGGGTTGAACACGTCGGCAAACCGGCCGGACGCACCGCTGACCCTTTTGCCGTCGACGAAATGACCGATCTCACGCATGGCGAATTCCTCGTCCTGGCACCCTTGGACCCCGCGACGTTCGGGGCCGCGCCGCAGTTTGGTCGCAGTCTAACAGATCATGAACTATACGCTGTCTGTTGTACGGGAGGCGAGTGCTATGACTAGGTCTTCCGCGTCAAGCGCCTCTTTGGTCCGCGCACCCGCACTCTTCGCCGTCTCGAGGAAGACGGGCTGCCGGGGAACCACAAAGACCGAGACTCAGCCGCTGTTTCCCGAGAATCCGTTCAT
Organism: Hyphomicrobiales bacterium; assembly: GCA_009377755.1. Classification (GTDB taxonomy): domain Bacteria; phylum Pseudomonadota; class Alphaproteobacteria; order Rhizobiales; family Xanthobacteraceae; genus WHTM01. Next base: position 8,438 of record WHTM01000001.1, on the reverse strand, counting down.
CGCGGCCAACCGGCGCATGACCATCACGATGCTGCGCGAGGTGCTGCCGGTTCCGCCGGGCCTAACTCCATAGGTTTCGGTTCGTCGGCCCGGAATAGCCAGCCGCCGGCGAAGTAGGCCGCAACCGCTCCGGCCACCTGCGCCATCCAGAATGCGGGAACATCGGCCGGCGCGATGCCGGCGAAGGTGTCCGACAGTGCGCGCGCCAGCGTCACCGCCGGGTTGGCGAACGAGGTCGAGGCCGTGAACCAATAGGCCGCCGTGATGTAGAGGCCGACCGCGTAGGGCACCGCTGCGCGCGGGCCGGCGATGCATCCCAGGATGGTCAGCACCAGCCCGAACGTCGCCACGGCTTCCGCGAACCACTGTCCGGGTCCGGTGCGAATGGTAAGCGACAATTGCCATAGCGGCAGCTCGAACATGACGTGCGCGGCCCATACCCCGAGCACGCCTCCGATCGCCTGCGCGGCGACATAGATGCCGCACTCCGGCCAGGCAAGCTCCCGGCGAAGCGCAAACACCAGGCTAACCGCCGGGTTGAAATGCGCGCCGGAGACCGGGCCGAACATCAGGATCAGCACGGCGAGGATGGCGCCGGTCGGCAGCGTGTTGCCGAGCAGCGCGAGCGCGAGATTTCCGCCGGCCAGTTTGGCGGCCATGATTCCCGAGCCGACGACGGTCGCCAGCAGAAAGGCGGTGCCGAGCGCTTCCGCCGCTGCACGCCGTGCCAAATTACCTTGCGCCACGGGCGGTCAGACCTTCGCCGTCGCGTCGTGGAGCTGGCCGATCTCGATGAGCCGCCGTGCCAAAGCGATCTTGTCGAGGCTTGCCATCGGCAGGTTGATGAAGACGGAGATGCGGTTGCGTAATTGGCGGAACGCGGTGACGAACGCCCGCTTCTTCTCAAGGCGGTTGCCTTCGATCGCCGCGGGATCGTCGATGCCCCAGTGCGCCGTCATCGGCTGACCGGGCCAGACCGGACAGACTTCGCTGGCGGCGCTGTCGCACACCGTGAAGACGAAATCCATCACCGGCGCGCGCGGCGCGGCAAACTCGCCCCAGCTTTTCGAGCGCAGCCCGACGGTTGGATACTCGTAGTCGGTCAGGATCTCCAGGCTCAGCGGATTGACCCGTCCCTTCGGCTGACTGCCGGCGGAGAACGCCTTGAAGCGCCCGCGGCCGTCCTTGCGCAAGATGCTTTCTGCCAGGATCGATCGCGCCGTGTTGCCGGTGCACAGGAACAGAACGTTGAACACACGATCAGGCATGGGTCTCCTCCTCAGGGGACGGGCAACGCGGTGTCAGTTCCGCGATTAGCGGCGCACAAATATCCGGGCTGCCGCCGCAACAATCCTTGAGCAGGTACAGGTTGAGCGCTCGGAGCCGGTCGAGGTCGGCGCGATAGATGATCGAGCGGCTGCGCCGTTCGCCGCGCACCAACCCCGCCCGGGTCAGCACTGCGACGTGCGCCGACAGCGTGTTGTGTGGCACGGCAAGCTGCCGAGCGATCTCCCCGGCCGGCAACCCATGCGGGGAATGCCCTACCAGGGCGCGGAAAATGGCCAAGCGGGTCGGCTGAGCAAGCGCGGCTAGACCGAGAATGACGGCTTCATCGTCCATATGTCCAGACATATCGAAATAATGCGTGTGGGGCAAGGCGGCGGGTAACAAAAAATTGCTTTGCGGACGACCACCAGCGGGCGTGCCGGAAAATTCTTGGTCGAAGGAGAGTGGTGGACGGGTTCGGCTGTTTCGGCATTTTTCTGCAAGGCAGCAATGGTTCCGGTCTGAGGACGATGGTATAAGCGCCGCCTTCCGCCTCCGCCGGGCAACCGGTAAGGACCGCATGAGCACCGAAGCGAACGAACCCACGGCCGCTCCGCCGGCGGACGGCGCCGCCGCCAAGGAGTCGACGGGGGGCGGGGCCTTCTGGAAGCTCACGCTCGGCAGTGTCGGGGTCGTCTATGGCGACATCGGCACCAGTCCGCTCTACGCTTTCCGCGAGGCGGTGACGGCGGCAGCCGCCGGGGGAGCGATAACCCGCAGCGTCGTGCTCGGCGTGCTGTCGATGATCCTGTGGTCGCTGATCGTCGTCGTCGCGCTCAAATACATCGTGATCCTGCTGCGCGCCGACAACAACGGTGAGGGCGGGACGCTGTCGCTCACCGCGCTTGCCTTCCGCGCGCTTGGACGGCGCACGCCGCTGGTGCTGATGCTCGGGATCGTCGGCGCGGCAATGTTCTACGGGTCGTCGTTCATTACGCCTGCACTGTCGGTGATGTCGGCAATCGAAGGCTTGAAGGTAGCCACACCGGCGTTCGATCCCTACCTGGTGCCGCTCACCGTGGTCATCCTGGTCGCTTTGTTCGCCGTGCAGTCGCGCGGCACCGGCAAGGTGTCGGCGTTCTTCGGGCCGATCACCGTGGTCTGGTTCGTCGTCATCGCAATTGCCGGGGGCGTGCACATCTTCGACGATCCCAGCGTCTTTGCTGCGATCAATCCGCTGTATGCGATCAGCTTCCTAGCCGGAAACGGCATTCTAGGCCTGGTAACCCTCGGGGCTGTCTTTCTGGTCGTTACCGGCAGCGAGGCGCTTTATGCGGACCTCGGGCATTTCGGCCGCAAGCCGATCCAGGCTGCTTGGTTTTTCCTCGTGCTGCCCGCGCTGCTGATCAATTATTTCGGTCAGGGCGCGCTTGTGCTCACCAATCCGGCCGCGATCGACGAGCCCTTCTACCGGCTCGTGCCGGAATCGATGCTGTTGCCGATGGTGGCGCTGGCGACGGCCGCCACGGTGATCGCCAGCCAGGCGGTCATTACCGGCGCATACTCCCTGACTCGGCAGGCTATCCAACTTGGACTGTTGCCCCGCTTCGAGATCCGGCACACGTCGGAGGCGCACTACGGTCAAATCTATATGCCGCGTGTGAACACCATCCTGCTCATCGGCGTGCTGTTGCTGGTTGGATTGTTCCGCACCTCGAGTGCGCTGGCGTCCGCCTACGTTCTCGCCGTCGCGGCGACAGGCTTGATGGCCTCGCTGCTCGGCTTCATCGTGATCTGGAAGCTGTGGCAGTGGCGTCTGTGGACGGCAGCTTTGCTGATGCTGCCGTTCATCATTGTCGACTTGGTGTTCCTCGCGGCAACGATGATGAAGCTTGCCGAGGGAGCCTGGGTGCCGGTGTTGTTCGGGATCCTGATGATTCTGCTGGTCATGACTTGGCGCCGCGGCGCCGGCATCCTGACCAACAAGACGCGCCGCACCGAGGTGCCGCTCGACACGTTGCTGCGCAGCCTGGAAAAGAAGCCGCCGCACATCGTTCCCGGCACCGCCGTGTTCCTCACCAGCGATCCCGAATATGCACCGACAGCGTTGCTGCACAATCTCAAGCACAACAAGGTGCTGCACGAGCACAACGTCGTCCTGACGATCGTCACTGCCGACACCCCGCGCGTTCCTTCGGAAGAACGGGTCACGATCTCGCCCGTGTCGGAGCACTTCAGCACGGTGGCGCTGAGGTTCGGCTTCGCCGAGCAGCCAAATATCCCGCGGGCGCTTGCCGTTGCGCGCAAGCACGGCTGGAACTTCGACATCATGTCGACATCGTTCTTCCTGTCACGCCGCACTCTTAAGCCGTCGCCGCAATCGGGAATGCCGCTCTGGCAGGACCGGCTGTTCATCTTGCTCGCGCGCACCGCCAACGATGCCACTGACTATTTCCAGATTCCGACCGGGCGGGTGGTGGAGGTCGGGACGCAGGTGACGGTGTAGACTGCCGCCGGACTGCCTTCCTCTGCTGGGACGGATTATCGGAGGAGCACCTGATGATTCCGAATGCCTGGCCCGGTTTCGATTTCGGTCTCGGCTCCGATGCCGATCTACTGCGCGACACGGTGCGCGGCTTTGCCCGGGACCGGATCGCGCCGCGCGCCGAGGAAATCGACCGGACCAATACCTTTCCGCGCGACCTGTGGCCGGAACTCGGCAAGCTTGGCTTGCACGGCATCACGGTCGAGGAGGAGTGGGGTGGCGCCGGCCTGGGGTACCTCGCCCACTGCGTGGCGATGGAGGAGGTCTCGCGCGCCTCGGCGTCCGTGGGCCTGTCCTACGGCGCGCATTCCAACCTCTGCGTCAACCAGATCCGGCGCAACGGCACCGACGCGCAGAAGCGCCGCTATCTGCCGAAGCTGATCTCCGGCGAGCATGTCGGCGCGCTGGCGATGTCGGAGCCTGGCGCCGGTTCCGACGTGGTCGCGATGCGCACGCGCGCGCAGAGGAAGGGCGACCGCTACATCCTCAACGGCTCGAAGATGTGGATCACCAACGGGCCGGAGGCCGAGACGCTGATCGTCTACGCCAAGACCGATCCCGACCGGGGTCCGCGCGGCATCAGCGCCCTCCTGATCGAGAAGGGGATGAAGGGATTTAAGACCGCTCAGAAGCTCGATAAGCTCGGGATGCGCGGATCAGATACTTGCGAACTGGTGTTCGAAGACTGCGAAGTGCCGGCGGAGAACGTGCTGGGCGCCGTGAACGGCGGCGTCAACGTCCTGATGTCCGGGCTCGATTACGAGCGCGTCGTCCTGGCCGCCGGGCCGCTCGGCATCATGCAGGCGTGCATGGACGTGGTCCTGCCCTATGTGCACGAGCGCAAGCAGTTCGGCGAGCCGATTGGCTCGTTCCAGATCATGCAGGCCAAGCTCGCCGACATGTATGTCGGCATGAACGCCGCCAAAGCGTACGTCTACGCCGTTGCGCGGGCCTGCGACGAGGGCCGCACCACGCGCGAAGACTCCGCCGGCGCGATCCTCTATGCGGCCGAGAAGGCGACCTGGATGGCGCTTGAAGCGATCCAGTGCCTGGGCGGCAACGGCTATATCAACGACTACCCGACCGGGCGGCTGCTGCGCGACGCCAAGCTCTACGAGATCGGCGCGGGTACCAGCGAAATCCGCAGGACGTTGATTGGGCGGGAGATTTTCGGGAAGACGGGATGAGGCTGGCCGCCGGGCGTTCGACGCAGCGCAGTCATGTTGGGAATGCTTGTCGCACGCACCCGCCATCGCGGCCTGTCGTTTGCCGACCGCGCCTGTCTGGCGCTGGCGTTGGAACTGAAGCAGATTCCGGACCGGCCGTTCGGTCCGTCCGGGAAAAACAGCCGTTGATACGGTGATCGCGATGGAGACTCCGGCGTTGCAAGCGGTCGAAGTGAAAGGGGCACGCATCCCGCTGCTGGGTCTCGGGACCTGGGACCTGCGCGGGCGTACCTGCGCGCGCATCGTCGAGCAGGCGCTGCGGCTCGGCTACCGGCATGTCGACACGGCGCAACTTTACGAAAACGAGCGCGAGGTTGGCGACGGCCTGCGCGCCTCGGGGGTCAGCCGGAAAGAAGTCTTCGTCACCACCAAGATCTGGCCCTCGCATTTCTTGCCGCCAGAGCTTGAGCGTGCCGCCAAGGATCGGCTGGTCCGGCTGCGCCTTTCCGAGGTCGACCTGCTGTTGCTGCATTGGCCAAATCCACGCGTGCCGCTTGCGGAGACGCTGGGCGCGTTGTGCAAGGTCAAGCGGGAAGGCCTCGCACGCCATATCGGCGTATCGAATTTCACCGTCGCTATGCTCGATGAGGCGAACAGCCTGACGACCGAGCCGCTGGTCTGCAACCAGATCGAGGTGCATCCGTTCCTCGATCAGTCGAAGGTCATCAGCGCCTGCCGGCGTCACGACATGGCGGTGGTCGCCTACAGCCCGATCGCCCGCGGCGAGGCCAAGAACGACGCCGTGCTCGCGCGCATCGGCCGTTCGCACCGCAAGTCGGCGGCGCAGGTCTGCCTGCGCTTCCTGGTGCAGCAGGAGATCGTCGTCATCCCCCGCACCAGCAAGCTCGACCGCTTGGTGGAGAATGCCGCGATCTTCGATTTCGTGCTGAGCGAGGCGGAGATGGCCGAGATCGCGGGCCTGGCGCGGCGCGACGGGCGCATCGTCGACTATTCCTATTCCGGTGCGCCGAGCTGGGATTGAGGCGTTCGCACGCATGGACGCGCGAACGCGACTTGGGGGGCAAAACGTTCCGCCCTCGCGCCCGCTGCAGGTAACCGGTAAGCTGGCCTCGCCTCAACCATTCATTCCGGAAGTTCCTTATGAGCCTCTCGCCCGAACTGCGCGCCGCGCTTGCGACCGTCTCCACCGCCACCATTCACACCGTCCTGCTCAAGCAGGGCATTCGCCGCAGCTACATGCGCGGGCCGCAGCCGCTCACCGGCAGCACCAAGCGCACCGTCGGCACCGCCTTCACGCTGCGCTTCATCCCGTCGCGGGAGGACGTGGCCACGCCGGCAAGCTGGGGCAATCCGATCTCGACTCGCGCCGCGATCGAGGAAATGCCGGAAGGCGTTGTTGTCGTCGCCGATGCCCTGGGCGTGCAAGACGCCGGGATCTTCGGCGATATCCTGGCAGTGCGCATGGCCAAGCGCGGCGTTGCCGGTCTCGTTACCGACGGCATGATGCGCGACCGCGTCGGCGTGCTTGCCAGTGGCCTGCCGATCTGGTGCGCCGGCATCGCCGCGCCGTCATCGGTCAACGGGCTCACCTTCGTCGGCTGGCAGGAGCCGGTCGGTTGCGGCGGCGTCGCGGTATTTCCCGACGACATCATCGTCGCTGACGGCGACGGCGCGATCTGCATTCCGGCGGCGCAGGTGGAGCGGGTGGCGAAGGAAGGCCCGGAGCAGGAACTGTTCGAGGCTTGGGTGGTCACCGAAGTCGAGAAGGGCACCCAGCTGCCCGGCCTGTATCCGCCGAACGACGAGAACAAGGCGAAATACGCGGCGTGGCGCGCGAAGAAGTAGCGATCCGCGAGGGAAGCGATGTTCTTCCTCCTCTCCAAGACCATCGGCTTCCTGACCCAGCCGTCGAATTGCCTGATCCTGCTGGGGCTGCTCGGCCTGGTCCTCGCGGCTACCCGCTTTCGCCGCGCGGGGGTACGGCTGATGGGGATCGCGATCGCCCTGCTGGCGATCGGCGGCTGGTCGCCGCTCGCCAACATGCTGATTCTTCCGCTTGAGGAGCGCTTCCCGCCGTGGGATGCCTCGCGCGGTCCGCCGGACGGTATCATCGTCCTCGGCGGCGCCGTCAGCCCGGAAGTCTCCGCCCGCCGTGAAGAGCCGCAGCTCAACGAAGCGGCCGAGCGCGTCGCGGCGATGGTGTCATTGGCGCGGCAGTACCCCAATGCCCGTCTCGTCTATTCCGGCGGCAGCGGCGGCCTGGTCTTCAACGAGGCGATGGAGGCTGACTACGCGCTCGACCTGTTGGAGCGTCTTGGCGTCCCGCGCGGGCGGGTGCAGATCGAGCGACGCTCGCGCAACACCGGGGAGAACGCCGCCTTCACCAAGGCGCTGGTGCAGCCGAAGCCTGGCGAGCGCTGGCTGCTGGTCACCTCCGCGGCGCACATGCCCCGGTCGGTCGGAATTTTCCGCAGGGCGGAATTCGCGGTGGAGGCCTATCCGGTCGACTGGCGCACGCGCGGGGCGGGCGACGTTGCGGTTCCCTTCTACGCGCTGAGCGGCGGTCTGGCGCGCCTCGACACCGCGCTGCACGAATGGGTCGGCCTCGTCGCCTATCGGCTGGCGGGCAGGACGGCGGAGCTGTTCCCCGGACCGGAAGTGACCGCGCCGGTCAGTCGAGATGCGGCAGCCCGAGGCGGTAGACGCCCTTGAAGTCGCCGGGGTCGACCGGCTTGCCCTTGCGGTAGATCACCAGACGTCCGTCGAGCGCAAGCTTGACGGCGGCGCGGCGGACGGCTGCGAAGTGGGTGCGCCAGTCGGTATCCGCTGCGACGGCGCGTGCGATCTCTTCCGGCGCGATCGTCCTTCCGGCCGGCCGTTCTGCCAGCAGTGCGAGGATCGTCGCGTCGAGGTCGTTTGGGCCGATGGTCACCGGCGAATCCCTGATCGGCGGATACATCCACCTGCCGTGGTCGCGGGTCCGATGCAACCCGCGCCATTCACCGTTCCTTTACGGGCCGGGCGCAGACATGCCCCGCGGGGAAAAAACCGATGCCGAATCAACGGGCCCGAATGCGCCGTGGCATCGGGTTGATTCGTGGATGTTGCGTTTTCCGCGCACGGCGGCGTGTTGGTCAGGCCGTCGCACGCAAGGAATCGCCCGATGTCCATCGACGTTCATTCAGGCTCGCCGTTCGCGGTGTTTCATGGCCCGCCTCGGTCGACGGGGAGCTCGATCGTGACGACTCCTGGGCTGAGACCACGATCACCATCGTTGTCGCCACGGTTACGATCCTGTTCGTGTCGTTCGTTGCCGTGCTGATGGCCATGGCCTAGGCCCTGTTGACATTCACCGCAGCCAGATCATGGCGCCGACCAGGGACAGCATGGCAGCGAACGATACCGCAGTCTTCTCGTAACGTGTAGCGATGCGACGAAAA
>WHTM01000046.1 GCA_009377755.1 Hyphomicrobiales bacterium | reverse complement strand
CCATTGCACTCCCTCAAAAGTTGCGGAATGATGCCCCTGGGGTAATGGGGGGTTGCATCATGCGTGTTTTGATCGTGCTCGCATGCGCGCTGGCTTGCAGCGCGTGCATGCAGGAAGCGGTGCGGTTCCATGCCGGGCCGGGTCAGCAGGCGATCATGCGGGACGGACGGCCTGCGCTGATCTCGCAGAAGACGAGCTCGCTGGTGATGATCCGGCCGGCGTTGCGCCAGTTCCCGAGCGGCGCACGCCCGGTGTTCGTGGTCGGCATTCGCAACCTCACCGGCGCTCCGCTCGATTTCCTGCTGCGCAATGTCGCCGTGACGCAGACGGCCGGAACGGCCGCGGTACCGATGAAGGTGTTCTCCTACGAAGACCTGGTGGCGGAGGAGCGGACCCGGCAGGTGGTCGCCGCACTGCTTGTCGGGGCGGCCGCCGGCGCCAACACGGCGCTCGCCTCGCAGGCCGGCTACCGCAGGACCACCACGACGGTGCATGCGCCGACCGGCAGCTATTCGTATCAGACCGCGACCTACAGCCCGTCGGCCGCGGTCGCGGGGCAACGGCGCGCGCTGCGCCAGAACGCCCGAGTTCTCAACGCAGCCATCAAGGACGGTCACGCAAGTCTCGCCACACTCGAGCGCGAGGTGATCAAGGACAACACGCTGATGCCGGGCGAATGGTACGGCGGCACCCTGCACGTGCAGTCGCCCGCCCACGCGGAGGGTGCAACCGCGCCGAAGCGTTATTCGATCGCCATGATGGTCGGATCCGAACGGCATGACATCGACGTGCTGCAGGATGACGTCCGCTGAAGCGATGGGCAGTCCGTCAGCGCTCTGGTGCGAAGCTCCTCGGGGCGGGGCCGATCAACTGTCCCCCGGTGGACGTGACACGCATCACCGCCAGGCCACGCTGGTTGGTCCCATCGCTGCGGAACCGGAATACGCCGTCGATCCCCGCGAAGCCGGAGCCATTGGTCAGGACCTGATCGCTAAAGCGTTGCGCACCCTGCGTCTTTGCCAGCGCCGCGACCAGTGCGACGCCGTCATAGGCGAGCGTCGCGGTGCGGATCGGATCCTGTCCGTAGCGTTGGCGATAACGGGCAGAAAAGCTGCGGAAGCCGGCGACATCAGGCGCCGCAAACCAGCCGCCCTGCAGCGCTGGCGTTCCGGAGATGCGTTGATCGGCGTCCCACACGCCAGTGCCAAGCAATTGCAGGCGGCTGACATTCACGCCGCCTGCCGACAGGGCTTCGACGATGGCGGCCACGGCGTCGCCGCTGTCCGGAACGAACAGGGCGTCCGCCTGCCCCGCCGCCTGGGCGATACGTTGCACCGATCCCTGAAGGTTCCTGCGGTCGGCCGGATAACGTTCGAGCGCCACGACCCGTGCGCCATGGCGCGCCGCTGCCTGCTTAAGCGCCGCCTCCACCACGGTGCCGTAGGCGTTGTCGGGGACCAGCGCGGCGATCGACCGTTTGCGATGCGCGGCGGCGTAGTCGACAATGCGGTCGACGTCGGATTCCGGTAGGAAGCTGAGCAAATAGACGCCACGCGCGGCAACACTGGTATCGGTCGAGAACGCGATGACTGGAATGCCCCGACTGCGTGCAACCTGACCCGCGGCGGCGACCGAATGCGCGAACAACGGCCCGAGAATGAGCTCAGCGCCCTCACCCACTGCCTGCTGGGCGGCAGACTGGGCGCCCGGCGCTGTCCCGGTGTCATCTTTGAGCAACAGCTGGACGTCCGGGTTCTTGAATTCCGCCAACGCCATTTCCGCCGCGTTCTTCATCGACTGCGCGGCAAGGCCAGCGTTGCCGCTGGCGGAAAGCGGCAGAATCAGCCCCACGCGAATCTGACCGGTCCCGAGCGCACCGGGCGCGGCGGCCGGCTGCGCCGGTTGTCCCGGTTGCAGTATCGGCTCGCCGATCTGTCCGCCGCCGCAACCCCCGAGCCACGCCGCTGCGACGCACAGCAGCATTCCCAGCCACGCTCTTCGCCCCACCGCTGCCAGCATCGGACTCTGCGTCTCCCAGGACATGGCCGATCTCCCCCCGTTGGCGCTACGAGCGGCCGGCACGCGCCGTTGGCACCCATCGGGCATAGTCCCAACGAATGGTAAAGCAAGTCGAAACCATGCGTCCAATCCAAACCACGCACCGGCGAGCTCCCCCATGAGGCGCAACGCCACACCGCCCCGGCCCGGCCGCGCCGATCCAGACGGAGTCCGGCGGCGGCGCTTCGGTGTCGCCGGAGAGATGGTTGAGGTCCCCGTCCTCGAATCCGGCCTCTATCTGGTGGCAACGCCGATCGGTAATCTGCGCGACATCACCCTGCGGGCCCTGGACGTGCTCGCCGGTGCCGACGTGATCGCCTGCGAGGACACGCGCGTCACCCGCAAGCTCCTCGATCACTACGGCATCGCGACGCCGCGGACACTCTACCACGAGCACAATGCCGCACAGGCACGTCCGCGCTTGCTGGCGCGCCTTGCGGACGGCGCTGCCGTGGCGCTGGTCTCCGACGCCGGTACGCCGCTGATTTCGGATCCCGGCTACAAGCTGGTGCGCGCGGCGCAGCAGGCCGGCCACGCGGTCACGCCGGTACCGGGCGCTTCCGCGCTGCTCGCCGCGCTCGTCGCCTCCAGCCTACCCACCGACCGATTCTTTTTCGAAGGCTTCCTACCGGCAAAACAAGCCGCACGGCAAAGCCGAGTCGGCGCAATCGCAGCCATCCCGGCAACCCTCGTGTTGTTCGAGACAGGGCCGCGCCTCGGGGCCGCGCTCGCCGATCTGGCGGCGGGGCTCGGGGCGCGTCCAGCATCGGTCTGCCGCGAGCTGACGAAATTGCATGAAGAGATTCGCATCGCGGATCTCGTAACCCTGGCGCAGGACTATGCGGCAGCAGCGGCACCGCGGGGAGAAATCGTGATCGTGATCGCCGCGCCTGATCCCGAGGCCCGCAAGGCGGACGACGACGATCTCGACGCAAAGCTGAGCGCTGCGCTCCGCCGCGCATCGCTCAAGGATGCGGTGAGCGAAGTCGCCGACGGCACTGGACGTCCGCGCCGCGCCGTCTATCAGCGCGCGCTCGCATTGACCAAAGGCCACGACGATGAAGCATCCGGCTGAACCGCCAGATGGCCGCCGCCTCGCAGCACCGCGGCCCGAGCGGCAAGCCGCGTTCCGGTTTGGCCTGTCAGCGGAAAGCCGCGCCGCCGCTTATCTGATCGGCAAGGGATTCCGCATCCTGGCACGGCGATGGAAGAGTCCGGTCGGCGAGATCGACATCGTCGCGCGCCGCCGCAGTACGCTGATCTTCGTCGAGGTGAAGGCGCGCGAGCGATTCGACGATGCCGCCTGGTCGGTCACCCCCCGGCAACAGCAGCGGATCGCCGCCGCCGCCGAAGCCTGGCTCGCCGGCCATCCAGACGTGGCGTTTCAGGACATCCGCTTCGATGCGGTGCTGGTCGCGCCCGGCCATTTGCCGCGCCACATCACGGCGGCCTTCATGGCCGAGGGGTAACCAATCACGCCGAGCGCAGGCGCTGGAAGAAATGTTCAGTGCGTGCGCGCATTGACCACAACGAACGCCGCCAACGCCACCATCATGGTAGCGAGCAGCACAAAGATCGCATAGAGCTTGGCGACGATTGACAGTCTGCCCCAGGAGACAATCCCCTTAGTTCTCGCCACCGCAGATTGACGATAGAGTGTTGACCGCCCGTTTTGCCCGTGCGTCCCCTCACCAAGTCCGTGCCGCAGAGCCTCCATGCCCCTGACCGTTGCCGTGCAGATGGACCCGATCGAGCGGATCAATATTCGCGGTGATTCCACGTTCGCGATCCTGCTGGAGGCGCAAAGGCGCGGGCACGCGCTGAGCTACTACACGCCCGACCGGATGGCGCTGCGTGACGGCACCGTTACGACAAGCGTACAGGCACTGCAGGTGCGGGACACCGTTGGCGACCATGTCACCCTCGGCGAGCCGCGCCGCGTCGCACTGACGGACTTCGACGTGGTGCTGCTGCGCCAGGACCCACCGTTCGACCTCGCCTACATCACCACGACGCATGTGCTCGAGCGCGTCCAGCCGAAGACCCTCGTGGTCAATGATCCGGCCAATGTCCGCAACGCGCCAGAGAAGGTGTTCGTCACCGAGTTTCCCGACCTGATGCCGCCGACGCTGGTCACGCGCGACCTCGCCGAGATCAAGGCGTTCCGCGCGGAGCACGGCGACATCGTGATGAAGCCGCTCTACGGCCACGGCGGTGGGGCGGTGTTCCGCGTCACCCGCGACGATCTCAACTTCGGATCGCTGTACGACATGTTCGCAGCCACGTTCCGGGAGCCATGGGTGGTGCAGACGTTCCTGCCGGCGGTGAAGCAGGGCGATAAACGCATTATCCTGGTCGACGGCGAATTTGCCGGCGCGGTGAACCGCATTCCGGCCGATGACGACCTGCGCTCCAACATGGTCCGTGGCGGCGCCGCCAAGGCGACCGAGCTGACGGCGCGCGAGCGCCATATCTGCGAACGGCTCGGGCCGGCGCTGCGCCAGCGCGGCCTCCTGTTCGTCGGCATCGACGTGATCGGCGGCTGGCTGACCGAGATCAACGTCACATCTCCAACGGGCATCCGGGCGGTGAAGAACCTCGGCGGCCCCGACATCGCCGCGCTGATCTGGGACAAGATCGAAGCGAAGCGCAAAACCTGACGTGGGATCGGGAACCGCGCCGGCGGCAATCAGTCCAGAACTGGCCTTCCCGCATGACCCCTGCCTGCGCTAGCCTTGCCCTGAGGGTCAGATCATGGATGCGTTTGAGTTCCGCCGCAGGGAACCGTCCGCGCAACGCCGCGGGTCGAGCCCGCGGCGCCGCCAGCCTGGAGCGCTCCTCGACCGGCTGCGGCAGCCCAAAGGATCGATGGGGACGCTGGAGCGCGAATGATCGGCCTGCCTTGGCTGCGCCAGCCGGCGTCAGGTTGTTCATGAATTGTTCTTGCGTGCGTGACGGCGTTAAGGCAGTCTCTCCCTATCCGGGGCAGGGGCAGCCATGGTCCAGCGCGTTACCACCGTCGCGTTCGAGGGCATCGAGGCGCGTGCGGTCGATGTCCAGGTGCAGGTCGCGCCGGGATTGCCGGCCTGCATCATCGTCGGGCTCGCCGACAAGGCAGTGAGCGAGGCGAAGGAGCGGGTGCGGTCGGCGCTGGTCGCGTCCGGCCTCGCGCTGCCGGCCCGGCGCATCATCATCAATCTCGCCCCGGCCGACCTGCCGAAGGAAGGCAGCCACTACGACCTGCCGATCGCGCTTGGCCTGATGGCGGCGATCGGCGCAATCCCGCACGACGCCATCGCCGGTTTCACGGTGCTGGGCGAGCTTGGCCTCGACGGATCGATTGCGCCCGTCGCTGGCGTGCTTCCGGCGGCGATCAGCGCCAACTCTCGTGGTGAGGGCCTCATCTGCCCGGCCGCCTGCGGCGCCGAGGCCGCGTGGGCGAGTCCGGAGATCGAGATCATCGCCGCCCGTTCGTTGATCCAGCTCGCCAACCACTTCAAGGGCACGCAGGTGCTGTTGCGGCCGCAGCCGAAGATCCGCGAGGTCGAAGGGAGCGCGGTCGACCTCAAGGACATCAAAGGCCAGGAGAGCGCCAAGCGGGCGCTGGAGATCGCCGCGGCCGGCGGCCACAACCTGCTGATGATCGGCCCGCCCGGCGCCGGCAAATCGATGCTGGCGGCGCGGCTCCCCTCGATTCTCCCCCCGCTGTCGCCGCCGGAACTGCTGGAAGTGTCGATGATCGCTTCCGTCGCCGGCGAGATCGCCGACGGCGCGCTCACCAACCGCCGCCCGTTCCGCAGCCCCCATCACTCCGCCTCGATGCCGGCGCTGGTCGGCGGCGGCCTGCGCGCGAGGCCGGGCGAGATCTCGCTCGCCCACAACGGCGTGCTGTTCCTCGACGAGCTCGCCGAATTCCAGCCGCAGGTGCTCGACTCGCTGCGCCAGCCGCTGGAGACCGGCGAGGTGGCGATCGCGCGCGCCAACCACCGCATCACCTATCCGGCACGCTTCATGCTGGTGGGCGCGCTCAATCCGTGCCGTTGCGGCCGCGCCGACGAGCCGGGCTTCGCCTGCAAACGTGGGCCGAACGCGCGCTGCGCCGCCGACTATCAGGCGCGGCTCTCCGGGCCGCTCATCGACCGCATCGACCTCACCATCGAGGTGCCGGCGGTGACCGCCTCCGACCTGATCCTGCCGCCACCGGCGGAAGGCAGCACCGAGGTCGCCGCTCGCGTCGCGACGGCGCGTAGTTTGCAGGCCGCGCGCTTCGCCGCGCTGGCGCTGCCGAACGTGCGCGCCAATGCGCAGGCGTCGGGGCCCGTGCTGGAAGAGATCGCGAAGCCGGACGCCGCCGGGCTCGCTTTGCTGCGCGACGCCGCCGAAGCGATGCGGCTGTCGGCCCGCGGCTATCACCGCGTGCTGCGCGTGGCGCGCACGCTTGCCGACCTCGACGGCGCCGCCAAGGTCGGCCGCGTGCATCTGGCGGAAGCCCTGTCCTACCGGGCGCTGACGGATGAGGTGAGAAGGGCGGCGTGAGCGGTCCGACATGGTCCGCATCAGCGGCGGTAGCGCGAGCCCGGCTGATGATCCATCATGGCGTCCATGCCCGCGAAGCGACCGCCCGCCCTCGACCATATCGACGTCAAGATTCTGGCCGCCCTGCAGCGTGACGGCCGCTCGACGATCGAAAGGCTGGCACAAAGCGCCGGGCTTTCGTCGCGGGCATGCCTGGAACGCGTGCGGCGGCTCGAGGCGGCAGGAATCATCGCCGGCTACCGAGCGCTGATCGACATCGGTCGTTTGTCGCGCCCCATTACCGTCTTCGCTGAAATCGCGCTGGAGAAGCAGGGACGCCAGGATCGTTTCGAGCGCCACCTCGCGGCCATCGAACAGGTCGTCGAGTGCTGGCAAATCAGCGGCCCGTTCGACTATCTGGCGCGCTTCGTCTGTGCCGATCTCGCGCAATACGAGGCGCTGACCACAGGCTTGATCGACGACGCGGACCTCGGCGTCGCGCGCATCGTCAGTCACGTCGCGCTGCGTCCGGTGCGGCGCTTCACCGGCTATCCGGTATCGCTGCTCGCGCCGAAGGGCTGATCCCCGCCCGTCGCAACGCGCAGCGGTTTTCGCCGCCGCCGGGCATTCCGACAGCGCACTCCGCCGTGCGCAGAAGCAACTTCGTCCCGATCGGACGCGCCGACTCGCTTACATTCATGGCGATGCTGGAGTAACGCCAATGCGTCCGATCGATCTGGAGACGAGATACTCCGCCCGCAACTACGAGCCGCTGCCGGTGGTGCTGGCGCGCGGCCACGGCGCCCATCTGTGGGACACCGGCGGGCGGCGCTATGTCGACATGATGAGCGCCTATTCGGCGGCGAGTCACGGTCACGCCCATCCCCGCATTCTGGCCGCGCTGACGGCCCAGGCGCAGCGCCTGGCCGTGCCGTCGCGCGCCTACTACACTGACCGGCTCGGTCCCTTCCTTGCGGAACTCTGCACCCTCACCGGTCTCGATGCCGCGCTGCCCATGAATACCGGGGCGGAAGCGGTCGAGACCGCCATCAAGGCCGCCCGCCGCTGGGGCTATCGTGTCAAGGGCGTCGCCCGCGACCGCGCCGAGATCATCGTCGCGGACGGCAATTTCCACGGCCGCACCACCACGATCGTCGGCTTTTCATCGGAGCCCGACTATCGCGACGGTTTCGGCCCGTTCACGCCGGGGTTTCGCGTTGTGCCGTTCGGCGATCTCGCGGCGATGGAACGGGCCATTGGTCCCGATACCGTCGCCGTTCTGGTCGAGCCGATCCAGGGCGAGGCCGGCATCATCGTGCCGCCCGCGGGCTGGCTCGCGGGGATACGGAAGCTGTGCGATGCGCACCGCGTGCTGCTGATCCTCGATGAAGTTCAGTCCGGCCTCGGCCGCACCGGCGTCTGGTTTGCGTTCCAGCACGAGAACATCCGACCCGACGGCATCATCCTCGGCAAGGCGCTCGGCGGCGGCGTGCTGCCGGTTTCCGCCTTCGTGGCGCGGCGCGAGGTAATGGACGTATTCACGCCGGGCTCGCACGGCTCGACCTTCGGCGGCAACCCGCTCGCCGCGGCCGTGGCGCTGGAAGCCCTGCACGTCATCCGCGAGGAGGGATTGGTGGAGCGCAGCCGCGAGCTCGGCGCACACATGCTCGCACGGTTGCACGCGATCCGCAGTCCGGCGGTGAAGGAGGTGCGCGGCAAGGGGCTCTGGGCCGGCGCTGAAATTGATCCAAGCTACGCTACGGCGCGCGAAGTGTGCGAGCGTCTGCTGGTCAACGGCGTGCTGTCGAAGGAAACGCACGGCACCGTGGTTCGGCTGGCACCCCCCCTTGTCATCGCAAGCGACGATCTCGACTGGGCGCTCGACCGTTTCGAGGAGGCCGTGCACGCGCTCGGGCACCGCCGAACGCATCCCAAGGCAGCATGAGAGGTAAGCCATGAACCGGTCTCGTCCGGAGGCACGTATCCTGATGTGCCGTCCCGAGCACTTCGGCGTCACATACATCATCAATCCGTGGATGGACCCGCAACGCTGGACGCGCGACGAGAACGCGCTTGCCGCGACCTCGCACCGGGAGTGGGCGGCATTGCATCGCACGCTGATCGAGGCGGGCGCACAGGTCGATCTCATTCCGCCCGTGCCTGGCCTTCCCGATCTGGTCTTCACCGCGAACTCTGCCGTGGTGCTCGATGGCAAGGCGCTGCTGTCCCGCTTCCGTCACCCGCAGCGGCGCGCCGAGGAGGCGCCGGTCGAAGCCGCATTCCGCAGGCTGCAAGGCAGCGGCCTGATCGATTCGATCCGGAAGCTTCCAGACGGTCTCGTGCTGGAAGGCGCCGGCGATTGCGTCTGGGACCAGACACGCAACCTGTTCTGGATGGGTTACGGGCCCCGCTCCGACGCCGCGGCGCGTGCCGTCGTCGAACAGGAATTCGGCGCGACCGTCGTCGCGCTCGAACTTGCCGATCCGCGCTTCTACCACATGGACACGGCGCTCTGCCCTTTGACCCGTGGCGAGGTGATCTACTACCCCGACGCCTTCACGGAGGCTGGCCGCGCGACGATCCGCGAGCGCGTCGCACCCGCCCACCGGATCGAGATCGGCATCGACGATGCGCGCCGGCTCGCGGCCAATGCGGTCTGCATCGGCGATACAGTGCTCCTGTCCGGCTGCAGCCTCGCGGTGAAAGCGGCCATCGAGGCACGCGGCTACCGCGTGACGGCAACGCCGCTCGGCTCGTTTCTGCGCAGCGGCGGCGGCGCGTTCTGTCTGACGCTGCGGCTCGATCGGCGTTCCGCTGAGGCACGCGCCGCAGTCGGCGAAAGCGCCGCGTGATCGCGAAGCTGCGTGTTATCGCCATTCGGCGCAGCATCGTTGCGGATCACGCGGGACTCTGAACGTGCCCCGCCACCGCCTCGCCGAACCCCCTCGTCCCGCATGCGCCGCCGAGATCGGCCGTGCGCGTCTTCGAATCGGCGATCGCCGCATCAAGTGCCTGCTCGATCAGTTCTGCGGCGCGCGTCAGCTTCGCATCGCCGCGGCGCCGTCCCAACCAGTCGAGCAGCATGGCAGTGGAGCCGATCAGCGACCCCGGATTGGCGACGTCCTTGCCCGCAAGATCCGGCGCCGTGCCGTGCTGCGCCTGCGCCACCGCATGATTGGCGCCGGCATTGAGCGAGGCCGCGAGCCCAAGGCTGCCGGCGATCTCCGACGCCTCATCCGAAAGAATGTCGCCGTACATGTTGGTGGTGACGATCACGTCGAACTGCTCGGCGTCGCGCACCAGGAGCGCCGCCATGGCGTCGATGATGCGCTCCTCGTAGGCGATGTCCGGATGCCGCGCCGCCACCGCGCGCACGCATTCGAGGAACAACCCGTCGGTGACATGCAGCACGTTCGCCTTGTGGACCGCGGTGACTCGTCCGCGTGGCCGCGCGGAAGCGATGCGAAACGCCTCTTCGGCGATGCGCGTCGAGCCTTGCCGCGTGATCTTGCGCACCGAAAGCGCCACATCCGGCGTCGGCATGAACTCGCCGGCGCCAAAGAACATCGAGCGGTCGGCATAGAAGCCCTCGGTATTTTCGCGCACGATGACGAGATCGACCGGCACGCCGCAGCGCGGCGGAAAGCCGGCGCGGGAGCGTGCCGGCCGGATATTGGCGAACAAGTCGAGACGCTTGCGCAGCATACCCGACGGATTGACGCCGCCCTGCGCGGCCGGCGGATATTCGTAGGTCGCGACCGGCCCGAGGATGACGCCGTCGGCGCGCCTGGCGGCTTCGATTGCCGCATCGGGCAGTGTCGACCCGCGCATGCGCAGCGATTCGAGGCCGATCGTGACATCCTCGAAAGCCAATCCGAGCGACATGTGCCGGTCGGCGGCGCGCAGCACCGTCAAGGTCGCGTCCGTGATCTCCGCACCGATCCCGTCGCCTTTCATCACCACCAGATGCGGCATGATTCCTCACGCCCGAGAGCGAAACGTACACACGACCACTGGCCGTTAAGCATCAAGCATGCGGCATCGCGTCCGTCGTTACAACTTTCCTAAAATCAGACCCCATGCCTTAGCCTTCCATCAACCGTCTTCGCACACAGCCGGCCCGCTGCGGCTTGCTGCATAGGAAATCGCAAGCAGCATTGCCGATATTGCGGCAGGACGGGAGCGAACTCCGAAATTGAGCACCTTTGGCCGCCGTGAATGAGCGCTGAAACCGAAGTTCGAACCGAGACCGTGCGCGAGCGCGCGGTGGGCGTGCGCAGCCCGATGCTGTTTGCGCTCGGATTCGCGATTCTATGCGCCGCTGTTCTGGCAAGCGTGTTGCCGCTGGTCCCGGTCCTGGCCACGGCGCTCGCCGAAAGCCTCCCCGCGCAAGGCATGGCGATCGGCGCCGCCGGCTTTGTCGTGCTGTCGGTGGCCGCGATCGCCTGGCTATCGTGGCGAAATATGACGCTGCGCGCCGAGCTGCGCCATCTCGCCGATTATATCGCGAACAACGACCACCGGTGGATCGACGCGATGCCGGAGAACCCGGCCGCCGGCGCCGCCGCGGCAGGGGGCGGCAAGGAATCCATGCAACCCGCCGATACGATCGATGCGGCGAAGGCGCTGCCGCAGATATCGCCGCGCTTCGTCGCCGAGGTCTCGCACGAATTCCGTACGCCGCTCAACGGCATTCTCGGCATGACCGAGCTCCTGCTCGACACGGCGCTGACGCCGGAACAGACCACTTATGCGCATGCGGTGAAGACCTCGGGCGAGACGCTGCTGTCGCTGATCGAGGAACTGCTCGATGTCTCGCGGCTCGATGCCGGCAAGCTCTCGCTCTCCGCGCGCCCGTTCAGCCTGGCGGCACTGACCGAAGAGGTGGTGGAGCTGCTGGCGCCGCGGGCGCAAGCCAAAGGCATCGAGATCGCCTCGTTCCTCGACGAGCGCGTTTGCGATGCCGTGGTCGGCGACCCGACCCGGCTGCGGCAGGTGCTGCTCAACCTTGCCGGCAACGCGGTGAAATTCACCGAGCGCGGCGGCGTTACGCTCATCGTCGAGCCCGGCAGCCGCGACAACGAAATCAGCTTTGCGGTGCGCGACACCGGCATCGGCATCGCGCCGGAGGATCAGGCGCGCATTTTCCTTGAGTTCGAGCAGGCTGGCGGCGGCGGGAGCCGAACGATGGCCGGGTCCGGCCTCGGGCTCGCGATCGCCCGGCGCATCGTGCAGCGCATGGGCGGCTCGCTTGGACTCGTCAGCACGCCCGGCCGCGGAGCGACCTTCACCGTCAAGGTCACGCTGCCGGCGGCCGAGGTCGAGGGCGTGCCCTTCGCAGCTCCGGACCTGAGCGGCTGGGAAGTCCTCATCGCCGCGCCTGCCGCGATCGAGGTATCGCTGCTGTCGCGCCGGCTGCGGCGCTGGGGCGCCATGACCCGGATCGCACCGGACGCGGATGCCGCGCTCGCACAGCTATCGGAGCAGCCCTGGAATGCCGTTCTGGTCGATCACGGCCTCGGTTCGGACGCCCTCCATTTGGTGGTGAAGGCGATGCCGCCCGACGTCGCGCACCGTATCCTCATGATCACGCCGGCTGCGCGGCACGCGCTCCCTTCGCTGATGCAGGCCGGCTTCGGCGCCTATCTGGTGAAGCCGATCCGCGCAGCGTCGCTTGCGGCACGGCTCGGCCCCGAGCAGCCGCGCGCGCGGCTCGACCGTATGCGCGGCGAGGAGACCCGTCAGACGACGCCACTTTGTGCCGCGGTGCAGTCCGTCCTGATCGCCGAAGACAACGAGATCAATGCGCTGCTCACACGGTCCCTGGTCGAGAAGTCCGGCCACCGCGCCCACGTCGTCGCCGACGGCGCGCAAGCGGTTGACGCATGGATAGCTGCACGCGCGGCCGGCACGCCTTTCGACCTGGTACTGATGGACCTGCACATGCCGGGCATCAACGGCTTGCAGGCCGCGGCCCGGATTCGTGCCCTCGAAGGCGAGGCCGGTGTTCCGGCCACCCCGATCGTGGGGCTCACCGCCAATGTCTCGGCCGAGGACCACCAGGCCTGCCTGACAGCCGGAATGGACGGCTTCTTGACTAAGCCTGTCGAGCGGGAACAGTTGGTCGAGGCGCTGAAGCCCCGGACCGGGCCTGCGATAGCCGCCTGAAGCTGTCCCCAGGGGCCTACTGCCCCATTGTCATAAATCCTTTCAGAGCCCATGCTGTGGTCCTGCCGTCCGGGCGGTCCGGCGTAACGATTCGCGCCTCCCCAATGAACTGGGGCGCCGATACCCCCGCGCTGGAGAGGAACAGGACGATGCTGAGCCCGGTTGATCCGAGGGCGCCGAAGCGCTTGATGGATCGCTTCCGCTCCTTCCCCGGATATTCCTCCACCACCGGCTTCCTGCCAACGCTCCGTGCCTATGGCGGCCTCATGGTCGTCGACGAGGCAGAGCAGCGGATCGGACAGACCCTGGGCCACCTCGGATCGATGGAGGTGCGGCTCGCCTGCAAGGCCGCGGAGGTGCGCGGGGCGCAGAAGCTGCGCTACCGGGTTTTCTACCAAGAGGGCTCGGCCATCGCCGATGCCGCGAAGATGATGGCCCGCCGTGACGTCGATGCCTATGACGCCATCTGCGATCACCTGCTGGTCATCGACCATGCGTTGCCGACCGCGAGGCTCCGGCGCTCGCCGGCGGTGGTCGGAACCTATCGCCTGCTGCGCCAGGACATCGCCGACCGCCACGGCGGCTTCTATAGCGCTGGCGAATTCGACATCGACGGATTGATCGACGACCACAGGAACTTGAAATTTCTCGAGCTGGGACGCTCCTGCGTGCTGCCGCCCTATCGCAATAAGCGCACCGTCGAACTGTTGTGGCGCGGAATCTGGACCTATGTCCGCCGCCACCGGCTCGACGTGATGATCGGCTGCGCCAGCCTCAAAGGCACCAATCCGGACCAGCTGGCGCTGCCGCTGTCGTTCCTGCACCACTACGCCCGCGCACCGGAGCCGTGGCGGGGGCGGGCGCGGCCCGAACGCTACGCCGAGATGAACCGGATGAGCAAAGAGGCGATCGACGCCAAGCAGGCGCTGCGCGTGCTGCCGCCGCTGATCCGGGGTTATCTGCGGCTCGGCGCGGTGGTCGGCGACGGCGCCGTCGTCGACTATCAGTTCGGCACCACCGACGTGCTGATCGTGCTGCCGGTGTCAGGCATCAACACCCGCTATTTCGCGCATTTCGGCGCGCCGGAAGAACGGCACGCGGCGTAATCTCTTTCCGCGTGTCCCGGGCGCAGCGCAGCACGAAGTGGTGCGCTGCAGACCCGGGATCATCACACATTCCGCATTTGGAACGGTCCCGGCTCTGCGGTGCACCGTTTCACGCTGCACCGCGTCCGGGACACGAGCTCTTCTCACAGCCGCCGCAGCGCCACCTGCTCGACCAGGTGGCTTTCCCCCTTGGTCAGGATCAGGTCGGCGCGCTGCCGGGTCGGCAGGATGTTCTCGTGTAGATTAATGAGATTGATGCGCTCCCAGATCGACGTGGCGGTCGCCACCGCTTCTTCGTCCGGCAGCTTGGCATAGCGGTGGAAATAGGACGCCGGATCCGTGAACGCGGTACCCCGCAGGGTCAGGAAGCGGTCCACGTACCAGGCACGCAGCACACTTTCGTCGGCGTCCAGGTAGACGGAGAAATCGAAGAAGTCCGACACGTAGGGAATCGCTTTGCCGTCCCTCGGCGGGCGCCCCGCCTGCAACACGTTGAGGCCTTCGACGATCAAGATGTCGGGACGATCGATCTCGATCCACGCGTTCGGCTGCACGTCATAGACCAGATGCGAGTAGACCGGCGCGCGCACCCGATGGCGGCCGGCCTTGACGTCCGAGAGAAACCGCAACAGTGCCGGAAGATCGTAGCTCTCGGGAAAACCCTTGCGCTCCATCAGGACTTCGCGCGCCAGCACGGCATTGGGCAGCAGGAATCCGTCGGTGGTAACGAGGTCGACGCGCGGCGTGTTCTCCCAGCGCGCCAGCAGCGCCTGCAGCACGCGGGCGGTGGTCGATTTGCCGACCGCGACCGAGCCGGCAACGCCGATGATGTAGGGGACCTTGGCATCCTCGGTGCCGAGAAAACGCTGTTGCGCACGGAACAGCCGTTGCGTGGCGGCGACATAGAGCCATAACAGTCGCGACAGCGGCAGATAGATGTCCTCGACCTCGGCCATGTCGAGGCGGTCGTGCAGCGAGCGCACGCGTGCGATCTCGGTGGGCGTGAGCGTCATCGGCGTGTCTTCGCGTAACTCCGCCCACTCCTCCCGCGTAAAAATGCGGTAGGGCGAAAGCCCGTCGTCGGCGCGTTGCTCCATGGCTGGTGTTCCGATCACGCGCGCGGCCGCGCGGCCTTTTCTTCGAGGCCAGACATGCCGAGGCGCTGCGCCAGCGCCGTCTCGACCTCGGAGAGCGCGACTCCGCGTGCTTCGAGCACGACGAGCAGATGATAGAGCAGGTCCGCGGCCTCGGCGATGACGCGGTCGCGGTCTTCGCCGACGGCGGCAAGCGCCGTCTCGATCGCTTCCTCGCCGAGCTTCTTGGCGCATTGCGCCACGCCCTTGTCCAGCAGCTTGCGGGTATAGGACGTCTCGGCACTGGCACCGGCGCGCTGGTGCACCCGGGCGGCAAGGTCGTGGAGGGTGAAGGTGCTCATCGGTCTGGCTCCCGGTTGCCCATAGCACCTCTCCCCTCGCGGGGGGAGAGGGCAGGCCGGGATCATACCGGGCGGTTGCGGGTAAAGCCGCTGTGCGGCACGGGTCGAGACTCAGTGGCCCCGGTGCCCGCCCGAGCCCGTGCCGCCGAGCGCCCGTACCGGATAGGTGATCTCGACACGACCCGCCTTCGCGAATTCCAGCGTGCCCTTGACGGTTTCGCCAGCCTTCAACTGCTCCTTCAGGCCCATGAACATGACGTGATGGCCGCCGGGCTTGAGCTCGACGGTCTGGCCCGGCTTGATTTCGAGCCCGCCGGCAACCGGCCGCATCCGCATCACCCCGTCATCCATGGTCATCTCGTGCACTTCGAAGCGGCCGGCCGCAGCCAATGACCCGCCGACCAGCCGGTCCGGCTCGGTCCCGTTGTTGGTGACGCTGAGATAGCCCCCGGCGACCGGTGCGCCCTTGGGCGTCGCGCGCACCCAGGGGACGGTAATGACGAGATTGCCGACCTTGGTCGGCGCCCCGGTGCCGTGTGCTGCGCCCGGCATAAGCTGGGCCGACGCCGGAGCGGCGCTGACGGCAATCGATGCGGTGCTCAGACATATTGCGGCTGTGCCGACGATGGCGCCGCGGATGATTGGCAGCATGGTGCTGTCCTCCATTGGCAGTGTATCGGACGCAAGCGGGATCGATCACGCCATCGCGGGAGGAGCACGGGCCTTTCTCGGATCGGACGAGATTCGCGGCAACGCATCGGACGGCCGCAGCGGCCAGCGCGCCGCCGCAACCTGCGGGCGCTTGACCGCAGTGGGCACCGCCTCCGGCGCGGCCCCGAGGGCCGTGCCGGTACCCGGACCGCACAGCGGCCCGCAGTGGCAGCAGGGTAGCGGATCGTCAGATCGCTGGACCGGCCCTTGCGCGCCGTCCGCCGCGCAAGTGACTGCCAGACCAGAAGTCGCATGCGCCGCAGCGGCCATCGCGCCCCAGGCGACGAGGATGCCCTGCAATGCCAGTAGATAGGCCAGCACCAGGGCGAAGGATCGCCGTCCGAGATGGGACCCGCGGTGACGCATGTTTCACATCTGGCAGAGATGGAGCGAACCGTCCAGGTCTTACGGATCGAGCCGCATCGGCAGCCCGGCCCTGGCCATGCGCTGCTTGGCGTCGCGTACGGAAAACTCGCCGAAATGAAAAATCGAGGCGGCCAGCACCGCAGTGGCGTGGCCGTCACGGATGCCTTCGACCAGGTGGTCGAGGTTGCCGACGCCGCCCGAGGCGATCACCGGCACCGGGATCGCGTCGGCGATCGCCCGCGTCAGCGGGATGTCGAAGCCTTGCCGCGTACCGTCGCGGTCCATCGAGGTGAGCAGGATTTCGCCGGCGCCGAGCGACACCACTTCCTTGGCGTAGCCGACCGCATCGATGCCGGTCGGCTTGCGGCCGCCGTGGGTAAAAATCTCCCAGCGGTCCGCCTCGCCCGGGGCTGAGACCTTCTTGGCGTCGATCGCCACGACGATGCACTGCTCGCCGAACTTCTCCGCCGCCTCGCGCACGAACGCGCGCCGCGCCACCGCCGCGGTGTTGATCGACACCTTGTCGGCGCCCGACGACAGCAGCGCGCGAATGTCCTCGACCGTGCGCACGCCGCCGCCGACGGTGAGCGGCATGAAGCAGGCCTCGGCCGTGCGCCGCACCACGTCGAGGATGGTGCCGCGGTTCTCGTGGCTCGCGGTGATGTCGAGGAAGCAGAGTTCGTCGGCGCCCGCGGCGTCATAGGCGATTGCCGCCTCTACCGGATCGCCGGCGTCACGCAGATCGACGAAGTTGATTCCCTTGACGACGCGGCCGTCCTTCACGTCGAGGCAGGGAATGACGCGAACTTTGAACATGACTTGCTGCTTCAGGCCGAGCGCTGTGAGCGCCCGTAGATGAATAACAGGATAACGGTCGCAATCAACCAAACCGACCGGTTGGTCAGCTTTGCCGGATCAGCGCCAGCGCCTCCGCCGCATCCAGCCGCCCGTCATACAGCGCCCGTCCGGCAATGGCGCCGGCAAGCTTTTTCGCCGGTGGCGCGAGCAGGGCCTTCACGTCGTCGATCGAGGCAAGCCCGCCGGAGGCGATGACGGGAATCTCAATCGCCTCCGCCAACGCAATGGTGGCGTCGAGATTGAGCCCGGCGAGCATGCCGTCGCGCGCCACATCGGTGTAGATGATCGCCGCGACACCGGCATCCTCGAACCGCCTGGCGATGTCGAGCGCGGTGAGCTCCGACGTCTCCGCCCAGCCTTGCACCGCCACCTTGCCGTCGCGCGCGTCGAGGCCGACCGCCACGCGGCCGGGGAAGCGCCGCGACGACGCCTTCACCAGCGCCGGATCGCGCACCGCCGCGGTCCCGATGATGACGCGCGTCACGCCCTTGCCGAGCCACGCCTCAACCGTTGCCATGTCGCGGATGCCGCCGCCGAGCTGCACCGGCATGGACACCGCTTCGAGGATGCGCTCGACTGCGCCGGCATTCACCGGCTTGCCGGCGAATGCGCCGTCGAGATCGACGATGTGCAGGTACTCGAAGCCCTGCGTTTCGAATGCGTGCGCCTGCGCGGCGGGGTCGCGGCTGAACGTACGTGCGCGCGCCATGTCGCCCTGCTCCAGGCGCACGCAAACGCCGTCCTTGAGGTCGATGGCGGGAAAGAGAATCAAGGCTTCCACTTCAAGAAATTCGCGATCAGCGCCAAGCCCAGTTTCTGGCTCTTCTCCGGATGAAACTGGGTCCCGATCATCGCATCGCGGCCGACGATCGCCGTGACCGGTCCGCCGTAGTCCGCCTCGGCGACGAGATCGTCGCGATGCGTCGGGCGCAGTTGATAGGAATGCACGAAATAGGCGTGCAGGCCCTCCGGACCGACCGGAATGCCGTCGAGCAGCGGGTGCGGCCGCACCGGGTTTAGCGTGTTCCAGCCCATATGCGGGATCTTCAGGCCCGGGTCGGCCGGTGCGATCCGGTCCACTTCGCCTGCGACCCAGCCCAAGCCCTCGCTGACCCCGTGCTCGCGCCCGCGCTCGGCCATGAGCTGCATGCCGACACAAATGCCGAAGAATGGCCGCCCGCGGCGGTGCACCGTCTCCTCGATCGCATCGATCATACCGCCGACCGCTTCAAGCCCGCGGCGGCAATCGGCAAAGGCACCAACGCCCGGCAACACCACACGGTCCGCGCGGCGCACCGCATCAGGATCGTCCGTAACCAGGATCGCCTGATCGTGCCCGGACTCGCGCGCCGCCCGCTCGAACGCCTTGGCGGCGGAGTGCAGATTGCCCGACCCGTAATCGACGATGGCAACCGTCACCGCTGCACTCCCGGCTCCGGGAACAGCCCGATCACCGCCGGCTGATGCGCACCTGGTGCATGGAAGGCCACCGGCGGCTGCGACGCATCCCATGCCGGACGCTGCGCCCACCCGGTCGAGGACCGCCTGATCCAGGCATCGAAGAAGCGGCGCTCGGCGGCTTCGAGGTCGTCGGCCACGACCACACCGACCATCTTCCGGCCGCGGCGGGCGAGCGTCCAGCGCCGCAGCGTCGATGCTCAAGCCCGATCAGCACGGACACCGGGAGGCTGATGAGGAACTTCACGCCGGGCGTCGCACCGACGGACCAAAGGCCGATCTGGAGCAGAACCGAAAGAACCACGTAGAGAAAAAACACGAGCCACAGCCGGTGCCACAGCATCCACAGCGGCCCCAACACGAAGGCCCAGAAATGGAAGCCGTCGCGCACGAACACGAACCGCTCCGGATCGGCAGCAGCCTCGTCCGCACGCGGCGGCGGCTCGTGGACGGTATAGACCGACATGTGGTCCTCGCACTTGCTTCTCTTATCCCTCCCTGGAAGGGGAGGGATGCCGTGTCACCCCAGCCGGCCCTTGGTCGAGGGCACTTCGCCGGCATTGCGCGGGTCGACCGCCAGCGCCGCCCGCAGCGCCCGTGCCAGACCCTTGAAGCAGGATTCGGCAATATGATGGTCGTTGCTGCCGTACAGCGTCTCGACGTGCAGGGTCAGACCGGCATTCATAGCGAAAGCCTGGAACCATTCCCGCACCAGCTCGGTGTCGAAGGTGCCGACCTTGTCGCGGGAAAACTCGGCCTTGAACACCAGGAACGGCCGCCCCGAAACGTCGACCGCCACCCGCGTGAGTGCCTCGTCCATGGGCACATGCACGTCCGCATAGCGGGTGATGCCCTTCATGTCGCCGAGCGCCTGCTTCACCGCCTGGCCCAACGTGATGCCCACGTCCTCGGTCGTGTGGTGGTGGTCGATATGCAGGTCGCCTTTGGCGCTGACTGTGATGTCGATGCGGGAATGGCGCGCCAGCAGGTCCAGCATATGATCGAAAAAGCCGATTCCGGTGGAAATCGCCGATGCGCCGGTGCCGTCAAGGTCGATGGCGGCCTCGATGTCGGTTTCCTTGGTGGTGCGCCGAAGCGTCGCTTTGCGCATGGGCTGCTCTGTTTTCGCCAAATCGTGCGCCTTTTAGCAGGGGTTTACCCGCTTCGCTACCGCCGGCTGGCAATAGCCTTGATTTGCATTCGCCTGACCTCCTGCATACATCACCGGCCGGCGAGGAATTTTGATGCAATCCACACAAGCCGACGTCTGGCACGGCACCACGATCCTGACCGTCCGCAAGGGCGGCATCGTCGCCATCGGCGGCGACGGCCAGGTATCGATCGGCCAGACCATCATCAAGGGCAATGCCAAGAAGGTGCGCCCGCTCGGCAAAGGCGACGTGATCGGCGGTTTCGCCGGCGCCACCGCCGACGCCTTCACGTTGTTCGAGCGGCTGGAAGGCAAGCTCGAACAGTATCCCGGGCAGCTCACCCGCGCGGCGGTGGAGCTCGCCAAGGACTGGCGCACCGACCGCTACCTGCGGCGGCTGGAGGCGATGATGATCGTCGCCGACCGGCAGGTGTCGCTGGTGCTTACCGGCACCGGCGACGTGCTCGAACCTGAGGCCGGCGTCATGGGCATCGGCTCCGGCGGCAACTATGCGCTGGCGGCGGCGCGCGCGCTGCTCGATGGCCCGCTCGACGCCGAGGCGATCGTGCGCCGCGCGCTCGATATCGCCGCCGACATCTGCGTCTACACCAACCGTAACGTCACCATTGAGACGTTGCAGAGCGCCTGACCCATGGCGCAACAGTCGTATCATTTCCATCCGATGACGGCCGCCGACCTGCCATTGATGCGGGATTGGCTCGCGCGACCGCACGTAGCGGAGTGGTGGCATGACGCCAACGAATTCGAATTCGTCAGCGGCGATCTCGCGCATCACGACATGGCGCAGTTCATCGTGACGATGGAGGAGCGACCGTTGGGCTATCTGCAATGCTACAACATGAGCGAATGGCACGCCGGCTTCGGCCCGCAGCCTCCCGGTACGCGCGGCATTGACCAGTTCATCGCCGAGCCCGACATGGTCGGGCGTGGACATGGTTCGGCGTTCATCCGTCAGTTTATCGACGGATTACTGAAATGCGGCACGCCGCGCGTAGTTATCGATCCGAGCCCTGCGAATCCGCGCGCAATCCGCGCCTACGAAAAGGCCGGCTTCCGCAAGGACCGTCTGGTCGATACGCCCGACGGCCGCGCTCTTTTGATGGTACGCAACGCATGACCGACTTCTCCCCCCGCGAAATCGTTTCCGAGCTGGACCGCTTCATCGTCGGCCAAAACGACGCCAAGCGCGCCGTGGCGATTGCGCTGCGCAATCGCTGGCGCCGTCTGCAGCTCGACGAGCAGTTGCGCGAGGAGGTGCTGCCGAAGAATATCCTGATGATCGGCCCGACCGGCGTCGGTAAGACGGAGATTTCCCGCCGCCTTGCCAGGCTCGCCGGGGCGCCGTTCCTCAAGGTCGAGGCCACCAAGTTCACCGAGGTCGGCTATGTCGGCCGCGACGTCGAACAGATCGTGCGCGATCTTGTCGAAGTGTCGATCGGGTTGACGCGGGATCGCAAGCGCAAGGACGTGCAGGCACGCGCCGAGCTCGCCGCTGAGCAACGCGTGGTCGATGCGTTGGTCGGCGCCAGCGCCAGCGCCGCCACCAAGGAGGCGTTCCGCAAAAAGCTGCGCGCCGGCGAGCTCAACGACAAGGAAATCGAGATCGAGATCCAGGCCTCCGGCGGCGGCATGCCGCTGTTCGACATCCCCGGCATGCCGGGCGCGCAGATGGGCGCGATCTCGATCGGCGACATCTTCGGCAAGATGGGCGGCGGCCGCACCAAGACGCGCCGCCTCACGGTCGAGGAATCGCACGACATCCTGGTCAACGAGGAATCCGACAAGCTGCTCGATAGCGACCAACTCGTGCAGGAGTCGATCAAGGCGGTGGAACAGAACGGCATCGTGTTCCTCGACGAGATCGACAAAATTTGCGCGCGCGAGGGTCGTTTCGGCGGCGAGGTGTCGCGCGAGGGTGTGCAGCGCGACCTCTTACCGCTGATCGAGGGTACGACCGTTGCCACCAAGCACGGGCCGGTGAAGACCGACCACATCCTGTTCATCGCCTCCGGCGCCTTCCATCTGGCGAAGCCGTCCGATCTCTTGCCGGAGCTGCAAGGGCGGCTGCCGATCCGCGTCGAGTTGAGTGCGCTCACGCGCAACGACATGCGCCGCATCCTCACCGAGCCCGAGGCCTCGCTGATCAAGCAGTACGTCGCGCTACTCAAGACCGAAGGCGTAACGCTCGACTTCACCCCCGATGCGATCGACGCCATCGCCGATGTCGCCGTGGCGGTGAACGGCAGCGTCGAGAACATCGGCGCGCGGCGGTTGCAGACCGTGATGGAGCGGGTGCTCGACGAGATTTCGTTTGTCGCTCCCGACAAGTCCGGCGAGACCGTCAAGGTCGACGCTGCCTATGTGGATAAGCACGTCGGCGATCTGGCCAAGAACGCGGACCTGAGCCGGTTCATTCTTTAGTTGCCGAAGGCCCTTTCCTCGCGGAAGCGCTCTGCCGTATCGTGGGTATCTTTCCGGGCGAGCGGCTGCAGCCGCGAGGTCCGGAATCCATACTCCCGGTGGTGGTTATGGAGTCCGGCTCTCGCTTCGCTCGGCCGGAATGACGCGTCTCAGGGGAGGACAAATGGCAGAGCAGCAATACGCGAAGTCGGGAAAGCCGCTCGGCCCGATCGGCACCACGATATTGTTCGAGAATGAGCATATCCGCGTGTGGGATATTTCGCTTCCACCGAAGGGTCACCAGCCGCTGCACGAGCACCACCACCCGTACCTGATCGTGCCGGTGAGCGAGGGCACGTCCGTCATGCGCTGGGAGGACGGCCACGAACGGCAGCTCGTCGACGTCCCCGGCGAGGTCAAATACCGGGAAGCGTCCGGCGGGCCGCACGAGCTGTTCAACCTGGAGGATACAGAGTTCAAGTCGATCCTGGTGGAAATCAAGTCCGCCGGTTCGCCGAAGTAGCTTTTCGCAGCCAACCCGGTCGGGCGGGCGGCGTGAAGCAGCCATACGATGGCCGATCACGGCCGCATCGAAACAGCCGGCCCTCAAACGGCCGCGCCTCGGGGAGGATGAGAGCATGAAGCCAGGACGTTGGGCCCTGATCGGGCTCGCGATCGCAGCGCTGTGCACGCCACAGTGGGCGCAGGCGCAGAGCTACCCCAGCAAGACCATCTCGATCGTGCTGCCGCTCGGTGCCGGCGGCTCGATGGACAACATCGCGCGCGTGATCGCCGAGAAACTGTCGCAACGCCTCGGCCAGCCGGTCATCATCGACAACAAGCCTGGCGGCGGCATGGTGATCGGCGCCAAGGCGGTGGCGACCGTCGAGCCCGACGGCCACACCTTCATGATCGCTCCGAGCGGCGCCTATGCGATCAATCCGACAATGTACAAAGCATTGCCGTACGATCCCGTGAAGGACTTCGTGCCAATCTCGCTTTACGCGCGGATTCCCTTCGTGCTGGTGGTCAATCCGTCGTTTCCGGCGAAGTCCGTCAAGGAACTCGTCGCGCACGTGAAGGACAATCCGGGGAAAGTCTCCTACGCGGCAAGCACGCTCGGCGGCGTCATCCATCTCGCCGGCGTCATTCTGAACCACGACGCCGAGATCAAGATGACCATGGTTCCGTATTCGCGCGGCGGACCGGCGGCGTTGAACGACGTGGTTGCCGGGCACGTGCAGGTCACGTTCGCCGACCCGTCGCTGGCGCCGAGCATGATCAAGGCCGGAAAGGTGCGCGGCCTGGGGGTTTCGTCGACGACCCGCATGAAAACCTTACCGGACCTTCCGACCGTCGCCGAAGCAGGGGTTCCCGGATACGAGGCCATCTCGTGGCACCTGATGGTTGCCCCGGCAAAGACGCCGAAGGCGATCGTCGACAAAGTGCACGCCGAGATGAGGGCGA
Organism: Hyphomicrobiales bacterium; assembly: GCA_009377755.1. Classification (GTDB taxonomy): domain Bacteria; phylum Pseudomonadota; class Alphaproteobacteria; order Rhizobiales; family Xanthobacteraceae; genus WHTM01. The sequence goes on along the minus strand of WHTM01000046.1, from coordinate 15,139 downwards.
TCATGAAGCTGCCGGAGATGCAGGAGCGGATGCAGCGGATGGGTCTGGTGCCGGTCGACACGCCTTCGGTCACCGACCTGCGGAAATTCGTGGCGTCGGAAAATGTGCGGTGGGGAAAGATCGTCAAGGAAGCCGGCATCGCCGGGTCGAAGTGACGCGAACTTAACGACAATCTGTCCACCGTCATGCCCGGCCTTGTGCCGGGCATCCACGTCCACCTCCATCAAGGCGTGGATGGCCGGGACAAGCCCGGCCATGACGGAAAAATAGGGGCTTACATCGTGGCCGACCTCGAAATCACCCTGGCCTGTTGGAACTATGATCGCACGCGGGCGCTGATGGACGGCAGCGTCAAGCCGGAGGGCATCGAGCTTCGCTATGAGAATCTGTTTCCAGCCGACAACTTCCCGCGGATGATGCGTGACCGCGAGTTCGAGGCTGCCGAGCTCGGTCTGACCTTCTATCTGGCGACGCTGCATCTCGACGATCCGCCGTTCGTCGCGATCCCCGTCTATCCGATCCGGCTGTTTTGCCATTCGGCGATCTACGTGAACACCAACAGTGGCATCCAAGAACCGAAGGATTTGATCGGAAAACGTACCGGCGAGTTCTTTCTCTATGGCCACGACGCCGGAACCTGGTCGAAGGGAATCCTCAGCGACCACTACGGCGTGCCGATCGACAGCTACAGCAATTTCATCGGCGGCGTCGACCATCCCACGCCGCCGCTCGATTGGTATCCGCTGAAGCCGCCGTCGCACCTTTCCGTCCAGCACATCGGCACCAAGACGACGCTCGACGCCATGCTCGACGCCGGCGAGATCGACGCCCTGTTCTCCGCGCTGGTTCCGGCATCGTTGCGGCGCAAGTCGAAGAACGTGCGGCGCCTGTTCCCGGATTTCGAGACCGCCGAGCGCGCGTACTTCAAGCAGACCGGCATCTTCCCGATCCAGCACATCGTCGCCATCCGCAAGGACATCTACCAACAGTATCCATGGGTGGCGCGGTCGCTGTACAACGCCTTCAAGGAAGCGCGCGACCACGCCTATGCGATGTACCGGCATCAGTCCGCCAACATGCATCGCATGTTCATGATCCCATGGATCACGCAGCACTGCCTGGAGATGCAGGAGCTGCTCGGCGACGACTGGTTCCCCTACGGACTGGACCGGAACCGGGAATCGCTCAACACCTTCCTGCGCTACTACCAGGAGCAGGGGCTGACGAACCGGCGGTTCACCCCGGAGCAGCTGTTCGTGCCGGAGACGATGGACGATTAGCAACGTGTCCCGGGCGCAGCGCAGCGTGAAACACCGGAAGTCGGGTGTCCCCGACTTCGGGCATATTTTGATGGTCGCAAGTCGGAAACATCCGACTTGCGATGCGCAGCAGAACCGGGACCGTTTTTACACTCAGAGTCTGGAACGCCCCGGCTCAGCGATGCAGCATTTGCATCGCGTCCGGGGCACGGCGCTGCCGCCCAAACCGGCTTTTGTTTCGCTGGCGCGACGGCTAGTCTGCGCCGCAGAGAAACCGCCCACGAGGGGAAACGGCATGCGCTTGGGAATGTTCATGATGCCGGTCCATCCGCCGGGCCGGCCGATGGCGAGCACGTTCGAGGAGGATGCGGAAAAGTCGGTCCTGGCGGATCAGCTCGGTTTCGACGAGGTCTGGATGGGCGAGCATTTCACGGCGACGACCGAACCCTACCCCTCGCCGATGATGTTCTTCGCCGCCCTGCTGCCGCGCACCCGCAGCATCACGTTCGGCACGGCGGTGATCAACATCCCGAACCATCACCCCGCGGTGGTCGCGGCGGAAGCCGCGCAGTTCGATCACATGTGCAAGGGCCGCTTCATGATGGGCGTCGGTCCGGGCGGCCTGGTCTCCGACTTCGAGCTGTTCAAGGTTCCGGACGTGCACGGCCGCAACCGCATGGTGGTCGAAGCGACCACCATGATCCAGAAAATCTGGACGCAGGACCCGCCGTACGACCTGCTGGGCGAATTCTGGAACATCAAGATCACCGACGCGATCATGCCCGAGCTCGGCGTCGGCTTCATGCCGAAGCCGTATCAGAAGCCACACCCGCCGATCTCAATTTCGCTCGCGAGCCCCAACTCCGGCTCCGCCCGCACCGCGGCGCAGCAGGGCTGGGGCATGATCTCCGCCAACATCATCCCGACCTATTCGGTCGCGACCCACTGGGACCTCTACAGCAAAGCCTGTGCCGAGCTTGGCAAAAAGCCAACCGGCGAGAACTGGCGCGTGTCGCGCAACGTGCTGGTGGCACCGACCGACGCGGAGGCGGAGGAGCGCGTGTTCGGCGAGCAGGCGTCGAACCGCTATTTCTTCACCTACATCCGCGATGTACTCAACCGCGTCGGCATCCTAGTGATCCTCAAGCCGCGGCCCGACATGCCCGACGACGAGGCGACCCCGGACGTCATCCTGAAGGAATGCGTCATTTATGGATCGCCCAAGACCGTGCTCGACAAGCTGGTGGCGTTCCGCGACCGGGTTGGGCCGTTCGGCACGCTGCTGATGACCGGGATGGACTGGGGCGGGCCGAATGGCGCTTGGGAGCGCGACGGCATGCGCCTCCTGGCGCAGGAGGTGATGCCGAAGTTCCGCCAGCACGTGACAGCAAGCGCACGATCAGCAAAAGTGGACACCGGTTTTGCGTCGGATCGCGCGCTAACTTAATGACGTGGCGCATGATCTCATCGGCGAACCAGTTCCCACCTCGCCGGATCAAGCGCTGGCGGCGGAGTAGGCGCGGTCTATTCGGCGAACATCCAGCGCAGCGTCGCCAGACTTTGCGTCACGGCCTTGTCGTCGAGGCGGCCGAGACGGCGCAACAGCCGTGATTTGTCCACGGCACGAATCTGTTCCAACGAAATTATACGGTCAGCGTCCCCTAACCGGACCGACGGCCTGAAGCTCGTTGCCCGACTCCCGCCGGAAAACGGCGCCACGATGATGGTGCTGAGGCCCTCGATCATCCGGTCGGGCGAAACGATCAGGCAGGGCTTGCCTTCTTGGTTTTCGCTGCCAACCCTGGGGTCGAGCGCCGCTAGCCATACTTCGCCGCGCCGCATCAGAGCACCGGCTTGTCATCGTCCGCGTCGCCTGCGTCGGGCCAAACCAGCCTGTCCTCTCCAGTCTCGCGGATGGCTCTGCATTCCTCCACCCAGCCGGGGCGCGGATCGTGTTCCTTCGAACGCTCGCGCTTGAGCGGGGTGATGATGATCTTGCCTTTCTTCACCTTGATGTCGATCGGATCGTCGGCGTTCGCCCCGATCTCGGCTAGCAGAGGTTTCGGGATGATGACGCCGTGGGAATTTCCCAACTTGCGGATAGCGGTTTTCATGTGGATCGTATCAACATTGTCATATCAATGTTTATACCGGCGTTGGATCGGAGTTCCAACAAAGATAGTCTCGACGCCCTATCCGATCTCGCGCGTCCGCCGCAGCCGCACGTACAGCGCCCCCTCCCCGCCATGGATGACATGTGCCGGCTCGAAGCCGACCACCAGTTCGTGGAACGCCGGCAGCCGCAGCCACAGCGGGACCTGGCGCTTGAGCACGCCGCGTTCGCCCCCGCTCTCGCCCCCCCGCGCGCCCTTGCCGGTGATGACCAGCACCAGCGTGACGCCGCGGGTCTGCGCCGTGCGCAGAAACCGAAGCAGCGCGGCATGCGCCTCGCGCTGCTTCAGGCCGTGCAGATCAAGGCGACCGCCGATGGCGTGGCTGCCGCGGGCGATGCGCTGGCGCATGCGCCGGCCAAGCGGCGCGAGCGGCGGCGGGTGACTTGGCTCGCGAGCCACCGGCGCAGGCACGCGGTCTTGCGGCGGTTCGGCCGCGGCCACTGGTTTCGGCGAGGCTTCGGTCTCGGGTGCCGGCTTAGCCGGCGGGCACAACGGCGCAACGCCACGCGTCACCTCGCCCCACAACGTCCGCTCGGCATCCGATAGACGCCGCTGCCGCCGGCGGCGGGGTGGCTTCTCGTTCATCGGCGAACGCGGACAAGTCCCTGCGGGCGCGGTTTCGGCAGCGGAACGGTGCGGACCCGGGCTGTCCGTTGGGGGAGCGGAACAGCCGGCGCCGGTGCCGCGTACGCATTGGCGGGGGAAGCGGCAGCGGCGACGGCGGCTTCGGTGGAGGGCAAAGAGGGGGCGGGCGCCGTGGCGGCGGACGCGACATTCCACAGCCATTCCGGCGGCAAGAACTTGGGCTCCGGCGGACGCGGCGGCGGCAAAGGCGCATTGGCAGCGGCGATCGCCGGGTCGATCGCCCTCGGTACCAGCATCACGAACCGGCCCTGCTGCTTGATGCGGCCGGCGATCCGGCCAGGCTCCTCACCGGCGCCGAAATAGATGTCGGCGCGGGCCAGCCCCACGATCGCCGATCCGGTGTCCTGCGCCACCATCAATTGCCGGAACGGGGTGGCCGGCTGCTCGCTCCCGATCGGCAAGTCGGCACTGATGAAGAACGGGGTTCCATAGACGTGCAGCTTGCGGTCGACCGCGATCGAGCGGCCGGGCGTCAGCGAAACGCCCTGCGCTCCGGTCGGCTCCACATCGTCGGCGAGGCCGGTCTCGCGCATGAACACATAGGAACGGTTCTCGCGCCGCAGATCTTTGCCTTCGTCGGTATTCGTCTGCATCCACTCGCGGATTCGGTCCATCGACATTTCCGCTTTCGGCACCAGGCCGCGCTGAATCAAGATGCGACCGACCGACGTGTAGGGATGCCCGTTATGGGCCGCATAGTTGAGACGCATCGTCTTGCCGGTGTCGAGCTTGATGCGGGCCGAGCCCTGGATCTGCAGGACGAACGCGTCGATCGGATCCTTGATCCAGCAGATTTCGAGCCCCTGGCCCGCCAGCACCCCTTCCTCGATCTCCCCCCGGTCATGGTAAGGCACGATCTCGTCGGGACCGACGCGGCGGCCGACTCGCCCTCTGTTGGGGAATGCGCCGCCCTCGGCACGCCGCCCGAACGCGATCAGATCGGACGGTGGGGCGTAGACCGGGACGACATATTCGTGGCTCGGGAATCGCGAACCCTCGACGATCGGCTCATAGTAGCCGGTGAGCAGGCCGGTCTCCTCGCCGAGCTGGCCGACCTGCACCGGCCGGAAATGCGCCTCGAAAAACTCCCGCGCGGCGGCGCCGTCGGCCGGCAAGGCCTTCATGCCCTCGACGCACACGTCCGTCAGTGCCTGCCGCATCGGGCGGGTGTCGGCCGGCTTCTTGCTCCGGCGCCATCTGCGGCTGGCGACCAACGGCTTGCAGCTCGCCTGGAAGGTCGCGAAGGCGGAGGCGTGGTCGTCGTCCAGCCAGCCTTCGATCGCTGCCCAGTCGAGCGGCTCAAGCTGCGACTCGGGGAACGCCAGCGGCTCCGGCGGCGCCGCGCTCATGGCGCGCGCCGCAGTGCCGAGCCAGATCAGCGCGACCGCCAGGGTCGCCAACATGCAAGGATTCCGCAATCGGCGCGGTGCGTCCTTCATTGGCCGGCTTCGGTCGCCACAAGTTTCCAGTTGGGATCGCGCGATGACGTATCGCGCGCAAACGTCCACACGTCGGTCACGTCGGTGACGCCGTCCGGATTGCCTTCGATCACCGCGCCATTCCGGTCCCGAGTCACCGATACCAGCTTGGACACGAAACGGGCCGTGACATGGGCGGCGTGGCCGCGCATCTCGGCGCCGACGATCTCCGCCTGATCGATGGAGACGAAGCGCGTTTCGGCGGTCTCGCCGCGCTGATCGCGTTCGTTGATCGCGGCTTCGAAGCCCTCATAGACATCTCGCGACAGAAGGTTCTTCAAGGCCCGCCGGTCGCCTTCGGCGAAGGCCGTGACGATCATCTCGTAAGCGGCACGCGCGCCGGTTAGGAAGCGCGCGGCGTCGAATTCCTCATCGGCGGCGACGATGGCGTCAAGGCCGGAGGCGACCGGCGACCCCGCTTCGGCGATCCCCTTCCAACGGTCACCTGATTCGGCCGATTCGGCCGACTGCGCGACATCCGCCTTGCGGGTCGGCAAGCTGACCACCTTGTCGCTGGCTGGCGAGCGGACCGCGTCGCGCGCCGAATACGGATCGTACGGGGGCCGCTCCCGCCCGGTGCGCTGGCCCAAAACGCTGCGCAGCCGCAGAAAGATGAAGACTGCGAGCGCCAGGAAGATGATGGTGTAAATGTCGAACACGTCTCGCATGCTCTCGGCAGCCGTGGCGACGGGAACGGCCACTATTCTCAGCGGTTTTTGTTACGAATTCGCCACCGCAACACCGCTTCCGCCGGTATTATCTAGGGTGCACGCTCAAGGCGATCCAGAGGCCGGGCCGAATTGACCCGCTTGATCGCGCCTCGCCCGGACCTTAGACGATCGCTGGCCCCGCGCCAACCTCCGTCACAGCGGATCGGCAACGGATGTTACTGGGAAGATATGTGCTCCTTGCATTGCTGCTGCTGCCGGCGGCGGAAATCGCGGCATTTATTGCCATGGCGTCCGCCATCGGGTTCCTGCAAGCCCTTGCGCTGTTCCTGGCCACCAGCCTGATCGGCCTACTGATCCTGCGCGGCAACGGGGTGACATGGATTGTCACGATCCCGCGACCCGCCCGCCACGGGACCTCGGCGGTGGAGGCGCAGGCGGCCGGCATGGTGGTCATGGTGGGCGGCGCACTGCTGGTGCTGCCGGGCTTCCTCAGCGACCTGTTCGGGCTACTTCTGCTGCTGGCGCCCCGAACGGTGTCGCGCGCGCTGCTGCGCCGGCTGTTCGGCGCCGAACATGGCGATGGGGCTCCGCCCGGCGTCGTCGACCTCGACCGCGACGAATGGCGGCAAGAGCCGGAGCGGCCTATCGAGGATCGCCGCGGCCGCAATGGGAGCGCCTGATGTGCCCCGAAGTTGCGGACGCGGTTCCCGGGCACCGCGTCCTTGTCGGAGCGAAGACCCTGTGTTAGCCACGCGCGCCGCGGCTTTTCCGCCAGCGCCTTGACCCAAGGAGCGTCAATGGTCACCACCAATGGAGGCCCCGAGGCCGATTCCACCGTCGGCGCGCAACCGCAGCTCAACGTTCTCGCGCAATACGTCAAGGATCTGTCGTTCGAGAATCCGAACGCGCCGGGCTCCTTGCAGCAGCACCAGCAGCAGCCCGCAATCAATATCCAGATCAATGTCAACGCTACGCCGCTCTCGGAAACCGACATCGAGGTTGTGCTTAAGCTCGAAGGCAAGGCCGAACTTTCCGACACGGTCCTGTTTGCCTTCGATCTCGCCTATGCGGGTGTGTTTCGCATTCAGAGCATCCCGCAAGAGAGCATCCACCCGGTGGTGATGATCGAATGCCCGCGGCTGCTGTTTCCGTTCGCGCGGGAGATCATCGCCAATTCGGTCCGCAACGGCGGCTTCCCTCCGCTCATGCTCGATCCGGTCGATTTCGTCGGCCTGTACCGGCAGAAGCTCGGCGATCTGCAGCCGCAGCCTGGGCAAGAGCCCCCGGCGCAGCAAAACTGATCGCATCCGCTCGCGGGAACCGCAGAGATGTACCGATTGGCAATCGCCCTTTAAGCGGTGCGTGGGGCGGGGTTCATCTCGCCTGCGGTGGGCAGCGTCAGATACAGGTTCCAGATCGCATCGCCGCCCAGGGTCCCCACGAATGCCAGGTGGGCGTCGCATTCCGACGCCGTCAGACGCGGCGGCAACGGCTCCGGGCGCTGCCGTATCGCCGCTAGCCCGCGGCGAGCCTCGCCGCCGCCGCTGGCCTCAACCAGGACCAGCGACGCCTGCCTGGCGTCGATGAGTTCGACATAGACTTCCGCCAACAACTCGGCGTCCAGCAACGCGCCGTGCTTCGTGCGGCGGGAATTGTCGATGCGATAGCGCGCGCAGAGATCGTCGAGGCGGTTGGCGCCGCCGGGATACCTTCGGCGCGCCAGCAGGAGGGTATCGATCATACGTTCGCGCGCCACCTCCGGCTTCCCGCAACGCTGCATCTCGGCATTGAGAAAGCCGAGATCGAACATCGCATTGTGGGCAACTAGCGGCGCATCGCCAAGAAATTCGGCCAGTTCATCGACGATTTCAGCGAAAATCCTCTCGTTCCTGACGCGCTCGCCGTCGATCCCGTGGACGGCGAAGGCCTCAGCGGGAATATCACGTTCGGGATTGACGTAGCGGTGGAACACCTGCCCGGACGGAATGCGGTTGACCAGTTCGACGCAGCCGATCTCGACCAGGCGGTGTCCCAGGTAGGGATCGAGGCCCGTCGTCTCGGTATCGATCACGATCTCGCGCATCAAAGGCCCGTCCGCCGAATCATCGCCCCGCGGCCGGCATCTTAGCAATGCTCGCCAGGATGTCGCGCACTTGCGCGCGCGCGGAATCGAACCCTTGGCTGGCATCCACCACAAAGTCCGCGCGACGGCGCTTCTCCGCATCCGGCACTTGCGCGGCGAGCAGGCCCTTGAACCGCTCCGGCGTCATGCCGGGCCGCGCCAAAACCCGGGCGTACTGGACCTCCGGCGGCGCCGTGACCACGACCACTGCATCGACACGCTGCTCCCCGCCGGTTTCGTAGAGAAGCGGAATATCGAGCACGACCACCGGGGCGGCTCGCGCCCGCGCATCGGCGAGAAACCTTTGCTCGGATTCACGCACCAGCGGATGCACGATAGCTTCAAGCTGCGTGCGGGCCACGTCGTTACCCACCACCCGTTCCGCTAGCGTGCTGCGGTCGACCTTGCCTCCGGTCGTGGTTCCCGGAAATGCGGCCTCGATGGCTGCCACCGCCTCTCCCTCGTAAAGCCGATGCACCGTCGCGTCGGCGTCGTGCACCGGGATGCCTTCCTCGGCGAAAAATTTCGCCGTGGTCGATTTTCCCATACCGATCGAACCGGTCAGACCGAGAATGAACATGGCTCAGCCTCGTGTTCCGGACGCGGTGCGGCATGCAATGCTGCACGGCCTCGCGCCGCGCCCGGGAAACGTCGCGAATCCCTCCTCATCCCGCCACCCATCCATCCCGCCGGAAAAAATCCAGCAGCGGCAGCAGCGGCAGGCCGAGGACTGTGAAATAGTCTCCTTCAACCCGCTCGAACAAATGGCTTCCCATCCCTTCAAGTTGATAGGCGCCGACGCTGTGCAGCGCGTCCTCGCTCGCGGCATCGAGGTAGCGCGCCAGGAAATCCTCCGAGAAATTTCGCATCGTCAGCCGCGCCACCGCCACGTGCGTGAACAGGAGCTCGTCGCCGCGCATCAACGCCACGGCGGAATGCAGCGCATGGGTGTGGCCGCGCAGCATCCACAACTGATCGGCGGCGCCGCCGCGACCACTCGGTTTATGCAATTGCCGTCCGCCAAACGCTAGCGTCTGGTCGGCACCGAGCACGATCCCTCTTGGCTTGGCGCGGGCGATCACGGCAGCCTTCTCCTGTGCCAGAAGCGCGGCCGTGTCGGCGGGATCGGTTGGTCCGCCCACGGCAATCGCCCGTTCGTCGATATCGGCCGGACTGATCTCGACCGGGATGCCGGCGGCCTCCAACAGCGCCCTACGCACCTTGCTGCGCGAGGCAAGCACGAGAGGTGCCGCAGCAAGCCACAGCATCACGGCACCGTTTGCCGCCGACGTTCAGCCAGAAGCTTCATCACGGCTGCGGCGGTTTCCTCAATCGAACGGCGTGTCACGTCGATGAGCGGCCAGTTGTGCCGCGCACATAGCCGGCGCGAAAATGCCACTTCCTCGGCGACCGCCTGCTTGTCAACATACTGGTCATCGTCATGATGCGCCTTGAGACCAAGCAGTCGGTTTTGCCGGATCTGCACAATACGCTCGGGACTGGCGTAAAGACCCACAACCAACGGAAGCTTCAGCGACTCCAACTGCATCGGCGGCGGGATGCCGGGAATAAGCGGAATATTGCCGGTCTTGACGCCACGGTTAGCGAGATAGATCGAGGTCGGTGTTTTCGAGGTCCGTGATACGCCAACCAAGACAACATCGGCACTTTCGAGGCCTTCAACATTCTGTCCATCATCATGCAGCATCGTGTAGTTGAGTGCGTCGATACGCTTAAAATACTCAGCATTGAGCACGTGCTGAGCGCCGACCCGGCGGGTTTTTTCCGAGCCGAGATAAGACTGGAAAAGTTGCAGCACTGGCCCGAGGATCGATAGACAGGGCAACCCAAGATCCCGGCACTTCTGCTCAAGACGCTTGACTAGCTCGTCCTCGAGCAGCGTGTAGAGAACAATGCCCGGTGCATCCTCGATCTCGGTCAGAACCCGCTCGAGCTGTTTGTCAGTCCGTACCAGCGGATAGAGATGCTCGACCGCTGAAACCTTGGCGTATTGCGCTGCGGCCGCGCGGGCGACGGTGATCAGAGTCTCGCCGGTCGCATCAGAAATCAGGTGCAGATGAAAATAGCTTCCGGGCTGCTGAGGCATATAAAATCACGGGAATACCTGTGGACCACTGGGGAAGAGGCCACGTCCATCGACACGGCGCAAGCCTTGCCCCGGGATAACCCGATAATCTGTCCACATGGGTGCCCAACGGACAATGTTACGGCTTTACGCCCCATGTAATGCCAAGTGTGAATGAGAGGGGGACAATGCTCCCTGGAACCAGCGCCTGCGTCCGCTAGCGCTGGACAAGTTGAGAGTCAAGCACTGTGCGAAGAGATAGCATACCGCTGGGGAGATGTGCATAGAGGGTGGACGTTCGGCGAACGCCACGTCATGAGTCCAATCCACCGTCAATCAACCTCAACAAGAAGAGTCTTACTTAGTTTATTGGGTAGACTGGCACGGACACGAAACCTGGTGACAAAACCGCTTCTCGATGTTCTTACAGGGCAGATCCGGAATCCTCCGCCGATCTGGATGATGCGGCAGGCCGGGCGCTATCTCCCAGAGTATCAGACTGTTCGCGCCGAAGCCGGCAGTTTCCTCAAACTGTGCTTCACGCCCGCGCTTGCCGCTGAAGTGACAGTACAGCCGGTACGGCGTTTCGGATTCGATGCCGCGATTCTGTTCTCCGATATTCTGGTGATTCCCTACGCGCTGGGTCAGATGGTCGACTTCGTGGCCGGTGAAGGGCCGCGCCTTGATCCCGTTAAGGACGCTGCCGGGCTAGCGATGTTGCTGGATGAGGTCGACCAATCACGGCTGGCGCCGATCTATGACACCGTCGCGCGTGTGAAGGCTGTGCTGGCACCCGATGTGACATTGATCGGCTTTTGCGGCGCGCCCTGGACGGTTGCGACCTACATGGTCGCTGGCCGTGGCACGCCTGATCAGGCGCCGGCCCGGCTATTCGCCTATCGTGCTCCAGAGTTATTCGGTCGGTTGATCGACCGTCTTGTGGACGGCTCGGTTGATTATCTGGTGCGGCAGCTCGAAGCCGGCGCTGATGCCGTGCAGATTTTCGATACCTGGAGCGGTGTGCTTCCGTCGGAGGAATTCGACCGGTGGTGCGTGGCGCCTACGGAGCGCATCGTCGCCGGTGTGAGGAGCCGGATTTCTACGGCGCGGATCATTGGCTTCCCGCGCGGCGCCGGATTGGGATTGCCGCGTTATGCGGCACGGGTGGCGGTCGATGCGGTCGGGCTCGACTGGATGGTCGACAAGGTGTTCGCGCGCGATCATGTGCAGCGCCGCAAGCCGGTGCAGGGCAATCTCGATCCGCTGGCGCTGCTGGCTGGTGGTGCGGCGCTGGACCGTGCGGTGGATGAGGTGTTGGCTGTGTTCGGTGGCGGTCCTTTGATCTTTAACCTCGGCCACGGCATCCTGCCCGAGACGCCGATCGACCACGTGGAGCGGATGATCGCCAGGGTGCGGCGATAATGCCTGTGGTCTATGGTTTGAGACGCGTTGCCGCGCAACGCTCCTCACCATGAGGGTTCTGGAAACGTAGCCCAGAATTCAGCCTCGTCCTGAGAAGACCGTAAAGCGGTTGTTTCGGAGGATGGGCTGTAGGGGTTTTCTGACGAGGAATGCGTGGTCATGCAGTTGGAATCCCACACCGCAACCACCCGCGCCGTCGTGGCGCTGGCCATCACTGTCGCGCTTGCCGCGCTGTTGATGTGGTGGCGTCCCTCCGGGCTCTACCCGTGGCTCAAGGCCGCCCACATCATCGCGGTGATCGCCTGGATGGCGGGGATGCTCTACCTGCCGCGGCTGTTCGTCTACCACTGCGATGCGGAACCAGGCTCGAAGCAATCCGAGACATTCAAGGTGATGGAATGCCGGTTGCTTACCGTGATCATCAACCCGGCCATGGTGACGACCTGGGTGCTCGGTCTCTGGCTCGCCTGGGACAGCGGCGCGTATACGACGGCATGGTTGCAGGTCAAGTTCGTGCTGGTCCTCGCCATGTCCGGGCTGCACGGGGCGTTGTCCCGCTGGGTCCGCGACTTCGCGGCGGACCGGAACCGGCATTCGCGGAAATTCTATCGAATCATCAATGAGGTCACGGCTGTTCTGCTGATCGGGATCGTCGTTCTGGCGGTGGTCAAACCATTCTGAGGCCTGAAAACGATAAAGGTTTTCGCGGCAGGCTCTTGCGGAGGGCCGAGTTTTTTCCTATTGTAGCACTATCTCTCCAAACGTAGGCGGATGCATTGGAGTACCCGGTCCGGGGGCCCCGGACGGGCCGACGCATCGGGACCGAAGCGTTTGTTCTCGGTCTTTCCCCAAAGACCTGCGATTTCCCCTCCCTCCACGCCAGCGACGATTTCTTTTTGACGCCGCCGGCCCTCACAGGACTATCCCCGCATGCGGGAAATGAAACTCCAGGACCTCAAGTCCAAAACCCCGGCCGAACTGGTTGCCTTTGCCGAAGAGCATGAGGTCGAGAACGCCTCGACCATGCGCAAACAGGAACTGATGTTTGCGATCCTCAAGCAGCTCGCGACCCAGGAGATCGACATTGTCGGCGAAGGCGTCGTCGAAGTGCTGTCCGACGGATTCGGCTTTCTCCGCTCGCCGGACGCCAACTATCTGCCGGGACCGGACGACATCTACGTGTCCCCCTCGCAGATCCGCCGCTTCGGCCTGCGCACCGGCGACACGATCGACGGCCACATCCGCAGCCCGAAGGATGGCGAGCGTTACTTCGCGCTGCTCAAGGTCAACACGATCAACTTCGAAGACCCTGACAAGGCCCGTCACAAGGTCAACTTCGACAACCTCACGCCGCTCTATCCCGACGAACGGCTGCGGATGGAGCTCGGCGATCCAACCAAGAAGGATCTCTCGGCCCGCGTCATCGACATTGTCGCACCGATCGGCAAGGGCCAGCGGGCGCTGATCGTCTCGCCGCCGCGCACTGGCAAGACGGTGCTGCTACAGAACATCGCCCATTCGATTACCGGCAATCACCCGGAGTGCTACCTGATCGTGCTGCTGATCGACGAGCGGCCCGAGGAAGTGACCGACATGCAGCGTTCGGTAAAGGGCGAGGTGGTGTCCTCGACCTTCGACGAGCCGGCCTCGCGCCACGTCGCGGTCGCCGAGATGGTGATCGAGAAGGCCAAGCGCCTGGTCGAGCACGGTCGCGATGTCGTGATCCTGCTCGATTCGATCACCCGCCTCGGGCGCGCCTACAACACCGTGGTGCCGTCCTCCGGCAAGGTCTTGACCGGCGGCGTCGATGCCAACGCGCTGCAACGGCCGAAGCGGTTCTTCGGAGCAGCGCGCAACATCGAGGAAGGCGGCTCGCTCACCATCATCGCCACCGCGCTGATCGATACCGGCAGCCGCATGGACGAGGTGATCTTCGAGGAATTCAAGGGCACCGGCAACTCGGAACTGATCCTCGACCGCAAGGTGGCCGATAAGCGCACCTTCCCGGCGATGGACATCACCCGTTCCGGCACCCGCAAGGAAGAGCTGCTCACCGAGCCGCAGCAGCTCAAGAAGATGTACATCCTGCGCCGCATCCTCAATCCGATGGGCACGATGGACGCCATCGACTTCCTGCTCGACAAGCTGCGCAACACCAAGAGCAACGCCGAGTTCTTCGAGTCGATGAACGCGTGACGGGCGGCGGCGGTTGTCCCCCTCGCGTTCCAACGCCGTCATGGCCGGGCTTGTCCCGGCCATCTCGCTTTGGTGAGCACAGTGCCACCCCAAGCGGGGTCACCGGGACAAGCCCGGTGACGACAGTATGAAGGGCTGGCCGCGCTTACGGCACGGCAATTTCGTCATACAGATCGCGCAGGTCGGATTGTCGCGTACGATTAGTCTTGTCTTCCACACGCGCGGCCAATGCTTGATGTTTTTCTCCCGCTGGATTGCAGCGTATGCAGTGTCATGGACTTCGAAATAGACGAGGCGATGCACGTGATATTGTGACGTGAAGCCTTTAAGCAGTTGATTCCGATGCTCGTATCCGCGACGGATAAGGTCGTTCGTCGCCCCCCGCGACGCGCAATCCTAGCAGAGGCAATACTGAATCGGGCTGATGGGAATCCGTTCAGGGCTTCTCGTGGCCTTCGCGGCCGGATGTACGCCACGGCCGCCGCAGGGACATTTTAAGGGGCTATGAAAAAAAATGAAGTTACCGACTTACAAAACGCTCGGCCTCGAGCGCACCATTGCTTGGCTCAACCGCTGCCGCAGGCTCGCGAAGGATTGGGAGAACCTCAATCGCAAGGCGCTCGCATTCTTGCGCCTCGCCTCAATCCGCCTCATACTCCGAAAACTCTGCAATCCGGCCTAATGTTTCCGGACAGACTCTAAGGCCACGCCGCACCGAGCACGTGTGTTGCTTGCTTGAAGCCTTCTGGCGCGGGTCTGGATTGCTTCCCCATCTCGGCAAGCTTGGTGACTGTGGTGCGTTCTTCGCCTTCGACGGCGCGCTCGAATTGTGCGGCGGGGACGTTGGCGACGCGGACAGCGGTCACCTGCTGGTCGCGCGACATGCCGGCAGCGTTTGCAGCGCGCTGAGAAATAGTGGGGGCGCCCCCACTATTTTCCGTTGGGCGCCCTCTCCCATCGAACTGCTTCAGCAATTCGCCGCACCGCCGTGGGTTGATTCTCAACGTTGGCCCTTGCGAGAATGGGCATCGGGGCGCCCCGAGCAAGCAAGGAAGATTCCCATGGAATTCCTTCAGGACAAGCGCG
>WHTM01000090.1 GCA_009377755.1 Hyphomicrobiales bacterium | reverse complement strand
TCGGCAACCACTGCGGCCGGTCTTCGACCGACGGCTCAAACTGGAATTCCACGGATCGCGGGTCACCTCCGACGCCGGTCTGCTCGCCTATCGGGAACTCGACGACGCCCTCGGGCTGACCGCGGTGGCAGGCGATGTCCTGGCTGACAGCCGGACGGGCAAGAACGGCAGGCACGGTCTCGTCGGCCTGCTCCGCCAGTCGGTGTATGGGCGTCTCGCCGGATACGAGGACGTGAACGATGCCGACCGGCTCGGGCGCGATCCGGCCATGCGCTGGATCGTCGGCGGCAAGGCCGTCGAGCGTGGCGGCGCGTCCACGAGCCAGATGGGCCGCTTCGAGACCGAGTTGCTGGCTGGCGACGATAACCTCGCCGCTCTCGCCGATCTGTCGGGGAACTGGATCGACCGGGTGCATCGACAGCAGCCGCCGAAGGCCGTCTGCCTCGACATGGACAGCTCGGTCAGCCCGACCCACGGCGAGCAGGAAGGCACGACCTACAACGGCCACTTCGGCTGCACCTGCTACCATCCGCTGTTTCTGTTCAATCAGTTCGGCGACTTGGAGCGTTGCGCCTTGCGGGCGGGCAACGTGCACAGCGCCCACCGCTGGCGCGACGTGCTGGCGCCGGTCGTGGACCGGTATCGCTCGCAACGGCTGCGGCGCTATTTCCGCGCCGACGCCGCTTTCGCCATGCCGGAGGTCTACGACTTCCTCGAAGCCGAGGGCTTCGGCTACGCCATCCGCCTTCCCGCGAACAGGGTATTGCAGGAGAGCATTGCGCACCTGCTGCGTCGTCCGGTCGGCCGCCCACCCAACGATGTTCGCCGCTACTACGCCAGCTTCAGCTACCAGGCCGGATCGTGGGACAGGAAGCGTCGCGTGGTCGCCAAGGTCGAGTGGCATCCCGGCGAACTGTATCCCCGTGTCGGCTTCATCGTCACCAACCTGAGCCGCCCCGCCGAGCGCATCGTCGCCTTCTACAACCGGCGCGGCACGGCGGAACAGTGGATCAAGGAGGGCAAGACCGCGATCAAATGGACGCGGCTGTCATGCCGCAGGTTCCGCGACAACGCCGTCCGGCTTCAGCTTCACGCCCTGGCCTACAATCTCGCCAACTTCATGCGGACGCTGGCGCTGCCGAAGGAAGTGGAGAACTGGTCGTTGACCAGCCTGCGCGAGAAGCTCGTCAAGATCGGCGCCAAGGTCGTCAGCCACGGCCGCTATGTCACCTTTCAGATGGCGGCAGTCGCCGTGCCACGCGATCTGTTCCGGAAAATCCTGCGGCTCATCGAAGGTCTGCGACGACCAGCCTTGGCAGCAGGTTGAACCGAGGAGAGCGCAGGGGATGGACAGAGACGTGTGTCCGGATCACGAAAATCGGCCACAACCGGGCGGCCACGGACGATTCGCCCGTCCAAATCTGAGCCAGTCGAGCAGAAATGCCGATCAGGGCTTCCCGAACCGGCCATTTCGGCTATCATCGATACCGATTTTAGGAGTCATCTGGGGAATGCTGGTCAATGCCGTTCACGGGTACGGTAATCCATCACCGAGATAGCAGCGATTTTGGGGTGGCGGGGAAAGAGGTGGCGCGGCCTGTGCTCGAGACGCTTCAACGGCGGAAAGCGTGGACCGAGATCGTGCCGGCGGGCCGGCGGTTCGTGAAGATGCATGGCTTGCGCAACCACTTCGTCATCGTCGACGGGCGCGAGACGCAGTTCACGCCGCGCGTCGATGAAATCGTCACGATTTGCGATCCGCAGGTGGGCGTCGGCGGCGATCAGTTGGTAATCGTCGAGCCGCCGACCCCGGCGGGCTGCGCGCAGGGCGCCACTGCCTTCATGCGCATCCTCAACATCGACGGGCGGGAGGCCGAGGCCTGCGGCAACGCGACGCGCTGTGTCGCGCACCTGCTGCTCAACCGGAGAGGATGTGGTGCGCCTCGAGACGCTCGCCGGCACGCTCGCATGCCGGCGCCACGGCGACCTATCGGTCAGCGCCGAGATGGGGCGCATCGGCATGGACTGGCGCCAAATTCCGCTTGCCGAGGCGCGCGACACCTGCCATCTCGGCATCGGGAATGGCCCGCTGCGGGACCCGGTCGCGCTCAATATCGGCAATCCGCACGTGGTGTTCTTCGTCGACGACCTCGACGCGGTCGATATCGAATCGCTGGCGCCGGCGATTCAGACCGACCCGCTGTTTCCCGCGCAGGTGAACGTCGGCGTCGCCGAGATGACCGGCCCGCACAGCCTGCGCCTTGCGGTCTACGAGCGGCCGGGTCTGCTCACCACGGCATGCGGCAGCGGCGCCTGCGTCGCGGTGCAGGCCGCGCGGGCGCGAGGGCTGACGACGTCGCGGCGCATGACGGTCGAAATGCCGGCGGGCGCCGTGGAGATCGAGATCCGCGACGATGATACGGCCGTGATGACCGGGCCGGTTGCCTACGCGTTCAGCGGCACCCTTCCGGCACGATGCAGCACGGGGAAGCGGCGGCGGGACGAGAGCGGCGGCGGGACGAGAGCTGATGATCCGCATCGACAACGTCTCGAAAACGTTTCCTTCCGCCCAGGGCGGCGCGCCGATCCACGCGTTGATCGACGTCACCAACCACGTCGACCGCGGCGAGGTGGTCGTAGTCATTGGACCGAGTGGATCGGGCAAGAGCACCTTGCTGCGCGCCCTGAACGGTTTGGAATCGATCGACCGGGGACGTATCGTCATCGACGGAGTCGATCTCACCAGCAAGAAAACCAACATGAACGGTTTGCGCGCCGAAGTCGGGATGGTGTTTCAGCACTTCAACCTCTTCCTTCACAAGACGGCGCTCGCGAACATCGTCCTGCCGCAGACGGTCGTGCTGAAGCGGTCGCGCAAGGACGCCGAGGCGCGGGCGCAGGATCTGCTCGCCAAGGTCGGCCTTCCGGACCGGGGACGAAACTATCCGAGCCAGCTATCGGGGGGACAGCAGCAGCGCGTCGCGATCGCGCGCTCGCTCGCCATGAACCCGAAGGTGATGCTGTTCGACGAGGCCACCTCGGCGCTTGATCCCGAGACCGTCGGCGGCGTGCTCGAGCTCATGAGACAGCTCGCCGCGGATGGCATGACGATGGTCGTGGTCACCCATGAAATGGGCTTTGCGCGCGAGGCCGCGCATCGGGTCATCTTCATGGACGAGGGCCGAATCGTCGAGGAAGCGGATCCGGATACGTTCTTCGACGCGCCGCGCAACGAACGCACGATCGCGTTCCTGAAGCAGATACTTTAACCCCGAACATGAAAAAGAGGAGGAAACCATGAACACTTGGAGACGGTTACTCACGGCCGTCCTTGTCGGCGGCGCCATGGCGTTGAACGCGACGGTGTCTTACGCCGAATCGACGATGGAGACGATCGCCAAGACGGGCAAGATGACCATCGCCGTCCAGACGCAAGGCCCGCCGGTCAGTTTCGTGGACAAGAACGGCGAGCGCACCGGCCTCGCCGTCGAGATCGCGCGTCTGATGGCCGAAGACATGGGCGTCGAACTGGTAATTCAGGACTACGACTGGAAGGGTCTGATCCCGGCGTTGCTTTCGGGCAAGGCGGATTTCATCGCCGCCGATATGACGCCCACGGCCAAGCGCTCTATGCAGATCATCTTCACCGAGCCGGTTTTCTTTGCCGAGAACATCGCCTTCGCGCTGAAGTCCAAAGACTACAAGGCGTGGGAGGACCTGAATGATCCCGACATTTCGGTGGGTGCGACGCAGGCCTCGAGCTATGCCGACGCCGCCCGGAAGTTCCTGTCCAAGGCGACCCTGAAAGAGTATGCCGGCGGCACGCCCCAGACCGTACAGGCCGTCGTGGCCGGCCGCGTGGATGCCGGTATCTCCGATCGCGCCACGATCGCGAGCCAGGTCAAAGCGAACGACACGCTGATGGTGCTGGACGGCTCGATCACCCTGGAGCCGCTCGGCTTCGCGGTACGGCCAGACTCGCTTCACCTTCTGCACGCATTGAACAATTACATGCGATTGATCCGGCACGACGGCCGCTTGGACGCGCTCCTCGACTATTGGTGGAAGTCCTCGGATTGGGAAGCCGATCATAAGTAAATCGCATGGGGGCCTGCACGAGCGCAGGCCTTCCCTCTTTTGGTTCGTCGTATCTCATCGCGAAAGTCGAGGCATGGTCGATCCTTCGACACGCGCCCTTGCGGGCGCTCCTCAGTATGAGGATGTCCTTCAAGACGCGTTCTTCGAACGCTCCTCAGGATGAGGATAGGTTTTTACGTCAATGTTTTACCTCATCCTGAGAGCCTGTGAAGGTATTTGATCTTATGGCCATGCGTTACCGGGTTGGTGCGGTGAACGAGGCTGGCCGCGGCGGAGTCGGTTGCGGTGTGCGAGACCGGCGACGGCGCGGGGCGGGTTGCGCGGCGGCCGGTCACGGCTCAAGCGGCGGCCCCCTGGGTGAGACGATGGGCTTGGAAGAGGTTGTTGGTGAGGGCGAACCAGAGCAGCACGGCGCGGGCCTTGAGCGAGCCGCGCACGGTGAGCTGGTGCAGGTTCCATTGTCGGAAGCGGGCGTGGATGCATTCGGCGATCGGGCGACGCTTGTAGCGGGCCTTGCCGGCGGGGCTTCGCATGCGCCGGCGCCAGGCGGCGACGCCGGGCTTGTCGCCGGCGCGCGGCGCCAGCGGGTCGGTGTTGTGCTTGTTTTTGATCGGCGGGCAGTGCAGCAGAACGCCGTTGTCGGCGGCCCACTCGGTGTCGTCGTTCTTGGTGAAGCCGCCGTCGGCCAGATAGGTGCGCGGCAGGGTGTCGTAGATCCGCTCGATCTGCTCCAGCATCGGCCGCAGCAGGCCGCGTTCGGAGCTGTTCGCGGTGATGTCGACGGCAACCACGATCTGGCTCTCCACGGCGCTCGCAATCTGCATGTCGTAGGCCGGCCGGAAGCCGCCGTCGGCCATCTTGATGATGCGGGCCTGCGGGTCGGTGGTCGAGACCCGCGGCTCGGCTTTCTCGGGCTTGTCGTCCGGCGTCGAGGGGCTTTGCTCTGCCGCCTCTGGCGTCGAGGGGCTTTGCTCTGCCACCTTGCGCGTCGCGTTGGTCTGCTCGCGCCGGCCGCGCTCGGCCTCGATCTTGTCGAGTTTCGCCAACGCCTGCTCGACCCGCGCCAGCCGCTCCCGCGCGGCCCGCTCCCTGGCCGCCTTGATCCGGCGGTTCGAGGCGCTGGGATCGTCGTCGACCTCCGCCGCCAGCCGCTCGACCAGGCGGCGTGCCTGCCTGCGGTGGCGCGTCAGCGTCTTGCGCCGCCGGAACGACGCCGCCCCGGCGCCGGCGCGCACCTTGATGCCATCCTGGGCCAGGCCGTCGAGGTCGATCACTCCCGCCGCCGCCAGCGCCGCCACGTTCTCGATCAGCAACCCTTCCAGCAACGCCGGATGCGCAAGACGGAAGTCGCCGAGCGTGTGGTAGTTGACGCTCACCCCGCCGCGCAACCAGCGATAGGCGTCGTGGCTGACGCAAAGCGCCGCCAGCGCCCGCGCGCTGCCCACCCCCTCGCTGGTCGCATAGAGCCACAGCGCCAGCATCAAACGCGACGAGATCGGCGGGTGGCCCGGACGGCCCTCGCGCGCCTTGATCCGATGCTCCAAGGCGCTCAGATCGAGCCGCTCGACATAGGTCCAGACCAGGCGCGCCGGATGGTCGAGCCCGATCAGATCGTCCAGGTCCACCGCCCGCAATTCGATCTGATCGCGCATCGGCTCGCGCAGGCGCGGCCGCCCAGACACCCCGCACCGCGCTCGCGGTACCGCCTGCTCCGGCAGATCGTCAAACAGCCCATCGTGGCCCATCTCCCCCCCAACATCGCGCAACACCGACGCCAATGAATCACCCACCCAACACCGTGACAACAAATACCAAAACCACAGACAAAAGATTCACAGACTCTGAGGAGGGCGGGCAGCGCCCATCTCGAAGCATGGCGGCTCGCTCGCAACTTTGGGAATGGGAGACGCGGGGCGGCGCATGAACTGGCTTCTCGACGTCTATAACTATCGGATCGTCGGGCAATATCTGGACGTCTTTGTCCAGGGCGTGTGGGCGACGTTGTGGATCTCGTTCGTGTGCCTGGTGCTATCGCTTGTCTTCGGCACGCTCGTTGCGCTCATGCGGATGTCTTCGGTCGGGTTGGTTTGGCGCATCGCCGCCGCCTACATCCAGTTCATCCGATCGACGCCACTGCTGATCCAGATCTATCTGGTCTATTACGGTCTGCCGGCCCTGCTGCCGATCGGCAATTTCTTCGACGAGACTGAGACCGGCATCATCGCGCTCACCCTGCACACGACGCCCTATATGGGCGAGATCATCCGCGCGGGAATCCTCTCGGTCGCGCGGGGGCAGGCTGAAGGCGCCATGTCGGTCGGCATGAACCGTCGCCAAACGATGATCTACATCGTTCTGCCCCAGGCCTTGGCCAACGTCATGCCACCCTTGCTCGGTCAGACCGCCATCCTGATCAAGGATACCTCGCTGCTCAGCATCATCGCCGTCTTCGAGCTTATGAGCGCGGGCTTGCGCATGTTCTCCGAAACCGTGGTGGCGACGGAGAGCTATGTGACGACGGCGCTCTGTTATCTCGCGATCTATTTGATGATGCTGGCCTTTTCCGGCTTCGTCCAAAGCAGGCTCGGCGGCGACGCCTGGCAGTCTCGATAGGAGCGGGCGCCGATGATCTTCGACTGGCTCATCGCTAAATGGCAGGTCCTCGCGAGCCTCCTGCCGGTCATGCTCGAAGGCCTTTGGGTGACGTTCGAGATTTCGATGATCGCGATCGTCTGCGGCTCCCTCCTAGGGTTCGTCCTCGGCGTCGTCCGCACCTTGGACTATCGCATTGCGACCGCGCTCATCGGGCTTTATCTGCATATCTTTCGCGGATCCCCCTATCTGGTCCAGCTCTACATCATTTATTTCGTGCTGCCCGCGACCGGCGTCGAATGGCTGCAGTTCGACAGCTTCACCGCCGCGATCGTCTCCCTCTCGCTTTATACCTCGAGCTACGTGACCGAGATCGTCGCCGCATCGATCGATGCCGTGCCACGCGGCCAGGAGGAGGCGGCGCGCTCGTGCGGCATGTCGAAGTCGCAGGCGCTGCGCCACGTCGTCTTGCCCCAGGCAGTGAGGATGACCGTGCCGCCGATGGCCAGCGTCTACGTCGTCGTGATCAAGAGCACGGCCATCCTCTCGGTCATCGGCATCGCCGAGCTGACTCGGCAAGGCGAGATCGCGATTCTCAGAATGCCGGGCGATCTCATGTTCATCTATTGCGTCATCGCCGGGATGTATTTCGTCTACTGCTATCCCGTCCTGCGCTTTTCTCGCTGGGCCGAAAAGCGCATCGGCTCGGCGACCGGCGTGCGCGTCGATACGGACTGACCGAGCGCTCCTAGCGTAGGCAAACGTACCTAGACCGCCGCACGGAACCGCGTGCCACGGGCCGCTGTTTCTTCGGTGCCGACGCCCGTGGGGGCGCGGCACGGCGCAAGACAGTATCAAGGATCAATGGTGATGCAGGTGAAGTCTTAGGATTGCTGGGAATTGGGG
>WHTM01000045.1 GCA_009377755.1 Hyphomicrobiales bacterium | reverse complement strand
ACGACGGCGCTATTGATGCACACACGGTCGTCCCGGCCAAGGCCGCGAAGCGGCCGCGAGCTGGGACCCATAACCACAGGTCCATCGAAAGTTCTCGAAGTATGGGTCCCCGCCTTTGCGGGGACGACCGTGCGGAAGGGCCGGGACCACATCACGGAATCAACGAGCGGCCAACCGACCAACATCTTCGCCCTCATCCTCTCCGGCGTCCATGCCGCCGTGGCGGCGGACGGGCGCGTGCCGGCGGGGCTTGATACGTCGCGCATCGTGGTCGAGCCGCCGCGCGATGCCGCGCACGGCGACATGGCCACCAATGCCGCCATGGTGCTGGCGAAGGATGCGCGGATGAAGCCGCGCGAGCTTGCGAAAGCGATCGCTGCGGAGCTCGGCAAGGATGCGCTCGTCGCCAAGGTCGACGTTGCGGGTCCAGGCTTCATCAACCTGACGCTCAAGCCCGCCACCGGAAAGGCGATACGCGCCGTCATTGCGAGCCCGAAGCGAAGCGTAGGGCGAAGCAATCCAGTCCCTCGGCATTCCGCCCCTGGATTGCTTCGGCGGCTGCGCCGCCTCGCAAAGACCCGGCCGTGGCGACATCGGCAAGGCCGCGCCAGTCAACGTCGAGCACGTCTCCGCCAATCCCACCAGGCCGATGCATGTCGGCCACGGCCGCGGCGCGGTGTTCGGCGATGCGCTCGCAAACCTGCTCGCGTTCGCCGGCTTCAAGGTGGCGCGCGAGTACGACATCAACGACGCAGGCGCGCAGAGCCTGCCCCCGCGAAGGCGGGGGTCGACGTGCTGGCGCGCTCCGCCTACCTGCGCTACCGCGAGGCGCTGGGCGAGGACATCGGCGCGATTCCCGAGGGGCTCTACCGGGCGGCTACCTCAAGCCGGTCGGCGCGGCGCTCGCGGACGCGCACGATTGCCGGGGGAGCGGTGGTGTTCGCCAGCAGCGAACGATCAGGTCTGTTTCTTGGACCTGGACGGACGCATTGAAGCACGTTCGTTGCGGCGGGCTCACTCCGGTAGGCCGGCCTTGCGTAAACCGTCGGCAAGCCGGTCCGCGTCCGCCTGTTTGACGAGACGGAGAAGCTTTAGCCAGTTGGAAATGGTAAAATCGCGTTGTAGCCGCAACACTTCTGCGGCCGCCGCGCGCGCCTCCTCATCGCGGCCCGATTGCGCAGCCGCAGCGGCAAGCCACACAAAGACGGGCCTGTATCCCGGCATGCGGTGTGCCCCGGTCCTTATCAGTTCAAAAGCTGTTTCATATTGGCCCGTCAGGTAGTTGGCGTTTCCAAGGTATTGGAAATAGACCGCCGGGTGGAAGGGATCGAGGCGCATGATCCGCTTCATGAACTCTATCGCTTCGGAAGCGCGTCCCTGGTGATTGAGCATGTTGCCAAACCGCCCGTCAGCGAGATTGGGATTCAGCGCAAAGGCGCGCTCGAACTCGGCGGTGCTTTCGTTGAAGCGGTACTGCCACCGTAATATGAATCCCAAGGTCGCATGAGCTTCCGCCAAATTGCCGTCCAGTTCGATCGCGGTCTGCGCAAGGAATAACGCGCGATCGAGCGTCGCCTGTTTCAGATACTCGCCGGCGATCGGTTCGTATTTCGTCGGTTCCTGCCACGCGGTGACATAGGTGTGAGCCAATCCCTGAAGCGCCGGAGCAAAGTGCGGATCGGCCGCAAGGGACCGCTCATAGAGCCGTCGTGCCGCGGCAATCATCTCGCCGCGATTTTCTCGATGCATGTTTTTCATCAGCGCATTGGCGCGCAAATACGAGTCATAGGCAGCGAGGGTTTCCGGCGGTTTGCGCAACGCGCGGTCGAGTTCGGTTTTTGTGATATGGGCCACGAGCGTCACCACGATCTTCTGGGTGACATCGTCTTGAACTGCAAAAAGATCCGTGAGTTCCCGGTCGTAGCGTTCCGCCCACAGTTGCTTGCCGGTGGCCGCTTCGAGGAGTTGGGCGGTGAACCGCAGCCGCTCCGCCTCACGGCGGACGCTGCCCTGGACTAGATAGCGGACGCCGAGCGCGCGGCCGATCTGCTTGGGATTGAACTCTTTGCCCTTGTAAGCAAAAGCCGAATTGCGCGCGATCACGAAGAGGTCGGCGAACTTGCCGAGACTGGTAATGAGGTCCTCGGAGACACCGTCGCTGAAATAGTCCAGTTGCGGGTCGCCCCCCATATTGACGAATGGCAGCACGGCAATTGATGGCCGATCAGGTAGGGCCAAGCCGGGTGACTGGCGCCAAGACCAGACACCGGCGGCCACCATGAGCAGCAGCACCACGCCGGCCGACGCGGCCCACCAGCGTTGTACTTTCCAGGTCGCCGAACCGTCCTGCCGTGTGGGAGGTTTGGGGATGCGATCACTGTCCGCCGGCTCGACCGCTGCGCCGTTCGTGAGCGGTTCCGAAGGGCTTCCAATAGATGGAGTGGAGATCGGTGCGGCAAACACGTAGCCCCGGCGGGGCACGGTCTTGATCATTCGCTGTTCGCTGTCGCCAAGTGCAAATCGCACCTCGCTGACGCATTGCTTCAATGAGTCGTCCGTGACGATGACGTCCGGCCAGACCGCCTGCATGAGGTCATCTTTCGAGATGAGGCGGTCTGCATTCTCCACCAAATAACGCAATACTTCGAAACTCTTGGGGCGCAAGCGGAGTTCACGGTCGCCGGCGCTCAATCGCCCCCGTGTCAGATCAAGCGTGTATCCTTCGAACCGGAACACCCGTTGGGCGACCGTATGCATTGCGCCCCTCCGGCCACGGACCCGGCCACGGACGACGACCTACTGATTTCACCACTTTTTCGCGATTTTTGCACGGTCCTTTCAGGACAGGCGGGCCTTTGACGGCCATCGATTGCGAACGGGGTCGTGTCGTGCCCTGAACACTCGTAAGGGAGGATCAAATGCCTGCCGGTCGACCGTTTCGTATCGTTCCGCAACTTGGCCTTTTCCTGTTGATGTCGCTTGCGGCCATGCCCTCCGAGGTCGTTGGCCAATCGTACCCGGCAAGGCCCATCCGCATTGTCGTCCCGACCGCAACGAGCACTCCGCCGGACATCATCAGCCGTGTGATCGCAAGTGAGCTCACGGAGAGCGAGGGCTGGACAGTGTTTGTCGAAAACCGCCCCGGTGCCGTCATGACCATCGCTGGACTGGACGTCCTCAAACAACCCGCGGACGGGTACTCCATTTATGCTGTCGCCTTGCCGATCAGTGCTGCTCCGGCCTTCCTGCCGCACATGCCCTTCGCGCTCGAGAAGGACTTCACCCCAGTGGTCAGAATTTCTTCATCCTACAACGTTCTCGTGGTGAACCCGTCCGTTCCGGCCAAATCGGTTGCCGAACTCGTGACGCTGATCAAGAGCCAGCCGGACAAGCTCACGTTCTCCTCCGGCGGCTTTGGAACGCCCGCGCATCTCATTGGCGAAATGTTCAAGCTCGAGACCGGCGGGCGCGCGACGCACGTTCCGTATCAGCAGTTCCCGCAGGCCATTGCCGACCTTCTCAATGGCACAAACCAGTACATGTTCATCACGACGCTTCCCGTCGTCGACCTGATCGCCACAGGCAAACTGCGCGCTCTCGCCGTGACCGGTCCGAAACGGCTAGCAACGATGAGCAATGTTCCAACAATCATCGAGCAGGGATTTCCCAATCTTGTGGTGGAAGATTGGGTCGGGTTCACCGTGAAGAGCGGCACCTCAAACGAAATCGTGGTGCGTCTGAACGAAGCGATCAACAAGGCGCTCGCCAAGCCAAAGGTCCGGGACGTATTGGCCAAGGTAGGCGCGGAGCCCGCAGGGGGCACGCCGGCGGACTTTGGCAAGCTTCTCAACACGCAAATTGCGCATTGGGGCAAAGTCGTAAAAGAGTCCGGCATCAAGATGCGGCAATGACGGCAGCGCACAAGCGATCCGGTGGACCGTGACATCGTTGAGGAATGCTCGGTTGACCGCCAGTCCGTTGACCCGAGCAACCTTTGTCGAAGCCGGGCCTTGAAGCTAAAAAGGCGGCGTCTTGGCACTTAGCTGACTTTGGCGCTGTCTTCGCAAGATATTGACACCGTCCATTTTGACACCTTCCCGTATTTGCGTTACCCGCCGCGCAATTCCGTTGACCGAAGCGCGGCCCATGCCCACCACCAACATCTTTGCCACCATCCTCTCTCGCACCCACGCCGCCGTGGCGGCGCTGGCGGCGGAGGGCAGCGTGCCGGCGGGGCTCGATACGTCGCGCGTGGTGGTCGAGCCGCCGCGTGATCCCGCGCACGGCGACATGGCCACCAATGCGGCCATGGTGCTGGCGAAGGATGCGCGGATGAAGCCGCGCGAGCTGGCCGAGGCGATTGCCGCCGAACTGGCCAAGGATGCGCTCATCGCCAAGGTGGAGGTCGCCGGTCCCGGCTTCATCAACCTGACGCTTCGGCCCACGGCCTGGACCGATGCCTTGCGCGCGGTGCTGGAGGCGGGGACCGACTACGGCAAGAGCGACATCGGGAGGGCTGAGCCGGTCAACGTCGAGTATGTTTCCGCCAATCCGACCGGGCCGATGCATGTCGGCCACGGCCGTGGCGCCGTGTTCGGCGATGCGCTCGCCAACTTGCTGAGCCACGCCGGCTTCGCGGTGACGCGCGAGTACTACATCAACGACGCCGGCGCGCAGGTCGACGTGCTGGCGCGCTCCGCCTACCTGCGCTACCGCGAAGCGCTGGGCGAGGAGATCGGCACGATCCCGGAGGGGCTCTATCCCGGCGACTACCTCAAGGCTGTCGGCGCAGCGCTGGCCGCCGAGCACGGTGCGGCGCTCAACCAGATGCCGGAGGAGCGCTGGCTGCCGATCGTGCGCGACAAGGCGGTCGCCATGATGATGGAGGAGATCCGCGGCGATCTCGCCGCGCTCGGCGTGCAGCACGATGTCTTCTTCTCGGAGCGCTCGCTGATCTCCGGCGGACCAGGCGCAACAACGGCGGGACCAAGCGCGACGTCCACGGGACCACGCGATATTGTCGCGCAGACCATCGCAGACCTTCGCGCCAAGGGCGTGATCTACCAGGGCCGGCTGCCGCCGCCGAAGGGCGCTCCGGTCGAGGACTGGGAGGACCGCGAGCAGACGCTGTTCCGCGCGACCGAATTCGGCGACGACGTCGACCGCCCGCTGATGAAGTCGGACGGCAGCTACACCTATTTCGCCGCCGACATCGCCTATCACAAGGCGAAATTCGACCGCGGCTTCAAGACGATGATCGACGTCTGGGGCGCCGACCACGGCGGCTACGTCAAGCGCATGCAGGCGGCGGTGAAGGCGATCTCAGGCGGGGTGGCCGATCTGGACGTGAAAATCGTGCAGCTCGTACGGCTTTTGCGCGCCGGTGAGCCGGTGAAAATGTCAAAGCGGGCCGGGGACTTCGTCACGCTGCGTGAGGTGGTGGATGAAGTCGGGCGCGACGCCGTGCGGTTCGACATGCTGTTTCGCAAGAACGACGCGGTGCTCGATTTCGACCTCGCCAAGGTGATCGAACAGTCGCGCGACAACCCGGTATTCTACGTGCAGTACGCGCACGCGCGCGCGCAGTCGGTGTTCCGCAACGCGCGCGCGGTGCTTCCCGAGCTTCCGCTTGATGCGCGCGCGCGCGCCGCGATGTTGGCGAATGCGCCGATGGAGACGTTGGTGGAGCCGGCTGAAGTCGCCTTGATGCGGCAGCTTGCGCTCTACCCGCGCGTCGTCGAATCGGCGGCGCTGGCGCACGAGCCGCACCGGATCGCGTTCTACCTCTTTGACTTGGCCAGCGAATTTCACGCGCTGTGGACGCGTGGAAAGGACTTGCCTCATTTACGCTTCATTATCCAGAATGATGCAGGACTCACCATGACGCGCCTCTCCCTGATTCAGGGGGTGGCCCTCGTCCTCGCATCCGGGCTGAATCTGCTCGGCGTCGAGGCACCCGAGGAAATGCGGTGAAGCGGCGTTGGGCACTGCGTGTTTGACGTGTCGGGAAGGTGGCGCACGCCCTAGTGTGGTGAGTTTGAAGCTCCTGCGATGTGTTGCGGCAGGCTCATCGCAGGAACTTCGAATCCAAAACCACACGAGATTCATAGAGTTGCTAATGTCCTTTCAAATCCGAAGTTCGCTAACGAGACCGCTGCGACATCAGGCGAACTTCGGATTTGGAACACTAGATTCATGACGTTGCTGGTGTCGCTAAGATTCGGAAGGTCGCTACGTAGCGGGCTGCAAACTCAAGCGCACTTCCGATCGCGACACCGGCGAACCGCTTCCAACCTCACGCATGAAACGATGGCGATCAGGCATGGCGGACCAGAACAATCCTCGACAATATCGCGCGTATGATCCGCGGCAGCGCGCCGGCATGGCCGGTGATGGTCAGCCCAACGGTGGCAGCGATCCGCTCGCCGAGCTCGCCCGGCTGATCGGCCAGAATGATCCCTTCATTGAGTTCGAGCGTAACCTCGCGCGTGGTGACGTCCAGCATGGTCATCCCGCCCAGACTCCGCATTCCCAGGACTGGGCGCCCGAGCCGGCACCGCCCCCGGAGGCGTACGGCCCGGGCCCCGGGCTCGATGCCGATGCTTCCGCCGCCGCGCAGACGGCGGCGCACTATCCGCATGCGCATCCTGCCCAGCATCCGGCTGCGGCCTATGAGCAATATCCCGACCAGGGGGCTGCCTATCCGGCCGACGCCAATCAGCAGGACTACGACCCCTACGACGATGCGGACGGCCTTGCCTTGGACGAGGCGGAATACCACGAACAGCAGGAGCGCAAGCGCCGCCGCAGACGCCTCGCGACGGTGATCGCGATCCTTGTGCTGGCGGTGGTCGGCGGCGCCGGCGCCTACGGGTACCGCGCATTCTTCGGACCAGTGGATCGCGCCTCTCCGCCGCCCGTCATCAAGGCCGACACCACTCCAACCAAGGTGATCCCGGCGGTTCAAGCCGGCGAGACGGCGTCGAACAAGCTGATCTACGATCGCGTCGGCGAGCGCAACCAGACTGAGAAAGTCGTGCCGCGGGAAGAGACGCCGGTCGACATCAGAACCGCGACGGTGTCACAGGCGCCGCGCGCGGTTTATCCGGCGCCGGATGCGAATGCCATGGCGGCGCTGCCGCCGGCGACCATTCCGGTGACCGGGCGGAATGCGGGTGGCCAGGTCCTGCCGGTTGCCTCCGAGCCGTCCGTGGCGGTCACCGGCAGCGGGGCGATCCTGCCGTCGGCGAAGAAGGTCCGCACCGTCACCATTCGACCGGACATGACAGTGGTGCCGAGCGCCACCGCAGGCGGAACGGAACCTGCGGCGCCAGCCGCGCCGCCGGTCCGGGCCGCGGAAGCAGCACCGCCTCCGCCGAATGCCGGGCCGACACGGGCGGTGCCGCCGCGCCAAACCGCAGCCGCACCGCTGTCATTGTCGCCCGGCAACGTGTCGGCACCCGCACCGCGCGCTCCAGTTTGGACGACGCCAGCGGCGACACCGCAGGCGCTGGCGTCGGTCCCGCCCGCCGCTCCCAATGAGTCTCGGACCGCGGCGACCGGGGGCTATGCGGTGCAGGTGTCCTCGCAGCGAAGCGAGACCGACGCCAATGCCTCGTTCCGGGCGTTGCAGTCCCGCTACCCGAACGTCCTGGGCGGGCGCTCGTCATTCATCCGGCGCGCCGACCTCGGCAGCCGCGGCGTCTATTACCGCGCGCTGGTCGGTCCTTTCGCGACGGCCGATGAGGCCGCGCAGTTTTGCAGTTCGCTGAAGGCGGCCGGTGGACAGTGCGTCATCCACCGGAATTAGTTCCGGGGAAGACCCGCCGCCCGCGCTTGACCCCTTCCACGTCCGCGGAGTAAGCCGCCATCGATGCCGGCGCGCGCATTCATTACCGGACTTGCGGGCCTGCGGCTCACGCCGGACGAGCGATCCTTCCTGCGCGAGGCTCATCCTTGGGGGCTGATTCTCTTTAAGCGTAACATTGAGAGTGTCGCGCAAGTCTGTGATTTAGTATCATCTTTCCGGTCAGAGATCGGAAATTATGCGCCTGTACTGATCGATCAAGAGGGTGGACGGGTACAGCGCCTTGGCCCGCCGCACTGGCCCGTCTACCCGTCGGGTGCGATCTACGGCCAGCTTTACGACCAGGCTCCTGAGGCAGGGCTCGCGACCGTATGGCTCGGCGCACGGCTGATCGCGGCCGATCTGTCTGCCTTGGGCATCGACGTCGACTGTTTGCCGGTCGCGGATATTCCCGCGCAGGGTGCTGACCGGGTCATCGGGGACCGGGCCTACGGCGAGACGCCGGAGAAGGTCGCTGCCATCGCCGCCGCGGCTGCCGCAGGGTTGATGGCGGGCGGCGTTCTGCCGGTAATCAAGCATATTCCGGGGCATGGAAGGGCTACGGCTGACAGCCACGAGCGGCTTCCGGTGGTGGAGGTGGACCGAAATACGCTCGAAGCCACGGATTTTGCGCCGTTTCGTGCGCTCAAGGATCTGCCCTTGGCCATGACGGCGCATATTGTGTTCACGGCGATTGATCCCCTAGCGCCGGCAACCACATCGGCGGCTATGATCGGAGTGATTCGGGAGACGATTGGATTCGACGGCGTGCTGATGAGCGACGATATTGCCATGGGGGCGCTGACGGGGTCGATCAGCGCCCGCGCTCATGCCGCCATCACGGCCGGCTGCGACGTCGTTTTGCATTGCAACGGCCGGCTTAGCGAGATGCGGGCGGTCGCGGAAGCCGTGCCGAGGCTGTCCGGCGAGGCCGACCGGCGCACCAAGGCGGCGCTCGCCGTTCGGCGCGATCCGGAGCCACTCGACTTGGCTGCCGCCCGCGCGGCCTTCGCTGATCTGGTGGCCAAGTCTACTGTGCCTACGGGGACATTGTCATAATGAGCGCAGAGATCATCCCCTTCGAGACAGGGCCGTCGGTCCAGCCGACTGGCGATGAGACGGCGCTCGTGGTCGATGTCGAGGGTTTCGAAGGGCCGCTTGACCTGTTGCTGACCTTGGCACGTCAGCAAAAGGTCGACCTGTCGAAGATTTCGATCCTGGCATTGGCGGATCAATTCCTGGCCTTCATTGAGGCGGCGCGCAGGTTGCGGCTGGAACTCGCCGCCGACTACCTGGTGATGGCGGCTTGGCTCGCCTATCTCAAATCGCGCCTCCTGCTCCCGGAGCAGCCGTCCGGCGAGGGACCGAGCGCCGAAGAAATGGCGACTGCGCTGGCCGAACGGCTGCGCCGGCTCGAGGCGTTCCGGTCCGCGGCCGAGCAGCTCGTTGCGCGCCCGCAACTGGGGCGCGACGTCTTCCAGCGTGGCGACCCGGAACCCATCGCCGAGATCAAGCGCCCTCAATGGTCGGCGACGCTCTACGATCTGCTCTCCGCCTACACCGTGCAGCGGCAGCGCAAGGCGCTGGCGCACGTGCATGTCGGCAAGCGCGCGGTCTGGTCGCTGGCGGACGCGCGCGCGGCGCTTGCGCGATTGGTCGGCCAGGCGTCCGACTGGAGCCGCCTCGACGAGTATCTGCTCGCCTTCGTGGTCGAGCCCGCCATGGTTCCGACCATGCTGGCATCAAGCTTTGCGGCAACGCTGGAAATGGCGCGCGAGGGCCAGATCGATCTGCATCAGCAGGGGGCCTTCACGCCGCTGTTTGTGCGGCAGCGACCGGCACCGCAAGCGGCACCGACGGAAGTCGTCTAGGACAAGACAAACGACGTAAATGAGGATCGACTGGAATGGCGGTATTGGCGGAATGGCGCATCACTCCGACCGACGAGGACGATGTCCCCGCAACGCAGGCGCGGGCTGAGGAGCTGCGGCTGCTCGAAGCCCTGCTGTTTGCATCGGCGGATCCGCTCGGCGAGGCAGTCCTGAGCGAGCGTCTGCCCGACGGCGTCGACGTGCGGGCCGCCCTTGAACAGCTGCGCGCCGAATACGCGCCGCGCGGCGTCAATCTCGTCCGTGTCGCCGGGAAGTGGGCATTCCGCACGGCGACCGATCTGAACTGGCTCCTGTCCAAGGAAACCGTCGCACCGCGCAAGTTGTCGCGTGCCGGCATCGAGACGCTCGCGATCATCGCCTATCACCAGCCGGTGACACGGGCCGAGATCGAGGATATTCGCGGCGTCACCATGTCGAAAGGGACGCTCGACGTGCTGCTGGAAACGGGTTGGATACGAATGCGCGGGCGTCGCAAGGCGCCCGGTCGGCCGATCACCTACGGAACGACCGAGACCTTCCTTGCGCATTTCAGCCTGGATACGTTGGGCGACATGCCGGGAATCGAAGAGTTGAAGGGCGCCGGCCTGCTCGATGGCCGCATCCCGACCGGATTTGCCGTTCCGATCCCCTCCGACGACGCCGTGCTGCGGGACGACGAGGAGCCGCTGGATGCCGGTGACCTCGATTTCGGGCTGGCGCCGCCGGTTTCGCGGCTCAAATCCGAGGAATAGCCACTCGGCTCATGTCCCGGGCGCGGTGCAGCGTGACCCGGGACCGTTCAGCATCCGCACGCAGCCAAGCTTGCGCCAGGCTGCGTAAACTTGCCTGCGCATGCGCTGCACCGCGTCTGGGACACGAGGGCGAGATCGACTGCGGCCGATTGGGCCGTAGTCCTTGTTTTTACCGCTTCCGGGGCATAGGTTCGGGGCAACATGGCGGACGGGTTAGTCCCGCACGCGGTCCGGAGGACTACCATGGGTTCCTTGAGCATTTGGCACTGGATCGTGGTTATCGCCGTCGTATTGTTGCTGTTTGGACGCGGTAAGATTTCCGAACTGATGGGCGACATGGCCCAGGGGATCAAGGCGTTCAAGAAAGGCATGCAGGACGACGACAAGACCGCAGCGGCGCCGGACGCGCCGGTCAAGTCCATCGATCACCAGCAGCCCGCCGACGCCGGCCAGCCCAACGCGGATCTCAGGCAGCGCGCGCAGGCCGAGCGGAAGTTTGAGGGCTCGGCCTCCTAAGGCGGACCGGCGTCCGGACAGTCTGATCAGACAGGGAGCGGCCGGCGGCAAAAGTCGCCCGCGCGCCTTGGAGCTGAAATTCCGATGTTCGACATTGGTTGGTCCGAGCTCGTCATCATCGGCGTCGTTGCACTCATCGTCATCGGGCCGAAGGAACTCCCCGGCGTTCTGCGCATGGCCGGCCAGTGGATCGGCAAAGTCCGCCGCATGGCCTCCGACTTTCAGGGCCAGTTCCAGGAGGCGATGCGCGAAGCCGAGATGGCCGACCTGAAGAAGCAGGTCGACGAGATCACCGACACGACACGCGACCTGACCTCGCAATTCGACCCGATCGGTTCGATGCGCGACGAGTTCGATGACCCGTTCGGCGACAAGACCAAGGTCACCGACGCCGGTGCAGTCAATCCGCAGGCAGACAGCGGCGAGGCGGTTTTGCCGGCGCCGGCCGAGCCCATAGCCGAGCCGGCCGCGGACCCGGCATCGGCGACGGCGGCGCCGCCCGTTGACGAGCCTCCTGCGGACGCCGCAGCGCCGCCCCAGAAGGCGGCCGCGGGAGGACATTCCGCATGACGAAGGAGGACATCGAGGCCTCAAAGGCGCCGCTGATGGAGCACCTGATCGAGCTGCGCTCGCGGCTGATCAAGGCCTTGGTCGCGTTCGCGGTGATGTTCGTCGCCTGCTTCTTCTTCGCCAAGCAGATCTACAACGTGCTGGTCTGGCCGTTCGTCTGGGTTGCCGGCGTGGAGAACTCGAAGTTCATCTACACTGCGCTGCTGGAGTATTTTCTCACCCAGCTCAAGCTCGCCATGTTCGGCGCGGCGTTCCTGTCCTTCCCGGTGGTTGCCGCGCAGATCTATATGTTCGTCGCGCCGGGGCTCTACCGCCACGAGCGGAATGCGTTCGTGCCGTACCTGATCGCCACGCCGATCTTCTTCGTGCTCGGCTCGCTGGTTGTTTATTTTCTGGTGATGCCGCTGCTGGTGCGGTTTTCGCTCGGCATGCAGCAGACCGGCCCCGGCGATGCGGAGATCGCGCTCTTGCCCAAGGTCGGCGAGTACCTGTCGCTGATGATGGCGCTGGTGTTTGCCTTCGGCGTCGCGTTCCAGTTGCCCGTGATCCTGACCCTGCTCGGACGCATCGGGATCGTCACCTCGAAACAGCTCAAGGAAAAGCGGCGCTACTTCATTGTCGGCGCTTTCGTTCTGGCCGCTGTCCTGACGCCGCCGGACGTGATCAGCCAGCTCTCGCTTGCGATCCCGCTGATGGTTCTCTACGAGTGCTCGATCTTTGCGGTGCGAATCGTGGAGAAGAAGGCGCGTCCGGCGGCAACAACCGCGACGGCGGACTCGTCGGCTGCGGCGGAGTAGTTTTCATTGTCATGCGCGGGCTTGTCCCGCGCATCCCGCCTAGATGGCAATGCCCATTGAAACGGGATGGCCGGGCCAAGCCCGGCCATGACGCCGATGGGCCTGTAGGCAAGGGCATGCACGACATTCGCTGGATTCGCGAGCATCGCGAGGAGTTCGACCGCGGCTTGATGCGGCGCAATTTGGATTCCGAGGCGCTGAAGCAGTTCTCATCCACTGCCCTGCTGGCGATCGACGAGAAGCGGCGCGCGGCCATCGTCAAGCTGGAAGCGGCGCAGGCGCGGCGCAACGCGGCGTCGAGGGAGGTCGGCGAGGCGAAGAAGGCCAAAAACGAGGCGCGCGCCGCGACGCTGATGAGCGAGGTCGCGGCGCTGAAGGAGACGATTCCCGATCTTGAGAAGGCCGTGAAGGATGTCGAGGCCGACCTCGACAAGCGGCTCGCGGAGATTCCCAACCTGCCGCTCGACGAGGTGCCGGACGGAGCGGACGAGCTCAATAATGTCGAGCATCATCGCTTCGGGGCGAAGCGCGATTATGCGTTCACGCCGAAGCAGCATTTCGAGCTGGGCGAAGCGCTTGGGCAGATGGATTTCGAGACGGCGGCGAAACTCTCCGGCGCGCGCTTCGTGGTGCTCAAGAACGGACTGGCGCGGCTGGAACGCGCGCTCGGGCAATTCATGCTCGACGTGCATACGACCGAGCATGGCTATTCGGAGATCAATCCGCCCCTGCTGGTGCGCGATGATGCAATGATTGGCACAGCTCAATTGCCGAAATTTTCTGACGATCAATTTGCTACTGTAAATAGGAGTGCGGTTGCCGAAGCGGCCAACGACTTAGTCCGCCGATCAATTGAAGGAGCTTTCAAGAATATCCCAAGCATACTTGCTGATATTAGACGCGAGACTGGGAAGGATGTTTCCATTGAACATGCCTTTCAGAGAATGTCAGGAGTTATTGCAGCCGACCTGCCCAACTATCGAGAGTTTCTTGACAAGGCGCTGTCAGAGCAATTTCGCCTCTGGCTCATCCCCACCGCGGAAGTCCCTCTGACGAATCTCGTTCGCGAATCCATCCTCGACGAAGACGAACTGCCGCTGCGCTACACCGCGCTCACGCCGTGCTTCCGCGCCGAGGCAGGCGCCGCCGGCAAGGATACCCGCGGCATGATCCGCCAGCACCAGTTCACCAAGGTGGAACTGGTGTCGATCACCACGCCGGAGCAGAGCAAGGACGAGCACGAGCGCATGCTCGCCTGCGCCGAGGAAGTGTTGCGCCGGCTCGATCTGCACTACCGTGTCGTCACGCTGTGCACCGGCGACACGGGCTTCGCCGCGCAGAAGACCTACGACATCGAAGTCTGGCTGCCGGGGCAAAATGACGGCCAAGGGGCCTATCGCGAGATTTCGTCCTGCTCGGTGTGCGGCGAATTCCAGGCGCGGCGCATGCAGGCGCGCTATCGAACCAAGGAGGGGAGGCATGTGCGCCACGTGCACACGCTCAACGGCTCCGGCGTCGCGGTCGGCCGGGCGCTGATCGCGGTGATGGAAGCCTACCAGCAGGACGACGGCGC
The DNA here is from genome assembly GCA_009377755.1 of Hyphomicrobiales bacterium. Taxonomy (GTDB): domain Bacteria; phylum Pseudomonadota; class Alphaproteobacteria; order Rhizobiales; family Xanthobacteraceae; genus WHTM01. The sequence goes on along the minus strand of WHTM01000045.1, from coordinate 25,723 downwards.
GATCGCGGTGCCGGAGGCGTTGCAGCCGTATATGGGTGGGATGAAGATGATCGGTCGGTCTGTATGATGCATGCAACAACGAGCTGTCATCTCGGCCGAGCATCGCAGGCAAGTTTACGCAGCCTGCGTAAACTTGGCTGCGTGCGAGAGCCGGGACCCATGTATCACGATCCTCTCGGTTTACGACTGAAGCAGGGGTATATGGGTCCCGGATCGCGCCTTCGGCGCGTCCGGGATGACAACAACAAATGATCCCATGCGCATTCTGATCACCAACGACGACGGCATCCACGCGCCGGGGCTCGAAGTCCTGGAGGGAATTGCGCGCGAGCTCACCGACGACATCTGGATCGTCGCGCCGGAGACCGACCAGTCGGGCGTCGCGCATTCGCTCTCGCTCAACGATCCCCTGCGGCTGCGCGAGGTCGGGGAACGTCACTATGCGGTGAAGGGCACGCCGACCGACTGCGTCATCATGGGCGTGCGCCATCTCATGCTGGAAACGCCGCCAGACATCGTGCTGTCAGGCGTCAATCGCGGGCGCAACTGTGCCGAAGACGTCACCTATTCCGGCACCGTCGCCGGCGCAATGGAAGGCACCGTGCTCGGCATTCCGTCGTTTGCGCTGTCGCAGTCGCACAGCGCCGTCAACCGGCAGAAGCCCTATTGGGAAACCGCGCGGATGCATGCACCGGATCTGATCCGGCGCGTGCTGGCGGAAGGCATGCCGCGCGACGTGCTGATCAACATCAATTTTCCGGACTGCCCGCCGGACGCGGTGCAAGGCGTCGCAGTGGCCGTGCAAGGCAAGCGCGACCAGGAGCTGCTGCACATCGAGGCGCGGACCGATGGGCGCGGCAATCCTTACTATTGGATCGGGTTCTCGCGCAAAGCCGGCATCGGCTTGCGCCCCGGCACCGATCTGCTGGCGCTGACGGAGAACCGCATCGCGGTGACGCCGCTGCGCCTCGACCTAACCGACGAGCCGTTCATGACGCGGCTCGCGGAGTTGTTCAACTGATGGCCGAACGACCGCCCGCTGACGACCGCGTCGGACGCATGGAATTCATGCTGACGTTGCGACGGCGCGGCATCAGCAACGCCGCCGTGCTGCGCGCGATGGACGAGGTACCGCGCGAGCACTTCGTTCCCAATGCGTACTACGATCAGGCCTATGCCGATCAGGCGCTGCCGATCGCCTGCGGACAGACCATCAGCCAGCCGTACGTGGTCGCCTACATGACCGAGCAACTCGACGTCCACCCGCAGCACCGCGTGCTCGAGGTCGGCACCGGCTCAGGCTATCAGGCGGCGATCCTCTCGCGCCTCGCCCGCGAGGTGGTGACGGTCGAGCGCTACTTTACCCTTGCAGAGACTGCGCGGGCGCGCCTGGAGACCCTCGGCATGCCCAACGTCGAGGTGCTGGCCGACGACGGGCTGACCGGGGTAGCGGAGCGGGGACCCTACGACCGAATCCTGGTCACTGCGGCAGCCGAAGAAATTCCGGAGGCGCTGGTCGCCTCCCTGGCCGAGGGTGGGATGATGATCCTGCCCTTGGGCCCGCACGGTGGGGCGCAGGACCTGGTCAAGCTCCGCAAGACCACGGACGGGGTCGTCCGCGAGGACCTCATCGGTGTGCGCTTCGTTCCGCTGCTCGCGGGAAAAGCCCGCGAACTGTAGGATTTGCGGCCCAATTGGTAAGGTTGAGACTTTCTTCCGCCGCTTAAAGCCTTGTTTACCGCATCGATGTTAATTCGCTCATGGGTGTTGTTGCGTACGAGTGGGTAAATCATGGCTTATTGTGTCGAGGTGCCTCGCTCACGCCAGGGGCTGCGTGTTTCCGTCCTGACGCTTATCGCCGTTGGATTTGCCGGCTGCAGCGCGGACGTTACCCGCTTTGGCGACGCTCCGTTTTCCAGCCCCTATGCCTCGCGCAACGCCCCAGCCTCGTCGGAGGTGACCGGATCGATCTCCCGCGGCCCTGCCGCGCCGGCCAGCAAGGTCGAGTCGCGGCCGTTGCCGCAGACTCAGGCCGCTGCCCTTCCGCCGCCGCCGCCGAAAAATCCATCCGCGACCGGCTCGGCTGCTGGCGCCGGTGGCATGGCCTCGTACCGGCCGCCACAAACCTCCGGCTCGGCCCCGTCGGCCCTGACTGGCATGGCCGCCCCGCAACCGCAGGCGGGCCGGGTGACCGTCGCCCCCGGCGACACCCTGGCGGTATTGTCCCGGCGCCATGGGGTGTCGATCGCGGCGCTGATCAAGGCCAACGGCCTCGCCGCGCCGAATGATCTGAAGATCGGCCAGCAGATCGTCATCCCGGGGCACGGTTCTGCCCCCCCAACCGCTGCATCGCCGACGCAGGCCCCGGCAACGGTCCCGGCGGCATCCTCCTTTGGCGGCTTCCACATCGCCGGCCCGGGCGACACGCTTAACAAGATTGCACGGCGCTATCGAGTGTCGCTCACCGATCTGGCGAAGGCCAACAAGGTTGCGTCGCACACGCAGATCAAGCTGGGCGACCGCCTGGCCATTCCTGCGCAGACGTCGGCGAAGCCTGTGGTGGCCCCGCCCGCCGATGCGATCCCGCAAAGGCCAGCGCCGCAGACGACTGCGCCGGCGCAACAAGTGGCCGCGACCGAGCCGCCGCACACCGCCAATGTTGCCTCGCCGACGGTAAGCCCGGAGGCCGAAGCCAAGCGCGAGACCGGCGGCGCGGTATTCCGCTGGCCGGTGCGTGGCCGCATCGTCACAGCGTTCGGCGCCAAGCCGAATGGCCAGCAGAACGACGGCATCAACATCGCGGTGCCTGAAGGGACGCCGATCAAGGCGGCGGAAGATGGCGAAGTGGCCTATGCCGGCAACGAGCTCAAAGGCTATGGCAACCTGATCCTGGTGCGGCATCCGAACGGGTTTGTCACCGCCTATGCGCATGTCAGCGAGCTCATGGTGAAGCGCGGCGACAAGGTGAAGCGCGGCCAGGTCATCGCCAAGTCGGGCCGCACCGGCAGCATCACTTCGCCGCAGCTCCACTTCGAGATCCGCAAGGGCTCGATGCCGGTCGATCCGACGCCGTATCTCGGCGCGTGAGCGCGGGTCGGCGCGCTACGATTTCGGCTCTGCGAGCGTGACGCCGAGCCGTCCCGCGAGGTCCTGCACATATTGCCAGGCGACGCGCCCTGACCGCGCCCCGCGCGTGGTGGCCCATTCCAGCGCCTCGCGCTCTAGGGCCTCGCCCTTGAACGGGATGCGGTAGTGCGTCACGTAGCCCGCCACCATCGCCAGGTACTCGTCCTGGCTGCAGCGGTGGAACCCGAGCCATAGTCCGAAGCGGTCCGACAGCGAAACCCGCTCCTCGACCGCGTCGCCCGGATTGATCGCGGTGGCGCGCTCGTTCTCCATCATCTCGCGCGGCATCAGGTGGCGCCGGTTGGAGGTGGCATAGAGGATCACATTGTCCGGCCGGCCTTCCACGCCGCCTTCCAGTACAGCCTTGAGGGATTTGTATGATGTGTCCGAAGCGTCGAAAGAAAGATCGTCGCAGAAGACGATGAAGTGGTACGGGGAGCCGCGTAGCAGCCCCATCAGCTCGGGAAGGCTTTCGATGTCCTCGCGATGAATCTCGATCAATTTCAGTTCCCCGCCTTTCCCCCCCCTTCCCCTGGCAGCGGCCAGGCCGGCGTTTACGGCGGCATGCGCGGCCTTCACGAGCGACGACTTACCCATGCCGCGGGCACCCCAGAGCAGGGCATTATTGGCGGGCAGTCCGCGGGCGAAGCGTTCGGTATTCTCGACCAGGACGTCGCGAACCCGATTGATCCCTTTGAGCAGCGACATCTCGACCCGGTTGACCCGGGCGACCGGCGCCAGCCGTCGCTGCTGCGGATGCCAGATAAACGCGTCGGAAGCCGCGAGCGCCAGCGCGGCCGGGAGGGGCGGGGCCAGCCGTTCGAGGGCGGCGGCAATGCGCCCCAGATCGGCGTGATGCGGAGTTGAACCAGATGGCAGCCGAGATTCACTGGCGCGGCGGGTTGGACGGCTGCGCTTCGCCATGAGGTGGTTCCCTTGCTCCAGGGCTCCCTTACCGAGACGATCCGCCGTGTGCAAGGACAGCCCCCTGGTGCAGCCGTCAGGATGGGCGAAAACGGCCTCCTTGTGGCGTTGCAATTGGGCGCTTGCCCGGTATAGTCGCGCGAAATTTGGCCGGAGCGCGGGTCTCGATCGGTTCAACCACCGCCGCAAGCTAAACCCCGAAGGAACCCCTAGAAATGCTGATCTCCCCCGCGTTCGCGCAGGTACCGGGTCTTGGCGGGGACGGCGGCATGCTGATGTCGCTGCTGCCGTTCATCCTGATCTTCGTCATCATGTATTTCCTAATTCTGCGGCCGCAGCAGCGGCGGGTGAAGCAGCACCAGGAGATGGTCAAGAACGTGCGCCGCGGCGATACGGTGGTCACGTCGGGCGGTCTGGTCGGCAAGGTCACGAAAGTGGTCGATGACGACCAAATTGAGGTCGAAATTGCCGAGAATGTAAGGGTGAGGCAGGCGCGCCAGATGATCTCCGACGTCCGCGCCAAGGGTGAGCCGGTGAAGGACGATAGCGCCGGCTAGTGTCCCGAATCCGAAGTTCGCTTTGCCTCACAGCGTTCTCTGAGCGAACGTCGGATTCGAAGGACACTAGCAGACTATGATTCTAGTGTGGTTTTGGTTCAGAAGTTATTCTGAACTACCACACTAATCGCGTCACGACGACTCGGCGGGGATTTCGAGGCCAAGCCCATGCTTTATATCAGCCGGTGGAAGGCGGCAGCGATCCTGCTGACAGCGTTCGTCATCTGCCTGACGGCGACGCCCAACTTCTTTCCCGATAGCACGGTGAAAAGCTGGCCGAAATGGGCGCAGCGACACATCGTTCTCGGTCTGGATTTGCAGGGCGGATCGCACATTCTTCTCGAAGTGGACTCCGGCGCCGTGCGTAAGGAGATGCTCGAGACCCTGCGTGACGACGTGCGCCGTGTGTTGCGCGATGCCCGCATCGGTTATACCGGGCTGAACGTACGCGGTACTACGGTGGAAGTCCGCATCCGCGAGGGATCGAATTCGCAGCAGGCCGCTGCCAAGCTGCGCGAACTGTCGCAGCCGCTTGGCGGCCTGCTCGCGGCGACCGGCAACCGGTCGGTCGATATCGTCGACGCCGGCGGCGGGCTGTTCCGGCTGACGCCGACCGAGCCGGCTATCGTCGAACGCATTCGCCAGGCGGTGGATCAGTCGATCCAGATCGTCGAGCGGCGCGTCAACGAACTGGGGACCGTCGAGCCGTCGATTCAGCGCCAGGGCGTCGACCGCATCCTGGTGCAGGTCCCCGGCCTTCAGGATCCGGCCCGACTGAAGGAACTCCTCGGCAAGACCGCTAAGATGACGTTCCGGCTGGTCGACCAGAGCACCACCCCGGAAGAAGCAGCGCGTGGCCGCGTTCCCCCGGACTCGGAAATTCTCCGAGGCAGCCGTGGCGAGGGAGGGGCACCCTACGTCATCGAGAAGCGAATCATGGTATCGGGCGAAGATCTGACCGATGCACAGCCGGGCTTCGATCAGCGCACCAGCGAACCGATCGTCACCTTTCGCTTCAACACCCGCGGCGGGCGCCGGTTCGCGCAGGTGACGCAAGAGAATGTCGGCCGGCCGTTCGCCATCGTGCTCGACAACGAGGTGATCTCGGCGCCGGTGATCCGCGAGCCGATCCTCGGCGGGTCGGGACAGATTTCCGGCAATTTCACCGTCGAGCAGGCGAACGATCTCGCCATCCTCTTGCGAGCGGGCGCATTGCCGGCGCCGCTAACGATCATCGAGGAGCGCACCGTCGGCGCCGGTCTCGGCCAGGACTCGATCGAGAAAGGCAAAATCGCGGCCTATATCGGCGCCGCACTCGTCTTCATCTACATCTTCGCGACGTACGGCCTGATGGGTCTGATCGCGAACATCGCGGTGATCGTCAACGTCCTCATGATCTTCGGCATCCTGTCGGCGCTCAACGCGACGCTGACCCTGCCCGGCATCGCCGGCATTGTGCTGACGGTCGGCATGGCGGTCGACTCGAACGTGCTGATCTATGAACGGATGCGGGAGGAGGCGCGCTTTGGCCGCACCGCCATCATGGCGATCGACACCGGATTCAGCCGCGCGCTCGGGACCATCCTCGACGCCAACATCACCACGCTGATCGCGGCCATCGTGCTGTTCTTCCTCGGCACCGGTCCGGTGCGCGGATTTGCACTCACGCTGTCCATCGGGATTTTCACCACCGTGTTCACGGCGTTCACCTTCACCCGGCTGCTGATCGCGATCTGGGTTCGCTGGACCCGGCCGGCGGCCGTTCCGGTCTAGCGAGCAGGAGGACCGGCCGTGAAATTGCTGCGCATCGTCCCGGACAATACCAATCTGCCGTTCATGTATTGGCGGCGGCTCACCTTTCCGCTGTCGGCGGTGCTGTCGCTGCTGGCGGTGCTGGTGTTCTTCACGGTCGGGCTGAATTTCGGCATTGATTTCCGCGGCGGCACGCTGATCGAAATCCAGACGAAGGGAGGACAGGCGGACCTGGCCGCCCTGCGCGCCAAACTGGGCGATCTTGGTCTGGGCGAGGTTCAGTTGCAGCAATTCGGCGCGCCGACCGACGTGCTGATCCGGGTCGCACAGCAACCCGGCGGAGAGGAAGCCCAGCAAGCCGCAGTTGCCAAGATTCGGCAGGCATTGGGGGGCGAGGTCGAGTACCGCCGCGTCGAAGTGGTGGGGCCGCGCGTCTCCGCCGAGTTGGTGACCAACGGCATTATCGGCATCATGGTCGCGATGCTTGGGATCTTCATCTACCTGTGGTTCCGCTTCGAATGGCAGTTCTCCGTCGGTGCGATCGTCGCCACCATGCACGACGTGGTTCTGACCATCGGTTTCTATTGTGTGACGCAGGTCGATTTCGACCTGTCCTCGGTCGCCGCCATTCTCACCATCATGGGTTATTCTGTGAACGATACGGTCGTCATCTACGACCGCATTCGCGAGATGCTGCGCCGCTACAAGCGAATGCCGATCGACGAATTGCTGGACATTGCGATGAACTCAATGCTGTCACGAACGGTCATCACCTCGACGACGACGTTCCTGGCAACGCTCGGTCTGTTCTTCTTCGGTCCGGAGGTGATCCAGAGCTTCGTACAGGCAATGCTGTTCGGGATCATCGTCGGCGTCTATTCGTCGGCGTTCGTCGCCGCGCCGCTGTTGATCTATCTCGGCGTCAAGACACAGGGTAGCGAGGCGGAGGTGTCGTCGCGCGCCGAGGTCCGCGCGTGAGGCCTTGCGATGGCGGATTTCGCCGCGCAGCCGCACTATCCCGCTTCGGCTCTGATCGAAGCCTACGGCGCTGGCGGTTTTCGCTTCGCCGGCATGTCGCACCGTGGGTCGCTGCTCTTTATGCCCGACGGGATCTGGGCTTGGCCGGTACGATCGCCTGACGGCTTGTCGCAAGATGCGCTGGCCCCCGTCTTTGCGCGCGCGCCGGAGCTCGATCTTGTATTGGTCGGCACCGGCCGCGATCCTTGGATCATGCCGAACGCGTTGCACGAGCGCTTTCGCGCCCTGCGGCTGACGGTCGACACGATGACGACGGGGGCGGCCGTGCGCACCTACAATGTGCTGCTGGCCGAACGCCGGCGCATTGCGGCGGCGTTGATCGCCGTCGACTGAGCGCCGGCGCGCCGGGGGCAAAATCAATGGACCAGGCGTATGAGTTCTGCGAAGTGCGCGTGCGCGAGGCGGACAAGGATCGATTCGTGGCGACGCTGTTTGCGCCGGAGGCCTATCGCGGGCCGTTGTACGCGCTCCATGCCTTCGATGCCGACATCGTCCAGGTCCGAGACCGTATCATGACGCCGCTGCCGGGCGAGGTCCGGCTGCAATGGTGGCGCGACGCGCTGACCGGCACCGCCCAGGGGGACACGATGGCGAACCCGGTGGCGGCGGCATTGCTGGAGACGGTGCAGCGCTTCGCGCTACCCAAGCCGTCGCTGCTCGACCTGATCGATGCGCACACCTTCGATCTCTACGATGAGCCGATGGCGACAATCGGAGAACTCGAACGCTATGCGGCCGCGACCTCTGCGGCTTTGATCCGACTGGCCGCGCAGGTGCTAAGTGACGGGACGGATCCGGGTTATAATGACGCGGCGCGGCATGCCGGCATTGCTTGCTGCGTCACCGCGGTCCTGCAGCGGTTTGCGATCCACACGGCGCGTGGGCAGAGCTTCGTGCCGCGGGATATCCTGACGCGCCATGGCGCGGTGGCCGAGCCTTCGGGTGGGCGGGGGAGCCCATCGCTGCTGGCGGCACTGGCCGAGCTGCGGCAGGTCGCGCGCCTGCACCTTGCCGTGCTGGATGATGATCTGCCGCGCCTGCCGGATGCCATTCTGCCGGCATTCCTTCCCGTTGCATTAACCCCCCGCATTTTGCGCAGCATGGAAAGTGCGCGCTACGATCCGTACCGCCCGCCGGTCGTGGCACAGTGGCGCCGGCAATGGGCGCTCTGGCGGGCGGCGCGGGACCCGCGGCGCATCAGCAGAGGGTGAGCGCCGTCATTCGGCCGCGGCCATAGATCGGGCGCCGCTCCACGTATCGAGGTCGGCCAGCGCGCGTCGGCACAGCGCCCGTTTCCTGGCGAGCGTCTTGCCACTGCCGCGCAGCCGGTTGCCCGCATCGTCGCGCGTCGGCGCGCGGGCGAGCGGCGGGAACAGGCCGAAGTTGACGTTCATCGGCTGGAACGAGCGTGGACCGGCATCGATCGTCTCGATGTGACCACCGACGATGTGCGACAGGAGCGCGCCGTGGGCCGTCGTCGCCGGCGGCGAGCCGATGCTTTCGCCCAGCCGGTCCGCGGCGGCAAAACGGCCGGCGAGCAGTCCGATCGCCGCGGACTCGACGTAGCCTTCGCAGCCGGTGATCTGCCCGGCGAAGCGCAGGCGCGGGTCGGCTTTCAGCCGCAGGGATTCGTCCAGATGCTTCGGCGAATTCAAGAAGGTGTTGCGATGCAAGCCACCGAGCCGCGCAAACTCGGCGTTCTCAAGTCCGGGGATGGCGCGAAAGATGCGCACTTGTTCGGCGTGTTTCAGCTTGGTCTGGAAGCCGACCATGTTGAACAGCGTGCCAAGCCGATTGTCCTGGCGCAGCTGCACCACCGCATAAGGTTTCACCTGCGGGGCGTACGGATTGGTGAGGCCGAACGGCTTCATCGGACCGTGCCGCGGTGTCTCGCGGCCGCGTTCGGCCATGACCTCGATCGGCAGGCATCCGTCGAAATAGGGCGTGGAGGCCTCCCAATCGTGAAACGACACCTTGTCGCCAGCGAGCAACGCATCGACAAATGCGTCGTATTGCGGGCGCGTCAGCGGACAATTGATGTAGTCGGCGCCGGAGCCGGCCAGCCCCGCCTTGTCGTAGCGGGACTGGAACCAGGCAACGTCGAGATTGATCGAGTCGCGGTGTACGATCGGCGCAATCGCGTCGAAAAACGCGAGTGCGTCATCGCCGGTCAAGCCGCGTACGGCCTTCGCCAGAGGCGCGGAGGTGAGGGGGCCGGTCGCAATGATAACATGGTCCCAGGCGGCCGGCGGCGCGCCGTCGATTTCCGCTCGCACGACCTCGATCAGCGGATGCCGGTTGATGGCGGCCGTCACTGCGACGGCAAATCCGACGCGGTCCACGGCGAGCGCCCCGCCGGCAGGGAGCCGGTGCGCGTCCGCCGCCTGCATCACCAGCGAGCCGAGGCGGCGCATCTCCTCGTGCAGCAGGCCGATGGCGCTGGTCTCGTGCTCATCGGAGCGAAAAGAGTTGGAGCAGACCAGTTCAGCCAGATCGCTGCCCTGGTGCGCGTCGGTCATCCGGCAGGGGCGCATTTCGTGTAGTACGACCGGCACGCCGCGGCCGGCGATTTGCCACGCCGCCTCTGAGCCCGCAAGCCCGCCGCCGACGATATGGACCGGCTTAATCATCGGCCTGATGTGTCATTGTCCTGCCGCTGCCGCAAGAGATTCCGGCTTCCGTTGAACGGTTGCGGCCCGCTGTCCTCCCGGAACGGCTGGGTCAGCAGCCGGTCGAGCCATAGCTCGCGCACGTCGCGGAACTGGGAAATCCCGATCGTCATCCCGATATGGCCGGCACCGGGCGCCGTCCGGTAGGTTCCGAGCATGCGGTCCCAGATCGAGAAGTTGAATCCGAAATTGCTGTTAGTCTCGGCGGGATCGATCGAATGGTGCACGCGGTGCATGTCCGGCGTGACCACGAACCAACGGACGATGCGGTCGAGCGCGGCCGGCATGCGCACATTGCCGTGGTTGAACATCGAGGTCGCGTTGAGAATGATCTCGAAGATCAGAACCGCTAGCGGCGGCGCGCCGAGCGCGGCGATCACGGCAATCTTGATGCCGAGCGACAACAGGATCTCGATCGGATGAAAACGCACGCCGGTCGTGGCGTCGAAATCGAGATCGGCATGGTGCATCCGGTGCAACCGCCACAACGCGGGCACGGCATGGAACAGCACGTGCTGGAAATAGATCGCCAGATCGAGCAGCACCACGGTGACGACGATCTCAGCCCACGCCGGCCACTGCACCAGAGCGAGCAGGCCCCATCCCTGCGCTTCCGCATGCAGCGCGGTGCCGACCGCGGCGGTCGGCATGAGGAGCCGCACCAGCAGGCTGTCGATCACGACGATCCCGAGGTTGTTCGGCCAGCGGACCGCGCGGCCGACGGTGCGCTCGCGGCGCGGCGCGGCAATCTCCCAGAGGGTCATCAGCAGGAACACGCCGACAAAGACGCCGAGACGGATAAGGGGTTCGCTGGTCGGCATCGGGTCTTGGTTTCCTGTTGCCGCGACCTGCAGCAGTCCCGGGTTGTGTATCACGGATGCCGGGCGCCGCGATCAAGCGGTAGACGGCCGCTGCTTTATCGCTGCCGTGCCCAATTAACGTGCGAGTGAACCTGTCGACGGAGATTCCATGGATCTCAGCGTCGGCTTGGCGATAGATGATGACCGCACTCGCGTTCGGACCTGCCTCATCCGCGTCGGCAGCCGAGAATCAGGTCCTGACCGGCGGCGCTTACAAGGCCCGTCGGGCTGGCGGTGACTCCGGCTTTCGAGAAGCAGACCGGTACAGGGTCACGGTCAAAAACGATACGGTCGGTGCGCTGGTGCGGCGGATTAGAGGAATTCGATGTCGTGGTCGTCACGCCGGCCGCGATCGAGAACCTCGCCGAACAGGGCCAGGTCGCCCCGGCTTTCGCGCCGGCCTCGCCAAGGTCGGCGTCGTGGTCGAGGCCGGAAAGCCGAGGCCGGGGCGGCCCCAAACGCGCAACGCCCGCACGAGGCGGGCGTTGCCGGGAGCGGAAGCCGGCCGTTTCGTCTAGCTGTTGGCGTTGTCCCAGGCGACGCGGATGATATCCGAGCGGCTGATCCCGATATCGGCCAATTCACGGTCGCCGAGGCGAGACAGCTCGCGAACGCTAGCATTGTACCGACGCCAGACTTGCAGAAACCGTATGACAGAAAGCAACATCTCTACCTCCATGCGGGCCTGGATAGCGAAAACTCGCGTATTCCGCCCTCGAACCCGCGTCACGTTTGATTCATGATGGGAGATAGTACTCTATGGTGCATTGCAAAACATTATTTGCTGCGATGCAGCTAAGCAAAAAATGCATGCCTTCAGTCTCGGCCCAGAGGTAAGCAAGTGCGCAACCGGACCCGCATCGAGGGCCGGATCAAGCACGGCACATTGACAAGACCGCCCCAAGGTCAACCGACTGTTTCACGGGACGTTCCGGGTTGTCGTATCCGTTCCACTACCCGGATCGATTGCCAGCGGCGAAGAGCTTATCCGTTGATGCTGGCGCCGCCGAAACGCTCCAGCCAGCGCGGAATCACGTCCTTGTTGTAAACGTTGTCGGGAACCCGTCCGGACAGGGCAGAGATCACCGACCGGGTCGCCCATTCGATGCCGGGTCCAAGCTCGCCGCCCGTGTTGAACGAGGCCGAATGGGGGGCCATCAGCACCTTGCCGCTGAGGCTTCGCAGCGGAGACTCCGCCGGCACCGGCTCCTCCTCGAAGGCATCGATCGCCGCCGCGTGGATGCGGCCGGAGTGCAGCGCCTCGGCGACCGCCGCCTCGTCGATCACCTTGCCGCGGGCGGTATTGATGACGACGGCCGACGGCTTCATCAGTCCGAGCTCGCGGGCCCCGAACATGAAGCGCGTTTCCTTGGTCAGCACCACATGGAACGAGACCACGTCGGACTCGCGCAGCAGCGTATCGTAGTCGACCGCCTTGACCCCGTGCAGCAGGAACTTTGACGGCTCGACATAAGGGTCATAGGCGAGGACGCGGATGCGCCACGGCGCCATCAGGTCGGCGACGCGCGCGCCGATGCGCCCGAGGCCGACCAGACCGAGCGTGATCCCCGGATAGCCATCGGAGATGCGGCTGCCGACGAAGGTGGAGGCGAGGTGCGGCTCGCGCCACTGGCCGGCGCGCACTGCCGCGTCGCGCTCGCGCACCTGCTTGAGGATCGTCAGCATCATCGCGACGGCGGTCTCGGCGACGCCGAAGCAGTTTGCTTCGGTCGGCGCGTGGCACACCAGGATGCCGAGTGCGGTTGCCGCCTCAACGTCGATGTCGTCGACGCCGACCGTATACTTGGCGACAATGCGCAGGCGCTGCGATGCATCCATGATGCGGCGACTGACCGGCGTGTGGCGGATCGACGTGCCCATCATGGCCACGGCATCGCGTGCCGCCGCTGCGAAAGCGTCCTCGTGCGCGCCGCGTGGCAACTGCCAGCCGCGATCACCGACGGCGATGGCGCAGCCGATTCCCTTCAGCCGGTGCAAAATTTCCGGGGGCTCCTCGCGCGGGGCGAAGATGAGGATCTTGGGTTTCGACATTGTCCGTCCTGCATGCGGGATTTCAAAAGGGCGGCCGCCGAGGAGCAGCGGCCGGAAGGTCAATCGTATCGGATTCCAGTTTCGGGAAGGACTCTCGACCAGCGATCCGCCTCCTTGCGGATGAAGGCGCCGAATTCCTCGGGACTCTTGCTCGTGTTGATGTAGTTGCCCGAACGATCGACCCGCTCCTTCACCGGGGGATCGTTCAGGATGCGCAAGACCTCACGGTGGATCTTGTCGATGATCGGCTTCGGCGTTGCTTTCGGCGCCACGAGGCCGAGCCACACCGAAAGATCGTCGAATTCGGCGAAGCCCGCCGCCTCGCGTAGCGTCGGGATATCCTTCACCGCCGGAAAATTACGGCTGTCGAGCCGCGCCAGGGCGCGCAGCTTGCCATTGGCGACCAGCGGCAGCGCGATCGAGGTTGCGGCATAGACCATGTCGACGCTCTTGGTCAGCATTCCCTGGACGGTTGCCGGGGTGCCGCGGAAAGGGACGTATTGGACCTGGATGCCAGCCGCCTTGTTGAACACGTAGCCCATGAGCTGCGGCGTGAGTGTCCCGCCGCCGTAATTGAGCTTGCCCGGCTCCGCCTTTGCCCTGGCGATCAGCTCCTTCACAGTTTTCGGTCCGTCCTCGGCGCGTACCGCCAGAACCGACATCGATTGGGTGGTTTGGGTGATCGGCGCGAAGTCCTTGGACGGATCGTACGGGAGACTCTTGTAGAGATATGGATTCATCACCAGCGTCGAATCGATGGCGACCAGGATCGTGTGGCCGTCGGGAGCAGCGCGGGCGACTTGCTGAGCTGCCAGCACCGTATTGGCGCCGGGACGATTCTCGACGATGACCGGCTGGCCCCAGGATTCGTTCAGCTTCTGGGCAAGCAGACGGGCGACGATGTCGGCGGGCCCGCCGGCCGGGAACGGCACGATAAGACGTACCGTCTGGCTTGGATAGTTGGCGGTGTCCGCGGCCGGCCTGTCTTGGGCAAGCGCGTTTCCAACGATCATAAGGCTCGACAATCCGAGCACGGCAATGCGAGCCGTCAAAGTCATGGTGTCCTCCCTTGAAATGCCGCGCGTTCGTCGCTTTGATCTGTGCTGCCGGCATTTGACCATTGATCCCGGCGCAGGAGCAAGCCGTCCCGTCCGTGTATGATGCAGCTTGACACGCGCTGCGCGCGCGAAAACGGCCGAGCCGGGGAGTTTCGTTGATCGACATATCCGCGTCCAAGCCGCGGCCGGCCAAGGTGGTGATCTGTCTCGGCGTCGCGCAGATCTTTGCCTGGGGCACTTCGTTCTATTTCCCGGCGGTGCTGGCGGCGCCGATCGTGGCCGATACCGCCTGGCCGCTCGGCGGGGTGGTCGGCGGCGTGTCGATCGGCTTGCTGGTCGGTGGTCTGGTGTCGCCGCGAGTCGGGCGTGCCATCGAGCGCTACGGCGGCCGTCCGGTGCTGATCCTGAGTTCGCTCCTGTTTGCCGCCGGATTGAGCGGCATCGCACTCGCCCCGAGTTTGTGGGTCTACCTACTGGCCTGGGCGGTCGTCGGTCTCGGCATGGGGACCGGGCTCTACGATGCCGTCTTTGCCGCGCTCGGCATGATTTACGGCAAGGATGCGCGCGCGCCAATCACCAACCTGACGCTGTTCGGCGGCTTCGCCAGCACAGTGTGCTGGCCGCTTGGCGCGGCTCTGGTCGATGCCTATGGCTGGCGCACGACAAGCCTCGTCTATGCGGCGATCCATCTGGCGATCGCACTGCCTTTGCAGCTTGCCGCGATCCCGCGCGCGGCGAGCCACGCGGCGACTGTGCACCCGCGAGGTGGGGCGACCCCGGAAAAAGCAGCGTCGCCGCGGAGCGGATTGCCGCCGGCACAGCGAACTCAGTTCACGTTGCTGGCCTTGGTGCTCACGATCTCGTCGGCGATCGGCGCGATCGTCGTCGTGCATCTCCTGATCTTTCTGCAGGCGCGGGGGGTGCCGTTTGCGGTCGCGGTGTCGCTTGGCACGCTGTTCGGCCCATCGCAGGTTGGCGCTCGCATTATCGAAAGCCTGTTCGGACGCCACTACCATCCCATTTGGACAATGGTCGCTTCCTGCACACTGATGGCCGTTGGCCTGCTGCTCCTGCTCGTCGATCTGCCGATCGTGGCCGTGGCGATCCTGCTCTACGGCGGCGGTTACGGCATCATGTGGATCGCACGCGGGACCTTGCCGCTGGAGCTCTTCGGACCGCAACGCTACGCCGGCCTGATGGGCCGCCTGGCGCTGCCGGCGCTGATTGCACAGGCGCTGGCGCCCTCGGCGGGCGCCGTGCTGCTTGAGCACTCGAGCGCGGAAGTCACGGTTGCGGTGCTGGCCGCCTTTGCCTTGTTCAATGTCCTGCTCATCGGCCTGTTGTGGGCCGCGTGCCGGCCTACAATGCGTGATCCCTGACCCGCCGCGCTTTCCTACGGCGACTTCTCGTGGCAAAAGACGCTAGGTCCTGTTGACATATAGGGGATTCTCAAATCGGGGCGGTTCTGATTCAAGAAGCTGGCTAGGTTGGAGGCCAGCATGGATGCCCGAATCCATTCCCTTGACCTTCGCGAACTGGGCTGGACTCTAGATTGAATAATGGAAGTACTGTCCTTCGCCGTAGTCGAAAACCTCGATCGAGTTGCCGAGTATTGAGCCAAAAAAATGGTGACCTTCGCCGTAAGCGAAGCCGGAAAAGCATGAACCGTTTACCTGCAAATTGATATGGTTCGCTGTTCCGTGATGGTACAGACTCGGTCCCGACGCATTAATGTGGGACTGCGCATCAACATCGTAACCGGGGCTCATCGTCGTATGCCAGCGGCGTTCGCGACTGTATAGGCCGGGTGGGGCGGCCCCGTTGATTCGTACGGCGGCGGTGTAGGCGATGGCCCGACGGGTTTCCTCTCTCATCGCACCTCGAACACGCGCCCGTGATCTGTGATGCCCCCCAACATAGTTACCGCGAGAGGGCTGCACTCGGTGACATCGGTGAAGCATTGACGGCGCCTGCAATGTTTTCCGATACCTCCCTTAGCGCAGCAATGCTCACGCGCACCTGTCTGCGCGTACCATTTGTCCGCTCGAACCATCTCATGACTGCGCGCGGGAGATCCCGTTCCGCAGGACATCGGCCATCGGGCAGTCCGCATGATTTTGTAAACGATAGATCCGCGAGGGGTGCCCCGGATGCATGACCCGTTCAAGGTCACGCATCCTCAATTGCATATGGATTTGCAAGCGCGCTTGGATTTTCGCCTTAGCGGCAGGCGACCCGACGCAACCGGCCGGAACGGGTGCGGACATAGCAGCGCCCAGGCCGCGTGGCATCGGCGATTATGGCGCCAGCAGCCGCGCCAATCACTCCACCGGCGAGCGCACCTCCGACCGAATTGCTGGCGACACCGCCAATGATTGCCCCGGTGCCGCCGCCGATCAGCGCGCCGCTCACGGCGCGATCTTCACGTGCAGTTTGACATCCGGCGAGAGTAGCGGCAGCCGCAGCCATGATCAGTACCTTGCGCATGAGCGCTTCTCCTTCTTTCTAATCAACGAACTGGAATGCGACCGCAGACTTCGTCATTTTGTGCCGACTGCAATCCTTCCAATGACCCAGGTGATGCCGCCAATACCATCTCAGGCAGAGCTGGTACAATCAGGCGATCAACGAAAGAGAGTGTGCAATCATGGTCAGGTTCCGACATTTTTGCAACCACAGTGATGTGGCGCGGCCGCGGTGTTCACACCTTCAGCGAGCGCTCGGCGTGGCCCAAGTGGCGACGATCCAGGTGGACGGCAGCGGTCGCGGCCAGGCGATGATACTCAGCATGAAGTCGCGATGATCGTCGTGGACGTCTGATAACGAGTTGCAGGTGTCGCTAAAGCCGAACACGGGCCCGCTTGCTGCCCAGTAGAGCATCAGCGGCGCACTATACGGGCTCCGCGCCCGCGGCTGTACGTTGGAACCTTTTGTGCTTATACACGCCTTTGCTCACAGGTGGGCCGCTGTGTCCGCCCGTAGCAAGGCCGTAGCGATAGTCGTGATCTGCGTGTGCAGCCGCTCTTCGGATCGGCGTCACGAGTTGTCGGAAAGAACCGCCCGGGTTACGTGATCCGGACCGAAATCCTCGGCACGTTCGATTGACATGAGTTTGGACAGGCGCGAACGAGCTCGGTTCACGCGGCTCTTGATGGTTCCGGCGGCACAGCCGCAAATCTTGGCCACCTCCTCGTAGGAGAAGCCTGAGGCGCCGATCAGGATCAGAGCCTCGCGCTGGTCTGGGGCCAGCTTTGCAAGGGCAGCACGGAGTTCCTCGAATTCGAGTTTGCTTTCCTGCTCGGGTTGGGATTTCAGACTTGCGGCGTAGCGGCCATCGCCATCTTCAACTTCGCGTCGGAGCTTGCGGTAATTGGCGTAGAACAAATTGCGTAGGATCGTGATGAGCCATGCCAGCATATTCGTGCCAAGCTGGAATGAATCGATATGCGTCAGGGCCCGATGAAGGGCCTCCTGGACGAGGTCGTCGGCTTTATCGACGTCGCCGCAAAGCGAAATAGCGAATGCCCGCAGGCGCGGAATCGCAGCAAGCATTTCCTCGCGCGCGGTCCGAGTCGGGGTCATTACTTCTTGTCCTTGTCATTCCGCTCGTCGAGCTGACTGAGTAGTTCAGTGAAGCGATCGGGAACTCCCTGATGGACCACATCGTCGTACATTGCCCGCAGTTGATTTCCGATCTTGCGTTGGACCTCAGTGCTGAGCCGCGCCCGGCCACGGCGTTGCATGAAGTCCGTTCGCATTTTCTTTGAACCCGAGCTGGCTGGCTTGCGTCGCTTCATCACCCTCTATCCGCGTCCTATGGACGGAGTCCGCAGAATCACGGCTCCCCTTCCCCTACGCTAACGTATTGTGATACAAACTGTTCCAGCTCTCGTGGGAACTTTTTTTACGACAATGCATTGGGTGACGGTAAGACTATGTCCGCCTGGATTGGGGAGGGAGTAGTGCTCGATTCTCGAACGGTTGCCCAATATTTGCCGCATTTGCGCAGATACGGGCGGGCGGTCACCGGAAATCAAGCCTCCGGGGACGCCTATGTTGCAGCGACAATTGATGCGTTAATTGAGGATCAGTCGGCTTTGGAGGAGGCCGAGAGTGTTCGGATTGGTCTTTTTCGTCTTTTTACGAAGATCTGGAATTCGGTATCAGTCAATGGCGCACCGGATCAGCTGGGGAATGAAAGTCTTCCGGCGGAGCAAAGGCTTGCCCACATTACGCCGCGACCACGCCAGGCGTTTCTGCTGGTGGCGCTCGAAGGTTTTTCCGAGGAGCAGGCGGCACAAATCCTTGATATCGACGTACGAATGCTGCGTCGCCTGATCGACGAATCCGGCCGCGAGCTCGCCGCCGAGATCGCCACCGATGTTTTGATCATCGAGGACGAGATTTTCATCGCCATGGAGCTTGAAGAGGTGGTGAAGAGCCTGGGTCACCACCTCGTGGGAGTTGCCCGGACGCGCGCGGAGGCGCTGTCGCTTGTCAAGAAGAAGCAGCCCGGGTTGATCCTTGCCGACATCCAACTCGCCGATGGCACCTCCGGACTCGATGCGGTGAACGAAATTCTACGGTCGTTCGAGGTTCCCGTCATATTCATAACGGCGTATCCGGAGCGCTTCCTGACCGGCACCCGGCCCGAGCCTGCATTCCTGATCACCAAGCCATTCCAACCGGCTATGGTGTCGGCAATTGCCAGCCAAGCCCTGTTTTTCGGGCGCAACGCCAAGCTGCGCTCTCAGCACGCTGGTGTCTAAGGTCGAGATACCGCCGAGATCCCCCAACCGTGCTTCCAAAAAAAGCGGGCGTAGTCGCTTGACGACTACGCCCATGCTGGCCGCCCCGGGGGGCGGGGAGGGGGAGTGAGGGCGGACCAGCCACTGCAATAACGCTGCTACCGGCATTTGGTTCCTCCGGAAATCTGAACGTTTGAGAGGAGACTTGGGGAATTGACTCGCGGCCGCGTGAAACCCAGGCCGATAACCGCGAAGTTCGCGCAGAAGCCGTCCCGAACCTGGATACCGTCATATTTGGAACTAATTGTCGATCTCGATGCTTAACGTGGCCAGATGCGTTACTTGCGGCGCATTACGGGGCGGTTGGCAGACCCCCGCCGCGTAGGGTCTGCCGCGTCGGCGACCGGGCCCCCGTATGAGCATCATCCACCTCCGTGCGCGACGATTGATCATAACGCGCCGCTTTTCAAGGCGTGGTAGCATTTTGCGAAACGCAGAATTTTTCAGCGCCGAAAACGAAGCACTTTCCAGACCCGAACGCATCTTTGCTCCGAGAGCTGCAAGCGCAATAAGTCCGACCGCACTTGTTCAATCATGAATTCGGAAAACAAGAAGCAAAACCCGAAGCGCACTGATCTACTGCCGCCGGGCAAGAGCGAGGCCGTTGCCGGCGGATCGAGCGGAGATTTTGTCCAGTCCTTCTTTCCCGACGTAGCACTCGTCACACGCGCTCTCGAGGCTGCGAGCATTGGAGTCTGGGCGTGGGATATTTCGACCGAGAAGGTCACCTGGTCGAGAAATTTGGAGCGGCTCCATCGGCTTCCACCTGGTAGCTTTGAAGGAACACTTTCCTTCTTCGAAAGCGATATTCACCCAGACGATCGTCCTATGGTCGTCGCTGCGATAAGGGAATCACTGGCGACCGGACGGCCCTATTCGGTGACTTATCGGTTGCCCGCGCGACCCGACCTTGATGAACGTTGGATTTCCTCCTCGGGTACCGTCATCATCGCAAACGGCGCGCCACAGAAGCTGTTTGGCGTATGCCGAGACGTGACGCCGAGCGTGCAGACCGAGCACGAGTTGCGCATGCGCGCACAAAGGCAGGAGGTTGTCGCGCAACTCGGAGCACGGGCCCTTACTGAGGAAGACTTGCAAAAATTGCTGGACGACGTGACGAATGTCGTGGCCACGATGCTCGACGTCGATCTGGTAAACATCCTCGAACTTGTTTCTGGCGACGCGGGGCTGCTGTTTCGATCAGGCTACGGCTGGGAATTTGACGCCGTCAAGGCAACACACGTGTCAATCTCTCCAGGATCGCAAGCGAGTTATACGCTTGCCGCTCCTGGACCTGTACTCGTATCGGACCTTCGATCGGAAACACGCTTCACGCCGTCGCGACTTCTACTCGATCATGGCGCCATTAGCGGCATGAGCACAACGATCGTCGGGCACGACAACCGCAAGTACGGCATTTTTAGTGTCCATACGAGACGTCCGCGGCTGTTCAACGAATACGACGTGGCTTTGCTCACGTCGGTCGCGAACATCGTTGCGGGCGCGATCCAGCGACGCCAGCTGGACCAACGACAGAAGGTGATGATCCGCGAATTGCATCATCGCTCCGGGAATTTATTCTCGCAGCTGCTGGCCCTGTTTTCGCAGACCGCGTCGAACTCAAAAAGCCTCACCGAGTTGGTGTTGAAGTATGAGGCCCGTGTCTTGGCGCTGGCGAATGCGCACCGTCTGATGGTTGAAGGAGGATGGCAGCCGGCTTCGTTGCTGGAGCTGCTTGGTACCCAGCTTGGGCCGTATCTCGACCGCATTGCGCTGAGCGGACCGAATGTCTATTTGGAACCCGCCTCGGCCTTCTCGATCAGTACGGCGGCGCACGAATTGGTATCCAATGCCATCAAGCACGGGAGCTTGTCCGCGCTGTCCGGTCGCGTGGATGTGAACTGGTCCATCGACCGGTCGGAGTCTGGACTGACTCTCGTCCTCGATTGGAAAGAGCGCGATGGACCCGCACCGAAGCGCTTGGTGCGCTTGGGATTTGGTTCACGGCTGATCGATACCGTGGTCGAACGTCAAATGAACGGAAAAGTACGCCGAACCTTCCTCGGGGAGGGGATGACGTGCCGTTTGACCATCCCCCTTGCTCACGAACGCTGGCCGGAGCGGGAGCGGTAGCGGAATCGGATAGTTGCTCGTTGCTGAGAATCTTCTTTCATTGATGCTGCGTCATGGAAATCGATCGGCCGTGTGGTCCTTCACGCCGAAAGTTCCGCATGCGCGTGAATGATCCGCTTGAGCTCGGGCAAGCATGAGCCGCAGTTCGTGCCCGCGCGCAGCGCCGAACCGATGTCGTCAATGCTGCCGGCGCGGCCCGACGCCAACGCCTCGCGGATCACCGCGAGGCCGATGCCGAAGCAGGCGCAGATCACCGGGCCGTGTTCCAGCAGGCCGTCGGCTCGCCGGGCGGACAGGAGCATCCTGCGGGGAAGTTCGCCGACAACGTTGTCCGCGAACACCGCCTTGACGGCATCCCATTGCGGAGCAGCCGCGGCGGGACCGATGAACAATGAACCGTCGAGGCGGCCGTCATGGAAACTGGCGACGCGATAAATGCCGCGCGACCGATCTACGTATTCGGCCAGTTCGTCGGCGCCAAACAGCGCATGGGCGTAGCTGCTCCAGGCGTCCGGCGACTCATCGCTCGCAAGCAGGAAGCCGAAGCCGCCGGAGATTGCGACCCGCGTCCACCATGTTCTGGTGGGAAGCGCGATATCGCGCCGCGTCAGAGCGAATCCGCGGAACGAAAAATCGACGCGTGTGATGGTCGCGGGTGTCCCCTTAAGTTCGGGCTGTCCCGAGAATGGATCGGTGTCCGAGGAGACCAGTTCGCCGATGCGGGCAGACGACGCCGTTTCGCCGCTCCAATGGATCGGCACGAACAGGGAGCCGGGTTGCTGCCCAGTGCCGGCGGAAACCCGCAACACGCAGGTGCCGTGCGGAGTCGTCACGCGCGCGAAGCCGCCATCAGCAAGCTTGGCCGAGATCAGGTCCGACGGGTGGATTTCAACGAACGGCTCCGGTGTGTGGACCGCGAGCGTTGCGCTGGAACCACTTCGCGTCATCGTGTGCCATTGGTCGCGGATCCGGCCGGTATTGAGGCGGAATGGATATTCAGGTGAGAGCGGCCGCATCGGCGCCGGCCGCTCGGGCAAAACAAATCGTGCCTTTCCATCGGCGGTGAAGAAGCCCCCCTCGGCAAAGAAGCGCCCGACGTGGCCGCCGGCTCCGGCCGGAGCTGGCCATTGAATCGGATCGAGGGCCTGGTAGGACTCGTCGTTAAGCGTTGCGATCCCGCCCAGATCGAGGTCGCGGGAGCCGTCATTCTCGAATGCCGACAGCGCTGCATGCTCGCGAAAGACGTCCGCAGCCGAACGATAGGAGAATGCATCGGCAAAGCCCATGCGCTTGGCGACTTCGGCCGCCATCCACCAATCCGGCTTGGCTTCGCCGGGAAGCGGAAGGAATGCGCGCTGGCGCGAGATGCGGCGCTCCGAGTTGGTGACGGTTCCGTCCTTTTCGCCCCAGGCGGCGGCCGGCAGCATGACGTGTGCACCGGCAGTGACGGTGTCGTTCGACATGACATTCTCCGACACTACGAGCAGTTCCAGCTTGCCCAGCGCTGCCCGCACGGCATCGGCGCGCGGCAGCGATACCGCCGGGTTGGTCGCCATCACCCACAGCGCCTTGATCTCACCGCGGGCAACAGCTTCGAACATCTGTACGGCTTTCAGTCCCTCGCGCAACGCCATCCGCGGCGCGTTCCAGAAGCGCTGGACGCGGTCGATCTCCTCGGGCGTGAAGCCCATGTGCGCCGCAACCTGGTTGGCAAGCCCGCCGACTTCGCGACCGCCCATGGCGTTCGGCTGTCCGGTCAATGAGAACGGTCCCATGCCCGACCGGCCGATGCGTCCGGTGGCAAGATGGCAATTGATGATCGCATTGACCTTGTCGGTGCCCTGCGCCGACTGGTTCACCCCTTGCGAGAACGCGGTAACAACGCGCGGTGTAGTGCGGAACAAGTCGAAGAAACGCGCGACGTCAGCTTGGTCGAGCCCCGCAGCGGTCGCCGTAGCAGCGGTGTCGGGCGCGATTTCGCGCGCACGCACCAACGCGTTTTCGAATCCTGACGTATGGCGGTCGAGGTAGGCGTAGTCGAGTGCGCAGCTGTCCGCGAGATGCGCCAACAGTCCGCAGAACAGGGCCGTGTCCATCCCCGGGGCGATCGTCAGCACAAGGTCAGCTTCCTCGGCTGTCGCGGTGCGGCGCGGATCGATGACGACGAGCTTGGCGCCGCGTGCGCGCTTGTTTGCTACCATGCGCTGGAATAGAACCGGGTGACACCAGGCGGCGTTCGAGCCCGCCAGGACGATCAGATCGGCCTCGTCGAGGTCCGCATACGTGCCCGGCACGGTGTCGCTGCCGAAGGCGCGGCGGTGGCCGGCGACCGACGATGCCATGCACAGGCGCGAATTGGTGTCGACGTTGCCGGTGCCGATAAATCCCTTCATTAGCTTGTTGGCAACGTAGTAGTCCTCGGTCAGCAGTTGGCCGGAGAGGTAGAACGCAACCGCGTCCGGACCGTCGCGCGCGATGACACGGCCGAATCCATCGGCAACCGTGCCGAGCGCGGTATCCCAATCGATGCGCGTGAGCGTGCCGTCAGGCTGCCGCTGCATCGGATGCAGCAGGCGGCCGCGCAGCCCGAGCGTTTCGCCGAGCGCGGCGCCCTTGGAGCAGACGCGGCCAAAGTTCGCAGGGTGATCGGGATCGCCGACAATGATTGCACCGCCGTTGCCGTCCGGCTTGGCCAGCACGCCGCAGCCGACCCCGCAATAAGGGCAGGTTGTACGGATCGCGGGCGGATGCTGGGTCGGGGCGTTCATGGCGGGCTCAATACACGTCCTGTTGATAGCGGCCGGCTCTCTTGAGTTCGGCAACGAACGCGATGGCTTCGTCGGTGGAGCGGGCACCGAACTGCGCCACCACATCGACCAGTGCCCGTTCGACATCCTTCGCCATGTGCTTGGCGTCGCCGCAGACGTAGAAATGCGCGCCGTCGGCAAGCCATGCCCAAAGATCGCGCCCGACCTCGCGCATCCGATCCTGCACGTAAATTTTCTGATCACCGTCGCGCGACCAGGCGAGCGTGAGCCGCGTCAGAAGCCCGATCGTCTTCATCGCGTTGAGTTCGTCCTGATAGAGGAAATCGTAGTTGCTGCGCTGGTGACCAAAGAAGAGCCAGTTGCGTCCCGGCGCCTTGATCGCCATGCGCTCGTACAGAAATGCGCGGAACGGGGCGATTCCGGTGCCGGGGCCAACCATGATGATCGGCACGGCGGGATCGGAGGGCAGGCCGAAATTGTGTGCCTTCTGGATGTAGATCTTGAGTGAGTCGCCCGGATAGACGCGCTCGGCGAGATAAGTCGAAGCAACGCCTAGCCGAGTGCGGGCGCCGATATCGTAGCGTACGGCATCGACGGTGGTGGAGATGCGTCCAGGGTTCGACCGTGGCGAGGATGAGATCGAATAGAGCCGCGGCTGCAGTGGATCGAGCGCCTCGACGAAGGCCTCCGGGTCCGGCCGGACGCCGGAGAACTTTTCGATCGCCGCCAGTACGTCGAGCGTCGCGGCGTCGCCGTCGGGATCCTCGCCGGCGGCGAGCGCCTTCGCCTTCTGCCGCCGCTCGCCGCCGGCGATGTAGGAGAACAGTTGGAACAGCACGTCGGGCGCGGGTGACAGCGAAACACCGTCAATCAACACCTCGCGCAGGCTGCGTCCGGCGATCGGGAAATCCGGCGGCGCGCCGAGCGCCGCGACGATGCGGTCGGCGAGTGCCGGATCGTTCCTGGGAAAGATGCCGAAGCTGTTGCCGACGACATAGTCGAGCCCACACGTCGGGAGGTCGAACTCGATGTGCCAGGTCTCCTTCTGGGAGCCGGCCTTGTTGAGACGCGTACGTGAATGGAAACGCGCCTCCGCCGGGTTGTCACGGGAGCGCCCTGCAGCGGCAGGCCGCACCGGGGCGTCCGCTTCGCGCGAGATGAGCGCAGGCGTCGCCGGGGCCGATGTCAACTCGCCGGCGAGCGTCTTGAGCATGCGGGCGGTTTCCTTGCCGCCTGGCACGCACAGGTTCAGCCGCTCCTCCTTGCGTACGAACAAGGCACCGGAATAGTCGGCGCAATTGTAGCCGCACTGGCCGCAGTCCTGCTGCGCCATGGCGGCCATTAGGCGCCATCGCACGGTGCGCCCTTCGGCGAGCGTCATCCGCTCGGCGAGCGCCAGCGTCTGGTCGTGCCAAGGCGCATCGCCGCCATCGTCATCGCCCGCCTGACCCGGCAACGCGGCGGCGCCACCGCCGAGAAGAGCGGCGTTCTGCTCCGGCGACAGCGGCGTGATGCCGGCAGCGTCAAGCGAGACGAGGCCGGCGAAAAAGCCGTTGAGCCACACCCGCTGTTCCGCCGTGAACGGCGCGGTCTCGGGGATCAGCAGAGGGAAGGGCGGGCGCGGCGACTCGGTCATGCGGTCGCCTCCGCGTCGAACATGGCCTTGAGAGCTTCCACCTCGTGACGGCGCGTGAATGCGAGAAAGCTCTCCTCCGGTCCGCTGCGATGTGAGAGGTAGCCCCGGAGCATGCGCTCGATCGTGCGCGGGGCGTCTTCGGCCTTCACCTCACGATAGATGTCACGGGCAAGCACGGCATCCGGCCCGAAGCCACCGCCGACCAGGATGTGGTAGCCCTCGACGGTGTCGCCGTCGGCGCCGATCTCAACCTTGCAGGCGAGCAGCCCGATGTCGCCGATGTAATGCTGTGCGCAGGAGTGGTGGCAGCCGGTGAGATGGATGTTGACCGGGCCGTCGAGT
>WHTM01000044.1 GCA_009377755.1 Hyphomicrobiales bacterium | reverse complement strand
CGGTCGCGTCCCCCCAGGTGGTGTAGCTCGGCGGTAGCGAAGCCGCTCGCGAGCGCGCCCTCAACAGCGCCGTAGCGAGCGAGCGGCATTGCGGTGGTCATCGACGGTTCGCCGGTAAGGTCGGGTTGCTGACACCAACCTGATTCGAAGGAACCATCGATGACCGACGACATGATGAACCTGCGCGCGCTCGTGGAGAAGACCCCGGATTGCGATCTCCTGCGCGAGATGATCGGCTTTGCCGCCGAGCGGCTGATGGAGCTGGAGGTCGGTGCGGCCACCGGCGCCGGCTATGGCGAGAAGAACCCGCTGCGGACGGCCCAGCGCAACGGCTATCGCGATAGGGACTGGGAGACGCGGGCCGGCACGGTCGAGCTGCGCATCCCCAAGCTCAGGAAGGGCTCTTACTTTCCCTCGTTCCTGGAGCCGCGGCGCATGGCCGAGAAGGCGCTCACCGCGGTCATCCAGGAGGCCTACATCCAGGGCATCTCGACCCGTTCGGTCGACGACCTGGTCAAGGCCATGGGCATGAGCGGCGTGTCCAAAAGTCAGGTGAGCCGGCTGTGTGAGGAGATCGACGGCAAGGTGAAGGCGTTCCTGGAGCGGCCGATCGAAGGCGACTGGCCGTATCTGTGGATCGATGCGACATACCTAAAGGTGCGCCGCGGCGGGCGCATCGTCTCGGTCGCCGTCATCATCGCCGTCGGCGTCAACTCAGACGGCCGCCGCGAGGTGCTGGGCATGGAGATCGGCACCTCGGAGGCCGAGCCGATCTGGACCGAGTTCCTGCGCAAGCTGACCCGACGCGGCCTGCGCGGCGTCAAGCTCGTCGTCTCCGATGCGCACGAAGGCCTCAAGGCGGCCGTCACCAGGGTTCTGTGCGCGACATGGCAACGCTGCCGGGTTCATTTCATGCGCAATGTGCTGGCGCATGCCGGCAAGAGCGGCCGCCGTGTCGTCTCCGCCTTCATCGCCACCGCCTTCGCCCAGGAGACGCCGGAAGCCGCGAGCACCCAATGGCGCGCCGTCGCCGACCAGATCCGGCCGAAGGTGCCCAAACTCGCCGCCATCATGGATGACGCCGAGCCCGATGTGCTCGCCTACATGACCTTCCCCAGGGAGCATCGCGCCAAGCTGCACTCGACAAATCCGATCGAGCGGCTCAACGGCGAGATCAAACGGCGCACCGAGGTCGTCGGCATCTTCCCCAACAATGACGCCATTGTCCGCCTCGTCGGCGCGCTCCTGCTCGAGCAGAACGACGAATGGGCCGTCCAGCGCGCCAGATACATGACACTGGAAACCATCGCCCCTTTGAGCGATGATCCCCTCATCAGCCTGCCAGCCGTGGCACGCTGATCATCCCGGCCTCGCCGGAGAGCGCGGCGACCAAGCCGGCAGCTACACCACTCCTAGGGACACGATCGCAGCTCATCAGAGCGGCTTAGTCAGGCGCGGACTCCAGCTCGCCGTGAACCCAGTCGGCACTGTTCGGATCACTGCCCGGCGAGGCGCCGGATGGCACGAGGGATATCCCCCTCGTCCTGCGCCAAAGCATCGAGGACGGTGAAGTGGCTGTGGCCAGCGAGTTCGATGAGCGTGGCTGGAGCACCATGCGCTCGCCAGCCGGCGACCAGATCGGCCGTCCATTGCTTGAAGCCGTGTGTCTCATCTCCGCCCACCGCTGCGAGCAGGGGCATCAGGGGCGCCGTCGGCGGCAGCGCCCTGAGGCGTAGCAGCGGACTTGCAGCCTCTGCCTCCTCCGCCGACAAGGTGAGATCACCGTTGATCGAGGTCCGCAGGAGCGGGCGCAGGTCGAAGGCGCCGCTGATCCCGGTTAGACCAACGATCGGTCCCGTGCCACGATCTGCTTGGTCCAAGGCGAGCATGGCCGCAAGTTGACCGCCTGCCGAATGGCCTGCAACCACAATCTGCTCAGGAGCGATCCGGTCAATCACCCAGGCGAGGGCCGCCCGCACCTGATCGACAATGCCTGTGACGCGAACAGCCGGAACCAGATCATAGCCCGGCATGACGACTGTCATCCCGACCCGCTGGAACGGCTCGGCAATGAAGGACACGTCCGACTTGTCCAGCGCCCGCCAGTAGCCACCATGAATAAAGAACAGGACTGGGGCACCTTCGCCGGCGGGGAACACGTCGAGCAGGCAGCGTGGCCCGGCGCCATAACGCAGGTCGAGATGGCAGTCACCGCGCGCGCGCAGGGCGGCGCTGCGGCGTCGATGGCCATGATAAACCTCCTCGCGTTCGGGGTGCCGTTGGCGCAGCGCGAATTCCGCTTCCAGCGTCTCGTCTATTATTGTGTTCAACATGTCATTCCAGATGATGTTTGTCAGAGACCGAGATAGGCGGCGCGAACCGAGGGGTCACTGACCAGCACGCTGCTTTCAGCGACGCGCACGATCTCGCCTTCGGCGAGCACGTAGCCCCGCGCCGCACTGCGCAGCGCCATGTTGGCGTTCTGCTCGGCCAGCAGGATGGACATTCCCTCGGCGTTAAGGCGCCGGATGGTGACGAAGATTTCCTGAACCACACGGGGCGCGAGGCCCATGGACGGTTCGTCCAGCAGCAACAAACGCGGCCGCGACATCAGCGCGCGGCCGATCGCGAGCATCTGTTGCTCGCCGCCGGAGAGCAACCCTGCCGGCTGCTTCTGGCGCTCCCAAAGGCGCGGAAACAGGTCGAAGACCATCGCCATGTCGCCCGCCACCGTGCGGTCGCGGCGCGGCCACAGCCGCCGGAAGGCCCCCATCTCCAGGTTTTCGCGCACGCTCATGGGAGCGAAAACGCGCCGCCCTTCGGGCACCAGCGCCACGCCGAAACCGAGACGTGCCGAAGCGGCTGCGGTCATGTCGCTATCGGAGATGGCGATGCGCCCGGCACTGGGCCGCAGCAGACCCGCGATGCAACGCATGAGCGTTGTCTTGCCTGCTCCATTGGCACCAATCAGGCAGACCGATTGCCCGGGCGCAACATGTAACGACACGTGGTGTAGCACCTGCGTGTTGCCGTAACCGGCCGACAGGTCGTTGACTTCAAGCATCTTCGGCCTCGCCCAGATAGGCCGCCAGCACCTCCGGATGGCGGCGCACCTCATCCGCTGTCCCCTCGGCGATGCGCCGACCATTGTTGAGCACCAGGATGTCGTGCGATAGCGACATCACCATCCGCATGTTGTGCTCGACGAGCAGCACCGTCATTCCATCGCGGTTGAGGCTGGAGATGATCTCACCCATGCGATCAGCTTCCGCATGGGGGAGGCCGGCTGCCGGCTCGTCGAGGAGCAGAAGGCGAGGCTCGCAGGCGAGCGAGCGAGCGAGTTCCAGCACTTTCAATTGGCCGAAGCTCAGCGTCCCCGCCTGCGTCTGAGCCTTGCTGGCGAGACCGAAACGGTCCAGCAGATCCATCGCCGCCGCGGCGATGGCGCGTTCCTCCGCCCGCAGCGCCGAACTATGCAGGATGGCTTGCGTCATGCCTGCGGCACTACGCATGTGGCGGCCCACCATGACGTTTTCCAAGACGCTCATGTCGCGGAAGATCTGCAGATTCTGAAAGGTGCGGGCGATGCCACGCCGCGCCCTTCGGAACGTTGGTAAATGGTCGATACGCTCGTCATCGAACCGGATCTGGCCAGCACTGGGCCGGGTGACGCCGGCGATCATATTGAACAGGGTGCTCTTGCCGGCTCCATTCGGACCGATCACCGCCTTGATCTCGCCGGCGCGGACGCTAAAGCTCAGGTCAGCGACAGCGATCACCCCATCGAAATGGCAGAAGAGGTTGTCGACTTGCAATAGCTTTGCTGTCACGAGCGCCCCTTCAGTCCGAAGCGGCGCATGAAGGCGCCGGGCACGTTGGCCAAACCGCCGGGAAAGACGATCAGCACAACGAGCATGCCGAGGCCGAACAGCATCAGTTCGGCATCTTCGTAGTCGAGCAGGAGCTGCGGCACAGCTGTATAGATCAGCGCCCCCAGGAGCGGCCCCCAATAGGTGCCGGATCCGCCGAGCGCGACCATCACGATCAGCAGGATCGAACCTGAAATGCCGAAAGTCTCCGGCGAGGCATATTGATTAACGTGGACGTAGAGGCTTCCGGCGATCCCGGCCATCCCGGCGCTGAGCACGAAGAAGAGCAGCTTGGTGCAGAAGCTGTCGACCCCGATCGCATCGGCGCCAAGCTCGTTGGTAGCAACGGCGCGAAGGGCACGTCCGAGGCGCGAGCGCAGGAGATTCAGGATCGCCAGCATGATGAGCAGGGAGGCCAGCCAGACGAGCGGGAATGTACGCGGCTCGGTGTCGAGCCGGATGCCAAAAAGTGAAAAGGGCTGGACGCCGAGCAGGCCGTTCGGACCACCGGTCAGATCGACGAGTTGGTTGAACAGCACAACGAGAATGGCGTTCCATCCCAGTGTCGCCATCGACAGGTAGTGGCCGCGCAGGCGCAACGCCGGCAGACCGATCACCAAAGCCGCCGCCCCCGCGATCAGCGCGGCCGCCGGCAGACCGAGCCAGGCGCTCAAGCCCAGTTTGACGTTCAGGATGCCGCTTGCATACGCGCCGAGGCCGAAGAACCCGGCATGACCTAAGGAGATTTGGCCGCCGAAGCCCATCAGCAGGTTCAAACTTGCGATGAGGATGAGATTGATCAACGCCATATTGGCGAGCGAGACCACATAGGCGTTGGGAGCGATGAACGGAATCGTCAGCAGCGCGAGCCAGATCAAGATCAGCCACACATGGTCGGACGGTCGTCGCGCCACCAGCACGGTTCCGCGCCGCACCGATTCGTCCGCCTCCACCATCTCGGGAGTGATCGATTGGGGAGGATGGGCCCCGGATGCCAAAGGTGCCGATGCCACGATGTCAGACCTTGACAACATCGGCACGGCCGAGAAGCCCCGAGGGACGTACGAACAAGATCAGCAGGAGAACCGCGAAAGCGATCGCATCCTTGAAATCCGACGAAATGTAGAAGCTGCCGAAGGCTTCCAGCAGGCCGAGAGCCAACCCGCCGACGACGGCGCCAGGAAGGCTACCGACACCCCCGAGCATGGCGGCGCTGAAGCCCTTGAAGCCGAACATCGCACCTTGATCGTAAGAGGCCAGCGTCAGTGGCGTAATGATCGCCCCGGCAAGTGCGCCGGCGAAGGCGGCAATGCCAAAGGAAATCAGAATCGTCGTCTCAACCCTCACACCAACGATGGCCGCCGCTTCGCGATCGGCCGCTGCAGCGCGGAGCGCCTTGCCCAGCATGCTGCGCTCAAAGAAGAAATGCATGATCACGAGGAAGGCCAGAGTCAGACCGACAATCCACAGCGTCTGTGCCTGAAAGGTGACGCCGCCGAGCGAGATCGTCGTAGCGCCTGAGAAGCCGGGATAGCCTACGGGCTTTTTGCCGAGAGTCAGCATCACAAAGCTTCGGGTGCAGATCGACAGGCCGATGCTGACAAGCGTGATCAACAGCGCTGTCGGATGACGCAGCGGCCGGATCACGAGGCGCTCGGATAGCAGCCCGAAGATCGCAACGAGCAGAACTGCGAGCAGGCATGCAACGCCGACGCTGCTGAAGGTGCCGAGCAAGAGGGCGGAGATCATGCCGCCCATCACGACCCATTCCCCCTGGGCGAAGTTCATGGCGCCGGTGCTCTTAAACACCACGTTGAAGCCGAGCGCGATGAGCGCGTAGATGCTGCCCGTGCTGATGCCGGCGACGAGCAGTTGCAGGAAGGCGGAGCTGGTCTGCATCGTGGTCCTGGCTCAGAAGGCCCGCACGCGGTTTGTTTCGAACATCGGTAGGGCGACGCCGAGTTCGGCGAGCCGAGCCCGTGCATTGCCGACATACGTGATCAACACATCTTCCTCCGCGGCGCGGCTCGCCGCGCCCAGGCCGGCTGCCGCGATCATGGCATCGGCTTCGGCTTCGGCGAGAGCATGTTCTGGCGCGAGCCAGGGACAGTGATAGCCCTTGAGTTCGGTATCGCGGACATGAGTCGCGAGCTCCTCTGCGACCGACAGACGCTCCATGGCAGTCCATTGCGGTGCGCGCGAAGCAAGATACAGCCAGCCAAAGGCAGCATGACGCTCCTTGTCGGCGATGACCCGATCGAGCACCGCGACAATGGTGACGTTGGTCGCGTCCTTTCGCCAAGTCCGGCAGAGCTCCAGCTCCAGCCCGTCCTCGAATGCGGCGTGGACAGCAACGTAGCTGTCGAGATGCTGACCAGCATCCAGCACGCGCCGATGCAGGTTGCGGTTGAAGACGATCTCGTAGCTGCGCTCGGCGGGGCGCGTTACGCGGCCGCCGAATGCCTCCGCAATCCGGTCGTAGCACTCGATGTGCCAGGCTTCCTCGGTGTTGCGTGTGGTGAGATAGAATTTGGGATCGATCTCCCGCCCCACCTCCATGCAGAAGCGCACGATCAGCGCCGGCGTTTCGGTGAGGCCAGTTGCCTCCATCCAGATTCGCCGGCTCCAGGCGCGCCGGGCCGCTTGGCGGACCTGCTCATCGTATCCGTCTGATGACAGCGCGCTCCAGTCGATATCGCGATGCGGGTTCCAGCGCCCGGCCTTGCCGCTGTCGTAAAGCTCCCGGATATCCGAAAGAGTGACATTCATTTCCAGCGGAAAACGCCGCTCGACCAACAGCCGCAGCGGCGGCGGCGGCGACCGGGTTGCCTGATCGGCCGCGCCCTTCATCTCAGATTGTCCCGAGCTTGGGATGGCTGAACGGAGGCAGATTTATGCCGAGCGGCCGCATCTGCTCACGAATGCGCTGAACCGTGGCGATGAAAATTGGCTTCTCCAATTCTTCGATCGTCGAACCGAGGCCGGCCTCGTAAG
This sequence comes from Hyphomicrobiales bacterium, assembly GCA_009377755.1. Lineage (GTDB taxonomy): Bacteria > Pseudomonadota > Alphaproteobacteria > Rhizobiales > Xanthobacteraceae > WHTM01. The sequence goes on along the minus strand of WHTM01000044.1, from coordinate 33,067 downwards.
TAACGCGGTCGGCCTCGACCTCCGAGATGGAGGCCGGGTTTTCAGGCGCGAGCCAAGCGCTGTGATAACCGTTCAACTCGACCTTCTCGACCATCGTGACGACCGAGTCCTCGATCATCCTCTTCTGCTCCGGGGTGAGCGTATCGCAGATGGCTTCGAGAAAGTACCATCCGAAGGCGCAATGCCGCGATTCGTCACGCATGATGAAGCGAACGATCTGCTTAGCCACCGGGTCGCGTGTGATATCGTCCAAGTGACGGAAGACGTCGAAGGCGATCTCCTCGGCGGTGCAGACCAGAGCAGCAATAATGCCCTCGAGCGGGACGCCGGCGTTGAGTGCTGCGCGGCGCACGCCGTGTGTCGCCACCGACCCCTCGAACAATTGCTGCACCGGCTTCTCGATGTAACCGCCCAGCCGCTCGGCCATGGTGTGACAAACCTCGGCGTGGCGCGCCTCTTCTTGAGAGCGGATTGTAAAGAAGAGCTGCATGTCGGATGGGCGCTGCTCGACACCGAACCGGACCTGCAGCGCCGGGCTCTCCGAGATGGCACCGTACTCGCTCCACGCACGCCGACTCCAGTAGAGCCGTGCGGCGTAACGCTGCTCTTCTGTATAGGCGTCGGGAACGAGCCGTTCCCAAGACACATCCGTTTTCGGGTCCCATTGGCTGCGCGTCGCGGTGTGGAACAGCTCGCGAACGCGCGGCAGGTCGGAGTTGAACGTGAGCGGAAACCGGCTCTCGGGTCCGTCAAGCAGCGTCTGCACCACCTCAAAGGCCTGTTGCGGAGGCATGTCACGAGAGAGCGCCATGGCTTTTCCTTTCTGGCAGGATTGGTGGAGAGGATTAGGCGTAGTCGACCAGGTTGAAACGGCCGTCGCGCCAGTTGATGAGAACGATGTCGTGCTTCGACAGGCCCGAGTGGCGCTCCGGCGAAAAATTAAACACACCGCTGAGGCCGGCGAAGTTACGGATACTCTCGAGCCCCTCCGGAATCTTGGCCGGATCACCGCCGACCTTGAGCAGCGCCTGTTGGGCGAGCAGCATCGCATCGTAGGATTCAGCCGCATAGAGGCTTGGCGGACGGCCGAACCGCGCCTCGTAGTTGCGGTACAGCTTAAGGATGCCGGCCTTCAGTGGGTCGCTGTCGGGCAACTGGTCCCCGACGGAGATTTTGAGGCTCGCCAGAAGCAGCGGTTTGGCCGCATCACCCGCCAACTTCATGTAGTCTGCAGAAACGAAACCGTAGCTGTGAATCAGGGTCCGATTGTCGAGCCCGAGCTGCTGCGCCTGCTTGAGGAACACCACGCCTGCCGGCGTCACGGTCCAGCAGACGATGGCCTCGGCTCCACTGTCGCGGATGCGGGTGAGCTGAGGCATCATGTCGGTGTCGGCCGGTCCGAAGGACTCGTACATGACGTCGAGGCCGCGCTTGGGACCGACGAGTTTCATCTGCGCAACGGCTCCCTGCCCGAAACCGCTGGTGTCGGCCAGCAGGGCGACCTTCTTGATTTTCTTTTTGTCGAAATAGTCGGCGATCCGTTCGAGCACGTCGCCGTCGTCGACGGTGCTCTTGAACACCCAGCGGCGCCCGGCAACCGGTGTGACGATGGCGAGGGCGCCTTCGCTGGAAATGAAGGGCACCTTGGCAGCCTCAGCCAAGGGTGCCATCGCAAGCGCGATGCCACTCATATTGCCGCCGCTGAGGATCATCTCGACGCGGTCCTGGCTGATTAGGCGCCGCGTGGCAGAGATCGCCTTCTGGGTCTGGCTTTCGGCATCATAGAAGGTCCAGGCGATCTTGCGACCGTTGATACCCCCGGCTGCGTTGATTTCCTCGACGGCGAGTTGAAGGCCCGCCTTCATGTCCTCGCCGAGGAAAGCCGCAGGTCCGGTGACCGAGAGGATTGAGCCGATGCGCAGCGGCTCGTTCGCTGCCTGGGCGGGTCGAAGGTCCGACAATGCCAGCGCGGCGCCAGGCACAAGTTGCAGAAAGCTGCGTCGTCCGAGATGCACGATTCACCTCCACTTGATATGGCCGCCGATGGGCGTCCTGTTGCGTCTAAGTCCCCAGGCAGTTTGCCTCCGCGACATATTTAGTTTCAGTCGTCATGGATGCCGCTGCGGTCGACCTCGTTGGCGAAGCCAACACCATCACGCGACAGCGGAACGTTTAGTGAATAGCGAACGAGATCACCGCGATGGACCGTGTGGCCCGTCATCACGAGGCGGCCCGTGTCATCGCGATAGCGGAGCGTGCGGATCAAGACGGGCGCGCCGACCGCCAGATGCAGATATTCCACCTCTTCCGGACCGGCGATTCCCGCTTCGATCGCAAAGTCGCCGTTGCGCAGGTCGAGTCTTTGCCAGAGAAGATGGAGTGGTGATCCCCGAGCCGAATCTTCGGTCCAGTCGGAAACTAGTTCTGCTGGCAAATAGCGGTAGTCAATCGCGATCGGCACGCGCGCTGCGCGGCGCACCCGCTTGATGAAAAGGACGGGCGCGCCGGCATGAAGCTCGAGGGCCGCAGCGACATGGTCGTCCGCCGGCCGGCGCTCGAACACCAGCAGCGTCGACTGCATCGGCGTGCCATGCGCCGCCCATTGTCCCAGGAAGTCCATGCCGGGTCCGAACCGCTCCTCCAGCTTGCGCGCGGAGATGAATGTGCCAAGTCCGCGGCTACGCGTGAGCAGTCCCACCTGCACGAGTTCAGACAGGGCCTGGCGGACGGTGTCGCGGCTCACGCTGAAGAGCGTGCAGAGTTGCTCGTCCGAGTAAAAGCGGCGATCCGTCTGGTCCCAGCGCAGGATGATGCCGATGAGCCGCTGCTTGATCTGGGCCTAAAGCGGCAGGGGCGACGCCCGATCGAGCGGAGGATTACCCCAGTCGCCTTCTGGTGCCGGCAAGTTCGGTAACCGCTCGTCCATGTCGCCTCTGCGTCCACCTTGAACCGATTTGTTGGATTGTTGGCCTAAGCATACTTTTGATCAAGAGCGAATTTTGGGCACTCTGGTCCACTTTACATCCAATCCGTTCTCGCCGCAGAGCCGAAGCAGGGGACCGTGCGCCGGCACGAAGGCCGATCGAGCCGGTGAGGCCGTACAGCCCTGCTGCCACCCTTGCTCAGGTGGCTGGCACGCCGGTACCTCGAACTTGGGTCCATCGGGCGACTATCCGAGGACCTCGACCGGCGAGGAATCCGAAGCAAGCGTCAGGTGCTCACCGATGGCCGCATCCGCGGCGACACGCGGTTTGGCGTGGGTCCCCTCGCCCACCTGCTCAAGAACCGCTTCTATATCGGAGAGGTGTTCTACCGGGGGTGAAATCCACCCCGGAGAGCACGAGCCGATTGTGGAACGATCGCTATTTGTGGCTGTCCAAGAGAAGCTCGTCGGCGGTGCTGTTTGCCGACAACTACGCCTCAAAGGCTCTCCGTCCATTCTGATTGGCCGCATCGTTGATGACCGTGGCAAGCGCATGACGCCGACGTACGCCAACAAGCGTGGCGCTCGATACCGCTACTACGTTTCCCATGCACTCGCCCCAACGAGGCCGGAACCATCGCCCGCGTGCCGGCGCCCGATGTTGAAGGCGTCGTCATCAAGGCGCTGCGCGAGCACATCGCGCAAGCCGGCAACGGCGAGGACACGTTGCCAACGAATGATCGCGAGCTGATCGAGCGCCATGTCGACCGCGTCATCGTCCGATCACAGGCCATTGAGGTGCACCTGATCGGCGTCTCGGACCACCAGGATCAAACGCAAAGCGATGGCGATTCATCTGCGTCGAACGAGAGCCGCGGGTCGCCAATTGTCATTATGATCCCTCGGGTAACCACGCCAAGCGAAGCTGCCAAAGGCATCTTTCATTCTCCATCGTCGAAGCCGCACATGAGTGCCGAGACCCGCGACGCGTTGTTCTGGGCGATCGCCAAGGCCCGCAGTTGGATCGACGATCTTGCAACAGGCGGAGCAACCTCATTCGCCGAATCGGCGAGCGCGAAGGCAAGGTCGAACGCCACGTCCGCTTCCTGGCGCCGCTCGCCTTCGTGTCGCCGCGGATCGTCTCTGCAATCGTCGACGGTTCCGCCCCAGCCGATATCACGGTGACAGAGCTTGCCAAGTCACTGCCCTATTCCTGGACCAAGCAGGAACGACGGCTGAGGCCGGCTTAGTTGCGGGACGCAAATCGTGCGCGCTTGTGATGAAGCGCCCCTGCCTGTTGGCCACTCTCAGGCAATTCGAACCGGTCTCGGCCACCGTCGAACCCGGTCTGCGCCGTTCCCACACGGAGATTGGAAATTGCCGACCTGAGACTTGCGGCAGAATTCCGCGGTTAACGCGACAACATTGCCTAGATCGCGGCGCAGAGACTGCCAGCAAACACCCTAACCATCGGGAATGTCGGGCTATTTGCCGAGAGCCGAGAACGTGACGCGGAGACCGAACTGGCTGGCTGGGGCGCCAGGATTCGAACCTGGGAATGGCGGAATCAAAATCCGCTGCCTTACCACTTGGCTACGCCCCAATTCCGGCGCGCCCGTCATAGCGGTGCACCGCTGGCCAATCAATGTCCTCGGGCGCACATCGCTCCACCGTTGACGGGATTAAGGCAGCGGCTCAATTTGCCGGTCTAGTCGGGGCCCATTGGGCCCGGCTTCGCCTCAATCGCGGCGCCGCCGGAACCCGGAGACGAGCATGACCTATCGCGCGCCGGTCGCCGATATCGCCTTTGCCCTCAAGCACGGGGCCGGTTTCATGCAGGCGCTCGCCGACGGTCTCCATCCCGAACTCGGCGAAAGCGATGTCGACGCCGTGCTCGAGGAAGCCGGCCGCTTCGCCACCGACGTCATCGCGCCGCTGAACCGCCTCGGCGATCAGCACGGCACGCTGTTCAAGAATGGCACGGTCACCATGCCGCCGGGGTGGAGGGAGGCGTATCGCGCCTGGGCGGAAGCCGGCTGGAACGGACTCGCCGCGCCGGCCGAGTGGGGTGGCCAGGGCTTGCCGCACGCCATCAACGCCGCTTGCAACGAGATGTGGAACTCCGCCGCCATGGCCTTCGGTCTCGGCCCGATGCTGACCATGAGCGCGATCGAGGCGCTCGCCGAACACGGCAGCGAGCCGCTCAAGGCGGCCTACTTGCCGAAGCTGGTCAGCGGCGAGTGGATGGGCACCATGGTGCTGACCGAGCCACAGGCGGGATCCGACGTCGGCGCGCTGCGCACCAAGGCCGAACCCACCGGCGACGGCAGCTATCGGCTGACCGGGCAGAAGAGCTTCATCACCTACGGCGAGCACGATCTCACCGACAACATCATCCATTTCGTGCTCGCGCGCCTGCCGGACGCCCCGCCCGGCAACCGCGGCATCTCGCTCTTCCTGGTGCCGAAGTTCCTGCTCAACGCGGACGGCACGCCCGGCGCGCGCAATGACGTGCGCGCCGCCTCGATCGAGCACAAGCTCGGCATCCACGCCTCGCCGACCTGCACCATGCTATTCGGCGATCGGGACGGCGCCGTCGGCTATCTGGTCGGCGAGGAAAACCGCGGCCTCGCCTGCATGTTCACGATGATGAACCAAGCCCGCCTCGGTGTCGGCCTGCAGGGCGTCGCCATTGCCGAGCGCGCCACGCAACAGGCGCTTGCCTATGCCCGCGAGCGCCGGCAAGGCCGCGCGGCTGCAGCGCGCGAAGAAGGCCCGAGCCCGATCATTGCGCATCCCGACGTGCGCCGCATGTTGCTGACCATGCGCGGCCTTACCGTCGCTGCGCGCAGTATCTGCTTTGCCACCGCCGTCGCCATCGACCGCAGCGAGCTGTTGCCGGACGAAGCAAGCCGCAAGGTGGCGCACGAGCGTGCCTCGCTGCTCACGCCGGTCGCCAAGGCGTTCTCGACCGACATCGGCATCGAGGTGGCTTCGCTCGGCATCCAGGTGCACGGCGGCATGGGCTTCATCGAGGAGACGGGCGCAGCACAGCATCTGCGCGACGCCCGCATCGCCGCGATCTATGAAGGCACCAACGGCATCCAGGCGATCGACCTCGCCACCCGCAAGCTGCCGCAGTCGAGCGGAGCCACCGTGCATGCCTATCTCGGCGAGTTGCGCGACACGGTCTCGGGCGTGATCACTGCCAACGATCCGGCGTTCGGCGCGACCGGCGCCAGGCTGGCGGAAGCGGTCGAGAGTCTCGAGCGCGCCACCCATTGGATGCTCGGCGAGCTCGACAGCCGACCGCAGTCGGTGCTGGCGAGCGCCACGCCCTACCTGCGCCTGTTCGCGCATGCGGCCGGCGGCTGCATGCTGGCCGACGCGGCGCTGGCGGCGATGCGGACGGGCGACGGCACCGCAGATGCTGACGGGCGCATTGCGCTCGCCCGCTTCTTCGCCAATCACATCGCCGTGCTGGCGTCGGGCCTCGAGCGCACGGTTGTCGAAGGCGCGGCAAGCGTCACCGAAGGGGACGCAGCGCTAGCGTAGCTACAGCGGCTTCAGCCCCGCCTCGATCTGCGCCCGCCGGTTCTCCAGGAACGGCGGCAGCACGAGGGTCTCACCGAGCTCGTCGGCCGGCTCGTCGACGGCAAACCCAGGCCCATCGGTGGCAAGCTCGAACAAGATGCCGTTGGGCTCGCGGAAATACAGGCTGCGGAACCAGAAGCGGTCGATCTTGCCACTGTTGGGAATGCGCATCACCTGAAGCCGCTCGGCCCAGGCATCGAATTCCTCGTAGCTCGGCACGCGGAACGCGACGTGATGCACGCCGCCCGCGCCCTGCCTTGCCGGAGGCAGATCGGGCTGCACCGCGACGTGCAGTTCCGCAGCGGGCGTCCCGCCCTCCCCCATTTCGTAGACGTGCACCGTGTGCTGTGGGTGTTCCGGGTGCGGATAGCCGCGCACCTTGCGCATGTTCATCAGCGTTATGAGCACGATCTCGGTCGGGCGCAGCTCGGGGACACTGATTGTGATCGGACCGAGCCCACGAATCTGGTGCTCGATGGGAACCGGGCTGCGATCCCAGGGATGCGCGTCGCCACGTCCGCCATCGTCGACCAGGCTCAGCCGCTGCCCCTCGGGGTCCTCGAAGTCCAGCGTCAGCCGGCCGTCGCGCTCGCCGAGGGAGCCAACCGTCACGCCGGCCTTGGTCAGCCGCTCGTGCCACCACCGCAATGCTGATTCACCGTTCACGCGCATGCCGGTCCGGGAGATGCTGTGGGTGCCGCGCCGCTCCTGCGCCGTTGGAAAGTCGAAGAACGTGATGTCGGTGCCGGGGCTGCCCTGCGCGTCCGCGTAGAACAGGTGATAGGCACTGACGTCGTCCTGATTGACCGTCTTCTTGACGAGGCGCAGCCCGAGAATGCGCGTATAGAAGCGCACATTGCCCGGCGCGTCGGCGGAAATCGCAGTGAGATGGTGGATTCCAGCGAGTTGCATGACGGCTCCGAAACATGATGCTGCGCAGCCGCTGGGCAGGCGCCTCGCTTTGATCTAGTGATTCAACGTTGGAATTGCGAGGGATTGGGAGACCGTCTCAATGTCGCTGAAGGGCAAGACCCTGTTCATCACCGGAGCGTCGCGCGGGATCGGGCTGGCGATCGCCCTTTCCGCCGCACGCGACGGCGCCAATGTGGCGGTCGCGGCCAAGACCGAAGCGCCGCACCCAAAACTGCCGGGCACCATTCATACCGCCGCCGCCGAGATCGCCGCGGCGGGTGGCCGTGCCTTACCGCTTGCCGTCGACGTCCGCGACGAGGCAGCCGTCAAGGCAGCGATCGACCGTGCCGTGGAGACATTCGGCGGGCTCGATGTCGTCATCAACAATGCCAGCGCCATTTCGCTCACCAGCGTCGAGGCGACCGACATGCGCCGCTTCGACTTGATGCACCAGGTGAATACGCGCGGCACCTTCATGGTCAGCAAGCATGCAATTCCGCACCTCGCCAAGGCGGACAACCCGCACATCCTCATGTTGTCGCCACCGCTCGATCTGCAAGAGAAATGGTTCGCGCCGCACACGGCCTATTCGATCGCCAAATACGGCATGAGCCTGGTCGTCCTCGGGCTCGCCGGCGAGCTGCGGGCGATGGGCATCGCGGTCAACGCTCTGTGGCCACGCACCACCATCGCCACCTCGGCGATCAAGAATCTGCTCGGCGGCGACGCGTTGATGCGAAGGTCGCGGTCGCCGGAGATCGTTGCCGATGCCGCGCTCCGCATTTTCGCAAAGCCAGCGCGCGAGTTCTCCGGGTATTTCCTGATCGACGATACGTTCCTCGCCGAGGAAGGCGTGACCGACTTCGACCGCTATCGCGTCGATCCGAAGCAGTCCCTGGCGCCGGATTTCTTCGTGCCGGAAGGACCGCTGCCGCCAGGCGTAAACCTGAATCCCGTCGGTTGAACGATTCAAAGGCCTGAACGTTGTAGCCAGCTATCAACGGAGACCTATCATGAACCCTTCGAGCAGCGGCGCGAAGCCGACGATTGCCCGCATCTGGCGCGGTCGCACCACCGCGGCCAAGGCGGACGAATATGCGGAATATCTATACGAGCACGGCATCCGGCCGCTTGAAGAGAAGGCGCTCGGCGTGCAGCTCCTCCGTGAGGATCGTGAGGCCGAAAGTGAATTCGTGACGATCTCCTACTGGGAGAACGTCGAGGCCATGTCGCGCTTCGCGGGCAAGGACCCGCGGCGCATCCATCATCTGGACCGCGATCCCGAGTTCCTGCTCGAGCTGCCGAAAGGCGTGCAGATCCTGGACATTGGCGCGTCCAAGGGTGTGTTCGGAACCTAGCCGTCGGGCTTCCGTTCCCAGCGACAAGCGACTAAGTCAGGCCCATGCGCCTGCCGGGATTCGCATGACCACCCTCTACGTCACCCATCCCGCCTGCCTCAACCATCTGACGCCGCTGGGACATCCGGAGCGGCCGGACCGGCTGCGTGCGGTCGAGGCGGCACTTGAGGATGAGAAGTTTCAGGCGCTGGCCCGCATGCGGGCACCGACCGCGCCATTCGAGACCGTCGCCCTCTGCCACCCGCTCGAATATGTCGAGTACATCCGGGGGGCGACCCCGGAGCAGGGCATGGTGCGCCTCGACGCCGACACGTCGATTTCCCCGGGCAGCTTCGAGGCGGCGCTGCGCGGTGTCGGCGGCACGGTCACGGCAGTCAACGAGGTAATGACCGGCAAAGCAGCGAACGCCTTCTGCGCCGTGCGTCCGCCCGGCCATCATGCCGAGACTGCCCGACCGATGGGCTTCTGCCTGTTTAACAATGTCGCCATTGCCGCGCGTCACGCGCATGACCACCACGGCGCCGAGCGGGTCGCCATCGTCGACTTCGACGTGCATCACGGCAACGGCTCACAGGAAATCTTCTGGTCCGATCCGACGGTGATGTATTGCTCGACCCACGAAATGCCGCTCTACCCCGGCACGGGTGCGCGTTCCGAGCGCGGCGACCACAACAACATCGTCAACGCGCCGCTGCGCGCCGGCAATGGCGGTCATCAATTCCGCGACGCGATGGAGACCGTGATCCTGCCCCAGCTACGCGAGTTCCGGCCCGATCTGCTGATGATTTCCGCCGGCTTCGATGCCCATATGCGCGACCCGCTGGCCAACCTCAATCTCACAGACGCCGATTTCGGCTGGGCGACCAGAAAGCTGATGGAGGTCGCGGACGCCAGCGCCTCGGGCCGTGTGGTCTCGGTATTGGAAGGCGGCTATGATCTCGAGGGTTTGCAGCAATCCGTCGCCGCCCACGTCAACGCTCTGATGCGGGGGTAAAATGATGCTGTCGTTCCCGCGCAGGCGGGACGACCTCGACTGATGGACCGAGACATGGCCGACACGTCCCACGCCGACGTCAATATACTGCCCTTCGAACGGGCGATCGAGGAGCTGGAGTCGATCGTCAAGCGACTCGAAGAAGGCAAGGTGCCGCTTGAGGAATCGGTGGCGATCTACGAACGCGGCGAAGTTCTGAAGCGACGCTGCGAGGAGCTGCTTGCCCAGGCGGAGGCGCGCGTCAACAAGATCGTCCTGGATTCTGCCGGGAAACCTACTGGAACAGCGCCACTCGACGTGGGATAACGGCCAAAATGTGGCCAAGAGGCAGGATGGCACCATTGCGTTGATTGCACCTCTAGTTTCTTCTGGTGTAAGCGTTCACTCTATAGGGTGATGTTGTGGGCTAGCCAAGGCTCGACCTTGGGGAGAATGGTTTTGTCCGAGTCGAAAACCCCGCTGCTTGATCTGATCCATTCCCCTGAGGATTTGCGCCGGCTTGATCCCGGCCAGTTGCGTCAGGTCGCCGACGAACTGCGCCAGGAGACCATTGATGCGGTCGCGGTCACCGGCGGGCATCTCGGCGCCGGGCTCGGCGTGGTTGAGCTCACGGTCGCGTTGCATTACCTCTTCGACACGCCGCGCGACCGTCTGGTGTGGGACGTCGGCCACCAGGCCTATCCGCATAAGATCCTGACCGGCCGACGCGCGCGCATCCGCACCTTGCGCCAGGGCGGCGGGCTGTCCGGCTTCACCAAGCGGGTGGAAAGCGATTTCGACCCGTTCGGCGCCGCCCACTCTTCCACCTCGATTTCCGCCGGCCTCGGCATGGCGGTGGCGCGTGACCTCGCCGGCAAGAGCCACAATGTCGTTGCGGTGATCGGTGACGGCGCCATGTCAGCCGGCATGGCCTACGAGGCGATGAACAATGCCGGCGCCATGAATTCGCGGCTGATCGTGGTGCTCAACGACAACGACATGTCCATCGCGCCGCCGGTCGGCGCCATGTCGGCCTACCTCGCCCGCCTGTTGTCCGGGCGCACTTATCGGCACCTGCGCGAGTTCGGCAAGCACATCGCCCACAAGTTCCCGAAGTTCATCGAGGAACGCGCGATGCGCGTCGAGGAATACGCGCGCGGGTTCATGACCGGCGGCACGCTGTTCGAAGAACTGGGCTTCTATTACGTCGGCCCGATCGACGGGCACAACATCGACCACCTGCTGCCGGTGCTGCGCAACGTCCGTGACGCTGAGGAAGGCCCGATCCTCGTGCATGTCGTGACGCAGAAGGGCAAGGGCTATGCCCCGGCGGAAAGCTCCGCCGACAAATACCATGGCGTCGTCAAATTCGATGTCGCTACCGGCAAACAGGCCAAGGCGAAGTCGAATGCGCCGTCCTACACCAAGGTATTCGCCGAGAGCCTGATCAAGGAAGCGAACAAGGACGACAAGATCGTCGCCATCACTGGCGCCATGCCGTCCGGCACTGGCCTCGACCTGTTCGGCAAGGCGCACCCTGACCGCACCTTCGATGTCGGCATCGCCGAACAGCATGCGGTGACGTTCGCGGCCGGGCTTGCCACCGAAGGCTACAAGCCGTTCGCGGTGATCTATTCGACCTTCCTGCAGCGCGCCTACGACCAGGTGGTGCACGACGTTGCGATCCAGCAACTGCCGGTGCGCTTCGCCATGGACCGCGCCGGTCTGGTCGGGGCCGACGGCCCGACTCATGCCGGCTCTTTCGATATCGCCTATCTCGGCTGCCTGCCGGGCTTCGTGCTAATGGCGGCCGCCGACGAGGCGGACCTGGTAAATATGGTGGCGACGCAAGTCGTGATCGACGACCGGCCGTCGGCATTGCGCTATCCGCGCGGCGACGGCATCGGCGTCGAGATGCCGGAGGAAGGAAAGCCGCTCGAAATCGGCCGCGGCCGTATCGTGCGCGAGGGCACCAAGATTGCACTCATGTCCTATGGCACGCGGCTCGGCGATTGCCTGAAGGCGGCCGAGGAGCTTGCCGCTTATGGCCTGTCGACCACCGTCGCCGATGCGCGGTTCGCCAAGCCGCTCGACGTCGACCTGGTGTTGCGGCTTGCGCGCGAGCACGAGGTGCTGATCACCGTCGAGGAAGGTGCCATCGGCGGATTCGGCACCTACGTGATGCAGACGCTAGCCGAGAACGGCGTCCTCGACCGCGGGCTGAAGCTGCGCGCGATGGTTCTGCCCGACATCTTCATCGATCAGGACTCACCGGCGGCGATGTATGCCAAGGCCGGCCTCGACGCCAAAGGCATCGTCGCCAAGGTGTTCGAGGCGCTCGGCAGGGACGTGCGAGCGGAGCGCGCCCGGCTGGCGTGAACTTGTCCCGGGCGCGCTGCAGCACACGGAAGTCGGGTATACCCGACTTCCGGCAATGCTTTTGAGCGCCGCAAGTCGGAAACATCCGACTTGCGGTGTGCTGCTGTGCAGAACCGGGATCGTACAGACTGAAACGGTCCCGGATCAGCGGTGCACCGTTTCACGCTGCACCGCGTCCGGGACACGACCATGACCTCCCGCAAACGCGCCGATCGCCTGCTGGTCGAACGCGGCCTGTTCGAGAGCCGCGCCAGGGCGCAGGCCGCGATCGCCGCAGGTCTCGTGACCGCCGACGGCGCCCCGGTGCGCAAGGCGTCCGACACGCTCGCCGCCGATGCGGTGTTGAACGCCAAGCCCGAGCACCCCTACGTGTCGCGCGGCGGCGTCAAGCTCGCCTCGGCGCTCGACCACTTCCGCTTCGATCCGAAAGGTTGCGTCTGCCTCGATGTCGGCGCCTCGACCGGAGGGTTCACCGACGTGCTGCTGTCGCGCGGCGCCCGGCGCGTCTATGCGGTCGATGTCGGACATGCACAACTGCATCCGAGTTTGCGCGAGCGTTCCAATGTCGTGTCGATCGAAAGGGCCGACATCCGGACCTTGTCCCCTGCCCAACTGTTCGACCTTCCCAATTTCGCGGTGATCGACGTCAGCTTCATCTCGCTGCGGCTGGTTCTGCCCCCAGCGCTTGCTCTGATCAAAGGCCCAGCGCAGTTGGTCGTACTGATCAAGCCGCAATTCGAGGCCGGGCGCGAGCATCTCAAGAAAGGGGTCGTGCGCGACCCGCAGGTGCAGGCGGATGTCTGCGACCGTATTGCCGCCGTTGTCGCCGGTCTCGGCTGGACGGTCATTGGACTCATCCCCTCCCCGATTGCCGGTGGTAACGGCAACCGAGAATTCCTGCTCGGGGCACGGCGTGACTGAGCGGCTGAGCGTCATCCGCATGGGTCATCTCGGCGACGGCATCGTCGACACGCCGGATGGCCCGCTTTACATCCCCTATGCATTACCGAACGAAATCGTTGAGGTGGAACCGGACCCCAGGCATCCCGACCGCCGGAATCTTCTGCATGTCGAAGCAACAAGCCAGGATCGCGTCGCGCCGATCTGTCAGCACTTCGGAACCTGTGGCGGCTGCGCTGTGCAGCACTGGCGCGACGACCGATATCGCGTGTGGAAGCGCGATCTGGTCGTCGCGGCGCTCGCACAGAGTGGGCTAGACGCGCCGGTGGACGATCTGATCGATGCCCACGGCGCGGGCCGCCGGCGAGCGGTGCTGCACGCGCGGCGCGCAACGCATGACGTGCTGGCTGTCGGATTTGCCGCCCGCCGCGCTCATCGCATCATCGCGATCGATCGATGTCCGATCCTCGCGCCGGCGATGCAAGGCACGGTCGAGGCCGCGTGGGCCATCGCGGAAGCGCTTGATCCGGCGCGCAAGCCGCTCGACATCCACGTCACCGCGGCCAACGAAGGTCTCGACATCGACGTGCGTGGATCAGGACCGCTGCGGCCGGTACATGCAGCAGCGCTCGCACGCATCGCGGCGGAACACCGTCTCGCCCGTGTCACCCGGCACGGCGAAATCGTAGCGCAAACGATCGCCCCGACTGTCGCGGTCGGACGGGCGCGTGTGGGGCTGCCGCCCGCCGCCTTCCTGCAGCCGACTGCGGCGGGCGAGGCCGCATTGGCAGAACTGGTGGCCGCAGGCGTAAACGGCGCTCGCAGCATCGTCGACATGTTTTGCGGTATCGGCGCTTTCGCCTTGCGGCTCGCCGAGCGCGCCCGCGTAGCCGCCGCCGATTCCGCGGAGCCGGCGATCGCGGCGCTGGCGCGAGCGGCGGCGGCAACGTCGGGATTGAAGCCGGTTGAGGCGCAGGTGCGTGATCTGTTTCGCCGGCCCTTCGTCGCCGCCGAGCTCGCGCGCGTCGACGCTATCGTGTTCGATCCGCCGCGGCAGGGGGCGCAGGTGCAGGCGCAAGCGATCGCCGTCAGCCGCGTCCCGGTGGTCATTGCCGTATCATGCAATCCTGCGACCTTCGTTCAAGACGCCGGGATTCTCGTCGAGGGCGGCTACCGCCTCACGAAAGTCACTCCGGTCGACCAGTTCCGCCATTCCCCGCATGTCGAGATCGTGGCCCGGCTGGAGCGGTGATCAGTTCCCCCAGCGTTCCTGCCACAGGCGCTCGCCGATGGTGCAGGAGATACGCGGCCTATCGGCCGAAGCGGGAATCACCTTCGGCCGCCGCGTCAGCCCGGCGATCTCGAGCAGGAGCTTGGTGCGGATCGCCTCCTTGAATTTTTCGCGTTCGCGAACCGGGACGACAAAGGCGCCCGGGCCGCCGATCACGCAATCCTCGTAATAAAGGTCGAGCTGATCGATATCCATGGTCGTCCAGCGCGACCGCTTGAGCATGATCGGGAGGCCGTTGATCGTGATCCCGGCCGCCACCACCCTGTCGCGCGCCTCGGTCACCAACGTACCTTGATTGTTGACGCCATCGCCGGAGATGTCGATCACCCGGCGAATGCCACGATAGCCGCTATTGTCGAACATAGGCCGCGCGAACTCCATCGCGCCGGAAATCGAGGTCCGCGAGGCGCGCCGAACGGCAGTGCGTCCGATCTCGGCGGCGACCGCGTCGGCCGATTCCGGCCCGTCGATCAGCCGCCAGGGCACGATGATCCGGCGATCGAAGTTTCCTGCCCATTCGAAATAGGTGACGGCGATCTTGCCGTTGATACCCTCGCGCAGCGCCCGCATGAATTGCGGCGAGGTCAGCGCGAGCTGATAACCCTCGCGCTGTAATGCCAGTTCGTCGAAGTCCATCGAATAGGAGATATCGACCGCGAGAACGAGCTCGACGTCCACCGGCATAGCGTTCGGGCTGAGGTCGGCTAGACGCCGCGCCATTGACAGCGATGGAGCGGCAACGCCTCCACTCAAGCTCAATAAACCGGCAAGACTCAGTCCCAGTGCAGCGACGATGGTCCACATGAAGACAGGCCGACGCATGCCGACTCTCCGAGGTGAGTTTGGCTGACGGTGGCATGGGCAGGCAGCGGGGAAAAGGTGTGCACCGCGTAACCACCGGCTAAATTCGCAACGCCTGCTCGGGCGCCATGTAGGGCAGCTTCAAGGCGTCCGCGACGGCGCGATACGTGATTTGTCCCTCGTGCACGTTGAGTCCGCGGCGCAGATAGGCGTCATCGGCGAGCGCCCGCCGGAAGCCTTTGTCGGCGAGCGCCAACACGAACGAAAACGTCATGTTGCTGAGCGCGAAGGCGGAGGTCCGCGCCACCGCGCCCGGCATGTTGGTCACGCAATAGTGAACGACGTCGTCGACCACATAGGTCGGATGCGAATGCGTGGTCGGGCGCGAGGTTTCGGCGCAGCCTCCCTGGTCGATCGCAACGTCGACGATGACCGCGCCCGGCTTCATCGCCTTCACCGTCGCTGCCGAAATCAGCTTTGGTGCCGCGGCACCGGGCACGAGCACCGTGCCGACGACGAGGTCCGCGCGGCGGCAAAGCGTCTCGACCACATCACGCGTCGAGAACAACGTTCGTACCCGGGAGCCGAACTGCGCGGCAATGCGGCGCAAGACTTCCGGATTGCGGTCAACCACCGCAACATCGGCGCCGAGGCCGGCGGCGATCAGCGCCGCGTTGGTTCCGGCCACGCCGCCGCCGAGGATGACCACATCCGCCGGCGGCACGCCCGGCACCCCGCCGAGCAGGACGCCACGCCCGCCGTTTTCCTTCTCCAGGCAATGCGCGCCCACGTGCGGCGCCATCCGGCCTGCGACCTCCGACATCGGCGTCAGCAACGGCAGCGTGCCTTGGGCGCTGGTGACGGTCTCGTACGCGATGGCGGTGACGCCCGACGCCATCAGTTCCTCGGTCAGCTGCCGGTCGGCGGCGAGGTGCAGATAAGTGAACAGGACCTGCCCCTGCCGAAGCATGGCCCGCTCCCGGGCAAGCGGCTCCTTGACCTTCACAATCAGGTCGGCGCGGGCAAAGACCGCGGCAGCGGCGGCGACGATCTCCGCGCCGGCCGCGACATAGTCGGCGTCGGCAAGGCCGGCGCCGACGCCTGCCTGCGTTTCGACGACAACGCCGTGGCCATTGGCAACGAGCTCACGCACGGTCGACGGAACGAGGCCGACGCGATATTCGTTGTCCTTGATCTCCTTCGGCACGCCGATGAGCATGGGAGGCTCCTCCGTCAGGCGGCACTATCGCCGGGACCGGACAACCAAGCGGTTTTGCCGGCCGCATGTCCCAACAAACCCGATAGGACCGCCGAAATGGAACTTAGGCCCCCCTTTTTTGGATCGTTTTTTATCTGATCGGCAAGGCCGAGGCGGGTTCGACATCCATGAAGGGGCAATCGAAGCGGCCAAAAAGTCTGCTGGCGTCACGATCGCGTCACCTTCGACGTCGCCGATGCCACGGCCAATTCTGCGCGGAATTACGACCTCATCTGCTTCTTCGACTGCCTGCACGACATGGCGTCCGGTCGACGCAGCCCCGCGTGCCGCGAGGGCACCGCGCTACCCCTCCAGCATCTCCGTCGCCACGATCTCGATGCCGAAGCCGGCGAGGCCGACATAGGTGAACCGAGCCGAGGCCAAGAGGCGGATCGAGGAGATACCGAGGTCCTTGAGTATCTGCGCGCCGAGCCCCACCTCACGCCACTGCCGCACGCGCGCCTCCTCCGAGCTGCCATCACCCTGACGCGGGATGGCCTGGATCGGAACGCCGGCGGTCCCATCGCGGAGCAGCACGATGACGCCGCGCCCTGCGGTCTTGAAGTACGCCAGCGCCGCCCGGATCGGCTTTCCGCCTTCGAACAGGTCGCGCACGATGTCGGCGCGGTGCAATCTGGCCGGAACGTTGATGCCGTTGCCGATGGAGCCATAGACGAACGCCATGTGGTGAACCTGATCGAACGGCGTCACGTACGCGTAGCCTCGCATCGTCCCAACCTCCGAGGCGACCGGGAACTCGCCGACGCGCGTGACCAGCTTTTCCCGTGCCTGCCGGTAGGCGATGAGATCGGCGATCGACAGCAGCCGCAGTCCGTGCTTTTCCGCAAAGGCAGCCACGGCCGGCCCGCGCATGACAGTGCCGTCGTCGTTCATCAACTCTGATAACACCCCGACCGGCGGCAAGCCGGCGAGGCGGCACAGATCAATACAGGCCTCGGTATGTCCGGAGCGCATCAACACGCCACCTTCGCGCCCGATCAGCGGGAACACGTGGCCGGGCCGCACAAAATCGGCGGCACCGCTGTTGCCGTTGGCGAGCGCGCGCACGGTGTTGGTCCGCTCTTCTGCCGAGATGCCTGTGGTGAGCCCATGGCGGCAGTCGACCGAAACCGTGAACGCGGTGCCGAGCGGGGCGTCGTTTGCGCCCACCATCGGGTCGAGGTGCAGGCGCTTGGCATCTGCGGCGGAAATCGGAGCGCAGACGATTCCCGAGGTGTGACGGATGATGAACGCCATCTTCTCCGGCGTGCAGAGCGAGCCGGCGACGAACAGGTCGCCCTCGTTCTCGCGATCGTCGTCATCCGTGACGACGACCAGTTCGCCGCGAGCAAAGGCGGCGATCGCTGCATCGACGCTACGTTGAATTTCGTTCACGTGGTTCTCACTTCGGGAATGGCCAGACGGCGGGGCCGCCGACCTGCCCGCGCTGACGCAGATAATGATCGGCGATGACACATGCCACCATCGCCTCGCCGATCGGCACTGCACGGATGCCGACACAGGGGTCATGGCGCCCCTTGGTCACGACTTCGGTCTCGTTGCCGAAGCGGTCGACGGTGCGCCGCGGTGTCAGGATGGACGACGTGGGCTTGACGGCAAAGCGCGCAATGACCAGTTGGCCGGTGGAAATGCCGCCGAGTATGCCGCCGGCATGGTTGGAGAGAAAGCGGGGGCGACCGTCGTTTCCCATACGGATTTCGTCGGCATTCTCCTCGCCGGTGAGCGCGGCCACGGCAAAGCCCTCGCCGATCTCAACACCCTTCACGGCATTGATCCCCATCAGGCCGGCGGCGAGATCGCCGTCAAGCTTGCCGTAGACCGGCGCCCCAAGACCAGACGGCACTCCCTCGGCGATGATCTCGATGACCGCCCCGATCGACGATCCTCGCTTGCGGATCTCGTCGAGATAATCGGCAAAGAAGGCTGCTCGCTCGGCGTCCGGGCAAAAGAATGGATTGCGGTCGATCTCCGCCCAGTCCCATTTCTCACGATCGACCTTGTGCGGTCCCATCTGCACAAGCGCACCGCGCACCATCAGGCCCGGGACGACCTTGCGCGCCACCGCACCGGCGGCGACCCGTGCCGCGGTCTCACGTGCCGAGGCGCGACCGCCCCCGCGATAGTCATGGAAGCCGTATTTAAAGTCGTAAGTCAGGCCAGCGTGACCGGGCCGGTAGATGTCCTTGATCTCGGCATAGTC
The DNA here is from genome assembly GCA_009377755.1 of Hyphomicrobiales bacterium. Lineage (GTDB taxonomy): Bacteria > Pseudomonadota > Alphaproteobacteria > Rhizobiales > Xanthobacteraceae > WHTM01. The sequence continues at coordinate 14,457 of WHTM01000044.1, read as the reverse complement.
CTTGGAGCGTTGATCGACATTCTCGATCAGCAACATGATCGGCGTGCCGGTGGTGACGTCCTCGCCGGTCGCAGGATCTTGAAAGACACCGGAGAGAATCTTGACCGCGTCCGGTTCGCGCCGCTGCGTGGTGAACCGCGACTGACCCGGCCGGCGCCGATCGAGGTGCTGCTGAATATCGGCGGGCTTCAGCGGAATATGGGGCGGGCAGCCGTCGACAACACAGCCGAGTGCCGGTCCGTGGCTCTCGCCAAACGTCGTCACGCGAAACATGTGGCCGAACGTATTGAAGGACATGCCGTTCTCGTGGAAAAGCCGTTTGGTAGCCCGCAGACGTAAGCCGGTCAAATCGCCCTGCCGCAAGCGCCGGCGGTGATATAAGCTGCGCCGGCGCTTGAACGAACGTTCATGTCAATGAATGACAATTCATTCTGAATATCTGTTAAGTATCGGATTTTACAGTATTATTTCTGTGAATCCAGTTGCAGCAAGGTTCCGTTTCGAGTATGGATTCCAGCATCGGATAAGCGGGGCAAGAGAGCGGATGCAAGCCGAATGCTCGGCTCTCGCTGGACCGACGGACCAGCAATCGAGGATCAACAACATGCGTAAACTTATTGCCATCGCGGCCGCGCTGGGCTTCCTCGGCGCGACCAGCCTAACGCCCGTATTCGCCGCTCCTGCCGGCAACGGCATGACTGCCACGGACTTCTCCGCACAGGCGAAGAAGAAGAAGGCAAAGAAGTCCTCCAAGAAGAAGCCCGCCAAGAAGATGGAAAAGAAGTCGTCGCTGACCGTCACCGACATCTCCGCCCAGGAGAAGAAGGCGGCGAAGAAGAAGGCGAAGAAATCCTCCAAGAAGAAGCCCGCCAAGATGGAAAAGAAGAGCGGCGTCATCCTCTACCAGATCGCGGCCTGATATCAATTTCACGCGCGTGGATGGGACGGCCGGACCAGGTGTCCGGCCGTTCGTGTTTTTTGAGGTGTCTAATCCTTGACGATGTCCGGGGCGTCCGGGTGCTTCATGCCGACGATATGGTAGCCGGCATCGACATGGTGGACCTCACCGGTGACGCCGCGCCCCATGTCGGAGAGCAGGTAGACGGCTGCGGCACCGACCTCCTCGCTCGTCACACTGCGCCGGAGCGGCGCATTGAATTCGTTCCAGCGCAGGATGTATCGGAAGTCACCGATTCCAGAGGCCGCGAGAGTCTTGATCGGGCCCGCGGAAATTGCGTTGACGCGGATGTTCCTGGATCCGAGGTCGGCGGCGAGGTAGCGCACCGAGGCCTCCAACGCCGCCTTGGCGACACCCATGACGTTATAGTGCGGCATCCACTTCTCGGCGCCGTAATAGGTCAGCGTCAGCAGCGAGCCGCCGTTCGGCATGAGCCGCTCGGCACGTTGCGCGATCGCGGTGAACGAGTAGCAGCTGATGAGCAGCGTCTTGCTGAAGTTGTCTTCGGTGGTGTCGACGTAGCGGCCGTCGAGTTGGTCCTTGTCGGAAAAGGCGATGGCGTGGACGACGAAATCGAGCGCGCCCCAGGTCGACTGGACCGCCGCGAACACGGCATCGATCGAGGCCGCGTCGGTGACGTCGCAGTGGCCGACGACCTTGCCGCCCAGTTCGGCGGCGAGCGGCCCAACCCGCTTCTTCAGCGCATCGCCCTGATAGGTGAAGGCCAGGGCGGCCCCATGTTCGTGGCAGGCCCGCGCAATCCCCCAGGCAATCGAACGGCTGTTGGCGACGCCCATGATCAGCCCACGCTTGCCGCGCATCAGACCCGAGGCTTCCGCCATATTGTCTCCCGCTCAGCCGGCTCCGGGCCGGGGGCCTCCTATGGCATAGGGGGCTGGGACCTTCAAGCAGCCCACGATCCGCACGTACAGCGCTGACCTGGGTTGCGGGAATACCATGTATTTACTGGTGTTTTCGCTAGCGTTGGCGACTCGACTCGGCAACAAAGTGGCGATGTCTTCGCGTCGACCGCGGCCTTGAATCATAAGGGTCGGAGGGTGCGCGTATGCGCCCAGGTCGGCCGCGCGCGGAGGCTCGGGAGCACCCATTGACCGGATTTCGTCAGGGCATCGAAGCATCGATACCGGCGCTGCGGCGCTATGCGCGGGCACTGACGCGCGACGCCGAGGCCGCCGACGATCTGGTGCAGGATACGCTGGTACGGGCGCTCCGCTCTGAACACCTGTTTCACGGGGGTAACATCCGAAGTTGGCTCTACACGATCTTGACCAATCTCAACCGCAATCGCCTCCGTTCGCTTGCCCGCCGTCCCGCCATGTCGCCGATCGACGACAACGACGCCCCCGATGCCGCCGGTCCGGAAGCCGGCAGTCGCGACATCGAACGTGCGCTCGCCGAACTCGTCGAGGACCAGCGCACCGCGCTGCTGCTCGTCGTGCTCGAAGGCCTCAGCTACCGCGAGGTCGCCGAAGTACAGGGCGTTCCGATCGGAACCGTCATGTCGCGTCTCGCGCGCGCGCGGCTGCAGATCAAAGCCTACCTGGACGGCAAGCGCCTGTCGCTTCGCCGTGTGAAATGACCGAGGTTGAATGCCATGATCGATCCCATCACACCTGTGACCGAGGATGAGTTTCACGCCTTTGTCGATGGCGAACTCCCAGAGGATCGCAGGGACGCCGTCGAAGACTGGCTCGCAAAGCATCCTGACGACGCGGAGCAGGTCGCCGCCTGGCGGACGCAGGCGGATGCCATCCGCGCGCGCTACGGCGCAGTTGCGAACGAGCCGACGCCGGAACGCCTGAAGCTCGATCGGCTCACACGCCGCCGTTACGCGCGGGCCGGAATGGTAGCGGCGGCGGTGCTGGCAGCCTTTCTGGCTGGCGGCGTCGCCGGGTGGACGGTGCGCGGCGTGTCCACGGTCGCACCGGGTCGGTTCGATCCGTTCACCGCCGAAGCGCTGAGCGCGCATCGGCTTTACATCGCCGAGGTTCGCCATCCGATCGAGGTGAAGGCGGGCGAGCGCCATTTGGTGCCGTGGCTGTCGCGGAGGGTCGGGACCACCCTGCGCGCGCCCGATCTCGGCAAGTTCGGGCTGAAACTGCTGGGCGGCCGGCTCTTGCCCGGGCTGAACGGCCCGGCGGCACTGTTCATGTATGAAGGCGCGAATGGCGAGCGATTCACGCTCTACAGCTCGACCCAACGGCAGCCGCAGATGGCGTTTCGCTACAACGTCGTCGACAAGTTCGCCGCCGTGCACTGGATCGATAGCGAGATCGGCTTCGTGATGAGTGGGCCGGCGGATCGCGACCGGCTCGGCAAGATCGCCCAGTCGGCCTACGAGCAACTGGAGAATCGCGCTCCCGCGCGGCGCAGCGACAGCGGTCAGCTCATGTCGCGGCGCGGATCATAGGGCTTGCTGTCGCGCCACTTGCGCATCAGTTCTGTAAGCTCTGCGTCGCTCTCCTCCGGCAGCACGATGCGGATTGTCGCAAACAAGTCGCCGGTGCTGCCCTTGGCTGGAAAACCCTTGCCGCGCAAGCGGAACACCCGGCCGCTGCTGGTCCCGGGCGGGATCGCCAGATCGACCGCGCCGTCGAGCGTCGGCACCCGCACCTTGGCGCCAAGCACCGCCTCGTCAAGCGTAATCGGCAGGTCGAGGCGCAGATCGTTGCCGTCGCGCTTGAAGACCGGATGCGGCGCGATCGATACCGCAATCATCGCGGCGCCTGGGCGACCGGAGGATCCCGGCAAGCCCTGCCCCTTGAGCCGGATCTGCTGCCCTTCGGAGAGGCCCGCGGGGAACTTCACATCCACGTCCTTGCCGGTGGGAAGATGGACGCGACGCGCCGTTCCCTTGGCGGCTTCCGGCAGCGTGATCGTGACAGCGACGCTGATATCGCCGTCGCCGACATCCGCCGTTTCGAAGACCTGCTCGGCGCCGGCGCGCCGGCCGCCAGCGGCCGCACCGCCGAACACGTCCTTGAGGATGTCATCGATGCCGCCAAATCCGCGGAATCCGCCGCCCTGCCGGCCGCCGGATCGCTGAAATCCATCGGGACTCCAGTTGAAAGTCTCGAATCCTTCGGCGCCGGTGCTGCGCCCGCCCGGACGCGCGCCGAACCCCTCGAAACCCTGGTACCGCGGCTTGCCCTCCGCGTTGATCTCGCCGCGGTCGAAAGCCTTGCGTTTGTCTTCCTCGCCGAGGATCTCATAGGCGGCATTCAACTCGGCGAATCGAGCCGCCGCCTTGGGATCTTGCCTGTTGGCGTCGGGGTGCAGCTTCTTGGCGAGCCGCCGGAACGCGCTCTTGATGTCGGCGGCGGACGCGCCCCGCCGCACCCCCAACACCTCATAGGGGTCGCGCATACTTTTCTGCTCCGATTCCAATCCCCTGGCGCCCGACCGAATGCCCGGCACGTTGACCTAAATGTGGGAATCCAAGCGGCGTCGCGCAACGCGATCCGTCGCAAGTCGCAACATGACGACGGTCAGGAACGGGTCCAGGGCTTGAGGCTGCGCACCTCCCACTGGCCCTGCCGTTCGCGGCAGGCCTCGCCCTGCAGCCAATCCTCCGAGCCCGCCTGGACATAGCTCGCCAGGAAGTCGCGGCAGGTCGCGCCAGCCAGCGTGTAGCCGCTGGCGATCGGTGTCACGGTGCCGCGTGCACCCGTCTGCGGATTTTCCCAGGGCATGCTTGCGTTGGGCTCATTGCGCGTCAGCAACTCACTCGCCGCCGCGCGCAGGGCCGCATCCGACTCCGCCCGCGCAACCGCTTGTGCCGATACCGGTCTGACCGGGCCGATGGAGCCGGCGCGCTGGATTTTCGCCTCGCCGCTGTTCGGCTCGAACATCGACCCGAGCCGAAAGCTGCAGCCGCCGCTTGCCAGGACAAGTATCAGCACCGCGGCAAGCGACGACAGCGCCCTGACCCCTCGCATTAGGCGGGGCGCCGGCCTTGCCCTATATTGATCGGGCAGCGCCCGTCCCGAGATCAGGCCGGCCACGAGAGTGCTCCGAGGAATGTCCGACACGCGTGCGATTGAACACCCGATCTGGTTAATGAACGGTGACTCCGCTCCGAGCACGGAGCCATTTCGCCTGTTCGCCGAATGGTTTGCGCAAGCCAAGCAAGTGGAGCCGACCGACCCTGACGCCATGGCGCTGGCGACGGTCGACGCCGACGGTCTGCCCAATTGCCGGATGGTCTTGCTGAAGGACTTCGACGAACGGGGATTTGTCTTTTACACCAATCTGGACAGCGCGAAAGGCAAAGAGTTGCGGGCGACCCCCCTCGCGGCTCTGGTCTTCCACTGGAAATCGTTGCAACGGCAGGTCCGCCTGCGCGGACAGGTCGAGCCGGTGACCTCCGAGGAGGCCGACGCCTATTTCGCCAGCCGGGCACGGCTGTCACAGATCGGCGCCTGGGCGAGCAAACAGTCCGCGGCGCTGGAGAGCCGCTTCGCCCTGGAACAGGCCTGCGCGCGCTATGCGGCTAAATTCGCACTAGGATCGGTGCCCCGGCCCGAGAACTGGTCCGGATTCCGCCTCGTTCCGACCGTCATCGAGTTCTGGCAGGATCAGCCATTCCGGCTGCATCATCGAGTCGAATACCGGCGGGCGTCGCCACGGGCCGCCTGGACGAAGACGCGGCTCTATCCTTGAAACACGCCATGAGCCTGTAAGGAACCTCAATCCGAATGCCGACCCCGCACACGAACCAGCCGCGGCGAACCCTGCTGCTCACCGGCGCGAGCCGCGGCATCGGCCACGCGACCGTCAAGCGATTTTCTGCCGCTGGCTGGCGCGTGGTCACCTGCTCGCGGCATCCGTTCCCGGAGAACTGCCCCTGGGAAGCGGGACCTGAAGACCATATTCAGGTCGATCTCGCCGACCCCGACAATACCGCCGAGGCGATCCGGGAGATCAAGAGCCGCCTGACCGACGGCGAATTGCACGCGCTGGTCAACAATGCGGCGATTTCGCCCAAGGCCGAAGGGGGCAAGCGACTGTCCTCGATCGACACCACGCTCGACATCTGGCGCCATGTTTTCCACGTCAATTTCTTCGCGCCGATCATGCTGGCGCGCGGGCTGATCGATGAGCTCAAGGCGACCAAGGGTTCAGTCGTCAACGTCACCTCGATCGCCGGCTCGCGCGTGCATCCTTTCGCCGGCGCCGCTTATGCGACCTCGAAGGCGGCGCTCGCCTCGCTGACGCGTGAGATGGCGGCGGATTTCGGACCGCTCGATATCCGTGTCAACTCCATCGCACCGGGGGAAATCGACACCGCCCTTCTCTCCCCTGGGACGAAAAAGATCGTCGAGCATATTCCGATGCACCGCCTCGGCACCCCGGACGAGGTCGCCAAGATCATCTACGTGCTGTGCACCGAGACTTCGTCCTACGTGAACGGCGCCGAGATCCACATCAACGGCGGACAGCACGTCTGAGGACTGCCTTGTAGGGCGCAATAGCGCAGGGTTTTGCGCCACCTTCCCGCGACTCGGCGAAATATGCTTCGCTTCTCCGCCCTACGGACTGGTGCTGCTGCACGGCGGCAATATGTGGCCGCCGCCTGCCCGGCCCCATCCACGCTTCATGATGCGCGCCGCAGCCAGACAGGAGACGGGCCTTCTAACAGATTATAGGAATAAAGTCCACACGCCGAGGGGCGGCGCGTTACAGCCACTTCTTCCATTTGAAGAACAGATACGGCAGCACCGCGCTGGCGATCATCAGCGCGATCGCGAATGGATAGCCGTAACGCCAATCCACCTCCGGCATGTACTTGAAGTTCATGCCGTAGATCGAGGCGACCAGCGTCGGCGGCAGCAGCGCAACGGCTGCGACCGAGAAGATCTTGATGATGTTGTTCTGCTCGATGGTGACGACGCCGACGACGGCGTCGAGCAGGAAGGTGATCTTGTTGCTCAAGTAGGTGGCGTGATCCGACAGCGACTGCACATCGCGTTGCATCGATTTGAGTTGCGCGCGGGTATCCTTGTTCCAGCGCATGCCCTCCGCCTCGTTGGCGAGGAACAACAGCAGCCGCCCGATCGACACCAGGCTCTCGCGCACCTTCGAGGTAAGGTCGCCCTTGCGTCCGATCGTGGTGAGGATGCCCTTGTAGTGCGCCGAGGTCGCGCCCGCCGATTCCGACTCGAAGATGTCGCGCGACACCCGGTCGATCTCCATCCCGACCCGCTCGAGGATGTCGGCGGCGCGGTCGACGATGGCGTCCAGCAGGTCGACCAGCACCACCTCGCCGGTCGCCTTGTCCGGGCACTGCCGCGCGAGCTTGTAGCCGACGATCTGGAATGGCTTGGGCTCGTCGTAGCGCACGGTGACGAGGCGATGCGCGGCGAGGATGAAGGTGACGACGGTGGTGCGCGGACTGTCGGTGTCCGACTGGCACATCAGCGTCGCGGTCATGTAGCGCGCGCCGTTTTCCACGTAGAGCCGGCTCGACACCTCGATCTCCTGCATCTCCTCCCGGGTCGGGACGGCGATGCCGAGCCGGCGCTCGACCAGCTTGTCCTCGGTGATCGTCGGAGAGACGAGATCAATCCAGATGGCTTCTTCCGGGACTACGCCATGCGGATCGACCGATTGCCGCTCAAGCATCGACCCGCGCTGAACGTAGACCGCAAGCATTGGCCTTCCCCGGATGGGCCGGCAAGATTCGCGGGAACGCAGCGCCAACGCGACGATCGCCGTCTTCGGACCAACTCATGGCCCAAACCCGGCCGATTTCGCAAGACGAATTGTGGGCTACCGCTAACAATCCTGCGCGGCGTCACGCCGTGCAGGATTGTCATACGACCTTGAGATCGGCGAACGCCGCCTTGGGTGGCGTCGAGGTCGTCGATTCGGCTATGAGGGTGCTCGGTCCAATGCCACTGGGCGGTACGCCGCCCGGTCCCGGGTCCGACTGTCAGGCCGCCTGATCGGGCCAGTCGTCGTTCCAGCGCGCCGGGGCCGGCTCCTGGGCCTTACCGATGCTCTGGTAGCGGATCGCGGCTGCGACCGCAGGGATCCCGATCGCGCCGTAGCGCCCATCAATTTCCTGGTCCCGTTTCCGCTGGCTCTGAGCGAAACGGTCCGTCTTCTCGGACGACATCAGTTCCTCCAAAACGCCGCGCTTTCCATGCGGCAATGTACATGTGGGGGAAGGGTTTGGCGAAAGTGGGCGGCAAATCGTCCAGCACCGTGATTTTTTGAACGTGGTTTAGAGGCATTCCGGGCCGGATCCGGTGCACCGATTGCGGCTCGGATAACAAAGGCCTGACCGACTAATAAAAGATTAACCCCTGCCTCTCATTTGGGCCCGTGGTGATGCTTCGACTGGCACTTCGCGCGTTAGCGGCGGTGAACTGCGGCTTTTGTGCAACAGATATTGGCGACGACGGGGAAGGAGCGTTTCACGGCTATTCGGAGCGGCGATTTTTCGGTTAAGAACTGATATTGACTGATTCGCGGGCGGGCTTCGCCGCGGCGGCGACAAGCGAGAGGGGAAGATGGGGCAACGCGCTTTTGCGTTTATTTTCCTGGGTTTGTTGCTTGGTGGCTGCGTAAGTGCGACGCTGGAACCGGCGTCGGAGGCGAACCTGAAGCCGCGCGATAAGCAGCTGCTGGCGCGCGCGCCTTACGCCAAAGTGGATATTCCGGCCCCCTATCGGCGGCACATCGTCGACTACCAGCGCAAAGAGGTAGCCGGCTCGATCATCGTCGATTCCGATGCGCGCTACTTGTACTACGTCCTGCCGGGCGGCAAGGCGATCCGCTATGGAGTGACGGTCGGCGAGGAAGCATTGGCCTGGTCTGGTGTCGCGAAGGTCGGGCACAAGGAAGAATGGCCGTCCTGGGTGCCAACCGCCGACATCAAGCGGCGCATCGCCGGCACCCCGGATTTCGTCGGTCCCGGCCCGCACAATCCGATGGGCGCTCGCGCGCTCTATCTGTACCAGAACGGCAAGGACACGCTGTACCGCATCCACGGCACCAACCAGCCGGAATATATCGGTCAGGCCATTTCTTCCGGCTGCATCCGGATGACCAACGAGGACGTGATCGACCTCTACAACCGCGTGAAGCCAGGGGCGGTTGTCGTGGTCTTGGATCCGAACCAGTTCGTCTCGCCGTTCCCGCGTATAGCCCTTTGGCAGTCCAACAGGACCTGATCGTCCTGGCGATCTGACATGGCATCGGCCCGCCGCAGCCATGTCAAGCTTCAGCCGAGCGTGATGTGCACGATCTCGGGCGGCACGCCGAGCCGCGCCGGCACCTTGCTCGTGCCAAGGCCGCCAGATACCACCATGTGCCGGCCCTGCTCGACCACATGCCCGTAGGCGAAGCGCGCACCGTACATCGACGGGACATAGCTCGGCCAAATGAACGGAATGCGGATCTGGCCACCGTGAGTGTGACCCGCCAGCGTCAGCGCCACCCGGCCGGGGACTTCGGTGAAAATATCAGGCTCATGCACCAGCAGGATCACCGGATCGTCGGTGGTGATGCCGCGCAGCGTCCTCGGCAGATCGTCGACGCCTTCGAAATGTCCGTGCCCGCGCCGATACGCGAGCTGATCGCCGAGGCCCGCGAGCCAGAACCGGTGGGGTGCGTCGCCCAATAGCCGCGCATCGTTCTCCAGCACCGGGATGCCGACTGCATCCAGGGCCCTGCGGGTGCCGGCAATGTCGTACCACCAGTCGTGATTGCCGAAGATCGCCCAGACGCCCAACGGCGCCCTCAGCCGCGCCAGCGCGCCGGCCCAGGCCGGCGGCGGGACGACTTCGGTCACGAAACGGTGGGTGGCGAAATAGTCGCCGAGCAGAACGATCAGGTCGGATTTCAATAGATTGGCGACCGCAACGACCTCATCAACGCGGGCGAGGCCCATGTTGGGGCCGCCGGCGTGCAGATCGGCGATCACCGTGATGGTCAGCCGGCGGCCTTGCGGCCAGGCGGGCGGACGCAAGCGGTAGCGGGTGACCACGAGGCCGAGCGCCTCGACGCCCGCGTAGGCGCCTGTCGCGGTCCCGGCGAGCGCGATCAACCCGAGCCCGCCGAGCACGACCCGGCGGCGGCTCGGGCGCATGTCCAGCGATGGGGAAACGGCACGACTGGTTACGAGCATGTCGCGGTCATAGCGGGACGAGATAAACGGAGCGTTCATGCAATCAGAGACTCACGCGTCGCCACGTCGAAATTGCGCAGCACGGCGGCGTCTTTCATCCACTACCGCCGCTCCGCAGCGCGGCGCGGCCTTGGCATGGGCGTTCTGTCGGACGGCGGTGCGGCCGAACCGCTGGGCATCGCCTCAAGTGGCGTCGGCGTTCGCGATTCGGCGATGTGCGGGCTCGGCGAAGCGCGGTCGAGCGGCTGGCGAACCTCCCACTGGCACAGGCGGTAGCCGCTTCTGCGCTCGGCGAGATCCAGGTGGATATGGTTCTCGTGATAGCCGTCGGAGCCTGGACCCAGCACGGTCATGAAGCGGCCGCAGGCACTCCGGCGCAGCTCATTGCGGACGGTCTCGGCAACGTGCGGATCGGTCAGGTACGTGATCGCGCCGGAGTCGAGCTTCACCGCCCTGATGTCGATCGCGTTGCCGCGCCCGTGTTCGCTCATCCTGGCACCGAACACACGGTTGCGGCCGCGGCAGTCGTAGGAATCGAAGTTCTCGATACCGCGCAGCGGCGCGCCGAGCTTGGCTGCCACCGGCGCCATGTCGTCGCGAATCCAATGCGTTACCGCGGCCGCCATCTCGCAGCGCAGCGCCGCCGGCGGATGGACGGCGACGCGCGCCTGATCCGGCAGGATCACCGCCACCAGTCGGACCGGATCGGCGATGCCGCATTGCCCGGCTCCCTTCATCGGCGGCTCCGGCGAAAACACCGCGATCGCCTGCAGCGAGAGCTGGCAGGCCGACGGCTTGGCGGCGGGCACGGCCACGGTACCAGGTGCCGCCGGCCTTGCCGAAGGCAGTGGCCCGGTCTGGCCAATGCCGGCCGGCCGTGGGCGCGGCAATGGAACCGACGCCGCCATGGCGACGCTGCCCGAAAGCACCAACGCGAGAGCGGCGACTGAAATCCTCACGCGCACCTCGTGGCCACATGCGGAACACGCCGCATTGTCGCCGTCCTGCCGCCAGCACGATACCAGCCAGCCGGTACGGCGCTCGGCGCGCCGGCCATGTTACCGTCTTACGCAGTCAATGAAATAGATACTCGCAATGCCGGACTTCGACATCGCCGTTTGCGGCGTGGGCGCAATGGGCAGCGCCGCTCTCTACCACCTTGCCCGGCGCGGTCTGCGGGTGGTCGGCATCGACCGCGCCACGCCTGGCCACGACGGCGGCTCGTCCCATGGGCTCACCCGCATGATCCGGCTGAGCTATTTCGAACACCCGTCCTACGTGCCGCTGCTGCGCCGCGCCTATGCGCTCTGGCATGACCTGGAACAGGCCGTCGGCCGCTCGTTGCTGCACCGCACTGGCATCCTCGAGATCGGTCCCGCGGGCGGCCCGCTGGTCTCGTCGACGCTCGCCGCCGCGCGCCTGCACGGCCTGCCGCACGAGATTCTCGGCGCGCACGCGCTGATGACGCGGTATCCCGCGTTCCAGGTGCCGACGAACTATGTCGCGGTGCTGCAGCCGGACGGCGGATTCGTCGAGGCGGCCGCCGCCATTGCGGCGCACCTCGCGCTGGCCACGGCCAATGGCGCCGAATTGCGGATTGGGGAAACCATTGCCGCCATCGAGCCCCGGCGCGACGGGGTCCGCATCGTCACGGACCGCGGCGCGATCGACTCCGGCACCGCCATTGTCGCCGCCGGTCCGTGGGCGACGAAACTCCTCCCTGATGCGCGGCTGCCGTTGCGCGTCACACGTCAGGTGCTCGGCTGGTTCAAGCCGCTCGATGCAGCATTGTTCGCCAACGGGCGCTGCCCGATGTTTCTGCTGGAGACCCGCCACGGGCTGCACTACGGCATCCCGCTCGCCGCCGAGCCGGGGCTGAAATTCGCCAAGCATCACCATGCCGAGGAAACCGTCGATCCTGACGCGTGCGACCGAACCGTTTCCGCGCGGGACGAAGCCTTGATCCGTGCCGCGCTCGCCGAGCATCTGCCGGCGGCGAACGGCCCGATGGTCGCCGCGAACACCTGCCTCTACACGATGACGCCGGACGGCGACTTCATCATCGATCGGTTACCGAACGCACCGCGCGTTATCGTCACTTCGCCATGCTCGGGGCATGGCTTCAAGTTCGCGCCGATGATCGGCGAAATCCTCTGCGACCTCGTGTCCACGGGATCCACGGCGCACGACATCTCCCGCTTCCGCCTGAGCCGGTTCGAAGATTAGGCAGAAGGCGCGGCGTGGTGCAGCGCAGCGGTGAAGCACGCCAAACGCACAAAAAACGACGAGATTTCACTCTACACCAAATCCACTTCTCTCCAGCCCAAGACGAGTAGCTGGTCAAGCGCCCGGTCGAGGCGTAGACTCGGCTTATCTTCAGCGACGAAAACCATGGGGGCGACCATGACACGTGAACTGAAGCGGCGTGATTTTCTGAAAGCATCGGCAGCGTTCGCGGCCACCGCATCAGCCGGCGGATTCGGCTGCGTCGAGATCGCAAGCGCGGCGCCGATTCAAGTTCCCGCGGTGGACCAGGCTTCGGTGCGCGTCCTAATCGACGGCTCCTACAACCTCTTCCTCCGTCCGGGACAAGTGAAGAGCGTCAAGATCGAGCCCGCCCCGCGCCAGTCAGACTACCGGCGCGCGCTGCACAACCAATGGGGTCTGTCGCTGCTGCTCGAATCGCGGCGCGCCGCCGAGCAGCACACGGTGATGCTCGACTTCGGCTACACGCCCGAGGCCTTGCTGAACAACATGGACATGATCGGCGTCGACCCGAAGAAGATCGAGGCGCTGATCGTCAGCCATGGGCATTTCGATCATTACGGCGGCCTCCTCGGCCTCCTCGAAAAGCACCGCGCCGCCCTGCCGGCGGGCATCAAGCTCTATGCCGGCGGCGAGGACAACTTCTGCCAGCGCTTCAGCGGACCCGCGAACCAGCTCAGCGAGTTCGGCGTGCTCGACCGGCGCGAGCTTGCCAAGCACAATGTCACCACAGTGCTGGCGAAGAATCCGGCGGTGATCGGCCACGCCTTCACCACCGGCAAGATCAAGCGCACCAGCGCGGAACGCATCCTGCCGAACACGCGCGTCCAGTTCGCGATGAAGGACGGCCTCGGCTGCAACGCGAGCCACTACGCGCCGGCGGAGTTGCAGGGCAAGGTCGTGCCGGACGAGCACATCCACGAGCATGCGACCTGCTTCAACGTCAAGGACCGCGGCCTGGTTGTGATGAGCTCCTGCGGCCACGTCGGCATCGTCAACTCCGCGCGCCAGGCGCAGGAAGTGTCGGGCGTGCAAAAGATCCACGCGCTCGTGGGCGGCTTCCACCTCGGGCCGGCTCCTGCCGACTACATCAGTCAGGTCATGGCCGAGATCAAGGCGCTCGATCCGGACGTGATCATCCCGATGCACTGCAGTGGCGAGAATTTCATCCAGGCGGTGCGCGCACAAATGCCGGACAGGCTGCTTCTGGCGACGACCGGGAGCCGCGTGACCTTCGGCGCCTGACGGACGGCGTGGAGAGGAGCAGCCAGGTGACCAGGCTCCTCGTCGCCATCGGATTCGGCGGCGGCGTCCTCGTCGGCGTGCTGACGTGGCTGCTGCTGCCGAACGCGGCGATCGATTCCGAGCGCACCTCGGCACAGTTAATGGACGTGGTGATGTGGGGCACCGAGCCGATCGGCGGTCCCTTCACACTGGTCGACCACACCGGAACGCCGCGCAGCGACAAGGATTTCCGCGGCAAGGTGCTGCTGGTGTATTTCGGCTTCAGCTATTGCAGCGACATCTGCCCCACCGACCTGCAATCGGTCGCGGCGGCGGTCGACAGGCTCGGGCCCGAGGGCGAGAAGGTGCAGCCGCTGTTCATCTCAGTCGACCCTGACAAGGACACGCCGGAGCAGCTCAAGACCTACGTGGCGCTGTTCCATCCGCGCCTCGTCGGTCTGACCGGAGCGCACCGGCAGGTTCGCAAGGTCGCGCTCGCCTACAAGGTCTATGTCGCCAACAACGTGGCGGCGACCGGCTCCACGGGCGCGATCGATCATTCCGGATTCGTGTACCTGATGGGCCCCACCGGCGAATACCTCGGCTTCTTCCCGCCCGGCACATCAGCCGAGCGCATGGTCGCGGCGCTGCGGCCACACTTGGCCGCGCTCTCGCAGCAATAGCCACCGGGCGCGGAATCCCCCCTTGCGCGCGACAATCACACCGCTAACGTTACGCAAGCGACGGAAGCCGGAAGGCCCCGGAGGAAACGACCATGCTCGGGCTGATGCAGGATTGGCCGCTGTTGTGCCATCGCATCATCGACCACGCGGCGATCTAACATCCCGAGCGG